>JBBTWJ010000001.1:0-4929 GCA_038062895.1 Patescibacteria group bacterium
TGTTGGCGGCGGCGTTCATAACTCAATCTATCAACACGAAATGGCGCTTAAGCACTACATTTTCAAGAAACTCATAATTGTCCAAAAAGAAAGCGGGTCAACAGCGTTAGTCCCTTCGCATCATTTGGTACAAGTGATTTTATGTGTAGTGATGAAGGAATGCAAAATGGTAAACCATTAGTAAGTTTTTGTCCTGGTGCACAAGCATCTGATATTGAAAATATTCAAACTGCAAAGTAATGGTTGAATTAATCATCTCTTTCTGGTATAGTTATTTATAATTCACACACGCACCAGTATCTTCTCCCCGCCACGGCGGGGCAGGTGAGTGGAAGGCATAAGAAGATACGGCTTTGGAACGCCAAAGAACGTATCTTTGGTGTTTTTTTATGGAAAAATGCATACACTGCGGACCAATTTCTGTTGACGGAACAAAACCTATTTGCTGGTCGGCAAATGCTTTTCCGCCATCAGGATCTGGCAGAGTCGGACATGACGGCGTAGCAAGCAAGGATAATGCCACGGGCCAACGAGTTTGTATGGTTGCAGGCGACGTAGCACAATGCAACCTTGCCGAAGCAAGCGCACCACAAGCCGCTGTCTAAATATAATTATGGAAGACATTACCTTACAACAACTTCTGGAAGCCGGATGCCATTTTGGCCACAAATCCGAGCGGTGGCACCCAAAAGCCGCAGGCTTTATCTACACCGCCAAGGATGGCATCCATATCATTGATCTTGCCAAAACCAAAGCGGGCCTGGATGACGCAACCAAATTTGTGAAAGAACTGGTGCGGGGCGGAGGGGAACTTCTCTTTGTCGCCACCAAACGCCAGGCTATGGGAGTCGTCAAGGAAGCCGTCGATAGTGCAGGCGCTCCATACCTCATCGAACGCTGGATCGGCGGATTCCTCACCAACTGGGAGGAAGTCAAAAAAAACATCGATAAAATCATTAATCTGGAAAACGACCACGCCACCGGCAAATGGAAAAAGATGCCCAAACATGAACAGGGTAAGCTCTTGCGCTATATCGAACGGCTGAAAGTCTTCTACGGCGGTGTCCTCATGGTGAAGGAAAAACCCAATGCGCTCTTCGTGGTAGACGTCAAACGCGAACATGCCGCAGTACGGGAAGCCATCCGCGTCGGAATTCCGGTTGTTGCCATCGTCGACACCAACTCCGATCCGGCAGGCATTGACTATGTCATCCCGGCCAACGATGACGCCGTGGGCTCGATCAAGCTCATTGTTGATGCCATCGCGGCCGCCTATCAAGAGGGTAAAGAGGCACGTGCCAAGGAAGTTCCTGTCGTTCAACCTAAAGAAGAAGCGCCTATCATTGCCCCATATGTTCCTCCGGTCGAACCGACCAAACCCGTCGTTGCCCAACCACCGGAAAAAACCAAGCCCGTAGAAAAACCGTCCGGGTCGACCAAAAAGACTCCCGGCCGTCCGAAAAAATCTGTATAGAAACGTCATTCCCGCGAACGCGGAAATCCAGAATATGACCATATCATTAGATCTCCTCAAAAAACTCCGCAACGACACGTCAGCTGGTGTTTCCGACTGTAGGCAAGCGTTAGAAGATGCAGCGGGCAATTATGACAAAGCCAAAAAGCTTCTTTTAGAACGGGGCTTAGAAAAAGCAGCCAAAAAAGAAGGAAAAGAAACATCCCAAGGGATCGTGGAAGCCTATATCCATCAGGGAAAAGTGGGGGTACTAGTGGAAGTACGTTGTGAGACGGATTTTGTCGCCCGCACCGACGAGTTTAAAAATCTTGCCCACGAAGTCGCCCTCCAAATTTGTTCCATGAATCCCAAAAACACGGAGGAGCTTCTCAAAGGTGCCTACATCCGCGACCCACAACTCACGATGGAAGCCCTCGTCAAACAGGTCGTGGCCAAAGTCGGGGAAAATATCACGGTCTCCAAATTTACCAGAATCGCCCTTGGTGAATAAATACGACTTGACACTTTCGCCCCAACCCTTAATACTAGATACGTAATACTCGATACTTATTTTCAATGATTGATACTCTTCTCCACACCACCCGTGACCGGATGAAAAAAGCCATTGAGGTCACCCAAAACGATCTCTCTTCCGTTCGATCCGGCAGGGCAACCACCGCACTCGTGGATCACATCGTCATTGCAGCGTATGGCGGAACCCAGAGGCTAAAAGTTACCGAGCTTGCGACTATCACCACTATGGACGCCAAAACATTAGTAATCGCACCGTTTGATCCATCGATTATCGGGGAGATTGAAAAGGGGATACACGAAACCAATTCCGGTTTGACACCCGTGGTTGACGGGGACATCATCCGGATCACTATTCCTTCGCTTTCCGAAGAACGCCGCCAGGAATATATCAAACTTGCCCGGGCCAAAGTTGAAGGCGGACGGATCATGATACGGCAAATTCGCCAGGATGCCATGAAGGAAGCCAAGAAGCTTGAGGGAGAAAGCAAAATTTCCGAGGATGAACAAAAACACGCCGAGAAACTTATTCAGGAATTGACCGACGAGGTCGTTGCCGACCTGGATGGCCTCTTGGAACGCAAAGAGGCGGAACTCATGCAAGTTTAGGGTTGTAGTTAGTCGTAAGTAGTAGGTAGCAAGAGAGTAGTAAACACTACAATCTACTTCTAACTACCAACTACAAGCTACCTGCTACTCAATCTATGCTTACCACTGCTCTCATCTTCTTCCTCATCTTAAGCATCCTTGTCCTTATCCATGAGTTTGGTCATTACGCGGTGGCGCGATGGATCGGGGTCCATGTCGAAGAATTTGGGTTAGGCCTTCCTCCCCGGATTTTTGGAAAAAAGATCGGCGGCACCATCTATTCCCTCAACTGGCTCCCTATCGGAGGCTTCGTGAAGCTTTCGGGTGAAGACGAAGACGAATCTGATCGGAAAAGGTTGAACCTTACTAAGCAAGGTTCAACCTTAAGAAAATTTTTCTGGTTTCGATCCAAAAAAGAACGCGCGGCGATTCTTGTCGCCGGAGTGACCATGAATCTCTTGCTTGCCATCGGCATCACGGCGTATCTCTTGACCCAAGGAGTCCTCGAACCCAGTGGACGGGTAACCATCGAAAAAATCCAGCCGGGAAGCCCGGCAGAAACCGTAGGGCTTCATGAAAACGATATTGTTGTTTCGCTTACCTCTGCCATTGACCCTCTGGCCCCATTGGCTCCTATTTCAATCACTACCCCCAAACAACTCATCGATACCACCCGTCTCCATGTGGGAGAGGCAATTTCGTTAACCATCCTTCGCAACAGTAAAGAACAAAAGGTCACCGTCACCCCCCGGAAAGACCCTCCTCCCGGTCAGGGGCCGCTCGGGGTCGTCATCACGGATCTCGAGCTCAAAACGTTTGCCTGGTACCAAATTCCCGGCGAAGCGGTCCGCATCAATGTTCTTCGGGCCCGAGAAATGTTCGTGGGTGTGGGCAGTACGCTTTGGCGACTCGCGACCCTCAAAGCCCCGGCGGCCGATGTTGCCGGCCCCATCGGCATAGCCCGCGTCACCGGGGAAGCCGTCAAATTTGGATGGAAAGCGGTCCTCGAATTTATGAGCATCCTATCCCTGAACCTCGCGGTCCTCAACATTCTTCCCATACCGGCGCTTGACGGCGGACGGCTCGCGTTTGTATTTTTAGAAAAGCTGATCGGCAAAAAACTCCGTCCCGCATTTGAACGGTCTGCGCATCAAGTGGGCATGATTATCCTCATGGGACTTATTATCCTCGTCTCCGTGAGCGACATCCTCAAACTCGCAAAAGGATTATAGTCTCGGTCTTATGTGTTTTACAAAGCTTGGCTTTGCATTTTGAAAGCCTAGCTTTGTCTTCTGTGTTTTTGTCTTTCTTGACAGATTATCATGCTATCCATTACGCTCATATAGAACATGCGCGCCATCTTTGATAAATTTCTCTGGGGAGTACTCATTCTTTTTTTCGCGCCATCCACCATGATCATTGCCTCCTGGAACGCATTGCCGGACGACAATCTCTACGGCGTCAAAATTGCGCTGGAAAAAACAGCTCTTGCTCTGGCGAGTCCTTCCTACGCCTCTTCCGGCAATCTTCAAATCAGATACACCGAACGCCGGTATGCAGAAACCAAACAACTTTTGGCCTCCCGCCAATCCATCCAAGGCCTGCCATACTTACAACAACAAATCGCGGAAACGAAAAAGATGATCGTCAATGCACCGAATAAAGAGGCACAGGTCACTCTTGCGAAACAATATATTACGACACTCAACACCGTATCCACAAATCTGGAAGTGCAAAAACAAGCCGTGACGACCAACCCGCAACCTGTTTCCAATACTTCAAATTACGCCAGTCAACCCTCATCACCAATCCCGACCGCAACAAACACTCCAACGCCCAAACCCATCGCCACAGCAACTCCTATTCTGACGTCATCGTCCCGTTCCCTACCCACCTCTACGACTACCCTGACTCAAAATCCAACGCCAACCGTACTGCCAACAAATACCCCGACGTCCATCCCAAAAAACCAGGTGGCAGTTGCCGCTCCCATCACTGCGGGACAAGCAATCGTTGCGCTCCAAATTAATCAGACACAACAAAATGTGAGTCAAACCATCGCCGACCTCCAGGCCATTGTTGAAAAAGATGATAAGGAAAAGGAAGACAAGCGCGAGAAACAAAAAAAAGAGGAAAAGGACAAGGAAGAAAAAGACAAGAGGGAGGACAAAGACCGCAAAGATAAAAAGGGTCGTGACGATAACTCAAATTGACCCCTATCTCCCTCATCTCCCTTATCCTCTCCAATTCCCCCTATCCTCCTAGTTTCTCCTAGTTTACCCTCTATGCTCCCTTTATTATCGGGTAATATGTCAATACATTTTGTGCATCTTCGGTAAAAAAATATTTTGTCTTTA
>JBBTWJ010000002.1:0-36008 GCA_038062895.1 Patescibacteria group bacterium
GTTGATTTACCGCCATTATTTTAACGGTCAGGTGCCGTTTTTGATACGCTACTACCGCTTGTGGCAGGTCCGCCCCGATTCGAACGGGGAATAGAGGTTTTGGAGACCTCTGTGATACCATTTCACCACGGACCTAACTTCTGTATTATATCAAACTTTTGGACTGCTGAATTAAGGAAGCAATGTGATTGAGGAAATGAGCTTCCGGAATACTTCTCCGGTGCCTGCGAGGAACACGTCGAGTTTGGTCATGGGATGA
The DNA here is from genome assembly GCA_038062895.1 of Patescibacteria group bacterium. Lineage (GTDB taxonomy): Bacteria > Patescibacteriota > Microgenomatia > UBA10105 > UBA927 > CAZLDC01. The sequence goes on from JBBTWJ010000002.1 coordinate 260, forward strand.
CGGAAGATGAGGGAATCAATAGAGGCTCCGTCACTAGCGGTTTGTGTATGGTACAGAGTGGCGGCTACTGAACCGATGCGAATATCTTCCGTGGATTGAGAAGAAACGCTTGGTTTAGGGATATCCTTCTGGCACGTGATGATGATGCCGTCATCGGGATTTTCGCCGGTGAAAGCCGCGCTTCCGGAAGCATTTTCCAGCACCGTGAATGTATTCGGATAATCAAATGCCACTTTGCAAAAATTGTTCCGGTAATTCTTTACGGCTGGCACAACAATCTGGATAGTCGGGGTAATGCGGGGTTGTGGAGATGGTGTGAACGCACCTGACGATTGAAACCGCCGCCCAATATTGATACCGATCATAAGTGCGGCAATGACCGCGAGAATACTTATGAGCAGATACGTATTGCGCATGGTTAATCCAACTTCCCTGATTCTTTATGCTCGGTGTGCTTCCGGCATTTCGGGCAGTATTTGAGAAGCTTGAGTTTCTCCGGAGTGTTGAGTTTGCTCCTTTCGGTCAAATAATTTTGTCCCTTACATACAGAGCAGATAAGTCCGATGATGATCCGTTGTGCTTTTTTTGCCATAGCCTATTATATCCCAAAAGCGAGGGATTACTCAAGCAGCTTGTTGGCAACCACCGTTTCTACTATGGTACGGGCGACCAATTGTCGTCCGGCATCGGAGTAGTGGATATGGTCTGCGGGATTGATGTAGAGCATTTTCCCTTCACCGGAATTATCAACACTGGGGTGATACGCATCGGCAAGAGGAATTTGTTGGCTCTGGGCGAAACGGATTGCGTTCTCCAGGTACCGCTTGATCGTCCCGGTGCGTTCCAGTTTATCCTCCCTACTAAATGCGAGACTGGGGGCCCCATCGCCAAAGACTTTACTATTCGGGGCTATCGTTGCTGCAATCACGATCTTTGCCTCCGGTATGTTTGACCTCAAGACATCGACGATATAGGCGAGACTCAACCAATGCTGCTCAAGTGCGCCGATTTCAAATGTGAAGGGATTATACGCAAATGATTCGATGACGACGACGTCGGGATGGGTAGAAATGAGCGAAGGACGGTGACTCCCAAGATACGTCGTCTCGCGGGTCACCCGCTCAAGTCCGGACACGATGTTTTCCCCTCCCACACCGTAGTTGAGGAGCGTGAATGAAGTCTTGGGATACACACGCAAAAATTCATCCTGAACGAGACGAAGATCTGACCCCAACGTATCCGTCATAGAGTCGCCCAAAAATGCAACCGTGTAGGTGGATTTTTTCGTAGTGCGTACGACCGCGGATGTCGCTTGCCCTGCCACGATCGTTGCGGAAAATGTACCGGTCCCCAACACGGCGCCTTGATCAGCATCTAGGGATACGGACTGTATCAAGTCTGCAAACGAAACGCTCGGTTTGACCGGAGTATCAGAAATTGGCAATACCAAGCCCTCCGCAGCCAATACCACACTGGTAAATAGGGTTAATATATTCATGCGTTCATTTCTTGGTAGTATTGTTTATGGTCTTTTTAAAAAGGTGACATCAATGCGCTTTGCCTCAAAAAAATCCTGACAAAACTGCGCGGTCTTCTCCATGTCATACCAGACGCAGGAAAAAATATTGATATAGCAGCTTTTCTTAAATTCAGAAAAGTGTCCCGTGACCGAGCTCGTTTCGATGAGCTGGACCATCGAGTATCCTGCGGTGATCGGATTTTCATGCCCGAAATGGGGGATCAGCGGCTCGCCATAGCGCTTCATGTGAATCACATTATCGCAAAGCTCAATGATGAATTTTTTGATATGTTCTCCCGATGATATCTTCTCGAGATTACAATCATAGAGATTGAGGACGAGTTCCTGTCCAAAAAAATCTTTTTCATGAGGATTGATATTCTTAAGCATACCAGGTAGTAGATTTTCGCTATTTCTTACGAAACAAGAAAGCCCATCTCCTTTCTACCAATCATACGTATATATTTCCATATACATTGTGTAACCATATGCTTGCATATGAGCGAAAATTCACTACCTGGCATATATCTAGATAACGGTATTATGGCTGGTGTGTCAAGAGGGGAACATGAGAAGAAGGTTGAGCCCGGAGGGAGAATCGGACTCCCAGTCAACTCCTTACCATGGAGCCGTTTTACCACTAAACTATCCGGGCCTCACCATCACTATTGTATCATGAATAAATAAAGGAAAGGAATGGGTTTTATTACGGTTGGGGAAGCACGAAGGTTTGGGTACAGGAAGCAGTTTGATTGAGATCATTTTTGAGCATCACATCAACGACCGTAGGAATGTTCGCTTCAAGCTCCAGTGCCGGAGAATCGCAACGGAACGTGCCTCCACCGCGGCTTGCGACTGGGGCAAGGGAACTCTGCGCGCTGGAAGTCGCAACAACTTTGCCGCTGACGCTCACACTAAAGCTACACGTCACTTTCTTGGTCGTCATGAGATCAGCGCCCTCTACGCCGATGAAATATTTTTGAAACCCGACGACGGGATTGTACCATTGGCGCTCACACGCAAGTCCTGTGATAGGTCCGGAAGGGGGGGAGACTTCAACAACTGGGGTCACTACTTCACTTCCTGTTTGAACCGGGGCACTTGTAGATTGAGGGCGAAAAAAATAGACACCACCAGCTATTAAGGCCAGGACGACAGCCCCAATAATATAGTAGGTCATGGATCCTGTTGGTTGCTCTTCTTGTGATGGTGTCTCTTCCATAAAAATACTATACGTATCTCAAATTATGAATGCAATAGACAATTTATTATGGGGTATCTACATTCCATGAACCAATCGAGTATAATAGCTCTACGCTGAGGTGGCGGAGCGGACAATCGTAGCAGACTGTAAATCTGCCGGCCGAAAGGCCTACCCAGGTTCGAATCCTGGCCTCAGCACCACAATCAAACTTTCAGGAATTTTGCCGATTGATTCAGCCGCGCACCGCGCGGCTTGCCAAGCTTTGATAAGGAGATAGGCACAATTATTTATTTTTCAGAAGCTCAAAATGGATAATGTTTATAAAAAATTACAAATAATTCCTGGGGTTGGTCCAAAGTTATCAAAAGAATTTTCAAACATTGGAATTAAAGATGTTTCAGATTTAAAGGGTAAAAATCCGGAGGAATTATATTTCAAAATTTGCGCTAAGCAAGGGCATTCAGTTGACCGTTGTGTTCTTTATGTTTGTCGTTCATCGGTTTACTTTGCTGAAAATTCAAATCCTGATCTTGAAAAATTAAAATGGTGGAATTGGAAAGATAAAACGGCAACATCATATGGGAACAAAAGAAAAAAATAAAATCTCAATTACATGGTTCCCGCCGTCATGGTTGTTTATCAAAGCAAATAATACAATTATCTATATTGACCCCGCGTGGATACAGAAAAATTTTGATAACTACCCCAAGAAAGTAATTTTCAGCCATTATCCTGAGCCAATGGACGGCTTGCCCGAAGCGGATTTGCCCAAGGCTGATATCATTTTTGTTACTCATCACCACCAGGATCATATAAAGACAGCTACGCTGAATCGTCTCGCAACCAAAAGCACGCGTATTTTTGCGCCGTCAAAATGTGCGCAGTTGATTGGTAGGCCTTTTGAAGAAATTAGACCCGGCGACGAAAGGAAAATCGGAGAGGTCAAAATTAAAGCGGTACACGCATACAATACGCCAACGGGGAATTCCACCCGAAAAGTTCATCATAAAGGAGAATGTGTCGGGTATTTGCTTACGATAGACAGAAAAACGATCTATCACGCAGGAGACACGGATGTCATACCCGAAATGAATGAATTCGGAAACGTAGATATCGCCTTTTTACCAATTGGCGGGACATATACTATGAACACACAAGAAGCAATAGAGGCAACTTCGATTATTAAACCAAAGATCGTTGTACCAATGCATTTTTTGAAAGCAAAGCCGGACGCATTCAAAAACGAAATACAAAATGCCGTCGTGCTTAAAACCGGCGAAAGTTACAAGTTATAAATAGCTTAATGAAAGATATTATCAATAAAATACGAAATGATTTAGAGAAAAATTCTGATCGCTCCTATCGCGAGAGGATTCAGTATTCTTTTAAAGAAAAAATAAATTTTCGTGGCGTCAGAATGCCTATCGTTGTGAAACTCGCCACTCAATATTTTGAGAACATAAAGAATTTAGAGAAGAAAGAAATTTTTACTTTATGTGAAGAACTATGGCAGTCCGGATACTTGGAAGAATCGTTTATTGCCTGTAATTGGTCGTATTCCATTCGTAAACAATATGAACAGAAAGACTTTGAAGTTATTGAAAAATGGGTAAACAAGTATGTCAGCAATTGGGCTTCGTGTGACACTCTATGTAATCATACAATTGGCTCTTTCGTAGAGATGTATCCGAGCTACGTATCGAATTTGAAAAAATGGGCGAAATCAAAAAATCGTTGGGTGCGTCGCGCTTCGGCGGTGTCCCTTATTATTCCCGCCAGGCACGGAAAGTTTCTAACGGATATTTTTGAAATCGCTAATGTTTTGCTTTTAGACCAAGATGATTTGGTACAAAAAGGTTATGGTTGGATGTTAAAGGCTGCAAGCCAGACTCATCAAAGCCAAGTATTCGATTATGTTGTTAGAAATAAAATGGTGATGCCGAGAACCGCTCTTCGTTACGCCATAGAAAAAATGCCGAAGAGTTTAAAAGAGAGAGCAATGATAACATAAATAAGAAAAAATATGACAAAAATAGTATTAGGCATAATCTCAGTTGCAGATAGTCAATATACAACGCTTATGAAAGTCGAGAGCGGTGCAGTTAATAATTGCTAGGGCGCTGGGCGTTTCAATCGAGGAGTTAATATAATGAAAAACTTACATTATAAAAGAATTCTTCTTGCTGGCCTTGCAATTATCTTTATCAGTTTTCTTATCGGCGGCGGAAGCTACTTCCTTTTTGGAAAAGTTTTTCAACTTGAACCAACAAGTATCTGGAAATGGACACCAGCTCAAGGATTCAATATGTCAGCCCAATGGTGGACTATTCTTTTTCTTTTGAACATCGTCCTTGCGGTTATTTTCGCTTTTGTTTTCACTCTTATTGAAAAGGGACTGCCCGGAAAAGGAATTCAAAAGGGATTAGGTTTTGGGATTATCGTTTGGATTGTTGGACCGATTCCGGCGCTCGTTACAATGTATCTCATGATGAATATCGCCACTGGTGCGTTGATATATTTTACCCTTCAGTCGCTCTTTGAGTGGTTAGTATATGGAACGGTTATTTTTTTGATCTGCAACGAAAAAATTGATAACATTAAACCATGAACAACATCACTTTAGGAATAATGTGCGGTTTAGCTTTTGGAATAATTGATGTGCTGATTATGATTCCACTGAAATACGAGAACAATCGTAAGAGAAATGAGGCAATGTCTGCGGCTTTTATTGAACGATTTATGATCGGGTTTCTAATTCCAAATGTGGATTTAGGAATACATCCAGTTTTGACAGGTTTGTTGTTAGGAGTTAGTTTAAGCGTGCCTTCAGCCATTATTACCAGAGCTTACGCACCGATAATCGGAATTGGTATAGTTGGAAGTGTAATTTTTGGATTTATTGTTAAAGCGGTATTAATATAAATAATAGTATATAGTAAACTGGCTAATTAGTAATAATAAATGCAATAAACCGATTTGCCCGCCCGAGCGTTCAGTTTGGCGCACGAAGCGTGCCGTCAATTCTGTTCAAAGAAGGTTCGGATTTCGTCAAACAAACGCGCCACTTCGTTAAAGCTTCGCGGTGCACGGCACGTTCATTCCTATGCTTATCCGGAAACGACTCATTGATAAAACAAAGACATTAAGCAAACTCACGCAAGCCGTTGCTCACCGGCACCGCCTCGCCATCCTCTATCTCTTAGCGCACGGCTCAAAGGAAACCTTCGAGATTGCCGATACCCTTATGATCAAGGAACCTTTAGCCGTACATCACTTACAGCGCATGACGAAGGCCGGGTGGATCAAACGGATCCGGATGGGGAGGCGAGCGACGTACGAATTGGAGGCCACAGCGATAGAGGAGCTGAAAAAGTTTATAGGGGATACCCCGTTCTTCCGGGATCTATCTTGAGCTGGCGGGGAGGATCCCTGCCCGCCAGTCGCTGGCGCTCCAGGCGCCTGCAGGCGGGGAACTCCCGACCTACTGTTTATCCCAGTACCATTTAGCTCGCCTTTGTTTGGAGCCTCCCAACAGAATCGAACTGTTATCAGCGGTTTACAAAACCGTCGCTCTGCCATTGAGCTAGGGAGGCGAGCGTAAATGTACGGGACTAACTCGCAGTAATACTCACGGACTCGTAAACTGCGAGTTGAGCAAAACTCCCGATTATTAGGGCACCATTATTGTACCAATTGAAGATAGGAACAGCAAACAATAGAAGCAACAAGGAGATAAATAATTCCGCCCGGCAGGATGAAGGTATTTTCCCCGATCTTATTAATCGGAAGGACTGTCTCTTAGACCAAGGTCTAAAAGGACGGTAGTCCTGTCCCCCGCTAAGCGGAGTACCTCATTAGTAATGATTTTGTGGAGGAAAATATTCTCCATCACCACTCGGGCATATTCATCGTAGAATACCCCCAACCCTCTTGTCAAGCGACAAAGAAGACCTTCTCCGCGCATAAAAAAACCGATTGCTTTTATTGAAGCACGGATAATCACCAACGTCTTGAAATACACGTTTAAGCAAAAGAAATAATGCATCAGATTTTTTCTGATATCCAAGCTCCAGGAGGTAATTGAGTATTACTCTGCCACCAGGCCGCAGGAGCAACTTGAGACTCTGATAAAATCCTGGCGTGGTCATGAAATCCGGGACATCCCGTCCGATAAAGACATCCACGACAACGAGATCATAGTTCATTCGTTCCCGTGCATGGGCCACCACGAATGCCTTCGCATCCGCCAGGATAAATCGAAGCTCCGCCACCTCACTCAATCGAAAATGCTCCTTTGCAAGATGAATGATCGTAGAATCGATATCGACCGCAGTGATGCGAGCCTGTGGGTAGCGATCTGCGAGTAGTTTTATCACCGTACCGCCGCCGACACCCAAAACGAGGATGGAGGTAACGTGTGGCGTAGCTTCCAGATGAAACGCGCGGAAGGCCGCTTCCCAGAGCTTCTTAATATAGGGTCCCGATTGCCGGGAACCATTGACCAGAAGCTTGAGCTTCCCCCATTCCTCAATAATCCGAATATCCCGATTGTAGGGAGAAGTCGTCCGGAGCACAGTTCGTGGGACCAGATAAGAAAGCCACGTCATATCAAAAAAACCGGGGGGCAGGCAACAAGAGCGTGAGCAGGACATTGATGATCGGGGATATGAACTGACTTATGGGGGAAATGCCCCCGGTAATAGGTAAAATCAAAAGAATGAGAAAAATCATACCGTATCCTTCAAGCTGCGCCCACTGACTGGCCTGTTCTTCCGGAAGTATGCCCCCGACAATTTTAAATCCGTCCAGGGGATGAATCGGAACGAGATTAAAGATCGCAAGTATGACATTATACACAATAAGCGGCTGCAATAAACCAATAGCCAGGGAAGCGATGAATGATATTTGAAACGTAAAAAGGAGACGCAAGAGGACCGAGCACACAACGGCACATAAAAGGTTGCTCACCGGACCGGCGAGGGAAATGATGGCACTATCGCGCCGGGGATGACGCAGATTATACGGATCAAATTGTACGGGTTTTCCCCATCCAAATCGCAGCAAAATAAGCAGTAGAGTACCGAAGGGGTCCAGATGAGCGAGGGGATTGAGGGTGAGTCGTCCTTGCAACCGGGGCGTCGGATCTCCCAGCCGGTCCGCAGTCAGTGCGTGGGCAAACTCATGAACGGTGATCGCGGCAACCAAGGCGGCCAACCCAAGCAAAAAGCCTAAGGGGTTGGTGGATAATTCTCCGAGCATATGATATAGTATAGCAGGTAGTGAATTTTCGATCATGCGCAATGCGCATGTTTTTGTTGAGAAACATCGAAAATCTACTACTTGCTATAAATTCTATGTCCTACGCATGCGAGCTTTGTGAAAAAACATCATCCCGTGGCCGACAACATACCCATCATACGGGTGTAGCAGGCGGTCAATGGAAAAAACGCGCCCAGACCACACTTCGTGGTTTCAAACCAAACCTCCATTGGGTAAGTTTATCTCTCAATGGGGTACTGACCAGAGTTCGCGCTTGTACGAAATGCATCAAGAGGACGAAGTTTGATAATAAACTAACGATAGCGACAAATTCTCTTCCTACTTCAGTAGCAATTTAACTCTTCTTTTTTCTGTCTCTATCGCTTTATTTTTTCGCGGAAGGAGCAGTTGGTTTAGGAGTTTCTTTTACCTCGCAAAAGAACGCGAGACAGGCATTGGCATCCCTTTTATACGTCCATCCTCCTGCACAATCTTCGGCTCTGGGAAGTGTCAACTGCGGACAGCTCAACCCCGCCCGGCTGCGCAGATCAAGAGATACCTTCTTCATCGCCGTCAAAACGACCACGAGAAGAACAAATGCGAGGGTCAGAAATATGATGAAGTTCCATGAGGAAAAATCATCCCGGGAAAATACTTTTTTGGTTGAAACTTTTCTTTTTGCCATAGTCATTTACCCCTCGTTTCAGTTTACTCACCCGGAGAATCGTGTCAAGAGGGCAAATAGGCATTCTGAAATTGGGTCCAGGAGACAGGATTCTTGCCCTCCCGTTGCACGGTGTCAATAGTGAAGAGACCCGAAACCGTATCCACGTGGCACGCAATAATTTTCAATCTTTTTTTTTCACTTTTGACTTTTACTGTAGTCCATACTCCCGGCCAAGGATCAAATGCACGAAACTTCCGATAAAATTTCTGGGCTTCCGTTGGATCCGCGAATGCTTTCTGTAATGTCTCCCACGGTTCAAACCCATCATCACGGGTAAATCGACGGGCATAGGAAAAATTGTTATTCGTTACTTCGTTTTTCGTTATTCGTTTCATAGAGAGAACATCAGAAAAAACCTCAAAAAGTAAATCCGCCCCCATGGTAAAAAGCTTCGTACGAAGGGCATCGCTTGTATCCGTATCAAGGATTGCCAATTTTTTTTGAGCGAGGATGCTGCCTTCATCAAACTTCTCGCTCAGCGTGACAACCGTCACTCCGGTCTGATGATCGCCAACCAGAATAGCCCACGGTACCGGATCCGCGCCGCGCCAACGGGGAAGAAGGGATGGATGGACATTTAAACCCCCGAAGCGGGCCTTGTTGATCGTCTCTGCCGGTATCCTTTGTCCGTAACAGGCACTGATAATCAGATCAGCCTTAAAAGGTTCAAGCGCGTCGACAACTTGTTCCTCGTCCGCATACGCCCAGGATTTTTCCGAATGGGAAGCAAACGAAAGCACGGGGATGTGATGTGCTTTCGCCCAAACTTCGACGGGAGTAGGCGTGATAATCTGCTCCCGTCCGACCGCCCGAGGTGGTTGGGTCACCACGCAAGCAATTTCCAATTTCCAATTTCCGATTTCCAATTGATGCAAACGGGAGAGGACGATCACAGAATCATCTGTCGAGCCGAAAAAAATGAGACGAACAGTTGATGTAGTCATGGCGCTCGTCATTCCCGACCTGATCGGGAATCCAGTTTTGGTCTAGCACTGGATCCCCGCCTTCGCGGGGATGACATGATAAATATCATCAAAGTACAATTTCTTCCAGTACCTCTTTTCCTTCATCATCTTTCTTACTCTGATACAGTTTACCCTTCTGCTCGAGCACGCGCTGGGTATAGAGGATGCCGTTGGTATGGTCTGTTTCGTGTTGGACGATAGTCGCCATAAATCCGGTAAACGTCTCCTCACGATGCGTTCCTCCCTCATCCTGAAATCGAAGAGTGAGCGTTTTCGCGCGCTTCACCCTGCCCCAAATATGAGGAATAGAAAGACACCCTTCCAGTTTATTCTCCCGCTCGGGCACACCGTCTGTTTGAGTATCGGAACACTTGATAATCTCGGGATTAGCAAACACACGGATCAGGGAATCCTCCCGTGGCTTTGTCATAAACACGCGCACGGACTGTCCGATTTGGGGGGCCGCAAGTCCAACTCCTTTTGGATTTCTTGTCGCCATGAGGGACGCTTTCATCTCGTCAATCAGCTTTGTCAACTTCTTATCAAATACCGTAATCGTTGCAGCAGGGGTCGTTAATACGACGTCTGGCACTTTTACAATTTGTTTCATATTTTTTTGTTCCCTTGTTACTTAGTAGCTTTGTCGTATTGTCACTTTGTCGTATTGTCAATTTGTTAGCTTGTCACTTCCTTATTCGTTGATACGGGACAGGAAATCTTTATCCTCCGGATCAACTTTCGCCAAATAATCTTTCAAAATTTGCCTCGCCAGATCCGTCTTTTTCACTTCCGTATAAAACACATATAGCGCGTAGTAGGCATCACGATAATTGGGTTTGAGGTCAATCGTGGTCTTCAATAGATCAATAGCTTTCGTATTGTCTCCCTTGCGGCCGTACAGGATAGAAAGATTGTAGGTGATTTTTGGATCATGAGGGGAGAGCTTCTGGGCGTGTGCCAGGGCTTCGATCGCCGCGTCATTAAATGCCGGATCAAAGGCGGAAAACGTATAGTAAATTTTTGTACGGGTTTTCCAAAAATTTGCATTTGCCCGACTCGTCGTGATCGCCTGATCACTGGCCGCCAAGCTCCTCTTAACCAAAATGGCCGCCTTTGTGGCGTCTTTCTCATCGATGGCAGCAGTGACCAGTCCGGCATAGGCGCTTCCCAGCTCGTCAGCAAACAGGGGTTCTCCAGGATTGAACCGGAGGGCTTGGGTAAGCTTCTCGGCCGCCACGTCATAGGCGCCCGCCCGGCTCGCTCTGTACCCACTGGCATAGAGCGTATCGGCGTGCCACCCCAGAGAGAGTAAAGCAAGTAACGCAAGCGACACGAGCAAGACTAGAGGAAGAAAAATTGTTCTTTTTCCTCTCCATTCATACTTCATAATTCGAGATTCGCCATGCAATACAATGATAAGCGCCGGGAATAAAAAGAAAAACAGTTGGACAATGACCACGGAGAAACCGAAAAAGTTAGTGACGAGGATCGACAGCCAGCCCGCGAAGAGTCCAAGCGAAAGGTAATCTCTAATTTCTAATTGACCTAATTGATCTAATTGGGACTTGGAATTTGGGATTTGCCTGCCTGCCGGCGAGGCAGGTTTAGAACTTAGATAATTAGACATTAGAAATTGTTTTATAAACCAATAGGTAAATGTTCCTATAAAAAATAGGTAGCTTCCCAAACCAAAAATCCCCGTCGTGGCCAGATAGTTAAGGTATTCATTGTGGGCTTTGTTATAGAGAAAGTCCCATTCACTGGTGAGATTATGTTCTTTAGGGCGATACTGATAAAAGGCGAATGCAAACGTCTCCGTGCCGGTTCCGATGAGATAGGCCTTTGTTGAGCTACGCCAGGCATTAATGGCACCTTGCCACACATATTTACGTATGGTCCCACTTTCCGTCCCTCCGGTTTCCAGGAGGGGAGCGTTATAGTAGGCTGAAGGAGTAGCGATCACATTTAAATTCCGGGAATCCGGGGGATTCCCGGAATTAGTGGAGACGATACGTTGTTTCCATCCCTCCAAGGTCATCCATCGGTCGAGAGAATCGATATAGGTGCCGTTGAAAAAAATGATCAGTGAAAACGCGAGATGAGTGACTGCAAAAACACTCCAGGCACGCAAGGTACTACCTTGCGAAGCTGCAAGGTAGTACCTTGCAAAAATTAACCCCCAAAACACGACGTCGGCAACCGCAAGCCCGAACAACCCCGACCGCGAGCGGGTGAAAAGGAGAACGGTAAAAAATAAAAAGGACAATAAACAGGAAACAATAAACATTGTGCGTTTTTTTTGATAGAGCGTAAATGTCCAGGCAATGGGCGAGAGCGCGACAAGATACGAGGCGAGCCAGTTGGGTTGGCCAAGGGTCGAAAACACCCGATTCTGTACATCCTGAACCCAGAGATGGCGGTCTATCCCTAGACGTTCAGCCGCTCCGTAGAGGGCGACGACCACACCGGTAGCAAGGGCAATTTTTAGAATTACGAATAGCGAATTAGGAATTAGGATTTGAGAATTGAAATGTTCCGTTTGATTACTTTTTATTCGTAATTCATAATTCGTACTTCGTACTTCGATTGGTCCACTTGTAGAATCAGAGAAACTCTCCGTATTGGAAACAAACGCGTAAAACAGGACAACATAGGAAATGATTGACAACATACCGCCATTAAACCTGCTGTAATATCCAAACCACGAGACGTGAGGATCGATGGAAAACAGAGAGCTTAGCAGTTGAGAGCTTAGAAAGAGAGCAAGAGGAATATCAAGCGGCGTCCGGGCGATCCGGAACTCGCCTTGCTGAATACTTTTGAAAAGCCACGCGCCCCCAATAATCACGGTCAGAGCATACACCGCCATCATCTTGTTGAACTCAAAAAGTTCATAATTCCACGGAGTCAGAAGGATGGGCACGAGCCCAAAAAGAAGATAAAATCCCCACCGGATCACACGGTCACAAATTGCCGTCACATTCATTCCCAAAGTATATCATATAGGTCAGAGGGATTTGAGGAATTCTTCCGTAGAAATATCTGCGTCTTTAAGAATAGCAATCATGATCCCGCGGCCCAAATCGTGGCCTTGATGTACGGGGACAGCAACGGACTTATTATCACTTACGTGGACAAATATATAATGACTGCCGTGGATCCTATCTAACTGAAAGCCTTTCTTTTTGAGAACCTTGATGAGTTTTTTAGCCGAAATAACGGGAAGTTTAGGCATACAAACGCGAATCTTGAGTCGGCATGATAGTAATCGTTTGAAGCGACTCAATGAGGGTATCTTCTGGAATTGGCCATTGATGGGACAATCGGGTGAGTAACCAGCCTTCCATGGCTTCCTTCAAATTTTTTTGGGTCTCCTCGATGGTCATGCCATCCGTGTGGCACCCGGGAAGCGAAGGAACGTAGCCGTGATAGCCACGGCCATCTTTGACGATAATTGTGCGATAGGTCATTTTATTCATATGTAGCTAGTATACCACGCCTTTGCAAATGGCCAAAGACCAAGTCTATCGTATTAAAGCCACTGTATTATTTCAATTTATGCGCATGTTGCAAAAGTATATTACTATGTAGTGTTGTACTTTTTGCCTTCCTCTTGTAAGGCTCGGAGAGAAGGTCTTCTAGATGACGATGAAGGTCATGTTTCTCTTCCAGTCCTTCTGTGACGGAAGTGAGGAGTGATCGTAACTGTTCTTTTTGACGGTCACTGGCAAACTTCACGACCTCCTCAAGAAGTAATTCCGGCCAAAAATAGCGTGGGTAGCGACGCTTGATCGTATTCCACTCCCGTACGACCGGAGCCCATGAGGATTCCTCTCTAGGAACCTCTTCCTTGGGAAGTTTGGCAATAACCCGGCGGAAGCCCTCTCCGCGATCAGCAAGCCAGGCGGCCACTTTGGCAAGCGTCCCATGACTCGTGTGCACATCCCGCTCGATATATTCGTAGGTATGACCCGCCAAAAGAAGTTTGGCTATTCGCAAGCGTTTGGCTAAGTGCTTGACTTCCCCCCGGGTAAAGAGATCCTGCACAAATTGGGCTACCTCGAGGGGTTCGCGGATCATCTGGAAGGAAAGAAGGAGGTCAGCGAGGAGATCCTGCTGTTCTTTGACCGTCGTTTTCTCCATCCGCTTGAGCGGTCGTTCATACACACGTCTCATGATAAAAGTATACTACTATGTAGTGATATACTTCTAGATAGTAATGAATAAGACGGGAGAGGAAGAAGGAAATGATGAAGGAAATGAAAAAGGAAATGATGGAGAAGAAGAATAAAAAGGAGGAGGAGGGATCGGAGGAAAATCATGGTGAAACCACATAGAGTACTCATTGGTAAAATAAAATGCGGTATTCACCGTGTTTACTTTTGCAAACGATGAAGCGTCAGAACCCAGAGCGCAGTAGCGATAAGAAATAATACCCCCAAACGGCTGCATTATTGCTGATAGTAGTGTACAATGTTACGAAATCCATAGACGAAAGAAACAGCAGTGCTAAAGTTCATCAATGAGATCATCTGTGGTCATACCGGCCTGGCGTAATATCGCTTTCAATGTACCTTTCGGGATGGGTTTGTTGTGAATGGCGATAGTAGTACGCATGCCATTATTATGGATATAGCCCATATGGCTTCCGCTTGTAGGACGCTCTTGAAATCCACTAGCCCGCAATATTTTCGCGAGTTCGCGTGGCTTTACCTGGGGAAGTTTCGGCATAAGCGACTCTAGGCAAATTGGATAGCGCCGTGAATTTTTACCTGGGTGGCAGTAATGAAGGATTGTTCTGTTTTATCTACGGGAACAGTAAGACCATCTTCTACTAAACACTCAACGTAGGCTTCTATAGCACCCCGTACATTTTTCAACGCTTCTTCTACAGTGTCACCGCCATCGGCTACGCCGAGTGTAGGACAGTAGGCCGTAAAACAAGGCTCATTGGTGCCAGTACGTTCATCCGGCTCTACGATGATGCGATAGTTGAGAATTGTCGTTTGCATAGTAAGGGTAGTATACCACGCATTTGCAAATCTCCAAACCCACCAATTCTAGTCAATTTGACAAAACTATAGGTTTGTAGGATAATCTCAAAATCCTATGAACATCACGGTCCAACAAGCTCCCTGCCCCCTTATTTTCTTCCACGGTTGACGTGGCGGGAATGAGGAACTCAAACCCGCTGCCGATCGAGCGGGTTTTTGTGTTTACCTCGCCGAAGCGTTATGCGTAGGCGGGTTCACCTCGCCATAGTCCTGAGCTTGTCGAAGGACGTAGGCGGGTTTAATCCTATGCTATACCTGGCATACGATAGCAATCTAATTTGATGCCCCGCCACCGGGCGGGGTGTCTTTGCGTGCGCGTTGAAGATGGAAACAGAGTTTGTCTGTCATCTTTTATCTGATATCAGTTATCTGCTATCTGATATCTGACAGCCGACTCTCTTTCTGGCCTCAACGCCAGGTTTATGTCGTTAGTATAGATGGTCTTATTTGCAAGATTACTCTAGGCTAACGACATAGCTCTTTAACAAGACAGACTACAAAAAATAAACCCTTTCGGCGGACGAGTCTTTCGGTTTGGAATAGAGGAGAGAAAAGTACCATTCTCTTTTGTACTCCAAATCGAAAGATAAAAAAATCTAAATAATGCGAAAGGAGTATACACCTCATGCGCAAATCGCAATGCGCGTCGCTAGGAATACTCCTAGCGCTTACCGTCATCCTCACCGCCTGTGGTGGTGTGGATGAATGGCTCGCCAGTCCCGTGGACTGTCGGGTATCAGACTCAATAGCACCTGGCATTAAGCAGGTCTATGGGGTCTTTAATCCGTTGGGGGGAGAATTGCGTCACACAGGCATAGATTACGCCTGTAATGTGGGCACGGCTGTAAAGGCTGTTGCTGACGGTGATGTGGTATTTGCTGGTTGGTGGCCGCAAGGATACGGCATTAGTGTTTGGTTGAAGCACCCTAGTGGTCTCATTTCTATGGTTGGACATGGTTCGGAAGCCAAAGTTAAACTTGGCGACCGGGTCGTTAAAGGTCAGATCATCATGCTTTCGGGTAAAACCGGGGCAGGAAATGGACCCCATCTGCATTTTGGTGTAGCGAATAAACTCCCAAGTGAGTTTATCAGCTATTATCAGCATGCGGATGAGCAAGGCGATAAGAGGGGATGGCTTGATCCAGAGAAGTATTTGGGTCAGACATCCAAAACACCAGACAGTGCAGTTGTTATTCTTTTTCTCTGTGTGGCAGTGCCGCTCGGAGGATTGCTCATCATCTGGCTTGTCGCTTCGCGGCAACCGGAGAAAATGGGCGAAGGCTTTGTTTGGGTTGCTTCGAATCGAGAAATGTTGATTCATGCAGCCAAAATGGGGCTGAAGGATGCACTTGGCTGGTGGTTTTTTGTTACAGTTGGGGCAGTTGTTTTATCCCAACCGCTTTTGAGCTTAGTACGACTCGGCTTTTCGCGATGGATCACGCAAGAAGTGGTCATTGAGAATTGGCGATTTACCGTACTGGCTCTGGCGCTTTTGATA
The DNA here is from genome assembly GCA_038062895.1 of Patescibacteria group bacterium. Classification (GTDB taxonomy): domain Bacteria; phylum Patescibacteriota; class Microgenomatia; order UBA10105; family UBA927; genus CAZLDC01. The sequence goes on from JBBTWJ010000002.1 coordinate 16,486, forward strand.
AATTTGCTTCTGAGAGCAATCTCGAGAGCATATGAAGAGAAGCGTCAGCAAGAAGGGGGAAGCAGCAACCAAATAAAAGTGGTGTACATGGGAATTCTGGGAGTTTTAATAGTTGCCGTCGGTATATATTTTTTTGTTGATAAGAATCAACAGAAAAAACCCGATGCCGATTATTTCCCGGATTTTCCAACGATCAGCTATTGGAACGGATCGAAAATGCATTTTTCTGTTCCAAACGAGGTGAAGCTCGCCTCGATAGCTGCGGCAAAGGTTTATGGCTGCGACAGTGATTTACTTTTAGCTGTCGCATTCTCCGAGACACCGAGTATGAACGTGAACGCGGCGTCCGGATCGGGGGCTCGTGGAATCTGGCAGTTCATGCCCGGAACATGGGCACGATATTGGCCAGGTGCTAATCCACCGAGCCCGTCTGACATTGCGTCAGCGGCATCCGCCGCCTGTCGCATGGTGCTGGACCTCAAATTGGCAGAGCAAACGAACGAGGGTTCGTTTGTAAAGCGATTTGTTGGTCTAGATGGTGGCCAGTGCTGGAACTGCGCTGATCGCGACGGATCTGAAAACGACCCGGCCGTGAAACAAGCGCACTTCGTCTGGCGCCTATGGAGGACCTTACAGGGGAATAATTTTTCCAAGTGATTCCAAAAGAAACACCTAGTCCACGCGATGAAATCAATAAATTGCGTGGTGGAGGAACAAATGAACCTCTTAGAATTTCTCAAATGGCTGCTGATGTTCGTTTTTAGCAGTGGTGGGCTGGTTGTGTCTTTGCTCGTAGGAGGATTGCTGATTCTTTACGTCTGGCGAACAGCCGGACGGTATGCGGAGAAGGGCGGCGTGATGTTTTGGGCTATCGCCTTTCGTTGGGTGTTCGCGGTGTTGATTGGCTTGAGCACGATGCTGTTCATTTTTGCGATCCTTCGTGGGTCGCCTATGGTGACGCAATGGGTGCTTAACGAGCTCGCCGCATCGCGCGACGTGAGCGCAGGGTTAGTGTTGCCTTCGTTGGAAGCGAACAAGAATTCTCCTGGACCCAATAACATCTTTACGCTGACCACGCCGAATGCGCCCGCGACCGGTTTACAGCCTGTGACCCTTCCTGCCGACGTGGCTGAGGTATATCCTCAGGCTGTGAAATTGGCGTTGGCTCCGGGCGTGAACGAAGTCCAACTGTATGACCGTGCGGGCAATCCTATTGAGAAGGTGAAGAAAGATATCACCGTATGCGGGCGCTCGGTAACGAATTGGCTGATCGGCTGTCCCGTGCAAACGGGACCCTTGTTTTCGCCGTTACAAGTGAATTGGCAAGCAGCGGGATTGAAGTTGCAAATCGCTATTGCGACACCGACACCTCAACCTACTAAATCGCCGGCCGAAATATTGGCGATTTGTGAATTAAAATGGCGGTTATGGTGGAACAATGGCGTGCCAACGATCAAAGGCGTAGATTTCGCGATCGTTCCGAAAGGTATGAAGGCGGAGCTTCTTGCGCCAGGCGCGAGTCGCGCTCTCGGAGGCAAGTACGCCCTCAAGATTCTTGATTTTGCCTCGCAACCGCAGTTTACGATCAACGATGAAGCGTTGATAAAAGGGTTGATCGGCCTTAACCCTTTCGAAAATATTGCGTTCACCGGCGCTGGTGCGCAGTGCGGTCAGTAGTTACGCGTAGTGGGCGATCTAACAAAGGTCCCCCAAAAGACGTAGTCTGTCTTTACAATACAATAAAGTTCGCACAGTGGCCCTGCCACAAGATTATCCTTTAGGATCCTCTTGCCACTGTGCGAACTGCTTTACTAAAAAGAGCGTCATAGCTTGATAATTTATACTAAACGTGATATAAAATATTGATTATTTCGGAGGAATATATGGCAAATGGCAATGATGAAAGAGAACCGTCAGCAGAAGAAATACTCGCGAGAGTGTTAGACGCGCAGGCAGCCGCAAAAAAGCAGGCCCCGCCGAAAAAGCAAACAAGCTTACTAGACCAGTATTGGAGTGCAGGTACACCCAAGGCAAAGGAACCGGCAGCGCCGGGATTTCTGGAAAGCGCGGCCGGAACATTTGCGCATGAAATGGGAGTCGTCGATGCTGCAGGGGCAGGAGAGGCCGTCGGTAAAGCCGCAGCGAATTCACTGCAACAATTCTTAGCTCAGGGGGCGCCCGCGAGTGAATCTGTTCCAGGTAGGCCGTTCTCTCAGCGGGCAGCGGAAACAGTCGCTTCAGCAAAGACACTCGGTGCTGAATTGGCCAAATGGGGCACTATTTTTGCTGCAGCAGCAGGAATAAATACGGAAAAACAAAGAAAAACTGGAGAATCAACCCAACCAGGAGCAACAGAGGCCGAGAATTCTAGTGAACCAAGGCAAATTACCGGCCAGATTATCGAAGGTGAATTTACGGAACTATAAGCTATTATGATGAATTCACTTTCTCAGTATTTGACGCACGGAACAGAGGGGTCTGGCAAGGAATACGAACCAAAAACAGCGATTCGGACAGCGCCTTCTCCTACAGTCGCGGTGAAATCGCCCAATTTTAATCTTTTCGGATCATTTGGATCATACTTTGATGAAGGAATAGATGCTATTGATGACGGCATGAAGCAAGCTAGTGGCGATACAGCCGCACCGAGTTTTTGGGAATCCGTGCTTCGGGTGGGAGCCGCAACCGCATTTGCCAAGAGTGCAGATCTGCAGGCACTTGTTGAGGCGCCGCAACGGATAGCGCTGAAAACGACACAGGCGGCACTAGCTCAGTTCGGCGTAAAATCTGAAACAGCGATCCCTACGGTTGCTGCTATCCATGATAGTGCGCAGAGCATTATTGACTGGCATAGCCAGATACTCCCGTTGCAATCGAAAAAAATGTTGTCCAAGCGTGAAAGAGCTCAGGCAGTGCATGAAAATGCAGAACAGCTTACCAAAGCATTATTTGAGCATCAGATAGGCATTGGACAGCCTCCGACTGAGGAAGAAAAAACTTTGGCAACTGCCATAGCGATGTACGCGGAACAAGCGGGACCGGATGAATTAAGAAAAATATTGGGCAATGTGGTATTTTTGAGGGCGCAAGATGTCGCTTCAATGCGACAGGATGCAGAATTTGCGCATTTGTATGCCCCGGCCCTTGCCGCGTTGAATAAATCCAGAGAATCTGAACCAGATAAATATTTTGTGACAGATGTATTTACCCGACGGGTTATGTATACCGGACCGGAAGCAAAAAAATTGGACGAAACAGTCTGGGGATTTTCTCCTAGTGCACTCGTTATCCGGCGGGCGAGCAAGCAAGGCGACGTGGTAAGAATTCCTTGGACCGATATCCGTACGAATGGAAAAAATGAAGGACAATGGATGATGATTGGAGATAGTCCTCAGTATGTTGATGTCCTTCGAAAAAATGCTGGGTGGCTATTCCGTGGACTTAGCGAAGAAGCCGCGAAAAGAGTCGGAGGTGCTGTGCAGCTTCAAGCAACCGGAAGAGAGGGGTTTGTATTACCGCTGGTCGTACGAAGACCCAAAGAAGTTCAGGCTGAATTAACGCGAGTCATTAGCCATGTAAAAGGTGCTCAAGACACGCTGAAGTTGATGGAAGAGCAGGCTCATGAACAAAATCCTCTACTCAAGTCGCTTATCCGACCAGCAGTGGTGACCAATCTTCTTCCAGACCCGACCGTGCTAAAAGCGCGAATAGTCCTTGGGCCGGGTGGCAAACGGGATTATCTGGCAGAAGCGTGGGCGATACATCGGGAATCCGTCGATCCCGCAGAAAGAGAGCGGGATGAATACGCCAAGCAACAGATGAATATACATGGTAATAATTTCTCTGATTGGCCGGACGCGCAACAGGAAAAACTTGAATTATTAAACCACAAGGCATTTCAGGCAAAAAAGGATGCAATGGAGATAATGAAAGTGCGAAAACAGCTTCAACTGCAATAAATTATTGATCTTTACCGATGCCATTACCACCAGAAAATTATCTCGGAATTGCCCAGCATGCCGATGGTGCGTTCAGACTCGTATCCCTTACGTACTCTTATGATGAAGAGTCCATCATTGATCCATCCACAGGCTTATCAGTGCCGGTAGGTATACCGATATATAAATCGGTAACAGGGCTGCCAGAGGGGGCGGTAATCGTCCACATTTTTTGTCCTGATGATATCAAAGGATAGATGAAAGACTATGACACAAACGACCACAGTCTATTTTCCACGAAAATTTCAACCCGATGGGGCAGTGGTACGCACGGCCAAAGCGATACCTGATGAGCTGACGATCCAAGGGAACGATGGAGAGGACCGCATGTTTGATGGCGTGTCAATCATCTCACCGGGAGGAACGCATTATTTTGACGCAGAGACGGGCCACCTTTTTATCCTCGATGAAGACGGAGTATGGAAACTCTTCCCGGACAAACCTTTTGTCAGAGAAATGGAGTGGAGATAGAGACCAGGGGATTGAACAATCACGTATGTTATGATATTATAGGATATTCTTTCTGCCAATTATATATGACTAGACATCCAGAATTACCGATTCTTTTAGGCTTATCACTCGCGGCGGCGGCATGCGCAACTGCTCCGGAATCCCCGAAGCCCGTCCTCGTGGGTCAAGCAGGTAACAATACCTTAGTTCAATTGTATCCTCCAAGTGCGGGGTTCCCAGACTTCCTGGAGGCCCACGTTGATATTGGTGATACCATTGGAGATACCGTCAATGGATATGAAGATGGTCTCGGTAAACTTGGCACAGAAACCCAAGGCTCGGCTGCAGATTGCGCGGAGGCTATCGCCAAAATCAAAAAGAATATAGGCCTCCTTTCTCCATCTTCTGATGGCCACGAATCATCCCGACGTCTTCAGGCTGGTAAGGTCTATGTACCAATCGATGAGGAAGTCACCATCGTGGATGCCAAAACTGGACAAGAACAGATCATTGTAAACCCCTGTTTACCAAAACAACGAAGTGTTCGCGCTATTCTGGCACCAGCTCCAGACGCTCCTAAAATTTCCAAAACTGCTGACGCGTCACAATCGTCCGAATTGCCAGTGAGGGAAACTGTCGCAGGTGGGCTAGCCGCTATTATACTTGGGTTAGGTGTAAAATTTTGGTATGACGAAAAAAAGAGAAAAAATTTTATACCCGAAGCTCAATCCCAAGCAGTCTCTACGCCCGCAACCAATCCAATTTCAAATCTAATAGAGACCACCGATACATCCCCGACACTCACCTCTACAGATCGCAGGGTAGAGGCGATTGTTGCTATTGCTAAAAAAACCAAACATCCACTATATGAGGAATCACCGGCACTTCTTGCAGCGAATATAAGAAGTGCCCTTACTGGTGATATAAAAAGTATAGTCTCGCCACGGTCTTCTCGAACCACACCTCCTCAACCCCCACAAGCGGGTAAATGAGAACGCTTAACCTTCCCGGGTTAAATAGCTTTGAACATCTTCTGCTAACTATTCCTTCATATTTCCCCAAGACGCATAGATTCTTGATCATTTGCATAGATTTGCATAGATATGATAGAATATACGTAGATTATGAATAATAAACTCCTCTCAATCAGTCAGACAGCCGCGCAACTGGGGGTTTCTATCGATACCCTACGAAGATGGGATCTCTCTCACCGACTACCGTCAACTCGAAGTGGTATACGGGGACACCGATATTATAAAGAGTCCGATATTGATCTTTTTACCCAAAACACGCGCTTTTTGGTTTCTCAATGGGTCAAATCCTCCACCGGATTCGAACCAGATCAGGGATTCTACTGTCAAACCAGAGATGTGTTTCAGGCTAGACTGGAGAAACTTGAATCTGTATTGGGTCGAAGTTTACCTGCTTCATCCGTCTCTCTTTTGACTGCGGTGGCTGGAGAAATAGGGAACAACTCATTTGACCACAATCTGGGCAACTGGCTCGATATACCAGGTATCTTTTATGCTTGCGACCAGAATCTTCGGAATATTTTTTTGGCCGACCGCGGTCAAGGAATATTGGCTACTCTCCGGCGCGTCAAACCAGAACTCCAAAACGTGAGTGAGGCTCTCAGAGTTGCCTTTACGCAAACCCTTTCGGGGAGACAACCGGAAACTCGAGGCAACGGTCTTAAATTTGTCCGATCCGTAATCGTCGATCAACCGTTCACTCTTGCTTTTCAAACGGGCGATGCACAATTGGATCTCAAACAAAACGGTGTTCACGTTGTAATACAGCAAGCTGACCCATGGATACGAGGATGCTTTGCTATAATAGGATATTGAGGAGAAACGTATGACCATACAGATAAAAAAATTTGGGTCGACGTTGGTTTCACGCCCCGCGGGAAAAGAGGCGTGGCTGGCATACCAACCGAGTCTTCATGCCGTATCGAATGATGAAGAAATCATTGTGGATTTTGATGGGGTATTCGTCCTTACACCCTCATGGGCAGATGAATTTCTCACACCACTTCGAGACCGTTTTAGCAAAAAAGTCACGTTGCAAAATACCGCTAATGCTTCGGTTCGAGCGACATTGGCAATACTAGATAAATCACCCGTAACCTTCCCGGTTTAAACAGCTTTGAACTTCCTATTGCAAATTATTATACCACGCTGATAGTTTTTTGATTCCGAACGATTCCAAGAGTCGTAAGTGGAGACGCCTTTTCAAATTCTTCCGAAGTTACGCCAAATACGTGTAAATCCCGGGGAAAACCGACACTTGCGCGATAAAGAATGCGCAACCGTTCGTCCTCATCCAGAGATACAAAGTCTTCAGAAAGTATTAGGAGATCCAAATCGCTCTCCGGTATGGCATCACCTCGTACAAATGATCCCTATACGATTGCACCATCCACTCGAATGCGGGTACGCAATTGAGACAGGTACGTGGTTATTGCTGGTTTAATTTGGTCAATATCCATAGATATATCTCCTTGGTTTTCGTCATGGTAGGATCGACTGCTGCCTTGGTACTATAGACATACTGTTAATAATCAGGGTAACGCACACGCCAGAAATGACGGGTGATTTCCGCAAAGAAAGTATATCACATCCTGGTGCAATACTCGTAAATATACTCGTGATCCGATAAGCGGATCGACACGGCATTTCAGAATGCTCCTCGCGATGATACGTTGCATACGTCCTGACGTACGAATATTTCGTTCGGTTGGCGCGTACGTCGATGTGCTATGATTGGGTCATGAGGAAATTCTTTGGATCTAAAGAACTACTCGTTTCACTCTCTGCTAATCCATGGCTCCAGCGCATACTCTGGATTGGACTGATTAGCTCTCTTGCGTTTAACATTGTGCTGGGTGTCCCATTTTTCCGTAAACCTAAAACAGCACTTTCCACCGTGACAACGACGACCGTCACCAATATCGTCGACGGAGATACATTTGATACGAAGGATGGCACTCGGGTGAGGCTCTTGGGACTTGACGCACCGGAGTATCCGGAGGGGTGCCTGTCTAAACGCGCCAAGGAACGGGTAAGCGAATTGATTTTGGGAAAAGACGTGACCCTCGATATGTCCGGCAAGGATCGCTTCGGCAGAACAATCGCGTGGGTGACGATGGCCAAAGAAATACCGCTCAGTATCGTGCTTACCGAGGAGGGCTTAGGCGTCGCCGACACCATGGACGATGATCGCGGAGCGCTTCTTCTGCAAGCGCAAACCAAAGCCCAAGAGACAAAACGGGGCATTTGGTCAAACGAATGTACGAGTGCGCGGGAGGGATGTGTGATCAAGGGAAACTATCACAAAGGCACCAAGGAGCGAACCTACCACCAGCCCGGCTGCTATAACTATAACCAAATCAGCATCAACCCCAACGAGAACGACCGGTGGTTTTGCACGGAGAAAGAAGCCGAATCTGCCGGATTTACCAAAAGCCGCGACTGCCCGGGGGAGAAATAATTACGGATGTTCCTCTCAATCACGCAACAGCGAGATTACGTAAAAGATGATCTTGCGTGGATTTGGGGAGCTTTTTGGCCGCACCAATTAGGAATTGTGATGCATTGAGGATCTCGACATATACCGGATTATCTTTTTTATCGAAATGCACGATAAAATCGCCTATTTCGCTTGCGTATTCAAAAGGCCTTTTTGATAAAAAATATGCGAGAACGTCAGCCTCAGAATCGTATGTATACTTATAATCCATATGCTTTTCTCCTGCCAGGATATACTGTAATAATGATGATTATATCATCTTCATAACGGTGCGCAACTCGAAGAATTAATTTCTTACTAAGCGATGCATTAGCAACGAACGTACCATCAGGTCGAATATCTACACGAAGAGGGGAACGTAGAGCAGCTTTGACCATATCTTGAGTAACATTAAAACCATATTTCTCTATCAAAAGAAGTTTATCTATCGAATGTTTTGTGAAACGAAATCTCATAAGCTGAATATACCACGACATATACGAAGAGAGAAAGTATATTCTTGTGAAAATACAAATACGACATATCAATCACGCACGTGCTTGGTCAATATGTTGAATTAGTTTAAGCGATTCGTGATGCGCTCTAAGAACACTTCATTCTCCAGGTTAAACAGCTTTGAACATCCCCATGCATCACTCAAAAAACCTGAAGGTAATATGATAGAATAGCCTCATGTTTGATTTCCTCTTTGGCCTCCTATCCCATGATTTGGGCATTGATTTGGGAACTTCGTCGGTCTTGGTATTTGTCAAAGATAAAGGCATTGTGGTGCGCGAACCATCGGTCGTCGCACGGCATAAAAAAACAAAGGCAATAGTCGCCATTGGCCGCGAAGCCAAAAAAATGATTGGGAAAACTCCGGGGACGATTGAGGCTATCCGGCCGCTTCGGGACGGGGTCATCAGTGACTTTGACGCAGCAGCCGCCCTGCTCACGCATTACATCCGCCTGGTCCACGAATCACCCAAAAATCCATTTCTCCCCAAAATCCCGCGGCCCAAGGTCGTCATCGGCATTCCCTCTGGCGTCACGGAGGTTGAACGAAGAGCGGTGCAGGAAGCAGCCATAGCCGCCGGCGCACGAACGGCCTTCCTCATCGAAGAGCCCATGGCCGCGGCAATCGGCGCCGGACTGCCGATCCAGGAAAGCCAAGGCACATTCATTTGCGACATCGGCGGGGGAACCAGTGAGATTGCTGTCCTATCTTTAGGCGGCATCGTCGTCAACCGCAGTATCCGGGTGGCTGGCGATGAGATGGATGAGGCCATCACCAACTTTATGCGGCTCAAATACTCGCTCCTCATCGGCGAGCAAACCGCAGAGGAAATCAAAATTACCATCGGCAGTGCCTACCCCACGGATAAAAATGACCGCGTCACGGTAGTGCGGGGCCGAGACATAGAAACCGGACTGCCCAAATCCGTCCGGGTGGGTGAATCAGAGATCCGGGAAGCGTTAGCCACTGTCGTTCACCAAATTATCGAGGCCATCAGCGAAACGATCGAAGAGACACCACCGGAGTTAGTCGGCGACATCATCGAACACGGCATCATCCTGGCCGGCGGGGGATCCATGCTCACCGGCATCGACCGACTCATCGCCAATGAACTCAAAATGCCCGTTTGGATTACCGAAGATCCCCAAACGGCGGTCGTGCGGGGGGCCGGCAAGCTCCTGACGGATGAAGCGTTGCTGCACAAAGTACGGGTGGCAGCCAGAAGAGTATGATAACGTCTATAAAGTCAAAAGTCAGAAAGTCCGTAATGTGAGAAAACAAAAGTTATACTTTTCGTCTTTATAGACTTTATAAACTTTATAGACTTTATAGACAACATGCTTATATTCGCAACACTCATCTCCCGCTTACTCGACCCCCTGTGGGTGATGACTGCCGTGAGCATTCTTGGCGCGTATCATTATGGTCTACACAATGGTGCGCTCTGGCGGATTGTGGTGCTCATGACGGTAGTCATGGTACTCCCCCAGGTCGTACTTCGCCTCCTGTTTGCCCGGGCAAACCGATCGAGCGGATGGGATATCAAATCGCTCAAACACCGGCCGTTGGTCATTGGGGTATTACTCGTTTTTGGAATTCTTAATATTGTTCTTGCCAAAATATTTGGGAACCAACTATTCATGAATCTCTTTCTGTTCTATGAATATTGGCTTCTTGGTTTTTTTCTCATTTCCCTCATATGGAAAATGTCCGGACACGCGGGGGGCATTGCTCTGGCCACGGGCCTGGTCATTCATTGGTTTGGGTGGGGTTGGTGGCCGATTCTTACCCTCGTCCCACTTGTGGCGTGGGCGAGAGTGGTGACAAAGAATCACACGGTGGGGCAGGTGGTTGCGGGAGCTGTATATTCGTGGGGAATGATAGTGATATTTCAGAATCGAATAATAGTACACTGGATTCCCGCGTTCGCGGGAATGACAGGCCAATAATGAAACTTGGACAAGCCTTCTCCGACTCGGTCATCACCGAACAAAAAACGGCCACTCGCTTTGGCAAACCTAAAGCTCCCTCATGGTGGCTGGGTGCCGGACGGGCGCTTCTGTTTACGACCACGCTCTTTGTGGCACTCTTTATCCTCGGGTGGCGACTCTTTGACCTAACCGTCATTCATGGGTACGAATTCCGCGGCCTCTCCGACGGTAACCGGACACGCGAGCTTATCCGTCACGCGCCGAGGGGCAGGATACTGGACCGCACGGGGCGCGAGCTAGCCCGCAACGATCCCATCTACCGGCTGATCCTGCCCTGTACCTCCGAAACGCAGGACCCCTGCATAGAAATTTTAAGTGCACCGGAGCGCGACGCGGCTCTTGCCAAAGGATTACCGCCGGGCGCCTACATCGAAAACGATTTCACCCGGGTATACCCGGCTGGAGCGGCCACAAGCCACGTCATCGGATACATCGGCGAAATCACCCAAAAAGAACTGGGAGATAATTATTATCAACTGCGCGGATATAAAGCAGGTGACCGGCTGGGCCGGATGGGTGCCGAGGCAGTTTTTGAAGAGCGCCTCCGAGGCAGAAACGGACGGGAACTTGTAGAAATCAATGCAGCCGGTATCGCCACAAGGACACTCGGGCGTATCGAAGAAGTACCGGGCGAAGACGTGACCCTGACCATTGACCGTGGTGTAGCGGAGGCCGCCACAGCCGCGTTTCCACCGGATAAGAAAGGTGCCATCGTCGTGGCCCAACCCATGACCGGAGAAATTCTTGCGCTGTACACGAGCCCCACATTTGATGCAAATATCTTTTCCACGGCTCTCTCCCCAGAGGCCGTCAGCGGGTTGTTTGAAAACCCTGATCTGCCCATGTTTAATCGCGGCATAGGAGGGGTGTACCCTCCGGGCTCAATATTTAAGCTCATCACCGCCATCGCAGGACTAGAGGAAGGCACGCTGACCGCCGACACGTTGATCGAAGACACGGGAGAGGTCGTCATTGGCCCATTTAAATTTGCGAATTGGTACTTTACCCAATACGGCAAAACAGAAGGACTCGTCAATATTGTGAAAGCCCTCCAGAGGAGTAACGACATTTTTTTCTACAAAGCAGGGGAGGCTATCGGCATTACAAAACTTAGCCTCTGGGCCAAACGCCTCGGCGTCGGGGCTCCCTTGGGCATCCAAATCCCGGGAGAAGCCGCCGGTCTCATGCCTAATCCATCGTGGAAGGCCCTGCGATTTGATTCGGCAGAAGATAAGCGCGCACGCAACGACCTGTGGTATCTGGGAGACACGTATCACGTAAGCATCGGACAAGGATACCTCCTGACGACGCCCTTACAGGCAAATACGTGGACCAATGCGGTCGCCAATGGGGGAAAGCTTTGCAGACCGACGATAGAAAAGCTACCAGCTACCAGCTACCAGCTACCAGCTCATTGCAAAAATCTGAATATCAAGAAGGAAACCATTGATCTGATTACCGAGGGCATGAAACGGGCGTGCGAACCGGGAGGAACGGGATGGCCACTCTTTAATTTCAATATCAAATATCAAATAGCAAATAGCAAATATCTAGACAATGGCACTTCTGAAGCAAGCTCTTCTAGTCTCACAGCAAGCAAATTTATACCCCTCGCATGTAAGACAGGGACTGCAGAATATGGGGACCCGGACGATAAAACACACGCATGGTTTACGGCCTTTGCCCCGATACCAGAGCGCTTCGCGCACGGTACAGGGCAGGCCCCCTTATCGAATCAATCCACGATCACCGGAGAACCGGAAATTTCCGTCACGGTCCTGGTCGAAGGAGCCGGGGAGGGAAGCGACAATGCCGCCCCCGTAGCCAAAAAGATATTGGAGGAGTGGTTTGGAAGATGATATGGATGAAGAAAAAAAATATTGGATTGCATTCAGCGTCTTCCCGGGCATTGGTCCGGTACGGTTTAAACTTCTCCGTGAGTATTTCGGCAGCGCTTCTGCCGCCTGGAATGCCAATCCGAGAGAATTTCATGCGATCCACCTGGGAGATAAACTTATTGATGAATTCATAGCATTTCGGAGAGATTTTCCGTTAGAAGAATATCTTACGAAGCTTAAAGACCTTCATGTTCACGTGCTGACGCTTGACGACCCACGGTACCCCAAACGGCTCGCCCAAATCTCCGACGCGCCCTTTCTCCTCTACGTCAAAGCCAAACCCGGACAGGAAAAACTCAATCTCGACAGAACCATCGCCGTGGTCGGGACACGCAAAATCACCCACTATGGGGAAGACGTGACGCGGAAAATTGTAACGGGCCTTGTCACCAACGGCTTCACCATCGTTTCCGGCATGGCCTACGGCGTGGATGCCGTTGCCCATCAAACCGCGATTGACGCGGGCGGAAAAACCATCGCGGTATTAGGATGCGGTATTGACATTATCGCCCCGCCAAGCAATGCTAGATTGTACCGTGACATAGGGGAGGAAGGATTTGGTGCAATCGTTTCCGAGATGCCGTTGGGATTGCGTCCAACCAAGGGTCTATTCCCTGCCCGAAACCGGATCATCAGCGGCCTCTCCATGGGAGTCGTCGTGACGGAGGGAGCCGATGACAGCGGGGCACTGATCACGGCGCGAAACGCCGGTGAGCAGGGGAGAGAAGTATTTGCCATACCCGGACCGATTACGAGTCCCTACAGCCGGGGACCCGCAAGACTTATCAAACAGGGGGCTAAGCTCGTAGAAGGAGTCGAGGATATATTGGAGGAACTCAATATAAAAAGTACGGGAAGTACGGGAGGTACCAGAAGTACGAAAGGTTTAGAAAATCTTACATCTGATGAATCAATAATTATCAAAATACTGACTGATCGGCAGATGCATATTGATGAAATCGTGCGCGCGACCGGCTTGACCGCGCCAAGCGGGGCTGCTACCATCACGATTCTTGAAATCAAGCACATCATCCGCGATTACGGAGAGAAGATGTATGGATTATGCAATTAATTATTGTTGAGTCTCCCACTAAGGCACGCACCCTTACCCGGTTCTTAAGCGGGAAGGGTGATTACCGTATAGAAGCCACCATGGGCCATATACGGGATTTGCCAAAAGCAACCCTGGGCGTCGACCTAGAACATGATTTCACGCCCAGCTATATCATTCCCAAAGACCGGCAGAAACGCGTCGGGGAACTCAAAGCACTTGCCGCAAAGTCGGACCGTGTCATCCTGGCCACGGACCCGGACCGTGAGGGGGAGGCGATTGCCTGGCACGCCGCGTCCATTCTGAAGGACGCCAGTCAAAAGTCAAAAGCCCGCCCGCCGGCGAGGCAGGTCAAAAGTCAAAAAAATCTTCAGCGTATTGTTTTTCATGAAATCACCGAGCATGCCATCCAGGAAGCGATCGGCCACCCGCGGGAAATTGATCTCAAACTTGTCGACGCCCAACAAGCCAGGAGAGTGCTTGATCGATTAGTGGGGTATACGCTTTCTCCGCTCCTCTGGCAAAAACTTTCCCGGCGGTGGCTTTCGGCTGGTCGCGTGCAGTCCGTCGCCGTACGACTGATCGTAGAGCGCCAACGGGAAATAGAAAAATTCTTCAAGCAGGAATTTTGGACAATAGAGGGCGAGTTTCAACCAAATTTGACTAATTTGCCAAATTCGTCCAATTTGCATGCCCAACTCATCTCCAAAGACGAAGTGAAATACGAAAAAACACTGACGTACGATCTTTTTGACGGAAAGTACACGACCACCAGTTCATTAATAGATGATAAAACAAAAGTAGAGAGGATCATGGGCGACCTCCAATCTCCCTACACGGTCTCGGCAGTCGATAAAAAAGAAGTTCGCCGGGCCCCACCGCCGCCCTACACGACGAGCACGCTCCAGCAGGATGCGGGTCGAAAACTAGGATTTTCCACGAAACGAACCATGCAGCTTGCCCAAAAGCTCTATGAGGAAGGTATCATCACCTACCACCGCACGGACAGTGTCAACCTCGCGGAGAAGTTTATCAGCGAAGCACGCGACTTCATTGCCATCACGTATGGGGACATCTACCTTCCTCCAAGCCCACGCCGGTATCAGACAAAATCAAAACTCGCCCAAGAGGCACATGAGGCGATCAGGCCCACGGATGTACGCGTGCAAAGTACCCAATTCGGTCAACACAGCGTTGATATGAATCGCGATCACATCCGACTCTATGACCTCATCTGGAAACGAGCGGTAGCCTGCCAAACCAAGGAGGCGGTGTTTGATTCTACGACGATCCGGATTGGAAGCGATAACGGATATCTCTTTGAAATACAAGGATCGATCATAAAATTTGATGGGTATCTTAAAATCCTTGGTCGCGAAACGAACGGCGAGATTGAACTCCCGCCGGTTTCTGTGGGTCAAAACGTGACACTGGGCGCCACCACACCGACCCAACACTTCACGACCCCTCCTGCGCGCTACACCGAAGCGACGCTCGTCAAGGCGTTGGAAGAGGAAGGCATCGGACGGCCCAGTACCTATGCACCCATCATTTCTACCATCCAGGAACGGCTGTATATAGAAAAAGAAGATAAAAAGCTTGTACCCACGGAATTGGGGATTGCCGTCACGGATTTTCTCATTCAATATTTTCCAACCATCCTGAAGCTGCCGTTTACCGCGCATATGGAGGATGAATTCGATCAAATCGCCGCCGGCAAGAAAGAGTGGCAGCCCGTCATACGGGAATTTTACACGCCATTCGCCGTGGATCTTGACCAAGCCTATCAAATTGCCGAAAAAGTGAAAATGCCCGTGGAGATCCTGGATGAAAAATGTCCGGAGTGCACAAATCCACTGGTCGTGCGCACAGGGAGATATGGCAAATTCATCGCGTGCAGCACCTTCCCGGCCTGTAAGTACTCGCGGCAGCTGGTCGAAAAAATAGACAAGAAATGCCCACGGTGTGGGGGAGATATCATTATCAAAAAAAGTCGAAATCGGGGAAAAATATTCTACGGATGCAGCAATTATCCGACGTGCACCTTCGCCGCATGGAAGAAGGAGGACATCAAGTAAGAAAAAGTCCATAAAGTCAAAAGTCCGTAAAGTGCTTTTACTTTATAGACTTTATAGACTTTCAACTTTACAAACTAAAGTGTTATTATAGAAGTATGGACGATCAGAAAAAAACTATCGCAGCCATTACCCTAATTGTTGTGTTTGTCTGTTTTGTCGCCCTGCTTGTGGGCTTCTTGGTCTCTCGAAAAAAGTCTATCGTGTCCCCGGTTCCGGAAGAAGGAGCGATACGGATTATTTTCGTGAGCCCGACGGTGACCCCACCCCCAGCAAGCCTCCCTTCGACCTCCCCGACGTCCACACCGAAGCCGACGCCCAAACCAACAATCAAATCCACCGCCACACCGACGCCAACAAAAATAGCCAGTCCGTCCGCTACTCCCAAACCATAATCGTATATATGGAACGCCTGCTTATCCTCGATCAGCAAATTTTTTTTATCATCAATCACCTGCCACACACGGAACTGACGAATGCGCTTGCCTTGGCTATCTCCGGAATCGGGACGGCAGGTCTCATCTGGTTTCTCATCACCGCGATACTGTTTAGTAAAGAAGAACATAAAGACCATTGGTTTTTTCTACCCTTTCTCTTTGCCGGCGGCACAAGTTGGGCACTCGTAGAGCTCATACTCAAGCCACTCGTGGCCCGCGTTCGACCGACTGAGCTTATGGGAGCGATCATCGTGGGACCGGCAAGTCAAGACTTCTCCATGCCTTCCGGCCACGCTACCATTGCCTTTGCTATGGCCGTAGTCTTATCGCGTAAAGAGCCGAAATGGAAATGGATGTTTTTTACGCTTGCTGTTTTGATTTCATTATCACGAATTTATCTGGGCGTTCACTATCCGCTGGATGTGGTTGCGGGAGGAGTCATCGGCTGGCTCATCGGAAATGTGGTCAACCGCTTGACACGATGATTTTTTTCTTTCATTATAGAAATATGATCGGACACAAAGGGAAGGTTTTTGCTCTATGTTCTGTTTGGTTCTCTTTGATTGCGCTGTTGACGCTTGCAACGAGGGTTGACGCGGGGACACTCCTGATTGATGAATATGGAGATCAGTACTCTGTCGCATCTGCTGGTCAAGTATTAGGTGAAGGGAGCGGCGACGGCGAGAAGAAAGAAGAGAAGAAAGAAGAGAAGAAAGAAGAGAAGAAAGAAGACTCCTCCGGTGGCGGATCGACGAGCGAATCAAGAGGCAATGGTAGTCCTGGGAACAGATCTTCAAGCAGTGAAGCTTCGGATGTGAGAGAGAAAAAGCAGCGCCTTGAACTCCGCAGCCCCACCGAGCGCGTGAAACTCGAATCGGAAACACGCAAAGACGGCACGGTCCGCGTCAAGCAAGAGATCCGCACTCCGGAAGGCAGAACCCGCATAGAAGCCAAAGACGGCAGACTTGAAATCCGCTTCAAGCCACCCGAGGGAGAAGATGAACGTGATGACTTTAATGAAGATGAGGATGAACAGGAGGCTACCGGCGCAGGTCAACCCATTGATGTGGTGCGCGTGCGGGAACGATTTGATAAAAATGAGCTTGAGATCCGAGCTGAAGGCAGCCGCATCGATATCAAGCAGGGCCGGACGCGCGTGCGGACGAACGTCCCGTTATCCATTGGCCCAAATAATGAGCTGATTGTTACGACCCCAACCGGCAGCAGATCGGTGGCAATTCTGCCTGATACGGCGGTTGCCAATCTTCTGCGAGGTGGAATTCTTACTGCGACGGCCGATCTGCTTGGGCAAACAGGGACCGCAATAGGCGCAACCGGAGCTGGTGGCGTAGATGAAGCGACATCCGCGGGTGGTGAGGTTGCCGAAACTGAACCGGCAGTGACGATGGTTGAGGAGGGCGGCAAGCTCGTATACAAAGTCCGCGGCACCAAAGACGTCAATTTTTTAGGGTTTTTCCCGATTGCTGCGCCGATAGAAGCCAATGTCTCTGCTGACACCGGAGCAGTGACGTCTCTGGTCCAACCGTTCTACCTCAACCTCTTCAGCTTTCTCTTCCGATAAGCTTGCTATAATAGAGCAATGATAAAGCTCAACGCGAAAGAACTTCGAACTACCCCCGTTGATCCGGAAGCGGCTCGATCGGTCAAGCGTAACCCTATCACGATTATCCTCGATAATGTCTTGGATACCTACAACATAGGTTCTATATTCCGGCTGGCTGATGCCGTGGCGGCAGAAAAAGTAATTCTTTGCGGAGAAACGCTTACACCACCCAACTCACGAATTAAAAAAGCTTCCATCAATACATGGAATTGGTTAGACTGGGAGTATTCGCCTTCCGCGAACGAAGCGATCAAGCAAATCAAGCGTCAAGCGCCGTCAACGACTATCATTGCTGTTGAGCAGGATAGCAGGAGTAAACCGTTTGCCCAAGTCACCTATGAATTTCCCATCGCCCTCGTCGTAGGTCATGAGTCAAATGGCGTCTCCAAAGAAGTACTGGATGTTGCTGACATAATCGTGGAACTGCCGATGTGGGGAATAAATAAATCCCTCAATGTCATGGTGTCCCTTGGCATCGTCCTCTACGAAGTCACCAAACACCTCAAAAATACTTGACAGTCGTGGGCAATTTATGTGACCATGAATGCAATGGACAATAGACTCACTTCTCCCTTTATACTCCTCAAACGCGCATGGTCCCTCGCCCTGGACAAGTCAAACGTCGGCGCCTATCTTGCTTTAGGGGCGATTCCGCAAGTCTTCTCGTTTGGGATAGCCGCGCTTCTTTCTTACACTGCCGGCGGCGACGCTTCAAATCTGGAGGCGAACATCACCACATTCCTTACGAACACGAACAGTTGGTGGCTTGAGGGAATCATCGTCGTTGGACTTCTCATTCTTTTGATCGTAAGTTATGTGAGCATGTGGTATACCGCGCTCTTGTATAAAGTCTACGAGGCGACAGCCGCAGGAACCCGTGACCGATTAACGAGCTATATCCAACCTGCCCGACTCGTCTCGATGCGGCTCCTCACCACCTATGTCAAAGTGGGATTCTTCACTATGCTTGGGTTTTTACTGTTGGTCGTCCCGGGCATCATTATAGCCGTTCGCTACATGTTCGCGCCCATTGTAGCCGCCCTCGAGGACCCAGCGGTCAAACCCCTCAAGGAAAGTGAACGGCTCACAGCGGGACGCTTCTGGAAACTCGTCGGCAGGAGCATTCTCATAGTACTCTGTTACAATGTTCCCCTCTCCCTACTCCAGAGTATCCACCCGCTGATTGGCTCTGTGTGGGCGATGACCTCACCCGTCTTCGGCCTTTACTTTTTCCTGGTCTATTTGGATTTTAAACGGACTACGATCACTGCATGAGCAAGCGCTTTTTTCTCCTCATTCTGGCATGTCTGATGCTTCTTTTCTTTACCTTGTTTAGCCGGGCTATCAAACGCGGAGGTATGAGGGAGCTGGATTTTGCCACCACGGTCAAGATGCAAGAACGCATTGATAATTCTTCACGGTTACGTCTGTCGCGGTTGACCGGAGAGGTTATGGAAGGCGCCACATTTTTTGCAAGCCCAATGGCATCCACGATCGCCGTCTTACTGCTCACCCTTATCACACTAACCAAACGTAAAAAATGGCGGATAGTGGCCTTGATGATCCCGCTTCTATTTGGACTCATGACGCTTGCGGAAGTGTATGGAAAATCCGTCGTCCACCATCCGGCACCGCCATTTTTTCTTCTCAAAAACCCCACGACCGTCTTCCCTAAATACTATATCTGGGAAGATTACTCCTATCCTTCCGGCCACGCGGCCCGCGCTATATATTTAGGAATAATTCTTTATTCATACTTCATACTTCATACTTCATACTTCAAACAAAGAGGCATCAAAGCTAAGATGATCAGTATCGGGATACTAAGCTATATCAGCTTAATGAGTGTGTCCCGCATCTATCTCGGTCATCACTGGCTCTCGGATGTGATCGGTGGCTTAGCACTCGGAGCAGGTTCTGGGGTAATATGTCAATACATTTTGTGCATCTTCGGTAAAAAAATATTTTGTCT
>JBBTWJ010000003.1:0-186153 GCA_038062895.1 Patescibacteria group bacterium
ACGTTTTTATCAAGAAAACAAGAGGAAAAACCAACACGAAACTTTACTTAGCTCACAAAAGCACAACACTTGTATTGGGAGACGTCTCAAAAACAGTTCCTAAATTTATCAAATCCACTATCGCTCCAGTTGGCTTCGTCTCTTTCGATCTGGACTACTATAGCTCTACAATTGACGCACTACATCTATTTTCCATACAGAACGGGGCATTACTTCCTCGAGTTTTTTGCTATTTTGACGACGTCATCGGAGATGATGATGAAATTTATAGTCAATATACAGGAGAATTGTTGGCCATCGCAGAATTTAATAAACACAATAGACGCAAAAAATTAGACCGGATACCAGGGCTAATACATAAACGGGCGATCAAAAATGATGTCTGGTACGATAAGATTTACGCCCTGCATGTTTTTGATCATAAAAAATATAATGACTATACCCACGATATAGAAAATAGACAATAAGCCTACCGACTTATCTCAACTTACTTCTCCATCGCTGCAATAGCTTTTGCATACGTGTTTTCCCACGTATTATCTTTGCTCAACTCGATGGCTCTCTCACTACATCGTTTATACAGCGCCGCATCGTCAAACAGCTTCACTATTGCCTTTGCAAAATCTGCAGATGTCTCTTTCGCACCAATTCCAGCTCCTTGCGCAATAGCATATCGGGTATACCACTGTATCGTCGTTGCCACGATCGGCAATCCGCAACCCAAATACTGCTTGATTTTACCTGAATCTCCATACTTATTTCGAGGATTCCTGTCCGACCGATACGTGGCCACTCCGACCATACATTTCTGAATAATACGAGACATTTCTTTGTTGGGAGGGACGAACCCGTATGAAATCACAGATTTCACTATCCCCAAATCCCGTACCATATCCATAAAGGGATTGGAGTCTCTATTCGTGCCTCCGATCACATGAAACGTCGCGTCGGGATATTTCTTCAGAACAATCACAAACGCCTTAAGCGCCAGATCCACTCCATGCTGATCAGGATTGAGAAGCCCCATATAGACCATGCTATGTGGAATTCTTTTGGCTATCGGTAAGGGATTTATCTGCGATTCAAACAGTCCATTAG
The DNA here is from genome assembly GCA_038062895.1 of Patescibacteria group bacterium. Lineage (GTDB taxonomy): Bacteria > Patescibacteriota > Microgenomatia > UBA10105 > UBA927 > CAZLDC01. The sequence goes on from JBBTWJ010000003.1 coordinate 1,099, forward strand.
GAACATGAAGAATTTTTTTTGAATCTTTCCGTAAAAATCCTGCCTCTAAACGAGCCTCCTTCATGGCGGGAGAAACATCCCAGGTGAAGTCTGCATGTTCTATGCAAAACGTATCAAGCCAGAGATATATGTTGTTAAGGAATGGATTTCCAAATCGTTTTGGTGCGTAATCTGATACATAATAGATCACCTTGTCCACTCGACCTAAGCTTTTTAAAAGAATGCCTGCAGCTGCATTGACACACTCCAATCCGACGAACAGATCATATTTTTTCCTGACAATGAACCCGCAGTACAAGACGGAAAAAAAATCCCGTAGCTTGAAAGAAAGATGCGTATCGTCGGTATTTTGCGCTTTACAGACAAAGTAAAGTGGCAAATACCACCACGGAGAAATGCTCCATTCTTTCGATTTTCTATTACCGTTGTATTCCTGAATCACCGGGCTAATGCGATCGCTTGATGGGTGCGGCTGTACAAGGAGGGTAAATCTGTTCACTTTTGGTAAAAAGAACGAAAGCATCGGCTCTATCATTCCGTTGGCAGCAAGAGCCTTTCCTTTGATATATACGGCAAACGTAGCAAACAGGACTGACGTATTCTTATTAAGGATGTTATTCATGAATCGAAGATTTTACCATTTTTATGGTAATGAAATGGGAATGATATGGGTCTATAGACGACATCATTTTGCCTAATATTCCAAAAAATGGGTAATATCCGCTTGCCTTTCCTTCTTCAAATATAAAATTGTACGCTTTAAAAATATTAATCAAACTAGTATACGTCGGAATTTTAACATGAGGATATATCACAGAATGAGAATTGCCTTTGGATTTATCTCCCCATCCGCCGGTTTTTTCTCCGTAATGCACGGATATCGGATTACCCACATGACTTTTCGAGATAAGGTGATGCGAAAAGTCCTGATATCCCAAAATAAGCGCCCCGATATTATGCCAGCTTGCCAGATTCTCCGTAGATATTAAGCAATATCCCCCGGGTCGCAATACCCTGTATATCTCACTAATAAAAAGATCAATATTGAAGATATGCTCTATGACTTGATTGGAAATCACTATATCAAATGATCCGTCAGGCAATGGCCATCTTTTTTCTAAATCACAGGTAACAATATCTTTGATCCCGTTACGTTTCGCTTCCTTGATTCTATCTGTATCGCCTTCCATGCCCACAATTTTTCTGCAGACAATTTTCTTTTTAAAAAGGATGGTAGATTTACCATCTCCACAACCAACATCTAATACATCTGCGTTTCTGTTGTTATGTAATAACGCAATGATATTCGATACATTATCAAGCATGGCCTGATTCCAAAGATATTCAATGAAACGGGATATTTTTTGCATAACCTTTACTTATAGATGTATCAAACCAAAATATCGATCAATAACTCCACGATAATACCCGGTTTTAAAAGCAACTCCTTTAAAAAAAAGTAATACGATAGAAGCGATACTCTCTTTCATCAATCCCTTCGTAAATAGTCCTGTTCGGAATCTTTCTTTCTGCTTCATAAGATCATCATACGATCCATAGTGAGCCGCAACACTCGTATACCCCCACCGATACATTTTTCTCATCATAAACTGCAAGCTATATGGCTCTATGTGCTTCACTGCATCCGTTACTACCCCGATTTTTTTGCTCATTCGCCATGCTTCATAGTACACGATTGCATGATCAGGGCCTCCGGTATTACGGAAGATTTCCTGCGGAATATGTTCGTAGGCCTTCACAAGTAACTCTCTCCGAAAGAATCTAGGCATGATGACTCCGGTAAACGGGCTTAAATTATTTAAACTGTTAATGAGCCGTCTATCCATATCAAATAATTTCTCTACAAATGTTTTGCTATAATAAACGCTTTCCTCAAGAGCGAGCATATCCAGATGCTTGCTTTCCGTCATACGTACTGCTCGCTCTATCGCGTCATGCGAAAGAATTTGATCGCTATCGAGTATTAAAATATATGTTCCCTTGGCCATCTTTACTCCCTCGTAGCGTGCCTGAAGCAAGGAACAGGATAATATTTTTATTTTCTTTACTCCAAATTTCTTTGCCACTTCTACCGTTGCGTCTTTCGAAACATTATCAATAATATTTATTTCAATATTTTTATAACTCTGATTATTCAAGGCTTCCAAACAAAAAGGAAGCCCTTTAGCACTATTGTACGTAGGGATGGTAACGGTTACGAGCGGATTGGTCATAAACATGCCTCGAAATCAAAAAATGTATTCATATTTTATCAGACATAATACGTATATCCTAATCATGAAAAGCGTAACGGCTGTTGACTCTATCAACAAAAATACTTAGCATACGTGACATCTTACTGTATGCTGTTTAATTCACTATCATTTTTGATATTTTTCCCTATCGTCTCACTTCTGTATTTTCTCTTACCCCACAAGCTCAGGTGGGTACTCTTGCTTCTTGCCAGCTGTATCTTTTACATGGCGTTTATCCCGGAATATATCCTGATATTGTTTTTTTTGATCGGGGTGGACTATATCGCCGGAATACAAATTGAACAATCAAAAGGATATAAGCGGAAAGCGTATCTTATCTTGAGCATTCTCGCTTCTGTAGCGGTCCTCTTTACGTTCAAATACGTTAATTTCTTTGCCATGAATATTGCTCAACTAGCCAATTTCTTTCATCTCAACTATTCCTTTCCGCTCCTAAAGTTGCTTTTGCCCATCGGCTTATCATTTCATACCTTTCAAAGCCTAAGCTATGTGATCGAGGTCTACAAAAAGAAACAGAAAGCCGAACGGCATCTGGGTATCTATGCGCTCTATGTCATGTTTTACCCCCAACTGGTTGCCGGACCGATTGAACGTCCGCAGAACTTATTGCCCCAGCTCCATGCCCAACATGTATTTTCTGATACGGATGCATCCGATGGTCTCAAACGGATGGTCATAGGTTTTTTTAAAAAAGTGGTCATCGCGGATAAACTCGCGCTCGTGGTCAACCAGGTGTATGGAAGCCCTCAAGACTATACGGGCATGCCGCTTCTTATCGCATCTCTCGCATTCGCTTTTCAGATCTATTATGACTTCTCCGGATACAGTGATATCGCAATCGGCACCGCCCGGTTCATGGGAATCAGATTAACAGAAAATTTCCATTTCCCTTATTTTGCCACCTCTCTACCGGACTTCTGGCGCCGATGGCATATGTCCCTCTACTCCTGGTTTCGCGATTATATCTATATTCCCTTAGGCGGCAACCGCGTCAAAGCGCTTGCGCGGTACAGGAATATTCTTTTTGTTTTCACCTTAAGCGGCCTCTGGCACGGGGCCGCCTGGACATATGTGTTTTGGGGATTCCTACACGGAGTGTATTTGATCCTATATGATATTGGTGAACACGCGATACTTTTAACGAAAAAAAGTCTGAAATCCTTATACGTATCCCCTCTCTTGCACATCATCTCCATCGGAACAACATTTACACTCGTATGCGCGGCGTGGATTGTATTCCGAGCCCGCACAATCACGGACGCTTCGTATATTTTTGCAAACCTATTTACAAATATTGACAAGCTCGTCTTTGCCCTTATCATCAATAACCGACTATCCATTGATGCTCTTATTTTTAGCCAGGGAAAAGGGCTGGGGCTCCTTCCGGAGGAACTTTTGATCGCCATAGCAAGCCTGGGAGCTATGGGAGTATATGAATGGCTTCAGGCGACTAACAGAGTCGTAAAATTACCGAGGATCGTACGCTACGCAATCTATATTATCTTTGTTCTTTCAATTATAAATCTTGGAATAACAAAAAAGACGCCTTTCATTTATTTTCAATTTTAAACTATGAAATCGTTTCTTCTAAAATTTCTTTTTACGTCTCTGATAATTTACCTTGGTCAATTACTTATTTCGAATGTTTTTCCTCCAAAAATTCCTGAAACAGCAGTGAACTTCAACCTCGCATATCATGAAAAAAAACCGGAGATTATGTATCTAGTCGACAGCACGGACTATGTGACAGATAGTGAAGAAAAAGATCATGACGCTATCAGCTTGATCATGGAAAAGGAATTAAAGTGTGCCACGGTCGGGGCTATCGTTCAAAATGGAGGTAATCCGGATATATTCGCAGCGTACGCGAAATTTATTGCCCGTTTTCAGCCGCCCCCTGACTATCTCATCGTCGAAATTAATATGCGGGCGTTCGGCGCCGCTTGGGACAAGGACCCGCAATTTGAATTTAACGAACAAAAACTTTTTTTTGATTGGTTTGCAGAAACCGCGCTCATGCCTTTTTGGCCATTTTTTTCCAATAGCGGATTTATCAATTTTCAACCCGCCAATAGTACAACGACTGACCAACCGCCAAGCATATTTTTGACGTTATTACGCAAGGCTGGCCTCATGCGTTATCCGGAAAGCCCACCGAACGAACCATATCCTGATAATCCGTTGAAAAATCTCATTCATGCTAATTATATGAACAATCTGACAAAGAACCACAGAAAAATCCAGTCCCTTCTCCGTATTGCCGATATGTTTGCATCCAAAAAAACAAAGTTGATATTTTATTTTACACCTATCGATTACCAGCCAAAACAATCCTTCATGGGCGACAAATTCGTAACTCAACTGAAAAAAAACGTAAATCTTGTAAAGACGGCACTCCTGGAAAAACAAGTAACCGTCCTGGATTTATCGACGAGTCTTTCAGCGGAGGCATTTACCTGGCGTTCCATCATGAAAGCAAATTCAAAGTTGGAAAATCTCTATAATAACGAGCACCTCATGGCCCAAGGCAGACATTTTGTCGCAAAAGCATTAACAGATGAAATTGGGAAAACATTCATTAAAGTTTGCCCTACTCCCACGCCAGCAGCGTCTCAAGGAAATGCACCCGAATGATCATTGCTTGATACCAAACGACCCTATCACCTATAATTGACTTCTTATGACAAAACAAGGAAGTGTTGATGCGTTAATCATTGAAGCGAAGGAAATACGCCAAAAAGTGCTTTCCATGATCGTATCGGCCCACGCATCACACATAGCCTCCTCCTATTCCGCTGTGGATCTCTTGGTCTACTTATACGAAAAAATCTTGAACATAGACCCGCATAAACCCCTATCCCTCGATCGCGACCGTTTTATTTTAAGTAAAGGCTGGGGGATATCTGCTCTCTACACGATTTTAGCCAGAAAAGGCTTCTTTCCTGCTAAACTCCTGGATACGTATTGCAAGGACGGCAGTGAACTCATTGGAATAGCCACCAGAAATCATGTACCGGGTGTCGAAGCAACGACCGGATCCATGGGGCATGGGTTGCCCATTGGCGTGGGCATGGCCATCGCCGCAAAGCTCCAGAAGCGGACATTCCGGGTCTTTGTACTCATTGGCGACGGAGAATGTGACGAGGGATCGACATGGGAAGCGGCACTTCTGGCTTCCCACCACGAGCTGGATAATCTCACGGTCATCATCGACAATAATAAATGGCAAGGCTGGAGAAGTATCCATGATACACTCAAGCTTGAACCACTCGCAGATAAATGGCGCGCATTCAACTGGGCTGTGGCGCAGATAAACGGACACAATTTTTCTGAAATGGAGAAAACTTTTTCTCAATTACCCCTGACCCCGGGAAAACCAAATCTCATTATCGCAAGCACCGTGAAAGGTAAGGGGGTATCAGTTCTGGAAGATAAAAATGAATGGCATTACAAAACTCCCACGATCACGGAAATTGCCATAGCCGAAACGGAGTTAAAAATCTTATGAGAACGACATTTGCCAACACGCTAACCCAGCTCATGGATGAGCATCCTGAAATAATCTGCGTCACCGCAGATATGGGTTTTTCTGTTTTTGAAGGACTCCAAGAGACCTATCCCAAAAGATTTCTCAATACCGGTGTCACCGAGCAAAGCTCTGTGGGCCTTGCAGCCGGGCTTGCGCTCTCCGGACATAAAGTATTCTTTTATGCCCAAGCTGCGTTTGCCACGATGCGTTGTTTTGAGCAGGTGAGGCTGGATGTGGGATACAACAATATCGACGTCAAAATCATCGGTACTGCCGCCGGATTTAGCCTCAATCAACTGGGTGCCAGCCACTTTGCCATCGAAGACGTCGGACTCATGAGAATGATTCCTAATATGACGGTATTCACGCCCGGCGATCCGGCAGAAGTCGCCTGGGCCACCCATAAAGCGTATGAGATCAATGGGCCAGCCTATATACGACTCATGAAAAGCGGCACACCCATCGTCCATAACGGCAAGATCAATGTGAAAATCGGCGAAATGATACCAATGACCCAGGGAAAAGGCACATGCATACTCGTGAGCGGAAGTTTATTGCCCCAAGCAGTCGAACTAACAGAAAAGTTAACCGGTGAGGGTTTACGCGTCGCACTTTTTAGTGTTCCTACGATAAAGCCGTTAAACTCCAAAGCTCTTATAAAAGAGATTTCCGGGATTCCGTCAGTAATAACCATCGAAGAACATAGCGTCATCGGGGGCCTTGGGAGCGCGGTCGCCGAAATCATCGCAGAGGCGGGTGTGAAGACAAAACTTCTGCGTTTAGGCATTCAGGATCAATTTACGTCGATCACCGGAAGTCAGGAATACTTGTTGGATTATAACGGCCTCTCCCCCAAAAAACTCTATCAGAGCATCAAAAAATTTCTCCGCTAATAGAGTTTTTGGTCGATAAAGTTCCCTATCGTTAGTGCCATATACTTCATGTGCTCTTGGGTGAGCTTCGGGTGAACGCCAATCCAAAACGTACGCTCCATGATATAGTCAGAATTTGGCAATGCTCCGATTGCACGGTATGGTATGTGCTCAAAAAATGGTTGCCTTGTGATGTTGCCACAGTAGAGGGGCCGTGTGGCTATTTTTTTGCTATTTAAAAATATACAAAGCTGCGTCAAGGTAAACGGACATTTCTTCTTAAGCGTCAGCATAAAGCCAAACCACGATGGATTGCTATCTTTTTGGGCCTCCTGAAATTGGAAGTACGCACTATATGGGGATAAAAGTTCATACAGATACATGTAATGCTCTCTGCGCGCTTTGATAAATTCATCAATACGTCCAATTTGGGCAACCCCGATGGCGGCCTGCATATCCGTAAGCTTTAGGTTGTAGCCCAGATGTGAATAGACGAATTTATGATCATAACCCAAAGGCAAATTTTTAAACTTCCAGGTGAAGCGCCTCCGGCATGCATCATCCTCCCCCGTCTCACACCAACAATCGCGCCCCCAATCTCGAAATGATTTAGCGATGCGAAAAAGAAATGCGTTATTGGTGACAATCGCCCCTCCTTCTCCCATCGTCATTTGATGAGCAGGATAGAAGCTAAAGGTGGCAATATCTCCAAATGTACCTACCTTTTTACCTTTATATTCGGCTCCCAGTGCGTCACAGCTGTCTTCTACAAGCCATAGATTATGCGCACGGGCAAATGCTACCACTTTCTCCAAATTAAACGGGTTTCCTTGCGTGTGGGCAATCATGATTGCTTTTGTTTTCGGCGATAACGCTTTTTCCAATTGTTTCCAATCAATATTGAGAGTCGCTAAATCTATATCGACAAATACCGGCACACACCCGGCCTGTACGATAGGACTGACGGTTGTCGGAAACGCCGCGGCGACCGTGATGACCTCATCGCCAGGACGCACCTGTCTACTTCCCAACAAGGGCGATGTAAGTGCAAAAAATGCAACAAGATTTGCCGAAGATCCGGAGTTGGTGAGCAGGCATAACTTGACGTCTAAATAATTCCGCAATAATTTACTAAATGTATCGGCAAACCGACCATCCGTCCACCAACCATCCAGCACCGCTTCAATCCCGTTGATAAGCTCCTCCGGACCCACAACCTTACCGGACGTCTCAATCATGTCCACTCCAGCGCAGGTAGCTGCTTGATCAAACTTGATATGATGGAACTCACGAATCAGATCGTGCACCTTCGACCGGATTTGAGTGAGTTTTTTGTCTTCCTCTTGTAGAGAAGGATTATTTTTCGTTGCGTATGGCATAATAATTTATTGCGTATCAATCTCCTTTTTATGCCTGGCTATCCAATCGGTGAAAATATGATTGAGCATGAGATGCACATCTTCACACCGACCATAGTCATCGCTATCCACGATGATAGGACAATCGACCATTGCGGCAAGCTTTCCTCCTGTCCGGAATCCCAGTAATCCGATGGTTTGCGCCTCCATTTGTTTAGCCAATGCAACCGCTGCAATAATATTCGGACTATTGCCGCTGATGGAGATAGCAACTACCGTATCCCCTTTCTCCAAAACTCCTTGTAATTGTTCAGAGAATATATGTTCGTATGACATGTCGTTTGCGATAGCCGTCGTATACGCGGTCGCATCTGCCAAAGAAAAAACGCTCATCCGGCCGCCGTTCTGATCGTAGCGCATTATGCCTTTGCGTAAATCACACGCCATATGGGATGCAGTCGAGGCGCTTCCGCCGTTTCCAATGATATAAACATGATGTTTCGTCTGATATGTTCGGATAAGTATGTGAACGGCCGCAAGAATTTTTGTCCGGTCTATGCGATCCATTGATTGTTTCAGTGCAGTAAAATATTCCTCAATAATTTTCATACTATTGCCCCACAAAGATGATCTTACTCCCTTGCGGTTCGAAGGTGAGGTCTGTTGCCCGCAGCCGCGGAAGAGCCTTTATTATTTCCTTATGATGTTTCCGGGGAGCATAAAACAGTAGAAATCCTCCACCTCCGGCACCCAATAGCTTCCCACCGATTGCTCCATTTTTTTTGGCGATACTATACCACTGATCAATCAAAGGAGAAGTTATGCCATCTGCCATTTCTTTTTTTAGTTTCCAATTCTGATCAAGTAATTCGCCAAACGTATCGAGCTTATTTTTTTGGAGACACAGTTGCATTTCCCGGGCGAGTTGTACCATCTGACTCAAAGTCTTCCTTTTCGCGGAATATTTTATGAGATTGGCGTTTTGCTTAGCCAGTATAGTATCCGAAGAACGGGTAATACCCGTATAAAGCAACAATAACCGTTCTTGAAGTTCCTGACGGGTTTCAGCGGAAAAAATAATAGGATCTACATAAACACTATCATCAGGATTAAATTGAATAGTCTGGAAACCGCCAAACGCCGCGATATACTGATCTTGCTTGCCTATGGGTTTTTTGAGTATATCCACTTCGATTTTACACGCATCTTGGGCGAGCTGTTTTGCGCTCACAGAACGGCCTTTGAAGGCATACAGAGCATGTAATACACCAACTAAGTAGGAGCTGGAAGACCCAAGTCCTGATCCTTCTGATGGGATATCTGAAGTAGATGAAATATCGACTCCGCCTTCAATGTGCACCAGACGGAGAGCTTCTCGGATGAGATTATTTTCCAAATCATCAATATCATCGACTCTCTCCTCCTTGGAATAACGCACCGATATTTTGCCGTCAAAACTCTGATTTACCGTTATGTAGATATATTTATTTATCGCAGTGGAGACTACGATACCCGCTTCATGACCATAAAAACTTTTAATATCGCTTCCTCCACCCACAAAACTTACGCGAAGCGGGGTTCTGGAAATTATCATAGGTTCCCAAATAAAATCTTTTTCACCCCTACGGAGAGGGATGGAGCTATTATATCAGGTTGAGCAGTCAGGAGAGACGTACTCGGACTTTCTGCGACATAGACTGTTTTGCATCCCGCCCGCTGTCCAGCGACGACATCACGCTCATCATCCCCGATAAAGAACGTTTTTGATAAGTCTATGGCGTTTTCCCGGGCAGCTTGGAGCAAAAGGCCTGGGTTTGGCTTCCGGCAGGAGCAACCCTCGTCCCACCCGTGCGGACAGACATAAATCTTTTTAATGTTGATACCGGATATGGCAAGCTCCGCAACCATTTTTTTGTGGATTGTATCCAAATCCTTTTTCGTCATCATGTCCCGGGCAATACCCGGCTGATTGGTGATAATACAAATCTCATACCCCTTTTTTACCAACGTACGTAATGCCTTCTTTACGTCAGACAAAAATTTGAATTCGCTCCAGTTGGTAACATAAGTGCCTTTTGGAGGTTTACGGTTTATGATACCGTCTCGATCAAGAAATATTATCTTTTTCGATTTCAAAAATTTCTTAATCTCGGGCAGTCTTTCTAAATTTGACAGACCATAATATCTTTTATTTGTTACAAATCCTCCCAAATTTCCTTTTTTCATTAAAGCAGGCAGAACGGTGTCTTCGAAAGAAGAATTTCCTTCAGGGATAAGCGACAAAACGCTTTTCTTTATAAGAAAATATCCGATATCCACTCCGTTCAGATTCTTTTGATTCCTCTCCCGGTCATACGCCGTAACGAACCCTTTCTGATCTACAAAAATATTGTTCTTTGTATATCTATCAGCATTGTCGTATACCGTGACCGTGGCTTCTGTACCCATGTCCCGATAAAAACGAATAAGATCAACTACATTAAGTGGCCAATAATTGTCCGAGTACAGTAAAAGGAATTCATCTGCCAGGAATGGAAGAGCACGCTGTAACCGTGTCCCTGTACCGTCCTCTACGGGACTATATGAGTAAGTAATACGAACACCACAGTTCTTACCGTTTCCGAAATACGATTCTATCTTTTCATGGAGATAACCCACCAAAAGGACAATATCCGTGATGCCATTGTCTTTTAGTTGATCGATGATATATGCCAAAAAAGGTTTCCCATGAAACATAATCATAGGCTTGGGGGTATGAAGAGTAAGCGGTCGGAGCCGTAATCCCTGCCCTCCGGCGAGAATGACTGCCTGATGAATCCGGGGGAGATTGTTGAGTTGAGTCAAGCTAGTACCATTCATTTCTGATAAATTCCCGCCAATAGTTGAGCGTATCATTGAGGATTGTCTCAAATGCGATTTCCGGCTTCCAGCCCGTCAATGTACGGAAATCAGACGTGTCGCCAATCAGACGCGGAACTGAAGTCGGGCGAACAAATTTATTATTGATTACTTTCTTCATAGGTTTACGGTATGTGGAGAGGGCAATCAACTGATCAAGCGCCTGATCGAAGGTGAAAATATGATCCTGTTCATCTGAACCTATGAGATACAACTTTCCGGGCTGACACTTCTGGATGGCTAACCAGTACGCAGCGACTAAATCCTTAATATGGGTAAAATTCCGTTCATCAGACCGCTCCCCGGTCTCAATGATGGGAGCCTGCTTTCCGTATTCGATCCGTGCGATCTGGTAGGCATACCATGAAATACCAAACACGTTATCGCGTCTGGGGCCTTCGTGGTTAAAAGCCCTTGTTCGTATAACCGGCAAACCATAGGACTTATAGTAGACATAGCCGATCAAATCTTGAGCAATCTTCGTTACCGCATACGGGTTTACCGGCTGCAAAAGCGTCTTATCAACGATGGGCAAATCTTGTTTGTCTACTTCTCCATATTCTTCTCCCGATCCAGGAAGGAGAATTCTTGTTTTCGGGCTCGTACGCCTTAACGCTTCAAGCAAATGAACCGTTCCGTTGTAATTGACGTTCATATAATGAGTCGGGTGATCCCACGATGGAGAAACGAAGCTCTCTGCTGCCAGATGAAAAACCCAATCGGGTTTAATTTGAGTGATTACTTTTTCGATACCGATGGGATCCGTCAGATCGCAATCAAAAAGCTCAATCCTATCGGCGATATGCCGTATGTTCCGGAGTTTAGAAAGATGCCATCGTTTCAATCCATAGACGCGTGCGTTTTCCCGGAGCGCTAAATCCGCCAAGTGGGAACCCACAAAACCCGTGATACCGGTAATCAGAATCTTCTTCCCGCCCATTTCTTTTTTACTACTCTGTATCATAGATGGATAATGATAATGGATAGATGCGTCTGTTGCAACGAACACACCTTATTTATCTTATCACGATTATCGCTTCGATCGAAAGAACAATAAACTCGTCAGCATCCAGAATGACTCGTAATAAACCAAAAAATATAGAACAAAAGGCAATAGGACTATGTTACGGTCCCGCCGGGTCATCGGATCGGTAAACATGATCGGGACATAAAAAAACGGAAACAATAATAAAGGTAAAAGAAAAACGATATGATAAAAAGTCAAAAATGATAAAAAAGCAATAATAGGCTTAATAAAAAAAACAAGAGACTTCAAACGCAAAGAGTTAAGATTTAACTGTAAATACCTCCCATACGCAATGGAATAGTACTTTTGTCTCCGTGCGACGCTTAAAAGCGTATAACCCTGCTCTACTGGATGATTATGGACCACTTGAGCCGCTGTATTAATAACAAGTCCGGCCGATTCTAGACGTACATACATATCCGCATCCTCTGATCCGATGGAGCTCGGAAAACTTTCCTCGTCATAGCCTCCAAGCTTCAAAAAAGTATCTCTCCGTAGGCAGTCGAACTTGCCATTCCCTGACGGTGTCACCTTCCCAACGACTCGTGCAAATAATAGTTTTTGCCAAAACGGATAATTGTTCCATAATTTCTTTGGGTGTAATAGTTGTGGGCCGGCTGCGATGACATTTTTGTCTTGCAACACCGGTGTCATCAATTTTCGCAGTTCCCCGTTCGTCGGTAAAAGTCCATCAGCGTGCATGGTGATAACATAATCAGTGCGTGCGAGCGTTGCACCCAAATTGTAACTGGCTGATAGTCCTTGATTTATCTTTTGCGATATAAGTCTGATAGGAAATGATTTATGTAATTTTTTAATGGTTGCGACTTCCGCCACTGTGGCGTCCGTCGAGCAATTATCGATAACAATAATTCCGGCAATCGGATAATGTTGCATGATGAGGCTTTCAATAGCGTCCCGAATAACTTTTTTGGCATTGTACGCCATGATAATGATCGTAACCGGCACCTCATGTGTATACGTTTTTTTTGTTTTCATATATTTTCAAAAACGGCAAACGATTTCCTATAATAACGTTCATAAAAAAAATAATTATTGAAATCTTTCACTCCCCGCGTATACCACGCGTAATTTTTCGCTATGCGATCGAAAGCATCCGCGATCGCCGGTACTTGTGCGTCAACTACTTCACCGCAGTGATATTTTTGCACAAATTGAGCTATCGATGATGTTTTGGACATAACGACAGGGAGGCCCATCTCTAAATATGCTTTCACTTTACCGGGGTCCGTATAATATGAAGCACTTCGAGCGCTCAATTCATACATCGCAATCCCTACGTGGCAAGAAGAAGCTAATTTTTGTAGCGCGCCATCGGAATAAAATTTATTAGGGAAAAAAATCCGGTCTTTCAACTGATATTCCTGAACAAGCGATTGATATTTTTGATAAAGACGGTCGTCGCAAACCCCAATAATATTCAGTCTATAGTTGACATTATCCTTAAGAAATCTAAAAACCAATTCTAGTCCCTGTGAATCTTTTATAAGTCCGACGAATAATATTGTGAGCGTTTTTTTTAGCCTCATAATCGGTACGGTAATAGGTTTTACTCCCCACATGACCGTACGAATATTTTTCGTATTCATTGCGGTACCATTGAACAATTGATTAATACGATCACTCAAATAAAAACGATACGGCACGCTGTCATGAAAATGCTTTTTTAACCGTTCAAACAATGTAAGCGATACATTGACCGGAGGGAAATAATCTCCTACCCAATACGCAAACGTTATCGGACGGAGAACTTTCTGAAAACTCATGCCTAAAAACGAAATCGGGTGACTCAAAAGAACGATCACTTTTTCATGACGATCAAAATAGTGCAGAAGAAACCTAAGATAACTGACATACCAGGCTACATAATACAAAAATATATTTTCTGAAGACCATACGCGTCGCTCTTCAATCATTTGTCCTTCCTTATATACACGCAAGAGATTAAACTTATTTTTGAGACGGGGCATAACAATAAATACGACGAGCTTCTCGGTATGCGATGAAAAATATTCTTCGATATGTCCACAAAATTGAAGGCTCGCGTACATGAATATATTTTTATATCGGGATGCGTATTTCATACCAGGTAGTGAAAATTCGACTGCTTGCGAAAAGCAAGCTAACACGTTACCTATATATTATAGCGTAATGAGTGATATGACCGTCTAAACCAAACCATAATAGTAGAGTAAAAGTGTCGAATTTCTACTACCTGGATATCTTCTTAAGGATCGAAACCACATTGCTTGACCCATATGGAAGGGACTCCGTAGCCGTATCCGCCCATTCTCCAAGCTTGAGAAGTGGCGCATAGTTCGTCAATAAATAGAGAATAGCGCACAGAACTTTCACCGCGCCGCCTGTATAGTATGTGGCAATCTCACCAAACCCCGTAAATTTCTCAAGAATTCGCTCTCTCGTATACCGCCGGAGATGGCCGATTCTCCGGTCATGCAGCCAATTGAGAGGCCAAAATATTGGCAGGAGATACCGGAATGCGATCGGCATAGCAACCATGACGCACGCGCCCCGCTTGACCACCCGCGCAATCTCCGCTATAGCTTCAACTTCTTTTGGAAGATGCTCTAAGATCGCATTGGCCACCAACCCGTCCGCGATATGTGACTTAATCGGTAATGATTCAGACGTACAACAAACAATCAATATGTTTTTTGACACCCCCAAATTTACCGCGAGCATTTGAAGCCTAATCAATTCCCGCATCGTCAGATCAGTAGCTATGACTTTAAATCCACGCCGGGCCAGCTCAATGGCCATATAGCCGCTTCCCGTGGCGCTATCGATGATGAGCCCCGCCGGCTTGGGCTTGGCGATGTCTAAAAAATTTCTGACATACCGCGCCTGCCACGGCTCCAACGCCCAGTCACCCCGAACTTCATCTTCGTGTTCGAAATATCGTATTTGTTTATGTAAGTGCTCCGGAATACTGGCAAAATCGATAAGCACCGGGATACCGGACCGTATTTCATATGATTTTTTACAACCACGGCATACAAGTGTCGAGGCATTCTTCTTAAAACCTTTTTTACACGCAGGACAACAAAGATAATCAAACATTGATTGATTCATAATCCCAATCCCGTGACACTTCCGAATATTTTTTCCCAAATAAATCCGTGGGCTACCTTTATGGCACTCTTTCTGGCTTTCTCAAGCTTCGCTGTATCATCTATCCACATCATCATGGCTTTTGCTATCGCTGAAGCATTGTAGGAAACTACCTGCGCACACCCATCCTTTTGAAGCGCTTTTGCATTATAAGATACATCCGTCATAATAACGGGAAGTCCGCAGGAAAGATAGGTCTTTATCTTGGTAGGATCCGCGTAATACGTGAAGTTATCTTCTTGGGCACCCCGAGGATCATAGGTGGCCACTGCAAACGCACCGTGCAAAAGTAACGCATGGATCTTCCCCTGGTCCCACATCCATCCAGTAAATTTTACATTTTTTTCAAGCTGAAGTTTGTTCACCAACCGCTTCAGTGGTTTCTCTTCCTCACCGCCCCCAATGATAAGAAATGAAATATCCTTCACGTTCTTTTTGACCATTGAGACAGCCTCCAAAACTTTATCGACTCCTTGTTTTTTCAATAAATGTCCGACAAACACAAGGCGGTGAGTCTCAAAATTGGTGTTGGGACTGGCAATATCTTTTTCCCACAAACCAACCGGAACGACTGTAACCGGATACTCTTTTTGTGTAAGTCCCAGAAATTTCTCTCTGCCTTGGGCGATCCTGGGCGATATATCCCAACGGATATCGGCAAAACGGACACAAAGCGACTCTATCGCATGATACAAGCCATTCATCAATCTTTGGGGAAACCGTTTCGGCGTAAAGTCTATGGAGTAAAAAATCACACTCTGGACGAGTCCCAGAGACCGCAGCACGAGCCCTGCTAAACAATTGAGCGGATCTACGCCGATATACACGTCATAGGTCCCACGAAGCGCAATACCCCAAATAATGGTCGTTATGAAATCCACACCAAACCACCACGCGCTTCCCGATGACCGAACAAATGAAACTGACTGCAGTAGTTTTCCATTTCTATACACTTCGCGTTTGGATTTCGGATTCTCCGGCCGGATAGGGTGAGAGAGATAAACCACATCTTTTACATGGCCCACCAAGTAATCACGCAGAGCTTGCGCGGCACCATAATAGAGCTCGTGCGTGGCGACAATGACGCGGGAAGAAGCGGCTATAGTGCTTTGCATAAATCAAGGAGGATCCGATCGCCATCGTAGGCATACGCCCAAGCGGGATAATGCGACTGAAACTTAGATACATCGGAGATATACCAGATGTGATCGCCAATCCGGGGTGTATTGACGTAGGTAACCTTCGCTTTTTTCCCGACAATTGCTTCTATTTTTCCAATCGCCTCAAGGATCGATATATTGGAGTGCCGGGATCCGCCCATATTGTATACTTGCCCCTTTTTGGGTTTTTTGTAAAATTCATAAAACGCGAGCAAGAGGTCGCTGGCATGGATGTTATCACGCACCTGTTTCCCCTTATACCCGTTGATTGTATACGGTATTCCTTCCCGGATACATTTGACGAGGTAAGCGAGAAACCCGTGGAGGCGCGCCGCACTGTGAGCCGGTCCGGTCAGGCACCCACCACGAAATACACCGGTTGCCAGGCCAAAATATCTTCCGTATTCCTGCACCATGAGGTCGGCAGAGGCTTTCGAAACGCCGAAAATGCTATGGGTGGAGGCATCTATACTCATCGATTCATCGATACCCTTCCAATACGTATGCGACTTGGGCAACTCCCAACGCGTACTTTTTTCAATCAACGGAAGCGAGTTGGGAGTGTCTCCATACACCTTGTTCGTCGAGGTAAAAATGAAAACGGATTCCCGGGCAAACTCACGCATACACTGGAGGAGTATAAGCGTGCCCATCGCATTGATTCCGAAGTCAGTCAGAGGTTCCTTGGCAGCCCAATCGTGTGACGGTTGTGCCGCAGTATGGATAATAAGATCAAATCGATGCGCCTGAAATAATCCGCGGAGCTTGTCCTCATCCCGTATATCGATCGTATGATGCGTATACGATTTCTGTTCTTTGAGAAGCCTTTCCCTCATCCAGCTGGTATCCCCATCTGCGCCAAAAAAATACCGGCGCATGTTGTTGTCGATCCCATGTACGTCAAAACCCTTCGCACAGAAAAATCGGACTGCTTCTGATCCGATAAGTCCAGCCGAACCGGTGACTAACGCTTTTTTCTTCATCATCGTTTCACAAAGACGTAAATATGCCCACAATCTCATTCATCTCGTTCTTTGTGAGTTCCGGATTATTTCCAAAATATAATCCCTGCTCGTGGATGACTCTCGCGTTGGAGTTCGACAACGAACTACTCCCGCCCGCGTACTTATGAAAAAACGGTTGACTCGTCATATCTCCCCCCACCACGGGGCGAATTTCTACCTTTCCGTCGCACCGTTTCACGAGTTCATCCCGTATTTTCCGTGACCGGCAAATCACAGGAACGGCAAAATTTGACACCACATCGATATGATCAAAACGGACTGGGTAATAGAGATCACTTCGCGCATAAATGGGTTTCGCCATATAAAAAAAGTTAGATTGTCTTTTTTGTACGACACTGTCCAGATATTGAAGTTGATTGTTACCCAAAAATCCCTGAATCTCCGTCGTCCTAAAGTTATAGCCCAAATCGTAAAATGTATAACGGGAGTAAAATGTCGAGTTTACATTGTGTTTGAGTCTGATCTTGAGCTGCTTCTGCTCGGTCAGGTTTCTATCCCACCCGTGCGCACGGACAAGCTGAAGCATCGTTTCCAGACTTGTATTGTCTGTCAATATGGCTCCTCCTTCAACGGTGGACATATGGTGTCCGACGTAAAAAGAAAATGTACTTGCCAGACCCCAATTCCCAAGTTTCTTCTTTTTATAGACCGTTCCTAAGGCCTCACAGTTATCTTCAATAAATAAAATGTTATGTTTTTTGCAATATTGCGCAATAGTGCCTATATCATCACAAAACCCGAGAAGGTTGGTAATAAACATGGCTTTTATCGGACGCCGTTTATGCGCCCTTTCCAGCGTCCTACTGGAGACATTGAGTGTATCAAGCTCCACATCAACCGGTACGGGCGTAAGTCCCAGCTGGATCAACGGCATGACGTTTGTGGACCATGTGAGAGCAGAAAACCCCACACAATCACCTTTATGAAGTTTACCGAGGTTAATGAGTGCCTGGATCAATGCAAGGTTGGCACTACTGCCGCTATTGACAAAAATGCAATGTTTCCGACCTTGATACTTGGCAAACCCACGTTCGAAGAGCAGGCACTGCTGCCCAATGCTTAACTTCTGCGCACTTTCTATAAAACGACAAAGTTTTTGTTTCGTGTCTGCCTCGTTATAAAAGGTAGATTTGATAAGAGGAATCATAGATTCGTAGTATAAAGATTGTCCCTATACCATGCAATGGCACGCCCCAACCCTTCGTCCAGAGACACCTTCGGCTTCCACCCTAATATACGACTCGCCTTTTCCCAGGAAACATACTGATCCGCTATCTCTCCTTCCCGATCTTCTTTTATCCTAACAATCTCAATCTTCGCACCCATGAGCTTCCCAATAGTATTAATGATATCCCGCACAGCTACAGGCGAACCAGCCCCAAAGTTAAAAATTCGGTTGCGTTCTAATTTGATGTCAGATATAGCGCCAAGCATAAGATACGCTTCCACAGCATCATCAATATAGAGATATTCCCGTTTCGCCTCCCCACCCCACATCGGTACGGGCTTGTCGAGCAATATATGTTGAAGCGTCTTGGGGATGAGTCGCGTAAAATTTGTATCTCCCGGGCCGTAAATATTGGCAAACCGCGGGATCACGACCGGAAGATTGAAGCTGTCCGCGTACGATTGCGCAAGCAAGTCTGTGGCTGTTTTACTGGTTTCGTATGGACGCGACGGGCGCGGTGGATCATCCTCATGAAACGGCGGCACCCCTTCTCCATAAACGTGTGCTGTCGATGCAATCACAATTCGTGGTACGTGATGGATTCTTGACAACTCGAGGACATTAAGCGTTCCCATGAAATTAGTCCTGAATGTATCGTAGGGAGCGTTTTGACCTTTTTCTACCAATGCCTCACCGGCCAAATGAAACACAACGCCCGGGTTTTTTTGGAAAAAAGGCTCAAGCATCTGCCGGTCGGAGACATCGTTTTTCCCATTTTTCCTGATAACCGGTATCACCGTTGCCCCAAGCGAAATAAGTGCACGCACCAAGTGTACGCCCACGAATCCAGCCGCCCCGGTCACTAAAACCTGCTTATTTTGCCAATACTTTTTTTGCATATCGGGTAACCAACGACGTTATTATAACCCAGCTATACATTACAACAAAGCTCAATGAGAGAAATGGATGAAGAAACCAGGCAATATCACGAATCTTCCTGTATCCCCGAATGCTATCGATAATCGGAATGATCACGGTCGCACATATAAAAATAGAAAAAAATAACTCAAAAATTCCTTTTTTCGATAGTATTCCGTATCTTCTCACTGGCTTATCCGATGATATATCCAGTCCCCGCTGATATTGACCAAAAAACAGCATACGCCGCTTCAAAAAATCCAATACACTCCCATATCCCGTCAAATGCAATATCGAATCTTTCACAAAGGCAAACGTATCGTACCCCTTGAGGATCAAATCAACGTTCACATCCATATCAAAATACATTCCCGGAGAAGTTTTTGCATGCTTCATGAGTATGGTGCGCCGCACCAAGTAACCATTCGCGCCGATTGTCGGCATCGTCTCCGGCTTAAACCGAACCGTATAGTATCCTCCGCAATCTTTCACCGTCGATGGACCTTTATATGTATCATAGATATAGGAAAGCCTGTCTGCTTTGCCCATGTACCAAACGAGCGGGTCTCCGGCGCCAAAAAGAGCAAAATACCGGTCCAATAGTGATGTAGTGGGATCATAGTGATAGCGAAGGGTTTCTACACCAACAACGTCTTTTTGTTCTAGAAGTGGCTGCGTCATGTTTTGGAACCATACATCATGCGGCAGCACATTATCATGATCGATCATCGCAAGGATCTCATTTTTTGCATGACGAATACCGGTGGCCTTGTTGTATTCTGCACTTTGCTTGGCGGGGTCCACAGCAACCCACCGCACGTTATATCCGGAAGCGATCCCGCGCGTCGTGTCTCTTGATGCACCATCAGCAATAATAATCTCTATCCTATCTTGCGGATAGCGCTGACTCCTGATACTCGCTAGGCACCGTCCAATGGTCCGTGACGAATTATGCGTGGCGACCACGACGCTAATCGTGGGAAGTTTTGCGTTTTTCATACCAGGTAGTAGATTTTCGATAACTCTTCGAGATTATGAAAACCAATTGGCATAGACAAAATTCATCATTCCTTGCTAACCGCAAGATAGTGAATAATTCAATCGGCACGATTGATCGAAAATTCACTACCTGGCATACGCACGTGTGAGAAGTAATAAACTTTTTTTTGTCACAACATCCCACCGGAGACTTTTGACCCAAGCTATTCCGTTTTTTTGGTACTCGTGATATTGATCCGGATGTTGGTACAACCAAACAGCTTCCCGCGCTAAAGTCTCTGGGGAATTATCACTAATCACGATACCTGTTTTCCCGTGTTTCACCACTTCTGAAAGTCCATGTGTATCATAAACGACCGCGGGCGTCCCTTGACTTGCAGACTCCAATACCACGAGACCCCAGCCTTCCTTCACAGAGGCATGAAGAAGGACATGCGCTTTTTGCATAAACATAAGCTTTTTTTCTTCCGATACAAATCCAAAAAATTTTATCCTCGATCGGATATGGTCTGATTTCAATATGCTTTTGAGGGAATCAACATATGCTCCTTCCCCTGTACCTACAACCCATAGTTGAGCGGTAGGTAATTCATCATAAATCAGGGAAAAAGCTCGTATCACCTCTTCAATACCTTTCATTTTCACAATTCGGCTTACAAACAAAAATGTAGGTACGCGTTCTTTTTGCGGAAGCTTAGTAAGAACACGACTAAGCGGAGGACAGGGTATTGCAGTACAAAGTTCTTTAGGCACTCCATGCCTCACAAGATCCCCTATGGTAGCGTGGGCGTCTGCCCAAAACAATATATTCCGATATAACCGAAGATAGAATATTTCCAACACTCTCCCGACAATATTTATGGGAAATGGGTACATACTATCCCAAATATCACCCGCTACTTCATGAATGAAGGCAACTATTGGAACCCGTACATAAAGCGGCGTAAAAAAAGGAATACCGTGAATTTCATCGACAACGATATCAAATTCTTTCCTGTGCAATACATAATAGATCGGTGCCACCAGGTAAACCGTCAAAGAGCCAGCCCAACGCACTATTTTCACCCCAGAAACAAATTCTTCTGTCCGTTCGTTATTGAAGCCCGCGGTAAACCACGTGACCGCATGTCCGGCTTTCACCCATGCTTTGGCATGCTCAAGCGTCACTATTTCCGCCCCACCCGATTTAGGATGTTTTACGTCACGCCAATTGAGAATGAGAATGTTCATGCTGCTTATCCCACGTTCACCTTGAAGTTAAGTTCCGGATCGTAGCGCCACTTTCGCTTATTAATGTTGTCATAGTAACAGAGCAACCGAAGGCGATAAAACACTGCTACCGTGTCCCATAAAGTTTTAAATGCAACGGCCGCAAAATTCACGTTCGTTATACTGGATGCGCCTCCAAAATTAAGCTCAACCGGCGCTTCAAAAATCCGGCTATATCCTAAATGGTTTGCGACAGCAAGAATTTCTATATCAAACGCAAATTGCTTGACCAGAAGCCGGGGTAATACATCCTCTAACACTTCCCTCCTAAACAATTTCATACCAACTTGAGAATCACGAATACTCAACCCAAATAGAAGCTTGACGATCATCTGGTATCCTAGTGAGAGAATTTTCCGTTCATTGGGGTAGACGACTTTCGACACCGGGTGCCGCTTGCTGCCAACGATAATATCTGCGTTATACCACCGAAAATGGGCAAGAAGCATAGAAATCCCGTCAGCATGAATCTCTCCTCCCGCATCCAGAAAACCGATGATGTCACCCTTACTTTTTGCCATCCCAAAACGCACCGCGTATCCTTTACCATGGTTTGTCTTATATCCCGTTACCGTTAAGTGGGGCGACTTCACTTTCTCTGACTCCTGCCGGCTCCCATCATCTTGCCCGTCAATGACAACAATCACTTCATAGGGAAACGCAAGGAGCTCTAATTCTCCCAAGATTAAACGCAAATTTTTTTGAATTGATTTTTCCTGGTGATATACCGGGATGATGAGAGATAATAATTTTGGTGGATTACTTCGCATGGCTTTTCCCTAGACCGTAGTATAGCAAAAGAGAAGAGAAAAGGATCACGGAAACCGCTATATTTACCACTATGACAGTGAAAAGCGTATCATGAAACAAAATAAGAAGAAGCGTTTGCAAAAGCGCGCATCCCGCAGTAATGATCCAGACATTCACTTTGTCCAGAGCCAGAAGCGTCTGTATCAAAATACTGGAAAGGGAAAAAAATGACATAAAAATTGCAAACGGTCCCATATATTGAGCTGCTCCATAAAACGCTTTTCCAAATGCAATAAGCACTATTCCCGGCGCGATAAAGTAAAAAGCAGTCAACCCGATACAGACCAGCGCAATGATCATAAGCCCGATCGCCACCAATCGCGCATGTCCTTTCCCGCTTGCGTTACGTTCTGATACCACGGGGAATAACACGAAGCTTACGGCACCAGTGGCGTAGAAAAGAACTCTTCCTAATATTGACAACGACGCATAGATACCCGCTTCATGACTCGTAAAATAGTGTTTTACTAAGAGAACGTCCTGACTAAAAAGAAGGGTAATCCCCAACGTCGTGATGAATGTCGGAATACTAAAACCTAGTGCCTGCCGCCGATTGATCGTCAACGGTTTCTCCTTAATACGCGCCATAAACCTAAGAGGGATAAATGAAAGTCCAAAATTAATAATATTGGAAAAAATATTACTGACCAGCACCCAGCCCACACCAAAATACGCAAACCCCGCACCGAATACGAGTCGCAGCGTCATGCCGATGGTTGTGAGTACGCTCGAGGCGGTAAAAAGCTGAAATCCCTGAATCGCGCTCCCGTTGACGACCGACACGATGAATGTCGCAAAAATAAGATATAACCACACCACGTACCACAAGGATTCTATGTTAAGAAATGATGCAATACTCCGGGAAAACACAAGGAGAAGGAGCATTCCGATGGTCTCGGCAAGAAGTATTTTTATGGTTGCTACGCGGATCAGCCGCTTGGCCTGTCCCTGCTCTTCACCAGCCTTGAGTACGGAAAAAAATTTAACGAGGATCGTCGTAATGACGCTTGACGGCACGTTCAGGATATAAAACAAAGACAAAAGCGCAGCGAGTTCTCCGTATCCCTCCGTCCCCAATATTCTTCCGACAAACACATGGTAGAGCCAACCGGCAATATTAGCCCCCATGGATCCCGCAAATACAATTACACTACTTAAAGCAAGAGTATGTTGTGATATTTTGGTAATAAATTCTTTAATCTTTTCCATAGAGTTTCTAATCGACGATCCGATATTTTATGAGCGTCCAGAGTGCGATAATCCCGTCCCTCCACGTCAATTTCTTTCCTTCCGAAAATTTACGCCCAAAATAAGATATCGGCACTTCATAAATCTGATGACCGGATTTGAGTATTTTAGCGGTAAACTCCGGCTCAAAGTCAAACCTCCTGGCACGAATCGTTATTCCCGCCAGGACACTGCGACGGAATACTTTATATCCCGTCTCCATATCCGTAATATTGGTATTGTAGAGTATGTTTGTCACCCATGTCACAAACTTATTGCCCATCGCATAAAGGTACATGGTGGAAAGATGGGACCCTAAAAACCGCGACCCGTACACCACGGTCACGCGCGGATCGGAAAAATATTCCAAAAGCTTCGGATAGTCCGTTGGACTATACTCCAGATCCGCATCCTGAATAAGGATCACATCTCCTGTTGCGCGTTTCATGCCCTCCATGACGGCACTACCCTTTCCCTGATTTTCTGCTTGAAAAATGACTATCGCCCTTTTTTCCCAAGACGCGAGACTCTTCCTCGTTTGATCGGTCGAACCGTCATCCACCACAATCACCTGCTTTTGCCAACCCTTAAGCGTCACGGCAAAGACACGCTTCAGCATGTCCCCAACGGTCGCTTCTTCGTTATAGACGGGAATGATAATGGATAATACCTTCATGAAATGAAATATCCCCTAAGAAAACCCGTAGTAGCGTACACGAGAAGAGTGATAAATACAATCAGGATGACCAACTTTACCCACGAGGAACGAATTTCCCCAAAAACAGGGAAGAGTGGGAACAAGGCCAACAGGTACCGCGGCATGGAGGAAAGCGTACCGGTTAGTGACGGGAGAAACAAAACACAAGCGCTATAAAGCAAAAGACCGAAAGCATACCGCTTCCGCCATGCGGCGACCAAAAGTATCACACCTAATACAAATGTTAAAAACTCTAATACTGCCACATGGTACAGGAGATCTCCCGTCGGAACCGTGATAAATATCCGTGCATACCGCCATAATACTTGGGGGAGAAAAATGATTTCGCTCCCGCTGCGTCCGGCACCAAACGCCGACTGAACATGAAAAAATGCAAGCGGATCCCCCACAAATTTCCATAAATACACCATGTAACCGGCTAAGCCCGCGGGTGCAATGAAAACCGCGATCCAATCAATTACTTTTAGATAACGACGCTTCTGCCACATAGTAATGACCAACGGCAACCAAAGAAATACGCCTACAAGTCTGGTGGCACTGGCAAATCCCGCTACTATACCGGCCAATAGCCAACGCTCTCTCTTGATCGAAAGCAATGTTCCAATAGCAAGCGCAAAAAAAATGCTCTCGGAATAGGCTGCGGCAAAGAAAAAACTTGCCGGATAAACCAAAAAAAGAACAAGAGACCATCCCCTCCCCATCGAGCCTTCTAAATACCGCCAGAAAAGAAATAATCCAATGAAAAATGCTCCGAGTGATATGAATACTCCTATATATTCATATGGGAACGAAGACGCCAATCGCATGAGACGAATGAGTAGCGGATAAATCGGAAAAAATGCAAGTTGATATACCCCGTAGCCATCTCTTGCGATGCTCGTATAATGCGCGCCGTCAAAATTAGCCCATGGAGTCACCAAGCCCAAAAAATCCTTCCGGAGCGGCCAAAGATTCGGTGCGATTTTTTCTAGAATAAATAGTCCTCCCCGCCACAACGCAAACATACACCCTACGACAAAAAAATCAGACCTAGCGTGCTTTTTCATACGATATGACGGTTTGATGGGCAACATGTTCCCAAGAAAATTGATGCGCCCACTTCGCCTGCGCATTCACCAGAGTCTTGCGCTTGCCGGGAGTCATCGCGAGCGCCTCCAGGAGGCCACGGGCTATGTCCTGCGGATTATCGGAATCCACAGTGATTGCCGGACCTGCAATTTCGGCTAAACTCGACGTCCGGGACGACACTACAGGCACTCCACAGGCCATGGCTTCTAATACGGGCAACCCAAACCCCTCATAAAATGAAGGTTGAAGATATACAGAAGCGATATTGTATATTCCAACCAAATCTTCCAACGGTATCGCTCCCAACTTTATAATTTCATTATCAAGCTTATGCGTTGTGATATATCCATTAATGTTATGAGCTTCAACGGATTCCTGAAGAAACGCTTTCCCCACGAGCACCAGCTTGACACTTGACATTTGACCCGCTTCGCCGATGCTTAATCGAGGCGAGCATTTGACTTTCTGAAATGCCTCCAGCATTCCCATAATATTCTTGTTCCAGTTCACATCCCCCACATACAAAATGAATCTGTCAGGAAGATGATATTGTTTTTTGATTCTCGCAAGCGCTCTAGGATCTGTAATATGCCTAAACTCCGGTGAGGCAGCCAAATGAATGACGTCTATGAGAGATGCAGGAAATCCTCCTATACGCTCGATGTCACGCAAAGAAGACTGGGAGTCTACGATGATCCGTTTTGCCCGTTTAAGTTGCATGCGTTGATATTGCCATTTGAGCGCACCCCGGACTCCAGCCGGAAAATGCTCCGGATATACTAAAGGGATAAGGTCATGAACAGTAATTATCGTGGGCTTAACAAATACAAACGGCAAGGTGATAAAGTAAGGATCAAAATATGGGTAATGAACGAGTTCAATATCGTTGGGTACTTTTTGTCCTCGGGTAAAGAAGTAGTACGAATGATTAATTTCGTACTTCTGTAACGCCTCAATCAATAATTTTGTATACATCCCAACTCCCCGGTCCTTATGACCGGAATATAAGGGAGAGACATCGATAGCTATATTCATAGAATGACTAGACAAAGGACAATAAACAATAAACTGTCCTAGCTCTGCTTATTGCTTATTGCTTATTGTTTATTGTTTATTGTTTATTGTTTATTGTTTTTCGACTTCCCTAACGAAATTATACCCCATGCAGCTAAACCGACCAAACATACCAATGACAGCAAGTTAACCGCAACCCGCAGCGGGGTATCAAAAAAATTTGTCGTAATCAAATGAGTACCCGGGCTAAACGGGACACTGATCATCCCCTTTTCATCCGGCGTCACATCTAAGCTCTTGCCATCCACTACGACGTTCCAGCCGGGATAATACGCCACATGGATTCGTAGTTTTCCTCCCGAAGAAGAATCGACCTCCCCGACAAACTTCGTCATTCCTTCCTCTTTCATCGTGACCGATCCTTCTCCGGAAACTATTTCCATGCGCTTTGCGGGTCTCGCCGGCTGCCACGCCATCCAGGCGGTAGAAAAACCATTGCCCAGCGATGACGTCCCATCCGTAAATTCGCGTCGCGAGAGATAGTATGCATCCGGCCGTGGGGCATAGAGTACCGGCTTGGTATAGGAAAATGAAACAAGGCCCGCACATAATGCGACACTTATAGCAATAAAGGGCCATCGAATCCGGGAAAACATCGCTGCCGCTAAAAACGGTGTCACAACGAAGCCCACGGATAATAACCGCCATGGATATTGAAGATTAGGAAGAAGCGGCACCTTCTCCCAAACCGGAATACTAATCTCCAGCATAAGAAATAATGCAACTCCTGCCGCTCCAATAAAAAGTAACGCAAATCGTTCCTTACGCCAAAACAATACCGGCGAGACGAGAAGAATAAGCATAGGGATAAATCCTATTTGATAGGACATTTCATCCAGTGCAAAACCAGGACCGGATAGGCCTGTACCCCATGAGGGAATGAGAAGCTGTGCCAATTCGGGAAAATGATCCTGATAATTGACGGTGTTCAGTCCCACCACATACCTCCTCTCGACGAGAGCGGGAACCCAAAAATATGAAGATAAGATTATCCCCATCACCACCGCAAGCGCCAATGATCTACCCGTCATCCACGCATACACGATAATGATGGGAAGAAAAATCATCGCGATGATATTATGGCTGACAATAATTCCAGCAATCGCAAAAGCCAAAAGCGTCTTTTTTTCATAAACGACACAAGACAAAGCAATAAAGACGAATGCGATGGCCAATACTTCCCCAATTGATCCCCGCACGAATATATCGACGAACCAATATGGCGTAAACGCGCCGATCACACTTCCGGCTACCGCAGGAATTGTTCCGTATAATCGTTTCAACCAATAATACGAAGCGATAATTGCGATGATATACCCCGCTGCCATAGTCCACCGGAACGAATCTGCGAGACTCCAACCAAAAAGATGAAAAAGTGAGCCTATATAATTAGGCAACGGGTAAAAAAATGTAAAAAGAGGCACCCCGTACCCGCTATTTAAACCCGGCGCCCAACGTGGAAAAAAATTTCCTGCGTCAAGCATCCTGCCGAACTCATAAAAACGGATCAGATGATATTCACCATCATGCGTCGGTAAAAACCCCGGCACGAAGAGGTAACGGATGGAAATCAAGCTGATCAGAAGAACGATAATCCATCCCACCCATTCGTATATTGGTATCGTATTATGTTTCATTGCAATAATCGTATTCCGGTATAATTTACCCACAACGTGTACAGAAAAAACGGTACCATCCACCATCGTATTCTTCCGGCAGACCAGAAATAAATCAGTATGATCAGAAGAAAAGAGAAATCAAGTGCGTAGCGGTATCCAAACTGCATCCACCCCGTGCTGTAGTAAAGAATGGTCGGCAACGCCGTCGCCGCAATTCCCAACCAAAGCGCCATAATAACATGCGTATACGTTCGCGTCTTTGACCAAACCCAAGGAAGTGTACAGAAAGCAAGAGCAAGAAGCGGACTCAAAACAAAAATTGAATTACCGGCTAAATCGATATCGATGACCGGCCCTTTTTTCCAGAAAAAATGCGGCGATGCCACCGTCATATGCCACAGATTCCTAGGCGCATGGAAAACGGAAAACATGCCATATCGTTGTCTATTTCGGGCAAGATCCGGATCTTCCTGAATATATCGATATCCCGTCTCGAATGGATTACCAAATCTGGCAGCGTTGTAAAATAAAAAGAGAGCCGTCGTAAACATGATTGGCAATATTAACCATACAATTTTTCGTCGATCTGATGCATGCTGCTTCGTGTCATAGAGAAACAAAAAAAACGGAATAATAACAAGAAATACGAGTGTTGGTCGCCCAAGAAGGGTCAAGCTGCAACATGCAACGGAACATATATAGTCTGCTATCGATCGTTTCTTTTTAAGAATTACCGCTACGCCAAAAACCCCGATAAACGTTGAGACAGCTTGATTTACATACCAGACGCTCCCTACTGTCGAAACGTAAAACTGCATGGTACCGAACGCATAAAGAAACGTACCGAACAAAGGCATCCAGACTGATTGGCGAGGGAACCAATCGTCCCGCAAGCGCCGAAGTGCCCACCACACCGTACCCACTGTGAGGCTTCCGAATAAAAGGCCCGTATAGATGGGAGGAACGAATCTGCCGCCCACAAGAAGCTGTAGCGGTATGTGAACAAGCGGCGCGAGCAAGCCCCAAGGGATATACCACCGGCCGTTATAGGAAATCAGATCATATGTCATTGGCGGATTGGGAATGTCCAACCGGAACGATCTCACGGAAAGTGCCATAGCATTGACATAGTCTATAACCCATGGTGGATGAAACGTCCATCCTGTCGCCATGCCAAAGTACAACACAAATACCACTGCGACGATCACTGCCATAGGGATCAATTTACTTGCGGCCGCATATTTATTGATCCTTTTAAAGTTCATAGACTGTAATTGTTTCATCACTATAAACGACAGGCAATATAGACTTTATTTTTTCTTCGTCAACGGTGTATGGGAAATCTTTCCTATCAATTGGGATAGCTATGTAATGAATATTCTGTTTCTTCATTTCGCCAATCGTACTGCGATGAACATTGCCTAACCACGTATCAATTTGTTTTCTTCTCCCCCAATAATCATATCCCATGACGGAAACGTAATATTCCAAACCAAGATAATTCTTGCGGCCTGCGATGGCAATAGGATCATAAAGCGCGTGCTTGGAAATAAATATGCTGGATGGATCAGTCTCTATCTCTACCCATCGGGAAAAATTGCTCCGTCCAACATCGTCAATCATTGTTTGATAATCATTTTTCACGACCATCAGATTAAATAATCCTGAAGCTATTAGGATGACGAAAGCACTTGTCCCAATAATTTTCCATAGAACCCCGCGCATCCGCCACCAAGCCACCAATAAGTTTGCTATGAAAGGGAGCCATAAAACCGTCGCATAATTAATAAGTGAATGATTATGTTCGATGCGGTAGCTGATCTGCAATGTATTGGCGAGGATAAATAGTATACCCGCTCCGATCATCAGGCGCCGGCCGATCGCATTCGTTACCACCCAGGATAAGGGCATCAATACTACGAGAAGACCAAGATTGTAAATCCAAAACCAACCCCAGGAATCCATAGAAAACGGCCGCGGCGCCAGATACCCGGGATTCCAAAGTTGAGGTACTCCAACTGCGGATCTCATTGAAAAAATCCCTATGAGATGCGGTGCAGATGCGAGGACTGCCGCCCCCGCAAACAAGAGTAACGCTCTTGTTCTTTTTCCAAAAAGAAGGATGATTACTGAAATTCCGGTCGCCACGGCGATCACGAGGTGGACTCTGGTTGCAAATCCGATCACAATACCCACGAATATCCATCGCATATTCGATGTCCGCTTGTTTTCCTGAAGCCATCTAACGGTCATCCAGATGACCAATACCGCAATAGCCATACCGACGACAAGGTGACGTTGGTTAAGATACGGCGCAAGCGTCGCATAGATAGTTATGACCGATCCATCAAACGGCCCCTGGTGGAGATAATCCGGATATCGCCAAAATCCGGTAAAAAATGAAAAATCCTTTGGCGCCAGTCTTAAAATCTCGACAAATGAGAAATTGCTCGGTAAAAGAAAAAAAGCGATAGACAGCAAACCCGCTATTCGTGATCCATGAGATACTAATCCCGTCAACCGATACAAACCATACAGCAGTACGGTCAGCGCAACAGCACTTACTCCATTGAGCGCATAGTCAATTCGTATCCCCTGCCCAACCATCTGCCCTACGAGCCAATCAATTGCATAGTGATATACCAAAGGCTTTCCCGGAAAAAATGGTGACTGGGCAGGGACGTTTTTACCCCATGCAAATGACCGGATGAGGCTAATATGAAGCCCGAAATCTCCTACTTCGTGACGGGCTACACGGAATTGGGACGCACCGGTATCGTAACCGAAACTCTTCGCCATAAGCCACCAGGAAAAGATCAAAAGCGCCGAAACGAGGATGATGTCAATGAAGGCGTGTTTTACCATACATAAGGGTACTGACTAAAGCCGGCACAAACGTCACTATTTTTTTAATCAACGGGGTCATGCCGCCCCAGGAACGGGTGTAAAAAAACGGCACAATCCGCAAACTTAGCCCCAATGAAAACCCGTATGATGCCGCGTAGAGCACGGTGGGCTTATCCACAAGAGCCAGAAACGTAAGCGGCCAAATGAAGTACCACGCATACATTTCTTCCCGAAAGGGCGATAAAAAGAAAATCATATACATAGCGATACTTGCCCAATACCACACCCGGGACGGCGGAAGTGGTCTCTTATTCCACACTGAATACAGAAACCACAATAATACGGGTACCAGAAAAAGCGTTGCTCCTTTAATGAAGATGGAACCAATGAGTAATACTATTCCCATCACAAACTTGCGGCGCTTTATACATAAAAACGATGCGAGCGCCAGAGTCATCATGACCACGTCATTATGTCCGTCAACGAGTGTCGAGAGGACCACTAACGGATTGAGCGCAAAAAACGCAAGGGCCCACGGCTTCTTCTGTGAAGCTATCCAGATGAGGTAACAAAGGACGAGATACCAAAATACGATAAAAATTTTGAATGTAAATAATGTAAGCAATAGATTTCCGAACCCCATGAAATGCGGTATACCGGTCAATACAATCCATACCGGACCATAGAGCGCTACCTTATTTGCCGCGTGCAGAAACGAAAAACTCGGCTCGCCGGACAGATCGATAGGCATGATGATGTATGGGTTCTCCCGATAGAAAAATGTGACTTTGGCTGTCGCAATGTAATTAAAAATATCGTTTGACAGAGCCGGATAGGACCACATGAGGATAACGACGGTGGCAACAATCGCCAACCAAACATGTTTTGAAGTCAACAATCCCTTTTTGATGCTATGTAATATCCAAACATACCATCCAAAGAGAGCTACAACACTTGCGGTATACCATGCAGTCGGATAGAGAGTCTTGAAATAAATAATAGGCTGAAGTGAAACGATGTGGGGCAAAGACGAATTTGCATCGACAAATCCCCAGGAAATAATGGTAAAAACGATCAAAACAAGCCCATAAAACAAATTTAATGCCATATTTTTCGTAATCCCCACCGGAGAATCCAAACCCCTACGATATATGAAACAGGAAACAACGGCAGAAAAAATCGGGATGAAACCACGCCGAGAGAGAGAAAGGCGCTCATAACCATAAACCATACTATCAGCAGCGAAACCGGATCCTTCATCGAAATTTTACGGGACGCAAAAAGCCCAATTGCTATCCACCCCAATACCGTGCTTACCGGCCATGTCCATCGCCAGTCGTCGGCTGAAAGGATACGCATATCACCCCACCACGCCTGCCATTGATTAAAAAAAAGAAAAGGCCATACGGAAAAAGGAAATATAAGCTTGCTTTGCTGATACAAAAAAATCCACTTCTGAAATCCAATAAATTCGGCAATCGTATATCCGCTCATAAAAGTTCTCGTATAGGAAGCCACAAAAATAATACCGGAAATACTCAACCATAGACTTAACCGCACTATCTGCTTCCATTGACGCTGCAAACCAAGAAACGCCATAAACGTAGCGACCAGTAAAATCGCAGGAACCACGGTCTTCGTCGCCATAACCAGTCCAATCATAACTGCGGTTACAAAAAATGACCTTCGAGACCTCTCCCATAAAAATGCCGCAATAGCAAATAATAACCACGGAAGCTGAATGATATCTAAAAGCGGGGCAATACGAATTTGACCCAAAAAAAGAGGCTCTGTCGTAAGGACCGCCACAGGAATAAGCGCCGCTACCTTATCTTTAAGCGTCATTGAGCCGATGATCCAGACCGCCACTAGCGTGAGTATAGCGCTTGGCAACACGATAAACTTGTCATTTTTCATGACAAGAATAAAGAGACCGATCATATATTTACCAAGCGGTGTGTGCTCAGAATTAATAAGGATGGGATCGACACCCCGGATATAGGCTCCTGCTGCGTAACTAAAAACCGTCTCATCGGG
This sequence comes from Patescibacteria group bacterium, assembly GCA_038062895.1. Lineage (GTDB taxonomy): Bacteria > Patescibacteriota > Microgenomatia > UBA10105 > UBA927 > CAZLDC01. The sequence continues at coordinate 34,151 of JBBTWJ010000003.1, forward strand.
AATAATCCCTGCGTTTTCTTTCCTGCGGTACTGCGACCCGTCATACGCTTCCCGAAACCCCTTATACATATCATCGGTGTAATACCCAGATGTATACCCCACCCATAAAGGACTGATCGTCTGTATCAGCGTTAGAACCGTAATTCCCAATAACATCAACGCGACGAGTGTTCGCAATGGAATAAATCTTTTCATGGAAGTTTAGGTAACGCGTCACTGCGGATACGCTCTGCTTCAGAGAGCGCTGCATGTAAGCCAAGCACTTGAGGAGCTTTTTTCTCCGGAGTCCAAGTAAACTCTTCAGGTACATCCTTTTTGATCTTAACAATCAACCGCTTGTGCTCTTCCAGTGCCGCCATAAACTCCTGTTTATATTTCTCTATATTCTTTCCTTCATCCCTAGCCTGTCTCAAGGAAACGGAAACGCGCGGAAGAGCAATATTGGATCGCTCAAGGGCGTCAAGCGCCAATAGGTATTGGTTATACTCGAAGAGTATTTTGGCTTCCACTAGCGCTTTATCTGACTGTTCCAACTCATACCGGTATGAAGCCAAGTTCCCCCAATACCAATATTTCTTCGCTTCATCAATTACCCGGGAGACGCGATACAGTTTATTCCCGGGCATGTAGGAGGGATAGGGCAAGACATAAGCGGCGGTGACTTTCTGCAGGGGTAGATAGCAGATAACAGATAACAGAAAGCAGAAAGAAAGCAATAATAATTTTCTTTTATTATTCATGATCGTTGTTGATTTTTAATATAGCGCATATATGCTAAAGGGTGATGCAACGCTGAAAATAAAGCGAAGAGAAATCCCCAATACCCGTCAACAAACCCTTTGTGCCGCATGAATATGGAAAAAAATGTTACGACCGGTTTGAAAAAGTTGTACTCCACATACGTTAATAAGTTCAACGGTAATTTTTTTTCTTTATACTCTTGCGCCGTCAACGAAATATACGCATTTGCCTTTCTCCAGTAATCTCCAATCGAACCGTATGGATAATGTAGCAACGGGTTGTTGAGATGCCCCACTTTTCCGTCAACCACAATCTGTTCGTGGACGCTCTTACAGGGAAAATGCGCACTTCCCCGCCTGATAAGCCGGATGAGATAATCCGGATACTGACCGCCTTTACTTAACCACCGTCCACAGAAAAAATTCTTTCTTGGAATAAAATATCCCTTATCTGTTATCTGTTGTCTGTTATCTGTTATCTGTCGAATCTCTTTTGCAAGCTCTGGCGTCACTACCTCATCAGCGTCAAGCTGGAGAATCCAGTCTCCTTTACACGCTTCTAGCGCTTTTTGCTTGTTGATGTGAAAAATAGGCGGATTATCCGTCTGTATAATACGGGCTTTATACTTGGCAGCTGTCTCAAGGGTTCGGTCGACCGATCCTCCATCCACAAGAACAATCTCATCGGTCCACGATACGATAGAAGCTAAACAAGCATCAAGCTTCTTTTCTTCGTTATATGTGGCGATAGCGACGGAAAGTTTCATAATGAACGACCTTTTTTACGTTGAAAAAACACAGTGAAAAGCAAAATGATTAAACCTCCTAGGCTCAATAAGTTTGCCGCCATGCGTAGTTTCGTTTCTCCGAAGCGTACTACAACACGGTGGTCTCCCGCGGAAGTCTGAAACGTCATGAGTCCACGATAATTAGGATCCTGGTAAATAAGATCACGGACAAGATCCAGAGGCCTCCCGTCTACGAATACCTCCCACCCGGGAAAATACAATGTATTCTCGAGAATTCTTACATCCGTTGCCGCACTCACCACAAACTCATGACGCGTACTACTGCGGTGACCAGAAAGAATGGTTCCCTGTCCTTCAATAACTTCGTATTGAGCGAGCGGCCGATGCTCCATAAAGCGTATGGACCAAATAGGGCTGCTCTCGCCCGTGTCCGTGGTTCCTTCATAAATATCGCTGTAATATGCATCCGGCTTGACGATATATTCTGGTGCGCGCCACATAGGTACCGTGGATACCACGATAACGGACAATAAACAAAAAACAGTAAACACGCGGAGTCGCTTTGGAATGTACGCGACAGTGATTGCACCCACAACAGATGAAAGAATCACCGTTACGGTTAACAGTCTCCATGGAAATTGAAATTTTTGTAAGAGCGTTACGGTATTCCATACAATTTTTGATCCATCCGTCATCAGCCATAACGTCACCAAAATACACACCAATGCGCCCCCCACGAACCATCGCACGAAACGCACTTTGGTGCGAAAAAATAAGATAAGCGCGGCCGAGATGCTCACCCACTGCGGAAGCCCCAACGCTTTCGTAAACTCTTGGCCTCCGCCATAGTTCCAGGGCGATATAAAAAACCATTGCCACGGGACAAACCGGTCAGTAAAGTCTCCCTTCGTCACGATGTCCCGAAGCGTATATTTACCTTCAAAAAATGCCGGTATCCAGAAGAAAGCGCTTAAGACAAAACCGAGTAGTGAATAGTGAGTAGTGAGTAGTAAAAAGCGAGAGGAACGCTTGGATTCAAATACATATAAATATATTGTATATCCTATTATTAATGGCAATACCATGATGGCGATAGCATTATGGGACAAAAGTAGCCCTGCCATCGCCAGCGCGGTAATCACTCCGCCCGATTTGCTCTGATGATTTCTTGCTAAAGTGAGTAAACCATAAAAAATAAGCGGTGGAAAAATAAATGCGACGTGCTCCCCTATCGCCCCGCGTACATACAGATCAACGAACCGGTAGGGAGCAAAACCATAGAGTATGGCGGCAGCAAATCCGGGGACTGCTCCCCATGCAGCCCGCGCAAACACATACATCGCCAGCATGCTTACCACAAAGGAAACTACAAAGACGAGCTTCGTGCTATCGACAAACGAAAATCCTATCGCATGAAATAGTGACGCTATATAAGAAGGAAAGGGATAAAGAAACATGAGGATTGGATGCCCATATCCCCAGTTTAGGTTACCCGCCCAACGGGGGATAAGATTTCCTTCAGAAAGCGACGTATAAAAATTGGCAATCCGGGCGACGTGATCGGGCGTATCATGCCCCCTGGGGAGTCCAGGGTGAAGAAGATCAAATAATGGCAATAATGCAATCACTACGAGAACAACAATGAGTATTCGTGCTTTCATAAAGATTAGCGATCAGCGATACGTATGGCCTCTTTTCCATCCAGATAATTGATCGTCAATAGGTTCGCAGCAGACATTTCCTTAGGAGTACCGATAAATAATGTTTTTCCGTCCTTGGTCTCGCTATCCCAATGGATCGGCCGGAATTCATACCGGTCGAATTTGTTTTTTATCTCGGCGAACCCACCGGATGACGTCCCTCCTTCAGACAAGTATTTGGCAGGGTCGTATTTGAGGAAGTAGAGAAAAAACATGTGTGGCTGTTCCAGCTTGGTCGATACGACTACCTTCGTGTACCCGGCACCTTCTTTTTGTGCATAATCCACCGCCTGCTTGTACCCGTATTGCCAATACTCGGAAACCTCCCGGTTCATATGAGAAAAATACATATGAAGGAAATACATAATATTAATAACAAATAATAAAATAAACGAATAAGTAAATAAACGAATAAAAAAGGAACGTTTGTTATCTTCATGCCAACGCAATGCCTGTAGCACGCCGAAGGCGGTAAACACCTGAAACGTGGGCAGAAAAACGAGAGTGCGGATTGCGTGGGGCAATCCCGTCGTGGGTGAAGCTGCAACCGGTGCCAACAAAAACCAGCCGATCATTATTTTTGAGAATTTTCCTCCCTGCTTACCGACCGTCATCATACCCCACAGGAGAAACGGCAGCTCTGCAAGGTATAAAAGTCCCATATCCGGCGCATGATGACGTGGATTGTCTCCGGTCACGAACAACCACCGGAACGAAAAATGAGAAAGATAACCATCTAGAATTGTTGTAGCCCACACAATCCGCCGGTTATCAAATAGAACACCAAGAAGATTACCGGATTTGCCATCCTGGTCGAGCTTGCGGACACTTTTAGCAAGTAATCCTGTTTGGTCCGCGAGTGAACTCGTTCCCCGAAGCCTCATGATAGTTGTAGGATTGAGAAGCACCGTAAGAAGCGGTGCAATGGTTAGGATACCAACGAGCACCCCGACCACTACGGATCGCTTCTGCATCAATAACTCCTTCCGGTATATCCACGTCAGGAGCAGCACAAGAAGCGGAACAAATATTCTCTCGCTGTGATAGGCATACAGCCCTAGCCCAAACAAAAAGGAGCTTGCTAAAAGCATTCTCTTTTGCTGTAAACCTTTTAGAAATGCCCACACCGCCCAAATATTTATCGTCACCCCAATATTGGCTTCAAAAGCGATACGAGAAAACTGGATATGCCAGGGGGAAAGAGCCAACAAAAGCGAAGCTATTGTTGGCAAGTAAAAAGTCTGTAAAGTCGAAAGTCCATAAAGTTTATTAAATTTTTCCCGAGTTAATTCCTTCACTAAAAAATATGTTCCCAAAACCGCTAAAATGCCTGCAATCGCAGAAGGAAGACGTACGGCCCAGGTTTCCAAACCAAATACAGCAACGGCAGGAAGCGCAAGATACATATAAAGTGGAGGCTTGTAATCATCGTACGAACGAAGTGAAAGTGGAAACCAGGTACTGTATTCATCGCGGCCGGTTTTTAATACCGAATACGCGTTATACCCTAAAGCCGCCTCATCCCAATCCGGACTTGGAGGAATAGTTCCCAATTGCCACAACCGGAGCATCGCGGCTAGCACCACAATCATGAGTAGCGCAACCTTATTATTCATAGTTTTCATGGTTTATCAAAAAGAACGAAAGCAGTTTCCCCATTGAGACGCTTAATGGTCGACAAAATACGTTCTCCCCCGGGCGCTTCACTGGACAAAGCCACGTAGAGTATCCCGCGGTCAAAGGATCCGATTCCTTTATCGGTAAATCTATATTTCCCAAATCCGAAGACATGATAAAATCCGGCCGCATCAAACGTGGATTTCTTCGACGCGAGATACGCGGATGGATCCGTTCGTGTAAAAAAAAGTGTATACATGTATGATCTTCCGTACGCTTCGCTGAGGACTACCCCATCATACGAGTCCTCAAATTGTTGCATCTGGGCAATGGCCTGCTTGTATCCATACTGCCACTCGGCAGAATATTCCTGGGCATAGTGATTGAAGTAGTTATGCCAGAAGTAAGAAAAACTTGCTATAAACAATAAGCAATAAACAATAAACACGAGATTACTTTTGACTTTTTCAGCCAAAGGCTGATCCGCCTCTGGAGGAGACTTTTGACTTTTGACTAGGGCTATCAATCCATACGCGGTGAAAATATGCCATACCGGCAAAGTATTTTCGATCCGAAGTGCATGCGGCGTCTCCCGTGCCACTCCTGCCGGCAATATCGCAAGTACGATCCAAAGAATGAGCGTCCACGCTAATTTCGTATCAACCGCAAACAACCGATAGATTCCGTAGACGAGAAACGGCGCTTCGATAAGATACAACTGCCCCACGTCTTGAAGCGAAAACTTCGGATTACCATCTCCCCGGATAAAAAGAAACCAAGGCTGCAAGTGATCAAAGAGATGCTTGAGATATTCGATACCAAACCCAACTCTCCGATTGTGAAAAATTCTTGCAAAAAATGTATTACCATCCACGGCCATCCGATCGTTAGATTTCTCAATGATCGACAGGTCTGAAAAAATATTGACTTCGGTAAACCGGAGTCTGGCTTCCGGCGAAACCAAATGGGGCATGAGCGGAGCCAGAAGAATAAGTCCCAAAAAAATGCCCACGAGGGCATAGCGTTTATATGCCCATATCTTGTCCCGAATCCAAAAAAAGAATAACAGAGCAAGAAATGGTGCCACGTACCGAGCGCTATTAAAGGTATACATAGCCAGCACAAACGGCATCCAGCAAACCATAAGAACACGCGGTCTTTCTCGGGAGAGCAAAACAAGCCATATACCGAACAACAGAATGGTAAGTGCAATATTTGCCTCCCACCCGGCCCGGGAGAGCTGAATATGCCAAGGCGATACCGCCAGCAAAAACGCACTAAGGAGTGCTATTGCTTGCAAATTCCAATTTTCAAATTCCAAATTCCAAAATTTTGGCGCTTGGTGCTTGCTTGGTATTTGATGCTTGATGCTTGGTGCTTCCTGACGAAAAAGCTCTAACACCAATAGATACGTGAGCAATACAGCGAGCGTGCCGGCTATAACCGACGGCAATCGCACCGCGAGTTCCGTAAGACCAAAAACTGCAATAAACGGGACCGTGAGGTAAACCGCAAGTGGGGGTTTGTAATCTCCGTAACCCACGAACGTATCTATCGGCAGAAATCTTCCATGCTCATCCTTCCCCGTTTTCAGAATACTATATGCGTTATATCCTATGGATACTTCATCCCAAGATAAAGAAGGCGGTACGCTTGAAACGCCGATGAAACGAATATATGCAGCTATGACAACGATGGCAATCAAAAAAAAATGATCCCTTAATAGTTTCCGGAATTTCATATCTCTCCCTCATCCCACGCTTTCACTCCACCTAATAAAAACAGCGTTGATAAAAATAACACGTGACTGTTGTTAAAGTACCGGCTCGTATACCAAATGATCAAAAGAAAAAAACTATATCCAAATAATAATCGGTGGATAGAAGGCTTTTGTCTTATATACCAACATGCCCATAATGCCGTTGGAATACCGAGGGCAGCCTGCCATAGGACAAAAGGATAATATGCGTGGATATCTCTGATGATCCCAAATCCGTATAACACCATTCCTAAACCGTATCCGGATACGGGATAACTATGGGGAGAATTACCGCTTAGATAAAATACGGTACTTCTCACATAAGCACCCGCATCCCATAGAAGAAAAGGCAACAAGATGCCCCCGGCGACTATGCCGATGGCGATCAAAACTTTCAGCATTGGGAGGCCCGGACGTTTATTTGAAAACCAAATATATCCCAGATAAAACGGTGCAGCAAACCATATTGTCTGCTTGGAAACAAGCGCCAGTCCAAATAGTGCTGCAGAAACGAGAAGACGTTTTTTTTCCAAAAAGTATAATGCCAATAAAAACCAAAATAGGGCAAACGAATCGCTTCTGCCTTCAATAAAAAAATTGACGGCTCCCGGGGCAAAGGTAAAAAGAATAATCCCCAAACGTGCAATTCTTTTATTATTGGTCCATTTCCACAGTACGATTAATGTGCCGATAAATGTAAAAACAAGAATCTCCCGACCATCAAAATATCCCAGTGTACGATGGGATAGAGTCCAAATCGGATAAGACGAAATCAAATACCATGGCGGCATAACAAAGTTATAGAGCGCCGGATTAACCGCAATGTTTCCAAGCTCGCGGTATTCCCATTGTGCGAGCGGGGTTTGGAAATATGTCTCATAATATGGATTTTTCCCTTGGGCTAAAAAGCCAATCCCCGATTCTAATTGCAAAATGATGTCATGGACTTCGTTGGGGCCTCCGGGTGCATTCTTCCCTCTATTGATTATTGACGTCACAAGCGCTGCTCCCACCGTAAGCATGATGACTATACATACCACCGCCGTTTGAACCTTTTCGAATAATTTCTTATTTATTTGTGAAGCCAACAACGAAAAAACAATGTTTCCGAAAACAAGAATATAAATAATACTAAAAAGCCAATAAGGAGTTGGATCAACTGGCAAAATTCGATACGAGAACGGCAATGGAAGAGCAAGAACAGCGAGGAGTACAGCGTCAAAAACAACAGGCATACTAAGCTTCATTCTACGCGAGAAGCCAATCATTTGGCAATACTATCCCGCCTCATGTATGATGAGTCATGCAGTATGATCAGAAAAAATAGTTTTGTATTTGCTCTGTACCTAGCTCTCGCCGTCGTTCTCACTTGGCCACTCGCACTCTCCGGGTGGGATCACGTCATCAATGCCGGCGATCCGCTCTTTTATGCATGGAACCTCATGCATAATTTCCGGTCAATCGGAAGTGGACTCGGCAATATACTTGATACGAATATTTACTACCCGACGCCGAACACGCTTGCGCTCTCCGACACATTGCTTGCCCAAACAATACTCACCTATCCCATAATTTGGCTTACCAATAATCCAATTTTCGCTATCAATATCTATACGCTCCTCACCTTCCCTATCGCGGGATTAGGCATGTATCTTCTCGTCACATCTCTCGTCAAAAATGAATGGGCAGCATGGCTTAGCGGCGCTCTGTTCGCTTACTCGATGTCCCGCTTCGGACAAATATCCCATCTACCGGCGTTGAGCAGCCAATGGCTCCCATATTATTTCTATGGACTGTATTGGTTTCTCCGGGAAGGCAAATTCCGTAACATCACTGCAGCCATGATCTCTTTTCTCCTCCTTCTGAGCTCTACCGTATATTTGGGTGTTTTCGCCGTCGTTGTCTCCATCGTTACGGTTGGTGCATTCCTTATCTCTTGGGTCAGAAATCATCAGATGTCTATCGCTTGGGCCCGTTTCAAGATGTCGCTTCTTCCTCTGGGTTTTATCACTATTGCCTCCCTCATTCTCATGTATCCATACATTCGCCTAAAAGCGGAACATCCGGAAATCACCCGATCACTGGAAGAATCCTCTGCCAGAGCCGCCTATCAACAAGACTATTTTGCCGTGACCAAAACAAGCATCCTCTCACCAATCCTCAAAACTGATGAGGGGGAACGAACGCTGTATCCGACCATTACCCTCCTCCTGCTTGCCGGATTAGGCATGACGCAATGGAAGAAAAAAACATACCGGTTTTCTATCATGCTGTCTTTTTTGATCACGCTCACCGGTCTCATCCTATCTTTTGGGCCGGAGCGGCCGTTTTCCATCGGCTCTTTTTCTACTGGCTATATCACGCTTCCCTACGCATATCTCTATAAAATTTTTCCGCTGCTTCAAATTCTTCGAGTTCCCGCACGATTTTCTATCGTGTTTCTTCTCGGGCTCTGCATGCTTGCGGGATTCGGTGTGGCTTCAATCCGCAATCCCAAAGGTAAGACAAAATTTCAAATGGCAACGCTTGGCTTTATTTGTCTCATTTTTTTCCTCGAAATATGGCAATTGCCACTGTCGCTTGTAAAAGTTCCTACCTATACCAACGTCCCGCTTATCTATCAATGGCTTCAACAGCAACAAAACGTGCAGGCTATCATAGAGCTACCGATTGGCAATATTGAGACTGGGATAATTCCTATAGATAAACAGGTGACACTTCGCTACGAGGATCTTACCGGGGATAGCCCGTTGGCGACGGAAACATACCGTGTATACTTTGCGGGGTTTCACAATAAAAAAACAGTCAATGGCTACAGCGGTTATGTAGCACAAAGCTTCCACGACGCTGTTGATGCCACGGCTTCATTCCCGAGCTCCTCTTCCATCGAGTATTTACGATCTCAAGGTGTTTCACACATCATTGTCCACCCCAGGCAATTACCTCCGGAAAAACGCGGACAATTTATCATCGACCCAAACCATCCGGAGCTCCAAGTAAGATTTTCCACTCTTGACGGTGATATTGTTTATGAAATCAGGCATCAATAATGCAAGGGAAACAAGTGCTATAATCTCTCTGAGAAACCCGTAATTTACAACGAGTATGAAGTCTAAATATACATGGATATTATTCGGAGTGATTTTACTGATCGCCTTTCTCCTCCGTTTTTATAAGCTCGGCGAGATTCCCAACGGACTGTATCAGGATGAAACCGCTATCGGATATAACGCCTACTCCATCCTGACCACCGGTCGAGACGAGCATAGCAGCCCATACCCACTCTACTTCAAATCGTTCGGAGACTGGAAATTACCAGTTTATATTTACTTGACCGCAGGATCCGTCCGATTATTCGGCTTAAACGGATTCTCTGTCCGGTTTCCTTCGGCATTATTCGGAGTGCTTTCCATAATAGTTTTGTATTTCTACATCCGCGCAATCACAAAGAATCCTACTCTTGCCCTCCTGGCGAGCGGACTTCTTGCCATTAATCCGTGGCACGTATTCTACTCACGTGCGACGTTTGAAGTAAGTGTCGCACTATTCTTCTTTCTCGTTGGCGGGCTATTTCTTGATCTATCGCTCAACAACAGAAAAAAAGGCGCATTTATTGTATCCGTGCTTTCCTTTCTCATCGCCTTCTGGTCATATAATCTCACAAGACTATTAGCTCCAATGCTTTTTATACTACTCTTTCTTCAATACCGGAAACATTTGAACTATCTGTCCAAAATTGAAATAGGATTGACCCTGGCATTTTCATCCATTATTTTATTCCCATTTTTCATTTCTCTTGGCCAAAGCGGTGGCAGCGCGTCAGCCACAGGAACGCTTATTGGCACGAGTGCGAGTGTCCAAGCGAAGCTTCTGGAATTTCGAAGTTACCTCATAGAGCTTCCGGCGCCAATCATAAAATTATTGTTTAATAAGTGGGCGCTTACCGGCTGGCAATACCTGACAAATATAGCCTCGTACCTATCCGTACCGTTCTTTTTTCTGACCGGATCCGATCATGGGAATCACGGAATCGGAACAAGTGGACTTTTTTACCTCTTTGAACTGCCGTTTCTCCTCATTGGAAGTATGTCACTAATACGACAGAAACTTCCATGGAGCTTGCATCTGGGCACATGGGCTCTAGCGACAGTTGCCGTCGCCTCACTCACCCGCGAATCACCACACGCTACGCGGAGCTTTTTCCTGACCATTCCTGTCGAAACTATCGTTGCGTGGGGACTTTTGACTACTATTTCTTATTGGCGTTCACTGAAAAAAACGCCTCTATCATACATACTTGCTTTCGCATTATGCGTTGTTTTTGTATGGAACATCGCGCATTACTATACCTCCTATTTCGTCCGATTTCCTATAGCCTACGCACCGTCATGGAGATCAGCAGACAAGGACCTTTCGCTGTTCATCGCAGGAGCACAGCATAATTATGAAAAGGTTATTTTTGATAAAAAAGCCGGATTTATGTATACGTCGCTTCTTTTCTATGCTTCTTATCCTCCAAAAGAATTTCAGGAAACGGCAACATATGCACCGGATGATACGGAAGGATTTAGTGAACTGCTCTCTTTTGGAACATACGAATTCCGGGAAATCGATTGGCACAAGGATCTGACGCCCGGCACCCTCATTATCACGGCGCCTCATCAAGTGCCCACGACGGAATCACTCATGCGCACATTTTCTTACCCGCGACGGCCTATTGTTCTTGCCCTCAAGCAATCGATAGCGCAATACCCCGTTGAGGAAGTAGCCTATGCGGCAGTCACCGCTTCATTTGGCAGGTAACGTTTCTAATAACGGGATTACTCTTAATAGAGAAAACACAGGAAGCCCATCAGGTCGACTAATTGTGCGTATCACGCGGGCATTCGTCGGAACTTTACAATCACTTCTATTTACATAAAGCGTATCAAGGTCTCCATCAACCGGGCCACCATTATTGTCCCCCAAGGGACAGTAGGTGCGACGAAAAGTGATATTTTGAAACTTCAGACCTTCCTGCTCTCTGGGCGAACCCAGCTGTTGAAAAACATAGGGGTCAAACTTTCCAAAAAATAAATAGAAAATGAAATTGTTATTTCCATCCGTAGTCACTACTGCCTGCTTATTCTCTTTTGTGTAATCCGTCACAGCCTGCACCAACTCTTCTTCGTTAGCACTTCGGTACCATGGCTCATGTATTTTCAGATGATGAAAGTAGTTATGGAAAAAAGAACCCGCATTGTACGTAAACAGCAACATAACAACTCCTATTCCGATAACTTTAATGTATTTTGCTGTGACGGCATAATACAACTCATGCATCCCGAACGCACTCATCATCAGAAGTGCAGGAAGCATAAGACTAGCGCGCTGGATATTAGGCGTGTCCTCCCATGTAAGTCCGGCTGGCAGTGCGCCAACAAAAAGCCACAGCAAGGGGATAAAATACAGGCTTTTTTTAGACTTTATGACGCCACTCAAAAAAATTGAAAACCCTGTAACAATAAATAATATATCCGTAAGATACAGGTTGCCTGACCAGGGGACTTTATAACGGACCGGTAAACCAGTAGTTACAAAGAGGAATTCCCCCGAAAAATGCTGAAAATAAAAAGAAAGAAACCGATGTCCGTAGAGAAATAATTTGTTGTGAAAAAACCGTGTGATGACAGGCAGCTGATGCTCGTCTTCTTCAATTTGTTTCAGGAGCTCCCACGTTGATCCGCCAGGGAAATTAAAAATGCTAATACTCGCCGGGCGGTCTGCTCCCCGGCTCAACATAAAAATAGCCGCAAGAGCGACTATCAAACTTACAAAAAATACATACACCCATTTCTTGACCGTTTGATTTGGTTTATACGCCAGAAAAAAAAGTGGAATCGACACAAGGAGAAAAACAGGAACGAATATCCTGGCCGCGTGATAAAACAGAAGGCTTAACGTATAAAATACAAAGCTCGAGAGCAATAACTTAGGAGTATCGGTTTTACTTTTTAACGTACGAATCAAATAAACAGTTCCAAGCATGATAAAAAACCCCGCGATGACGCTTTCCGAAGTTGCACGGGAAATGATGATATGCCAGGGAGAAAATGCAAGAAATATGCTTCCCAATGTCGCAATCGATCTTAATTGTAATATCTCAAGAATGAGATAATAAAAAACGATAACCGATGCTGCGCCAAATAGTGCTGAAGGAAGCCGGGTCGCGAAAACGTCTAATCCAAAAATTCCCACAAAGGGAGCAGCAAGATAGTGATATCCCGATGGTCTGTAATCACCAAACTGGTCAACCGTAAGAGATAGCAGCTGTCCGTTTTGATCTTTCCCGGTCTTTAATAAGGAATATGCATTATACCCGATGCTTGCCTCATCTCCATGAAGCCCAACCGGCACTTCAGCAAGTTGCCACGTGCGAAGAAACAAAGCAATCAGAAAAATAATAATAAGATGCCAAGGTAATTGCTTTATTTTTTGTACTATTTGCACAGAAATTTCTCCTATGTCACCGCTTGGGATTAAATATACCATACTGCTCCGCCTGCAACCATTGATCATCGGTAACGGAATTAAATTTCGATTTAAGCATAAATAAGCAAGATGGTCCGTCATTTTTTTCTAAACGGATATACTCCTTCAACAGATCAAAAGGAACAACGGCAGGATCTAGGTCTCCTTTTGTACAATCGCCATAGTAAAACGTCGGTGTTGCATCGCGGAACATAATTTCTCTGGCTTCCCGGTACTGCGCCACGCCGGGCATGAGAGACGTATACCAGACGTACTGATATGGCGAAAACCTTTTTGCTTCCCAATAAATGAGGTCATCTAAACCATCAAGAAATACTGTATCGGCAGGAGTGGAGAGTACCCGCACCGCGCCTCCAAATGAATAATATAATGAATAATTTGTCGCAAACTCCGTTTGCCGATCAATTTTATCATGGAGATACGAGTCAGGCGACACGATGACCCATACCAAAAGAAAAGCCGCAACACCGGACAACGCCAATGCAATAAACTTGTGAGACCGATCCGACCAAACATCCTGAAGTAACAAAAAAACGGTAAATATGAAAAGGCCGTACCATTGAATGTGGTGAAATCCACCGTAATAGATATCTCCAGGAAAATTCCATCGGATATTGGCAAGACCCAAAATCATCACAAGGACTCCCAACGCCACCACATTCTGTCGTATCCGCGTTCGCAATGCGACGAGAAGAAGAAACATGCTGCTTAATACCACTTCAATCCAACGGAACATATTCCATTTTCCTTCAAAAAAAATGGAGATGGGGTAAAAAAATAATCGGGTGAGTCCCCAACTAAAGAGACCATTCGTCTGTACTTCCTGCGCTGCAATCGTCGTTTTATTTAACGTAACAACGTTAAAGTAATACGCGTTGAGATCTTGGCTGCCTAGGGTAATCAGAAATAATAGACCAAATATCGCAAGCGAACTAACTACCCATACTCTCATAGTGCGTAAGGAGTAGAGAATAATTCCATAAAGGAGGAGAGCCAGCGGGACGTAGGGCTCACGTAAAAATACGATACTCCAAGCGCATACAGCAGCAAGCAGGACCTCTGTGGGGTGTATGCCTCGCTTCTTCCATACATACCAGATAAGTCCGAATAGATAGATCGTCGGGTAGACAATCAGCGCTTCCGGCAAAAACCGTTCGCCGAAAACAAATCCTTTCGTTGACTCAAATAAGAATGCGAAAGCAAGTCCCACTATCCCAAACCGCAGCACAAGGAGAGCATCAGCGATCATGGAAAAATACACAATAAACATCCTATGCGCGGAGATCAATGCGTATGTATTTTCGGGTTGAGTGATGCGTTGAATCAACGCACTCAAATATATAATCAGGGGCTGATGATTGAAAAAAACTTCTGTATAAAGATGCTTCCCCGCGTTGACAAAATACGCAGCCATATATACGGAACAGTCGTCAAAACAGCCAAACGATCCAATCCTGTCTCGGTAAACAGATCTTAAAAAAAACCAAAGAAGTAAAAGTGGTATGAGGAGCACGCACCTCATGAATAATTGCTTTAATTTTTTATGCATATTTCTTGATGTACCACCAGGAAACAAAAAACACAATAACGCCAAGAGCAGTTCCCATCAATCCGAACCGAAAAGAAATGGGCTCATAGGTCAGTATAACAGTATGTGACCCTGCTTCAACTGGCACTCCACGAAGCGCATAGTCCACGAGATAGACCTTCGCCAGTTTTCCGTCTACGCGGGCGATCCACCCGGGAAAATAGGTATCGGAAAGCACCGCCATGCCCGGCGCTGGACTGGTTACGTCAAGCTCGATAAAAGTTGGTTCATACCGGCGGATAGTAACTTTTTCTTCTGTTTTCCCAATAGTTGAACCAGTCGCTTCAGGCGCGTTTTCAACGATTGCCGTCGTTTGAAGATCAACGTGACTGTTCAAGATTGCATCCACAATCAGCTGGGGATCTTTCTCAAATCGAATGTCCGCGGCAAACCATGCCCGAGGTAACGCCTTTTTGTATTCCCAGATACGCCACACGTCATTTTCCCATGCGGGGACAAATAATTCCGAAGGGAACCGTACATCTGAAGATAGTGCCTGCTTTTGTTCTATACTCTTTAACTCTACGATATAGCGCACTCCTAAAAGCGACATAAGGCGTAAGCGCGATGTTGATTGATCCATGGGATCACGCTCGGTCATACCTTTAAGAATCGCATCCGTTCTATCAATTTGATTCGTCACCACTCCTCCGCTTTTGATTGTATGCAAAAGCTCTCCGTACTTCTGGGAAAACAGGGCGTCATACCCTTCGGGAGAAGATAGGCCATAGTAGGAAAGAATATTTGGGGTGAAAGACGCATCGCCATAGCCCCAAACACGGGAATAATCCCCAGATGTTAATTCCTTGAGTTTTACTATTACTGTCGTTTCGGGAAACTCGAAACGCCGATCTGAAAAATATAGAAATTTATCTGCTGCATAAAGACTCCACGCGAGCGTTGCAACGAGAACAACAACATAGCAAAGTGACAAGCTAAAACGACCCATAAATACGACCCACGCAATTCCAAGGAATAAGGTCGGAAGAAAAAGGTTACGGAATGATATGGTCGCATATCTGTTAAAAAGTTCGAGATCAACGACCGAAAGAGTTGTATCGTGTGTTACTCTCCAGCGTGCAATCAACACAAACGCCCAAAGGGTGGTTAAAGCTATAAAAAATAGTAACAGTACGAAGCCTGCTCGTTTTTTTGATATTTTCCCTGCAATCCACTCTTCCATACCATACGCAGCTAACACACTTGCTCCAAATGCAAACAACACAAAAATACGAGCCGGAAGGGCCGCGGAAAGCACCGGAATGCGCAACATGTACCATACCCAGCTCGTGGGCAAAGCAAACCCAAGAGACAAAACTATAATCGTGAATATGATCCAAAACCGGATACGCGGGTTTTTCCAAGAACAAACCGCGAAGAGGGCGAATATGAAGGGAAATAACCCAATCCAAATTGCTTTCTCATGATAAAAAAGTTTCGGAAAAAAATAATTGTATGAACCGGGATTACCCCAAAAATCCGGCACAAGAAGCGTAATCAGATGCCGAAGCGGCACGAGGTAATCGTCGAATAAAAACGTCGCTACCACCGTTCCTCTCGGCGAAAAAAGGTATGCCTCCCATGCTGGTAGCCACTGTATTGCGGTTATGAGAACAGTAGTCAAAAATGCAAGCAAGACCCATGGGAACACGTTGCGTGAACTTTTTTCTTGTTTCGTATCCCACCAACAATAGATATTCCAAAGCAACGCTACCCCAAAAAGATAGATGCTCATTTGTAAAAACCCCGCCAATATTGACATGCTAAGCGCCAACACCAACAATACCCATCCCCATACTTTCTGTTGTTTCCAAAGCAATGTGCTACCGTAAAGTGCCAATGGGAGCCAAAGAATAGAATGAACAATAACGATAGACTCCTCCCACCACGCGATCATCCAGCCTGAAAATGCAAATGCGATGGCCCCAAAAAGACTAGCGCGCAGCGACAGTCTTTGAGACCTGATGAATAGAAACATGAACCATCCAACGAGTACCGGCTGGAGAAGTATAAGAATACTCCACGCATCCGCCTGCGGGAGAACGAAATAGAAAAAATTTAACGGATACCAAACTGCCGCTTGATATGTGGCCGCGTGGACATTTCCGGAAAATACATACGGATTCCACAGTGGAACTCTTCCTTGGTTCATCTCTCCAATTGTGAACTTCCGATACGGATAGAATAATTTAGGATTATCCGTTCCTATTGGCTTATTCGGCACTCCACGCTCATATCCCGACCACATTTCATGATTCCACGGGCTATATAATGCAGGAAGAAGATTAAACTGGATAGGTACGTAACCCAGGAATATATATAAACGGAATACAACGGCAGTAAGAAACACGAAAAAACCGATTACGAAACCATTGAAAGCAAGTGAACGCCGCATATCATGTGCGTAACTTTTTCTTTGCTATTACTACCATGTTATCAAAAGTAGGCAGATAGATGGGAAATTTTCCGATATTGAGAAGCTCAACCAAACGATATAGAAATTCTGCAAATACACTTTCTCCCCCCGTGCGGGCAAGATGCAATACATACCGCAAACTCAACCATTTCCCAATTCTGGACCACATAACGGGTTCAAATCCCTTATCACGAAGAAGTCTCGTCATAGTATCCTTATTGAAATAATAGAGGTGTTGCGGCGGATTATAAAAGGTCCAACGCCTACCAAGAATGCGCGCAAATAGACTGCTTGTATCACCGGTTGCTATGATCATGATTCCATCGTCCTTCAACATCTTATTGAGTTTCACCAGATCGGCTCCCGGATCCGCAAGGTGCTCGAAGACGTCAAACATAGTAACCACATCATACGTCTCCGGCTTATCCCGGAGATCAGATATCTTTGCCTTCCGGATCAGGGTCTTACCAACAAGCTTTTTGGCTTTCATCACTGCATAATCAGACGGATCTACGCCATACGCCTGATATCCGTATTGTCTGGCAAGTTGGGTCGAAAACCCTAACGCGCACCCAATGTCCAGTAGTATTCCTGTCGGTTTATATCCCTGTATAAACGTAAGGAACTTGCGCATATTTCCGACAATATACGGTTTGTCATCTTCGTAATTGGCATACGCGATCCGCGAACGATCACCGGTAAAATATCCTTTTTGGTAATAATGTTTTACAAATGAAGCGTAATTATCCTGTAGATCCGTGCGTATGAGACCGCAAGTTGGACATTTTTCCAACGTAAATCCATTTTTGACAAGAAAGGGCTGAAAATTACTACTGCAAATCGTGCACTTGATAAAGTGTGCCATAGGTATTTGTATATAAAAAACGCAGCCACGGCTCACTCACAAACCACGGTTGCGCTCCCTTCGGGGCTACAATGAAGTCCATACTATACTTCTCTTGTAGTGTTTGCAACGCTTTACGCGACTCTGCACGTTTCTCTTCTTCCGATAATCGACTATTGAAACCCAAAAGAAATGCGTTCAATAATGCAATTCTCGGATTGACCCACTCATCATAAGGGAACTGCACCACTTCGTTACCTAAAAATGTCCGTTTTCCGCTCAACGCCGGCATAGTCGGCCCAGTACGATAAACCCAACCACGTATATGCTCTTCCGAATAGCCATCTACGACAGGCATCACGAGTACCGTATCCCCGGGATTCCCTACCCGCCTAAGTACCCGGTAAAAAGCTATTTCATCATGGGATAGTGCAGTCGACCTCTCGGTAAAACTCACAAACTTTTCCGTTGCCGAAGGAATAGTAGCCACAATCATAATGATAGAAAGAATTACCCTCCATAATGGGGTGGCTTTATCAAGCAATAACGACCATCCCCACCCGGCGAGGATCCCCATAAATACAAGGAAATACCAAAAAAATTGGATCATATTGAATGCACCGATGGGCTGAAGAAAAAACATAGGGAGAGTAAACGACACCAAGCTTCCAATGATCAAAAATGAAACGATGACTGAAACTTTCTTCTGCTTCATCCTCAATAAACCAATAAGCCCCACAAATCTTGTACCGAGATTGCCGAATATAAAAATAACCAGCGCGACAATCTCGAGCTTTACCAGGCCGCGCGTGGCTCTCATTTGCTCTAGGGTCTGGCGCTTGAGTTCCCACTGGGTAAAATCCAATACTCCCTGCATCACCCGATGGGGCGGCCATAATGGTTGATAACGCAGAAATCCATATGAAGCGTTTAAAGGCAGAAACGTACCGGCCGCAACAACCCCTGCCACTACCACTATGACGATACTTGCCCAATCTCTTCTGGTAACCAACCGGAGCAAAACAAACCATCCGATAATTGGTAAAAGAATCATTCCCGCATACACCTTCATTCCCACTGCCAGACCCGCAAAAACTCCTATCAGTGCCCCAAATATCCAAGAAGGGCGCTTGTCATACGCATCAAGAAATAACCATGTGTAAATAATAGAAAGAAGAGATAGCGCGAAGGACGGGCTTACCAAGAGCGAAAACGGCTGCGTGATGCCAAAGGCGTCATCCAAACTTGCGGATCGACCAAAAAAAACCGGCAACACGAATGCAAAACTGCCTCCTGCTAAAGCAAAAAACGTAGCCCAAATGCTGTGGCGCCGGAATCCGGTGAGCTTTAGAGCTAACGCGTATATCCCATACACTAATAGGAAGGACATGACGACCGGAAAAAAATGAAAATGAAGACTGATGGTCGGCAATCCGGACAGTCGGGCAAAATCAGCAACCAGAAGATTGTACAGCAAGTGATACCCTTTCAGGAGCACGCCTGCGATTGCCGGGTGCTCGGGCGGAAAAGAATGAACAAGCTCCTCAATAAGCGCAAGATTCCAAATCCCATCTACACTGTTTACACCACGTAATTCCAACCCACCGTTAGTGAACCAACCGCTACTAACAACGGAAAATGAAAAAAGTAAAACCAAGGGAATCAAAAACCAGTGAGGTCCGGCCCAATCCTTGCAAATAAATTTCCAATTTTTACAAAAATATATACCGCCGATTGATGCAATTATTATAATAATGGGTAGTACGACCCATCGAACATGAAGCAGTGATGCTGCATAGGAAATACATATAAATACCGAAATACCAATCCATAAAGCTGTTACCACTCTCATCCAGCCCGTAAACGATCGCTTGGTGATGGCCACAATGGCTTCTCCCGGCAGATACAAAAAAATGAATCCTACAAAAATATACGAGATCAATAAACGTAAAAAAGAAGCTATTTCCATGGATTTATCGCAAACGGAGATCACCGTCTTTAAGCTTCCAATAGTGATACGACTGAATACGTGATGAGATAGCCTTCGGCGTACAAAGCAATGCCCATGTGTATCCGATGAGCATAGCCAAGTCGCCGCGGATAATCGCTTGAGTAAGCCTTATGGGTGTCCAGATTGCATGTGCCAATAAAATATTTAAGTCTGATAGGTTCTTCCAAATAAAAAGAAATTGATTTCGATAAACAACTATCTTCACCTGAAACTCGGAGTATTCCCGTTTAATGACTCCTGTCTCATGCTCATGGGCAACCACTGATTTAGGCTCAAACTCTAATCCATATCCTGCCTTTAACGCCCGGTAGCTTAAATCAATATCTTCCCAATAAAACGGATCATATATCGTATCCATACCGCCGAGTTTCTCCCAGATTGCCTTCCGAAAGGCTCCACTTCCGCCCGCGACCCAAGCAGTTGACGGCCTATCCACTTCGCCGCGCCAATGCACAAAAAATCCGCGTTTCCAAGCAGCTTCTCCTCTTCCCCGCAGTACCGTAGCGTTTCCTTCAGCACTTTTCTCCAAACAACCCACGGCGAATACTGCAGGATCATCAAAACGCTTTACTAATGGATCAAGAAATGCTTTTTCGGGTCGTACGTCGCTATTGAGAAGCACCACGACATCGCCTTGTGAGGCCTTCACACCCGCGTTCACCGTGCTGGCATACCCATCATGATGCGATTTAGGCACGACACGGACAGAGGAAAACGTATTACTAAGAAGATTCAACGAATCATCCGTCGAAGCGTCGTCAACCACAATTATTTCCGCACCTTTTGCTGCAACAATTACAGACGGCAGATTTTTCCTAAGCAATGCTGCCCCGTTTCTATTGGGAATAATAATGCTAATCTTCATAATGAATACGAAAACACTATGGTATGTGTGCCCGATGGCACTACGATGCCCTGAAAGGCATAATTTGTCCGATATATCTCGGTCGTTTTTCCGTCAATGGTCGCACGCCAACCAGGGTGATACACATTAGTCACGACCACGAGTCGTGGAACTGAAAGCGTTGTGTTGATTTCTAACCGATTAGGATCATAGTTTTCCAAAGATACGGATTCATCGCTTCTCATGGGAACTGAAAGAATCGATATATTTCCTTCTACAATTGCTTCGCGACGATAATCTTTTATGGCATACAATGCTTGCATCGTTTCCTCTTTTCCGGAAGCCCCGATGGGGCGCTCTACCACATAAACGCGAGGGAGTACCCGGCTATCTTCATAAACCCGCGTCTCACCCTCAAGAAATACTTTTTGAAGATACGGCTGGGTTAGATCAGTAAGCGATGCCACATATCGTACGTTAAGCATGGGTAGTAGTGGAGACTCAAGTGATTCAAGAGTAATAATTCTATTAAACCCAAAAGGCGCCGTGATATCCGGTTTCCCCCGCGCAACTGCAGCCATAAGCTCCTCGTATCGGGATGAAATGATCGGATCATACCCCTCAATGGATTCTATTCCGAAATAACTTGCCGTGTTGGGCGGTAGTATTCGTTTATCGACACTCATTATTCGAAACGGGCGTGGCTGTTGTTTTAGAAATGATAGAACCTTCGTTTCAGGAAAAAAGTAATCTCTGGGTGTAAATGGCGTAAACTTCCAACCAAACCGAAGCAAGTCTACCGCAACCAACGCAACGAAACTCCATGTTACTATGTTGCCAAACATGGCAACATGACGCATCCGCTGATACATAATAAGGAAAGTCGTGGAGGCAATAAATAAAACGGTTGGTAATACGAGATTGCGTGTGCTTACTTCAAAAGACCACACGAGAGAAACTCCCCAAAGAATAGCCAGTACGATGCCGATTAATGTCAGACTAACCACCACACGATATTTCTTCGAATTCTCAAGAAACTCTTGACATCCGTACGCGGTAAGTATGGCAAGAGCGAAATCTACAATAAAGAGAAGTCTCGTTGGTTGGAGTGAGGAGAATATGGGGACTTTCAGAATAAACGGTAAAACTGAAATAGGTGTTGGAAGAGCAAAAAGTAAAGCTACGGCACCTATCCCAACCCAAAATAGACGCGCTTTATTACGCACGGATAGAATAGCAACAAGGGCAAATACCAAAGGGAGAACACCGACGTAGCCTACAAATTCACCATAATTCCACTGTCCCCAATAATTAAGCGTCGTCGGGTTACCAAAAAAGTCAGGTGCCACAAACTGGACAAGGTGAGCCCATGGAATAAACCACCCTTCCTTATTCCAGTCTGACCCATCAACGATACGGCCACTCTCCCTGATCCAGTCAAGCAAGGGTATCCATTGAACGGTCGTGATGAGTGCGGCTAAGCCGAATAAAAACATGAACACAAACGCTGACTTTTTTTGTTCTTTTGCTTGAAGGATCCGCATCGCGCAGTAGGCAATGACCACTAGAGTAAAATAGAGCGAAATCTGCGCGTGACCGGCAAAGAATTGAAACGTCATCGAAATGATAAATAGAACCGACCAGGCAATTTTTACCATCGATTCCGGACAATTGCGAGACTTCTTTAATTCCGGGAATCGACCATTCGTAAGTTTGTTAACAGAAAGAAGCGTAAGCGGGAGCCAGAGTGCCACGTGTCCTATCGTCCCCCACGTAAGCCATGCCATATTAAATCCCGAAAAACTCCACGCAATTGCTCCCAGAAGCCCCGCAATCGGCCCCAATCTCAATGACCGAAGATACAAGTACATAAAAATTCCTGCAAGGAGCGTTTGGGAGATAATGAGCATAGTCCACGCATCAATAAACGGAAATATCAGAAACAGAATATTGAAGGGATACAATGAGGCAGCCTGTATATTGGCGAGAATGGGGAATCCTGAAAAATTATACGGATTCCATAGAGGAATTTTACCTTGCTTCCATTGGTCCGTAACAATTTTTCTCCAGGGAATCTGTTGACGTACGGGGTCAGTGACAAGAAAATTTTTAAATGGGATACCCCGGGGATATTGTCTATTATAAAAATCTCTCCAAGGATGATAAAGCCCCACGAGCGCATCAGAGGGTACTGGTAGTTTCCCCCGGAAAATTGTCGGAGAAAAAAACGCAGCCACAACGACTAAAAAAGTCACGACCGCCCAAATATCATGAGAGAAAACACGCAACGATTTATGAATCATAGAGCTATCTTTGTGAGTAACGCATCAAATGCATCACAAAATCTGTTCACGGAGAACTGTTTGCTTTTTTCAATGGCATTCTTCCGCAAATCCATTGCACCATCTTTATTCATGATAACGTCATTGGTTTTCCCGAGAAGCTCATCAACGGTTCTCCAAAGAAATCCATTTTTACCATCGTCGACCACTTCCGGTTGACCCCCACCCGCAAATACGACAGGCACTGCCCCCGCGGACATAGCCTCAACCGTGGTTATTCCGAAATGCTCCATCCACCGCGGATCCGTCTCCCCATATCCGGCCGCGTGCCAATACACCGACGCCCGGCAGTAGTAGTCCGTAAGCTGATCATGAGAAATATTTGGCTCAATACATATGGGTAATCCCTTCGTCTTTTTTTTCAACGCATCAACGTAATCCTGATCTCCCGGCAGAAAACCTCCGGCGAGTACAAGTCTCCAACCATTCCATTTTGTATTTTTAAATCCTTTTGCAAACGCTTCGATAAGCACGTGCTGCTTCTTGGTAGTATGAAATTCTGAAAATCGTCCTATCGAAAGAATGAGGTTTTCCTTCTTCCGGCCGTCAGCCTCGACAGGACAAACCGGTGGATAGATAACGATGGCACGCTGACTCACCCGGGCATCAAGCGCGCGCTTCGTAAAATCAGAATTACACACCACGGCTTGATACCGCCAAAGTTTTATTGGTGAATAGGAAACCTTCGGAAACGGGACCTGGTAGTGAAGAATATTTAATGTGGCAAGCGAAGACGGAATGCTCCCATCGCTTAAAACAAAGATTAGATCGTATTGTCGGGATAATAGTAATTTTTTGAATACATTAGATGCTCTAAATATATTTCGAGTAACTTTTATCCTCGATAGATCTATATCGAGCCGTCCTTGAGCTTCATTAAGGATATTTTTATTATCCCAAAAAACAGAAACAGTATGTGCCTTGGACCAATGGGATGCAAGAGTAAGCGTATACCGCTCGCCTCCTCCTTGGGTGTCCATGTAGGGATTATAAATTCCGATTTTCATGGCTTTATAATACGTATGACCTTTGCCAACAATGCCAGCAATAAAACTCCAAACCCCGCAAACCACAACCCTACCACGAAACTTCCCGGCCAGTATACCATCCGGATGGTGTGTTCGCCCGAAGGCACAAAAACGGAGCGGAAATCATAATCAGCACGATAAATCTGTACATTCTGACCATCTATGGTCGCTTTCCACCCCGGATCGAATGCATCGGAAAGAAATAATAGCTTGGGAGTCCCTGAAGATGTACGCATGACCACGTCGTTTGGGGTGTACGTAATGATATCAACTCCACCTGCTCCTGATTGCACAAACACTTTTGGATCAGTTTCTAATACAAGAGTTTGCCCAGCATCAAATCCTTCTGAAAAAAGTGTGTCGATGATCTGTTGATCAGTAGAACGAACAAGATAGGATGAAGCAAAAAAAGCACGCGGCAGGGATTTCTGATTTTCAAATACCTCATAATGTTCATTTCTGTATATACTTTTATAATACGGATATTCCCAGTACGGGTACGCCCATGAGAATCGGCCGTCACTTAACCGGTGGACGATATAGCGCACTCCCAACAATTGCAATGCTTGTTCAGAAAATTTCGCGAGTTTTGCAAATTGCACCACAGAACGTTCCGGAACAATAATTTTACCCTCGCTTAACGAGCGGATAAATTCTCCATATCGTTTTTGATATACCGCGTCGTATCCCTCAATTCCCAAAAGTCCGAACCCGTTCGTGACTTCCCCTCCAAGGTTGCCTAATATTCTCTCGTGGTCAACTGTATTCTTAAGAAATGACAGCACCGCGACTTCCGGATATACATATTCCCGCGGGTCAAACGGCATCCATTTGGCCGCGTACCGGACCATATCTAAAGTCGCCAGCAGCATAAATAATCCAATAACCAATGATCGAATGATCTTCCACTTTCTCATACAACCCATGACGGCAAACACACAAAATCCCAGAGCCAAACCTGTGGGAAACAAAAGATTCCTTCGCGCAATGGCGAGTTTCTCTATCTCAAACGGATGAAAGAACAAAACGACAGACCATGTGGCTATAAGAAACAGGGATATGATCATCGCAGTCAGTAATATCGGAGACGTTCTTTTCTTCTCCCAATCCTCCCGTAACCCATCCAAACCGTATGCTGCGATCACACAAAGGGAAAAACTCACCAGAACGATGATCCGGACTGCGTAACTTGTAGAAATTGCAGGCAATTTAAGCCAAACCACGAATACGTTGACGGGTGAGGGAGTCGCAATGAGAAATGAAATGATGGCAACCCCCAAGAAAAATCCTATCCTCCTTGTCCGACGAACGATCGCATATACGGCCAGTAATAATGGTATGACGCCAATATAGGATGCCCATTCGGCGTAATATCCAAACCAATCATTACGGGTCACGGGATTTCCATAGAAATCAGGCGAAAATAGTGTGATGAGATACCGCCATGCGATACCGCCCCCTTGAGTAAATAATTCACTGCGCACGGACCTGCTGTACGCATCAAAAGAGAGTAGAATTTGCGGCGCGCTTATCATCAAACCAAACAATACAGCCAACCCCAACTCAATGACTGCTTTTATATTCTTCCTCGAGAAACCCTGATAGATGACAAATGCAGTTACTGTAATCAACACATAGACACTCATCTGAAAATGCCCAGATAGAAATGACCATGCCAGACCTGACGAAACGATCACAGGGTTGTACCATGACCGTTTATTGACATGCATGAGCACTACAGCCAATAGAAGCGGCAACCAAAGCACTGCCCACGAGAGCGTCCCATAGGCCATCCAGACGGTTAAAAATCCACAAAACATGAATGCGATTGATCCGATGAAGCCTGCTGCCTGTGACCGGTCTAAACCGCGAAGCAATATATACATAAAAATACCGGCCAATAGCGGTTGGAGAAGAATACTCAAACTCCACGCATCAAGAAACGGAAAAACGAAATAAAGGAGATTGACGGGAGAAAACACGGCAGTCTGATAATTAGCCGCATGCGGCGAGCCGGAGAAGCTATAGGGATTCCAAAGTGGCACCTGACCCTGTCGCCAACTATCTATAGTTATTTTCTTCCAAGGGTAAATCTGTGTGACGACGTCCGGCATCGCATTATTTTTAAGAGCCATTCCGTATTGTGCACTCCACGGTGAAAAAAAAGTAACCAGATATTTACTCGGGAAAGGGACCAACCCCTTAAAAAAATAGGGCGAGGAGAAAATAAACCAAACAATGATGATCGCAAATATTGGCCAGTATTTTTTTATTAACATGGTTACTTTGTAATTTAGTTACTTTGTTACTTTGTTAATTTGTTACTTTGTTGCATCTCCCACAGCTTGGCATATGTGATAAATATACTAAATGCCTGATAAATGCTTTCGATCCATCCGAGCGTTCCCGCCCGCCAACCTCCTTGCCCAATAAACGAATCAAAAAATGCAGTGGACATAACCCGTATGAACCGCCACCAAACGACTGGAGGATGCTCCGCATCAAACCGTAATCTGGCTTCCGCTTGGGACCATTCATTTGTTTTTGTGACCATTTCTCCCAACGACCGATGCGTATCGTGCAGCAAGGGAGCATGTAATCTCCCTATTTCGCCCGTTATGCGTGCTGTTTCGTGGAGTTCTCCATACCACTCGGTAAGCGCGTCTTTGCGCATGAGTCGCAGAATATATTCATCCGCCGGCCACTCATGACCCAAATAATAATTTTTCCTCCTAATTTTGTATCCGCTGAAAGATGAAAGCTGATCGCGGATAACTTTTCTAATTTCTTTAGCAAGCTCTTCCGTCACCACCTCATCGGCGTCAACATATAAGAGCCAGCCGCTAAGGGCTTTATCTTTCGCTATATTTCTAAGTTTGGCAAAATCGACAACACCCTGGGCTTTGACAATCACCGCTCCTGATCGAAGAGCAAGTTCAGTTGTTTTATCCATTGATCCATTATCTACGACGATCATCTCATCTGCCCACTTGAGAGACGATAAACACTTCAAAATCCGTGCTTCTTCATTTTTGGCGATAATGATAGCTGATATATTCATGCTTTTCCCCATTTTCCTACTAAAGCGTCTATTACCGCCTTTCGATATATTGATGGTCCTACAAAGACGAACCGCAGTGCCTCCCTAATAAGCGCAAGTTTTGTCCGTGCGCTCGCATAACGCAAACCTACGAGAAGTCGATTCCGCGTCATATAATACTGGTGAAGTTCACTGCCCACGCCACTTGAACCGGCATTATTGTGCCATAGTATTGATTGCGGAACATACAGGAGTTTATATCCCCCTTGTTTTGCCCGTAGACAAAAATCTACATCTTCCAGATATGCAAAAAATTTCCCATCAAATAATCCAACATCCTCAAATACCTGGCTTTTGATCATCATCGAACAACCGGTGACGAACGAAGTTTGTTCCAAAATTTCATATTGTCCCGTATCCACCTCATCCACACCGCGATGGGAGGCATACATATTCTTCCAATCAATAATGCCTCCGGCATACCAAAGCACGCGACCGCGATCCTTCACTCCATAACGATCTTTGTGATATTCCCGGCCCGGCGCAAAATAAATCTTTGATCCCGCAATACCTACACGACTATCTTGAAATGCGTCAACGAGTGCTGCCAAAGCATTTGGATCCACCACGGTGTCATTATTCAAAAGCCACACGAAATCAGCTCCCTGTTCCAACGCTTTCCTAATTCCGGCGTTATTACCTCCCGAAAACCCAAGATTCCGACCGGTCTCTATAACGTCCACGTCAGGAAAATTCTTCTTTATTACTATCACAGAATCATCGGTCGAACCATTGTCAACCACGATACTTTTGACATTCAACTTTTGTCCTGCGGAGCTGGATCCCGCTTCGCGGGAACTTTTTACTTTTAACTTTTTTAACGAAGCGAGACACGCAAGCGTATCCTTTTTTCCGTTCCAATTAACGAGTATGATGGATATATTCGTCATATCAGTTTGTAACAATCCGAATTCTTGCGTTTTGAATATTTGCATCATATTTTAGCGTCGACAATCCCATCACGCGGTATAGTTTTGCGCCCGGCTCGAGGGTAATCGTTGCCTCTTTTTTAGTAAGAATCGGTCCCTCCGAGCTCACCTCGCTAAACCAAACATCATGCTTATCAGTCACATTATAAAGCTTGGCTTTTACCATTCCGTTCGCCGTTGGTATGTTAAGAAATACTTCAAATAATATCGATTTAATCGACGGATAATTGGTTGTATCTATAACGGCTTCAACACCTGCTACATCCTCCCAGACACTACTTTTTGTAGATCCGGATCCTAAGGTAATATAATATTCTTTCACGGTATTTTTCGTTGGTAATAATGAGGTGCTCTGTTGGGTTGCAACCGCGCTTATTGAATCTATCCGCCGGTTTAACGCGTCAATTTTCTCTGCGCAGGATGCTGAACATGCTTCTGTTGGAGATACAGGCGGAGCGATACGCACGGACGCGGCGTTCATTTCAACAGGTCGAACCACTTGACGGTTAAAAATAACAGCAAGATCAAGCATGACAATATTTACTGTAAGAAGTAACAAAAACGAAGCGACAAGCCCAATTTTAACGGTACGTGGCATATTTTCGTAAGATCCGGTACCACAATTTTTTCATCGAACTCACGGTTTGGGAAATTTTTACGCTAAGCATCCAATATCTGACCTCTCCCCCAGCCCGGACCATTTCTTTATCCATGACCTCAATGGGGAGATCAATCGCAATAAATTTCTCCCGTTCCCATAATTTAACAAATACGATAAAAGAATAAAACGCCTGAAGCAAGGAAAGTACGAGACCATGTAAGCCGTCTTTAAAGCCTCTCTGCGCAAGAAACGTTTTAACAAAATCACTCATGGGAAACCGGATTGCGTCATACCAAATGACACGATACCCTGACGCAAGATGATTTTCTACTTCGCTGACCGTATAAATCTCATCCATCTTGCGGATAAACTGTGAAACGGTTTCGTAGTTATAATGCACCATCGACGAAGTCAGTTCGCTCGTGAGACCATCAACGGAGAGGTACTCATGCACATGTTTACACGGGAACCCGCCCAACCCACGCTTAAATAGCCGAAGTTGTTTATCGGGCCACCATAACCCGTGCTGTATCCACTTCCCGAAAAGTATATTCTTTCTTGGAATCCAATATCCAACAATATCTGCGTGAGTAATTTGTTGTATTTCGTGGGCTAGCTCCGGCGGAATTACTTCATCTCCATCCAAAGATAATATCCAATCACTTTTTACTTTGGTAAATCCAAAATTTTTACTCACGTTCAGCATCGGGCTATTCTTATGGTGAAACACGTTAGCTCCATACTGTTTTGCCAGGCGTACCGTCTTATCGGTCGATTCGTTGTCCACAACGATGATTTCATCAGCCCATTGGATGGACGCGAGCGTCCGCTCAATTTTAGCTTCCTCATTTTGCACGGAAAGAACAACGCTTATCGTTTCCATAATTGCCTCACTTGAGCGGTAAGTAGCCCAACTTTTTCGCGTTCAAATCTCAAAATCACTACTCCAAACAGTATAACACCCACGCATTGGGCAACTATCGTCCAGAAGATTGTACTTCCCAACCACAAAATAATTCCTTGGGCCACGATACATTGTACGATTGCCCCAAATATAGATGTTTGTACGCTCCTTAAAAAGGAAAAAAACACGACTCGTTTGAGCAGCACTACCACTAAAGCAACTGTGGAGGTAATTGCAAGGAGCGCAATGGCTACAGCGTTAAATCCGAAAACCGGTAGTAAGATAAGGGTAAATGCCCATGTGAGAGTCGTCCAAAGAACCATGAGCTTGAGGGTCGTCCGTATATGCCCAAGCGCGTTAAGTGCATTGGTCAATGGAGTTGATAAACTCGCAACGGCTGAAGCCACCGCAAACAGATAAAAGGAAAAAAGCGCCGGCTCCCATTTACCATATCGAGGGATGACCGCCATAAATGGCCGGATACCCACGATCATAGCAACACTTATCGGCAAGATCGTAACACTCAATCCAAAAAGCGTATGTTCTATTCCCGCGCGCAGACGTTTCGTGTCATGCTGTAGGCGCGAAAACGCAGGAAAAGTGACCCGTACAATACTATCCATGATGAGCCGAAGCGGCACCTCTGCCCATTTTTTCGCCCAACCGATATATCCCACTTGGGCGAGAGGAAGTACCTTTCCTAAATAGACCGTGAGCAGATCGTCTTTAATAAGCGCAAGAAATGAATTCATCTGAAACGGAATACCGAACCGGAGAAGCCGCAAAGCCACATCCTTTGATATCCCGATTCCTGGGATCCAAGGGGCCACTATGTACATAGCAATAAGGCCAACCACTGCGCGCACTCCGACAGCCCATGTAAAACTGGTCACGCCAAAACCCCACCAGGCAAGAAGTACCGCAGTAAGATAAAATCCCACGGTTTCCAATATTTGAGGGATAACCAATTTACCAAACGCAAGCTCGCGTTCAAGAAGTATCGAGGGAATTGTCTTAAGTGATGAAAGAAAAAATGCGAGCGCCAATATACGATAAAGCCACATCCCCGGTTCGTCCAGACCATACCAACGACCGATAAAAGGAGACAATACGAGGGCCACGATAACCGCTGTCCCTACAAGAATTTGTTGTATGGTGAATGTCGTCACGAGATCTTCTCTTGTGAGAGCATGTTTTTTTTGAATAAGGGCAGCCGCGAGCCCGATATCGGAAAAATACCCTAAAAATGCAACCATCGCTGATACGACGTAAAAAATGCCAAATACTGCCGGACTTAAAAAAATGGTGAGAAGAAATGTCGCACTAAAAGCGATAAGCTGCAACACAAAGGTCCGTGAGGTCAGCGCCACGACACCAGCGAGCGCACGACCCCGTATTGAATCGACCGGCATAGTTTCATCCACCATGACTCCTCCTATCCCATGGACGGGTAACAAAGAGTCTCCATAGCCCATTCAAGTCCCCTTGAGCAGTTTTCATAACCCGTACCGTTGAGCCAGGATTGTCTATCCACGTTACCGGCTCCTCATAAATCCTGTATCCTGATTTTTCTCCAACGATGAGAAGTTCCGAATCAAAGAACCATTCATTATCTCTAATCTTTGGAATAAGCTCCTCTACGACTCTGCGTGTTACAGCCTTAAATCCACACTGCGCATCAGAAAAATGTATCATAAAAAAGAGTTTAATAAGAAAAATGTATCCTTTGGACGTGATCGTGCGAAGCATGCTCCTCCCATAGACCCGAGCTCCGTGGGCGTTTCGAGAGCCGATGGAAATATCGTATCCCCGTACAAGTGACCGGACGAGGGAAGAAAAGTGCTTGAGATCCGTCGAAAGATCTATATCCATATAGGCATTCACATCCGCGGGATACTTCGTCCATGCATATTTGACTGCCCTTCCTCTGCCTTTTTGATCTACGTGTATTGCGCGAACACGGTCAAACCTGGATCCTAAAGATTTTGCGATAGCGTACGTCTCATCTTTGGACGCATTGTCAATAATCGTTATCTTCCAATTAAAATCATCTAGCTCACGAGAAAGAAACCCATTAAGCGTCATGACGCTCTCTTCTAGCTCTTTCTCTTCGTTATAAACCGGAAGGCAGATGTTAAGCGATGGATTTTTTACCATAGGTTATGAGAAACCAAAGAATGACACCAATGCTTGATATAGTACCTATCACCCGTACGAGAGTGCTTTCAAATCGAAGCTCAACCACACTTCTCCCCACAGGAATAATGACGCTTGGCAGACCCTTATCGATTCGTGCTATTTGCCGCTTACCATTTACCCAGTACTGCCAACCCGGAAAATACGCCCGATTCAGTATAACTTCAATGGATGTCGGTACTTGAACATGCAGCTTCACATAGGTTTCAGTATCTATTTCCACTTCCACAATAAGACCTCTGTTATTATCGGAAACAAGAGTCTCATGCACAATCCCGGCTACGCTTGTGGGTTTAGAAAATGATGGCGGAAGGTATTCGTCGGACACGCCGGATACGCGCCATGACAACTCTTCTTCGTTTTCAAAAAAACTCGCCGGCTTTTCGTACACCTCTTGCGGCACAAATAATTTCGCATTCAGAAGGATAACTGCAAGCGAAATGAGGACGAAAGCTCCTGCACGTACCCAACGACGGGAAATCCAAAAAAGCACTGACCCACCAACAATCGCAGTCATCAAAGCAATGCCAGATAGAAACCGCCATGGGTATTGGACGAAAGCCAATCGTGGCATGAGTTCCCATACTCCCCGTGAGTACGATGTTACCATGACCGCACCTCCTAATCCCACGATACTCACCAAACCAAGAGGACTGCTCCAAAATCCTCGCTTCAAACGTAAAATGCCCAAACCCAATCCTAATACTCCCAACATAATATGGAGCTTCCCCGCTTTAAATGACATTCCGTCTATGCAGCCCGAAACCGATCCACCGTAACCCCACAACGAATTCCAAAGTTGGGGGACACAAACAAAGTGGTCACGAAAATTAGCAGTCGCTCCGATCTGACCCGCGACGTTGGTATACCCCATTTCAACGATCGCAGGAAGCCAAAAAAATGCGGAAACGCCAAGAGCAACAGCGAGCAACGATACATGATGAATGCCCGCCTTGAACGAGGACGAAGGGACGAATGATGGATGAAATTTCTTTCTCAATAGGAGAATAAGAGTATATATTGCAAGACCTATCACATAAAATGCCACGGCCACGTAGCCGGAAATCGTGTGAGACAGGATGACACCGGCAAGTCCCAAACCTCCGACCCATATTCCAGCTTGGCGCTTTTTGGAGTCAGAAAGAAAGAATAAACCTAAAAACAATACGGGGAGAAATGCATATGCCCAAAGCTCTCCAACTGCTCCCCGGACGTACAATTGGACAGCGTGGTAAGGGGCATAGGCAAAAAGAACCGCCGCAAGAATCCCTGTGAGCCTGCCAAACAGAAATTGCATGAGCGCATACATAAAAATGGCTGATAAAACCATGCCGACCCCCATCATAATTTTCGTCGCCACGACAGCGCTGACCCCGGCAGCATACAATCCGCCGCCAACATAGTACGGCAGTGGACCGTAAAAATTATAGAGAGGATATCCATAACCGTAACCCAGACCAGACACCCATCGAACCGGAAATTGGCCGTTACGAAGGGCTCTCCCCATAACGATGACGCGCGCTACCTGCGTATCATCGTGCATCGAAAAATAGCCGGGACGCAACAGCGGTTTGACTGTCCAGTATGTGACTATAATGATCAGAAATAATGGCAAAAAATGTTTTTTCATTTGATTTGATATTTCATGCCTTTCAATAACATGATGAACAACACGATACTACTTATCACCGATACCATATCTGCCAAAAATCTCATTACGGTCTCCCGGAACTCGGCTTCCACCGTGTGTTTACCGGCGGAAATTGATACTTCCATAAATCCGTTGGGATTTTCATACGTAACGGGCACAAGTTTACCATCTATCGTGATTCCCCACCCGGGATAATAGATGTTTTGGAGACGCAAAAGACTATCTTCCAATACATCAACATGAGCTACGACCTTCTGCGTATTAAGATATTTATAGACCACAGTCCCTCTGCCACTGTGAAAAATGATCCGTTCGGGAGCTCTATTGCCAGGTATCACACTCACCCATTTGGGCATATATTCATCCGCAACCGTGCTCGTCCCTTCATTGGTCGTATAATATCCCTCCTCCCGCATAACGAAAGAAATTTTTTGGAGTTGGTACCAGGCGGGAAGTACTAAAATAACTAGCAATACGCCGATGATAATAACTTTTTGTCTGATAAATTTTTCTCCGACTGACGCCACTATCCACGGGGTCATGAGAGCCGCTACGGCAAGCATTCGATAAGGAAACTGTACAAGAGAAGCCACGGGATGAATCGACCAAAAAAGCGCTGACATCGGAAGGGCAAAAAATAAACTGATAGTATTAAGCACAAAGGCAACCGACGTAATCTTCTCATGTTTTTTGACTTTACCGAACAGAAAAAAAATACCGGCCAATACCCCCGCCAGCCCCGCCAACCACATGGTCCTGAACCCAAGCATATATTCCATGGGATTGGAAACCATAACGGTATCAAAACGTACGTATTGCTTCTCCGCGATGGCGGGTACCCAAAAAAACGCAGCCAAACCCATGCCCAATAATAGCTGCCGCAAAAAACCCCATCGTCCCAGAGTAATGATAAAAACCACAAATACTCCCAAAAACAAAAGTGCCAACGTGTTGTGGCTCACTATCAATCCTCCTACTGCGATAGCAAATAGCAATGGCTTGTGAGCGACAATGCTGTATATACCCATCGATGCGGGTAAAAACGCTAAAACTTCCCCGACAGATCCTCGCGTATAAAGGTCATAGAGAAGATATGGGGAACCAATGAACGCAAGCGTCCCAAGGGTTGAAGCAAATACTGAATATATTCGTCGCAGAGAAGCATATATCCAGGCAGAGCCTCCGATTACAGAAGCTACGAGAATAACCTTAACGCTCGTCACAAAAGATAGACCGAAGAAATGAAGGATTGATCCGATATAAAGAAATCCCGGATATAGAAAATTTGCCACCGGATACCCATAACTATTGTTGAGTCTTCCTAAAAATCGAACCGGGAATTGTCCGTCCGCGAGGCTTTGATAAAATGCAGACAAACGAATAACCATCCATTCACCATCGTCAGATATATAAAATCCCCGTCTCATCAAGGGCCAAAGAATACCGGCTAGTGCCGCCACAATGATGAAAATAAATAACAATGAAATCCTGCTCGTTCGTTTCATGGATATTTTAATGGCTTAGATGTAGAAGAATTCGTTGCGGTAAATGTTTCTATTTTATACAGCCGGAGCGTACGGTCTTTTCTCAAACCCTTCGGATAGGAAGCCACGAGCGTGAGTGGCCAACCCAGCGGAACATCTTTAGGGTCATTGGCGACTAAATAGGTGGGGTAACGTTTAGCCGACTCAACAACCTCCGGGGGTGGAGTTTCAGTGAGCGGCCATACCCCATGAATCTCAATATTTGGTTTATCCACAAGCCAAATTTCAAGTCCATATGGGAGCAGACCGAATGTTCCTTCTGTATACACAACCACCTTTCCCTTCGCGGACTCTTGAAGAATAAAGTCACGGACTTCGCTCACCCCCCATCCCGCCGGCCAATCATTGATGTACTGACCTCGATCTGCTTGAGGAATCAATGCATGGGTCGGAGAAGTCAACAGAAGGTAATCCGTCCAGATGCTTGGCAATATAAGTACACCCAAAAGTATCAATCCAAACATAGTTTTCTTCCATCGCAAGACAAGGGAATCTATGGTAAGACAAGCGAGAACCAAAAGTGGCATCGTCATGAAAAGAATAAATCGTGGGTAAAGTATCCTCCCAAAGAGCGCGAGCGCCACAAAGGGTGCTAACCACCAAACATAGAGCAATAGCTTTTCCCTCGTATGTTTCCAAAACGTGAATGCCGGCAATAATACAGCAATCCAAACCGGCCATGTGAGGTAATGAATAAGCCAATCAAACATGCCGCGGATGTTGCCTACAAAAAACTCCATCGGGTGCTTGATCCATTCTCCAATTGGATAAATAAATACCGCATCTTTTTGTGCCACTATATGAAATAGCGGCGAAAGCCGTAAAACGCTATACATCGCCTGCGAAATAACAGCCGCCACGCCCACGTAGATCATCCATCTGCCTAAACGCTTGAAGCGATCCGCTTGGCGCATATCAAAAAGGATGAGAGACGCCGGTATCATATAAAGACTCAAAAATCCTGACGATTTATTGAGCATCCCAAGTCCGAGCGTCATCCCCAAGATAAGCGCGGTGTCCAGCCGAATCCGCCGTACAAGATGAACGGTAAAGTAGAGACTCCAAATTGATAGCATCGCCGTGAGTGAATCATAAAGAGCCATCCGGTCATACACCAGCGCAAACGGGCTGATAAGATAGAGGATACTTGCAAAGAGGCCGATCCTGGTATTTCTAAATACTTCCCGGCCCAAAAAAAACATTCCTATAAGGCCGCCAAATCCTGCAAAAACAGAAACAAGCCTCCCCGCAAAAATAGGGTCCGCAATCAAGCGCATCAACACCATCGCGATCCATGTATAGAGTGGTTGTTTGCCGTCAACCAGAGAGATGAAGCGCCATGCAGCGTCCCGGCTGCCAATCTGCGACCAGCGGATGTAGATGGCCTCATCAGTAAATATAGGGAGGCTGGTGAGGTTATAAACCCGTGTCAGGAAAAAAATTCCAAAGACCAACGCTCCTCCCCCGATCCACCACCAAAATGACCGTTTTGAAGCCATATGTGAACATTATATCCTACTTCTTCCATACATACACCTTACCCAAGCCTAACAAAAGCAAAGGAATGCCCACGGGCACGAGAGTCACTAACCATTTGAGAATCGGAACCGGCGCATTCCAGTTGCCATAATAGAGGTAGGGGGCATAACGAAGCAGAAGCGCAAACGAATACCAACCGGCAAACACGGTGAGCCATTTCTTGGAAGGAAGCACTGCAACAAAAGGCATGAGCCATATCCAGTACCACGGCAGCGGCTCGCGCTTCGTTAGAACGAAAAGAAATCCAACACCCATTACGACCAAAGACCACACTCTCCAATTTATGGTTTTGCGATGTCCAACAAAAAAAATGGGAAGAAGGGTCACCGTCATGAGCTTCACGGCCACAGACAAGCACAACATCAGCCACGATGCAACGCGCTTTTTTTCAAGAAATAAAACAATAGCCCACACCGAAAAAGCCATCATGGCAATATCGTTATGTGCACTTACCAGGCTTTCAATAATGACCAAAGGGTTGAGCGCAAAGACAGCGGTTCCAAAAACCGCAAGCTTAGGCTCTACCCGCTCCAGTATCCTTTCTACTCCCTTTACTGCGCAAATATAAAAGAAAGCAACCAATATCTTGAGATTCCATACGATCAAAAGAAATTTCCCAAAACCCAATAGGTAGGCCGGGAGAGTGAAAACAATCCAAATAGGCGTATATGCGCTTGGCAGATGGGTCCAACGCATGACGGAAATCAACGGATCAATACCGGCAAATTGCAATGGAATAACCTCGTATGGGTTTTTGTGATATACAAGCACAGTTTTTGCCGTAAATACATAGTTAAACAGGTCATAGGAGAATGCTGGGTAGGAAAATACCAATAAAACAGTTACAATACATATAATTTTCCAAAGATTTTTGGCCGGCAATAAACCTTTGTCTGTCACCCGAAGCGCTAATGCGTAAAGGATGAACCAAAAACCGATAATTCCCACAAATAACGAGGTCGAGAAAGGGCGTTGATAATACCCTATATGTTGAAAGGTCTCCTGAATTGTCTGAAGTAATCCTGCAGAAGACAACGTGAGGCTTAAGTCTACCTGGGTATAGGAATAAAAAAACAGAACAATTGAGGCTATGACATAACCGAACAGTAAAATTGAAAATTTCATTGATATATTCCTCTCCATGCATTCATACGAATTTTTAGGATGTCCATAAGCCCCTGCCATGAATCTTTGATCGGACTGACGCGCCGGGTTTCCACATAATGCCACTCGACTGAAACCTCTTTTATATGAAAACCGAGCTGTTTTGCAACAAACAACATTTCTATATCAAATCCGGCGGTGACCATAGAACCCTGGACGACGTGATTGTTTCCATAGAGTTTGAGCCGGCCAAAAATTTTCCGTACCACAGCATGACGAAACGCTTTAAATCCACATTGCGTGTCCGTAATGCCATGAAGTCCCAAAACAATTGACCGAAGCCACATAAATCCCCTTGCCATGGCAATCCGCGTAAGCGGGGCTCCCTCGCGCCTTTTACTCCTCGAGCCAATTACCACATCAAAACCTTTATCAAACCAGGGAAATAATTTTTCCACTTCGCCAATAGGAGTAGCCTGATCCAAATCAGTAAAAAGCACAATATCTCCCCGGGCTTCTAAACTACCGGTAACAACCGTCGCCGCCTTACCCTGGTGCGGATTATGCATGACACGAAACCCGGAAGTTGCATGCGCATATTCATCCAAAAGTTTAGATGTTTCATCAGTAGAGCCATCATCGACAAGGATAACTTCCCAGCTATACTTGCGGCTTTCCATGAAGCGGGACACCTTATCAAGAGCTCCTAAACGAATATTGGTTTCCTCGTTATACGCAGGAATTACTATAGACAAAAAGGGACTTGCCATGTTTATAAGTGTACCAGTTTGTGAATCGTCACGAACGACGTCTGCCAGCTACCGGAGATCGTGGCAGTCCCGAAGCCTGCAATTTCCCAAAGAGGGTGACCGAGCGGCTTACAATCAGGAATCTCGCAAATAACAATGAGCTGGTCAGTCACGGTTTTTCTCTGCGGATCTTTAAATTCAGCTTCTATGGTAACCGGTGGACTTCCCCAAATTTCAAAAAAATAACGGTACACATGATCGGAGTTACCCTGCGTAACCAGGGCGAAATTAAACGGCCTTCCCTCCGTTTTATCGATTGCTTCTTTGGCAATGGCCCTGGCTTGTGCGAGTTGATTGTTCGGCGCATACTGAAACGGCTGACCCTGCCAATTCCACCATAGTAAAAAAACGGTTATGCCCATCGAAACTGCCGTCCCGATAAAACGAATTTGCTTCAGGCGATACAAAATGAGCCCTGTCACCAAAAATGGCAACGCGAACCAAATTCCGAAATAGTAATCATAAATCGCTCGTTTATAAAACCCAAATAATACGGTAACTGCAATGCCCCAAAGTAACAGGAGTAATGACGACTGTCTCCACCTTGAATTATGACCCCTCCAGAGAGCTCCCCAGACTAACAGAATCAGGCCCGTCGCGATGATTCCGACTATTCCCCAATGCCAAACTCCCTGCTGCCAACCCGGAATATCCGACCAGATTTCCGGCTGCGGAAAACGCAATACGAGTCGTCCGACGAGTCGATATAATACTTCTTTGGCTATGTTTGAGTATTTCTCGCCGTCCAGTCCTGTATCTTTTCCCGCAAGGACAAATCGCATGATCGACTGCGTATTGGGAAACCCATGGCGCAACTCAAACAGGAGAAACGGTGCATATCCTATCACAAACCCTATAACAGAAACCGCCAAACTTCGAATCTTCATCCCCACTTTACCCTGAACAATAAGCCAAAGGGCAGCAACCGGAAAAAGGAACAAAAAAAGATAATGCAGCTGAAGACCAATACCCATAGATACTCCAACCCAAAAGACATTTCGCAGCCTCCCGTCGTTGGTGTTCTTCCATAAAAGATATATGGTCAAAAGAGAAAAAAACGGGACGATGTTGGGATTCCACGATGACCTTGAGTATGCAATCACGACGGGCGACAACGCATACAGCGCGCTCGCTGTAATTCCTACCCACGGATGAAACATATCCCGACCCGATCGATAGACGAGGTATACGGTTGCCACGCCGAATAAGGCAACCATCACTGCCGGACCTGTGGGATCAAGTCTCCATGCCCAAAGAAAAGGCATCATGAAATAATAGTAGATAGGTCCCAAAAAAAATCCGCCCACGGAGGCCGTCGGCCCCAATAAGGTCCATTTATGGTCAACAATCATCTGCTTCACCACTAATACATCGCGCCCTTCATCTCCTAAAAACGTCATATAGCCGGAAATGTTGTGGAGACGTAGATAAGCAGCTACGAAAAGAATAACTACTATCAGCCATTCAGACCAAGGAACATTCTGAAACTTTTGACTTATTTTTTCCATATCACTTTTGAATACATGGTGTAATTCCAAAGGAGACCGATTCCTACACCTAAGATATAAAACCAGCGATAAACAGAAACCCCAAAAACCATGGATCCTATCCAGACGGTTCCTGACTGTATGAGTACGGCGCCCAGAGAGGTTGTGTTAAATTGCAGAAATTTTGCGATCGCATCAAATCCACGGACTTTACGTGTCCCGAATGTCCAGGAATTATTCAGAATAAAATTAGAAATGATGGCAAGTTCTGCTCCTAAACCGCTCCCAATAGCAGGATGGAATCCATTGTGAACGAAAACCTCTAATATAAATGTATTAATGATAAAACCGAGACTACCGACTACGAGAAATTTACCAAACGATCCCGTGACTATTTGCTTCACGCGTTGCTCAATGACATACTGCAGCACGTCACGAATATATTGAGATGGTGCTATCTTAGAATGTCCAAACTTTCTATCCGTGAAGCGAATCGGAACCTCTATAATTTTTGCGCCACGCAGTATCGATTTGTGAAGATATGCGATTTGAAATACATATCCCTGGTATTTGGATAATTCCGTACGGCTATATCGAGCAAATTTTTCTGTATATGCCCGATACCCGCCCGTCCAATCATGGACGTTGGTAAATCCCAAACCAAACCGTACAATTCCATTACCGACAATACTAAACAATTTCCGGTGTATGCCCCAATTTTCAGGAATTGATCCACCATCTATGTAACGGCTACCAACGGCAAAATCCCCACCTTTATCCAACGCAGTCATAAAGAGCGGAAGTGATGTAGGATCATGGGATAAATCTGCATCCATCTGAACGATAATCTCTGCATACAAAACATCAAGTGCGTAAGCGATCCCATAAAGAAGTGCGCTGCCTAATCCTTCCTTTTCTTTTGTCAGAAGGATCACGTTAGGATGTCTTCTTCTATACTGATGAACCACTTCTGACGTGCCATCCGGAGATTTATCATCAACAACAAGAATCGTGAGCTTATGCCCGGAAACGTTGCGCCATGCGTCAAAAATGCCATCCAAGAGGGTTTTGATATTTTCCCGCTCGTTATACGTCGGGAGTATGACGACGGTGTTCATGGGGTTATTATACCCGTTCACGCCAGTAGTTGAGAAGATCCTCCATAGTTTTCTCAAAGGATATTTCCGGCTTCCAACCGGTCTTCTGGACAAATTTAGTATTATCACCGATAAGAACCGGCACATCGGATGGCCGCATGCGGGAAGGGTCTTCTTTCATTTCCACCTTCACTTGAGAATAAGAAAGTAAAAGCTTGAGCATATCCGCCACCTTCACGGCTTTACCCGTGCAGATGTTATACACCTCACCGGCATCACATTTCTCTACCGCCATTAAATACCCACGCACCATATCACGCACATCCGTCCAGTCACGCTGCGAATCCAAATTGCCCACCTGAATGATCGGCTCTTGTTTGCCTTTTTCAATCATCGCGACTTGCTTAGCAAAATTACTCGTCACAAATGTCTCTCCCCGCCTGGGACCGGTATGATTGAATCCGCGCGTCCTGATAATCTTTAATCCGTAGGACCGGTGATACTGATACCCTAAATAATCCATGGCAACTTTCGATACCGCATACGGCGAGAGAGGCCGAAGCGGATTGGTTTCCTTAATCGGAATCTCATCGGGGAGCACAAGTCCATATTCCTCCGACGAACAAGCGATTTGTATCACAGGGTTAATCCCCACCTGACGGACAGCCTCAAATATATTGGCTGAACCGACGATATTGACTTCAAGCGTCACAGAGGGCGACACCCATGAGGTGGGCACAAATGATTGTGCTGCCAGATGGAAAATATAATCAGGCTTAATGCGGGCGATTGTCGAATAAAGACTATGTGAATCTAAAAGATCGGCGTCTTCAAGATGAATTTTGGATTTAATTAACTCGATATGGTCTGTTTTACTTCTTGGCCGGCACAATCCGTAGACTTCGTATCCTTGTTGTTGCAACAACAACTCTGCTAAATGACTGCCGGCAAATCCGGCTATTCCCGTAATAAGTGCTTTTTTTGTCATATATCCTCCCTTTGCCCGCCTAAGACCGCTCTTTGCATCGTGTACGAATAGTACTGAAAAGATGCAAAGCAAAGTCAGGAGGGTTACATTCGCCCTACACCATAATACACGAATCCTAATTGTTTGACACGATAGGGATCATAAATGTTGCGCCCATCAAAGAGCACGCGCTCTTTGAGCCCTTTGGCTAATTTGACCAAATCCAACTGTCGAAATTCGTTCCATTCGGTAACGACAATCACCGCGTCTGCTCCCAAGACTGCCTCATAAGCGTCCTTCGCATAATAAATTCCAACTGGAAGCACTTTCCTCGCATTTGCCACCGAAACAGGATCGTATGCCCGAATACCCGCTCCTTGCGCAATAAGACTGCTAATGATACTCACCGATGGGGCCTCCCGCATATCATCGGTATCCGGTTTAAATGAAAGCCCTAAAACTGCAAGCGTTTTCCCTTTCAGATCCCCGTGAAAATGTTGTGTAATCTTTTTGACAAATCGACTTCCTGCTTCTTTATTCACGTCTTCGACAGCTTTAAGGATTAAAAAATTGTACCCGTAATGAGCGGCTATGGCAATAAGCGCTTTTACATCCTTAGGAAAACAACTACCGCCGTATCCTACTCCTGTATAGAGAAAACTTCTCCCGAGACGTTTATCAAGTCCTACTCCATCAAGCACTTTCTCGGCATCAGCGCCGACTTTCTCGGAGAGAAATGCGATGGCATTGGCAAAAGAAATTTTGGTTGCCAGAAGAGAATTGGAGGCATATTTAATAAGCTCGGCGGTCTCCGGATTACAAAGCACCGTCTTACCGTCAATCGATTTATGAAGCTCAAGAAGAAGTTCCTCCGCGCGCTTGGATGTCGTCCCTATGACCACGCGGTCCGGATGAAGTGTATCGTTTATCGCCGTGCCTTCCCGTAAAAATTCAGGAACGGAAGCAATCGCAAATGATGCACTCCCTGTTTTTGTGCGTTCGAGAATTTCGGAGACTTTTTTATTGGTCCCGGGCGGCACCGTGCTTTTTGTCACGACCACCTTATAACCCACAAGCGACTTTCCAACGCTTTCTGCAGCAGCGAAAACGCTCGTCAAGTCTGCCTCACCAGACGGCTTGGGCGGCGTACCGACACAGATGAAGATAATCTCTGAAGGGGTAACCGCATCGTTGTAATCCAATGTAAATCGAAGCCGGCCAGCGACAACGTTCCTTTTCACTAACTCCTCGAGTCCCGGTTCATAAAACGGTGCTTTCCCTTTTTTCAAACTCTCAATTTTTTCCTTTGTTCGACCTACGACCCAGACGGAATTGCCCAGATCCGCAAATACCGCAGCGGTTACGAGTCCCACATAGCCATGGCCAATAAATGTAATTGTCATACCAAGTAGTGAAATTTCGCTGTTTGTGGTCAAGCCACAAACTTATACTATTTATCCCAACATAACTATCTCCCTCCAGATAGCATCTGCCTACCATGCGTCTCCGCATAAGCGAAATTCTACTACCTGGTC
Source organism: Patescibacteria group bacterium (assembly GCA_038062895.1). GTDB lineage: Bacteria > Patescibacteriota > Microgenomatia > UBA10105 > UBA927 > CAZLDC01. The sequence continues at coordinate 77,783 of JBBTWJ010000003.1, forward strand.
ATAGAAAAAAAGATGACGCACTTTTCCGCGTCGCTTATAAAACCAACCGTACTCCTTCCGAGAAGGGCATCAGGGATACCCCCATGGATTCTATTTTAGTATTTTTCAATACCGCTTGAAGCGGTCGAGGAGCACGATTCTTATAATACATGGCCCACGTCGTGGATGCAATCTTTGATTCATCTAAATGATGTGTGTGTGCAATCAGAACTGCCGCATCATAAGGCGAAAGAGCTTGAGCCCCCACAGCGTGATAAATGCCTGAAGCGTTATTGCCCACTAAACACCGTATTACCTGAGCGATATCATCGATAAGGGTTGGCGTAATACGCTGATCTGCCGGAGCAACAATCGACTCGCCTAACCGAAGCTTTTCAATAATACGATGTACAAAATCCGGTCGGCCTATCTGCACGGCTCGATAAGGAAAAGCAATCCGCAGAATGAGCCCTGCATTCTGAAGCCCTGTCACAAGCTTCTCTCCCTCACATTTTGTCACCGCATACCAACTCTGTGGGTTGGGTTGCGTTTCTTCAGTATATAAGCCTATGCGTCCATCAAAAACGAAATCCGTCGAGAGAAAAAGCACATGCATATTGTTGACTCGAGCAGCTTCGACAATGTTACGAGTCCCCTCTACATTCACGCGCCACGCGTTGCTTTTCTCCCCAAGATGCCTCTCTTTTTCCGCAACATCCAAATCTGTCGTAGCGGCGAAATGAAATACCCACGTAGCTTTCGACGCAGCAAATTTACTCATTACGACATCCTTTTGGGTAATATCGACACCGGTTTCGAGACTTAAATTTTCAAACTGAAACTCCGGTTGCAGGAGTTGGACTACTCGAGAACCGACAAGTCCGGATAATCCTGTACCTATGATATTCACGGCTGTCCCCCATACCAGGTAGTAGATGTTCGATATTTCTCTTCGAAAAATGTGCTTCTGGTCATATATATTACCTCGTGTACAAAAGTGCTCATTGCTAAGCCTGTGCGCCCGACACACACAATCGAACATTCACTACCTGGCATATTGCTTTTTATAATATTCTTGATACTCCCTTGATTTGACGCGTTTCCACCATGATTCGTGCGCTTTGTACCATGCAATGGTCTTACTCAACGATGTATCAAAATCGCAACTCGGCTGCCATCCTAACTCCTTTTGAATCTTGCTCCAATTAATCGCATACCGCCGGTCATGTCCCGGCCGGTCTTTGACAAACTCAATCGAACTGGCGCTTTCGCCCATAAGGCCAAGAATCTTTTTGACGACGGACAGGTTGTCAATATCACTAGTCTGTCCGCCAACACAATATGTTTCACCTACTTTTCCTCGCGTCAAGACAGCGTCGATTGCACGGCAATGATCTTCTACATACAGCCAATCCCGTATATGATGTCCATCACCATATACCGGCACTTTTTTTCCTTCCAGGATATTGGTAATCGCAAGCGGAATAAGCTTTTCCGGAAAGTGGTACGGACCAAAATTATTTGAACAGTTGGTAATTGTAACCGGAAGACCATACGTTTCATAATATACACGTACAAGATGATCAGAACTTGCCTTACTGGCGGAATATGGACTTCTGGGGTTATATGGTGTTCGTTCATCAAACTTACTCAAAGTCCCAAGTTTAAGCGATCCGAATACTTCATCTGTTGATATATGATGAAACCGGGAGATCTTGGCTTTCGTCGCCGCCTCAAGCAGAATATAGGTTCCGAGAATATTCGTCGTGATAAACGGCGCGGGTTCAAGTATTGATCTATCAACATGGCTCTCGGCCGCAAAATGCACTACTACATCAACTCCCTCAAGCGCTTTTTTGACCACATCAGGATCACAAATATCGCCATGAATGAATGTATATTTTGGATTACCCTCTACGTCTTCAAGATTTTCTAAATTTCCGGCGTATGTAAGCTTATCCAAATTTACAACACTATCTGCCGAATGCTCATGCATCCAATAGAGGATAAAGTTAGACCCGATGAATCCGGCTCCCCCGGTAACCAATAGTTTCATGTTATATTCTTATTTGTAATCTCCATCCCCTGCACCCAGTCGTAACCAATTTCGCGATCATCATAGGGAATACGACCTTCCTCATCTTTGTGGTAAGTACCACTGGTTACGTAAACTAATTCTGCCGGTCCTTTCATCACTTTTAACCCATGCGCGACACCTGCGGGGATTTTAAGAATGATATCCTGATTTTCCGCGCCCAGCAGAAACTCATTCAGTTCTTTGTATGTACGACTTTCTTTCCTCACGTCATACAGAGCCGCCTTTATGGTCCCTTTTACGACATACCACCAATCAATCTGTGTTTTATGGACATGCCAGGCTTTCACCACCCCGGCAATCATGGAAGAACGTGAAAGCTGCCCAAATCCTTCTGCAAATATGGGGTCGGTGACACGGATGAGCTCTTCAAAAAAACCACGTTCGTCTGGATGCCGTGTAAGCTCCTTGATTTGTACTCCATCAATCATAACTTCCCCTCTTTTACCAGACGCGCAACTTGTTGATTAGCAAACAGAAGCTCGTCGTAGGATGTTCCGGCGTCTATCCACCAGTCAATAATCTCACAGAGGAGTTCTTGAGCTTTGAGATAATAATTGTTAAGGTCTGTGACCTCAAGTTCTCCCCGTCCGGAAGGCATCAAATGCTTAATATACTCAAATACGTGGGCGTCATACATATAAATTCCTGTTTGAGCTATGTCAGACTTGGGATGCTCCGGCTTCTCTTCGATAGATAAGACTTTTCCGCCTTTATCTACTTGAATAACCCCATATTGCTTAGACTGGGTGTCTTTGTGCACCCCAAATACCATTGCACCCTTGCCAGCTGCTTCAAACTTCTTCCGAGCTGCAAGCAGATTAAAATTAAATATATTATCACCCAAAAGAACCAAAATGGGCTCATTGCCCGCAAACTCCTCTGCCAGTGCCACGGCGTCTGCAATGCCGCCTTTTGGATTCTGCTGGATAGCATAGTAGAGTTTGAGATCAAAATCTTCTCCCGCTTTCAAAAGATTAGCAAAGTGCCCTGCATGATCACCAGATGTCGTCAATAACACTTCCTTAATGCCCGCTTTCTGCATAGCCTCAAGCGGATAATAAATCATGGGCTTGTTGTAAATAGGCAACAAGTGTTTATTTGTAACGAGTGTAAGGGGACGAAGTCTGGTAGCAAGCCCTCCGGCTAAAATGACACCTTTCATATTGGACCTCCTCTAATATCCTAAAACAATAAAAAGTAACGTAATGGCTATACCGCCAATCATCACGTATTCTATCACAACTTTCCGATGGAGATCCCCCTGCATGGCGTGATGAATCATGCCCCACGCCACATACGCTATGCTCGTCACGACACCAATCAGGAGTTGCAAGACGGTATTCCCCCGAGTCGCAATAAACATTCCAACGCCACTCGTAAGGATCAAAATAAGAACAATAAAATGAAAAATGTGCACGTTCATATACTCCTAAAGAATTGCGCCTCTCGTCGCTATCTGTAAAAGGAAAAGCATCACGGCAAAAAACGCCATATGACCCACACTATGACCGGAAACCCTGACAATCCTTCTTCTATATACATACCAACCATCCAACGCCACAACGAGAAGGATGAATCCCATAAATCCTGTCGTAACATATTTGGACAATCCCGATATATCAACAACAGGCCGCACAAACACATCGGTCAATCCAAATATACTTTTTCGGGCGGCAACAGCAGCAAGTGACTGTTCTTCTTTCGGTGATACGGACCCTGTTGTTGTAGCGGCGGACGGAGTAAGAATTGTAGGCTTAATCTGGTAGGCGATCTGACTGTCACCGGCGCCAAACATCTGAACAACAAGTGTTGTTTCTTCTCCGCCTATATGACCGTTCACCACAGCAAAACCTATATCTTTGTAATCCGCACGCATGATGTTCTCCTTATGCGTGGGAGAAGCCATCCATGCATCCACAACTCCATTACTCATTGAAAAATTCTTCGCAAGATTTTCTCCTGCCACGCGATAATGATATCCTGCAATGGAAATAAAGGACCACGGAGTCTTCCCATTGGGATTATTGTGAGCCCAATAATCGTCAGTGAACATATCTTGAGCTTTCAGTGCGGCGGCACGCGATAGCCGCTGATCAAGCGCCAATGGGGTAAGCCCTGCTTCTGCGCGTCTCGCATTAGTGCCTGCGAGCAACTGCTCAACCCGTATATCCGTGGCATACCCAAGCACATCAGGAAACTGCGCGTACCCAAGCGAAAGCAGGGACCGAAATAATACAAACGCCAAGAAATATACAAACATCGCATCGATATGAAGAACGCGCGCATGATGATTATTGGTCTGATGCGGAGTAAATAAATGACGAAGAAAATCACCCATACCAGGTAGTAGAACTTCGCAGTTCCTCATCGGAACAACAAAATTATCCTCCCTTCGTTGATAAACATATTGTATATAGCCAACGAGTGCTCTACTTTGATGCATTTACTGCATCAAGCGAAGTTTCACTACCTGGCATACAGTACTATCATAGCAACCTCACAGTAAATTACCAACGCCAGGATTTACAATGGGTAGCGATCACCTTCGTACACAGGAGCAACCGTCTGTCCAACGGGTAAGCCATTGATGGGGACACCAAGAAGGACGCCAAGCATATTGGCTATGGCGATCCCCACCCGAAGCCCTGTATAGGATCCGGGGCCAACAGAAACGGTAATTGCCGTAACATCGTCAAACGTTAACTCTTGCTCTTTAAAAAGCTCCTCAACCATCGGTAGAACTTCTTGTGCTTTCGCTTTTGATAACGGTTTTTCTAATGCGTGTTGCCCACGATCGCTCGTTTTTACAGCAACTCGAATCACCTCTGATCCGGAAGAATCAATAATGAGGACAACCCCGTGAAGAACGATGGAGCCCTGACGTATTATCTGATAGGGACGAACGCTACAATCAACCACCGTAGAAGCACCCTTCACGGAGCATTCACCTGGTACAACGTAATCCACGAGTCTGACGAGCTCCGGATCAAGATCATCAAACCGGTAGGGAGTCGGATTGCCGTGAAAGTTGGCTGAAGGCCCGAGAATTGGCACGCCCACACCCCGGATAAGCGCCAACGCGGCCTCGTGATGAGGCATCCGTAAACCAATATTTATTCCATCGCCACGGATAGGGGAGTATACCAGCTCTTTTTTGCATGGCGCGATAATAGTAAGTGCACCCGGCCAGTATTTTTTTATGAGATGTCGTACAATTTGCGGAGGATCAAGATAGTAGGAGAGTGCTTGCTTCTCTGAAGACACGAGCACGGGTGTCGCCTGTGTCAATGGGCGTCTGCGTAATGCAAACAATCTGTCAACAGCTTTCATATCATCCATCCGGCACCCTATACCGAATGCCGTATCCGTCGGAAAAATAACGATGCCCCCATTACTTAGTATATGTATCGCTTTATTAATCAGTTCTTTATTTTGTGTTTCCATAGTGCTTCTCAATAATTTCTAAATTCTAATTTAGGTCAATTTTACAATCGCTATTCGATGCGTATCGTCCGATAAAATGGAGAACCGGATCTCTATTCGGCGTTTCGGGAGCAAACTACCGAGTTTTTCTGCCCATTCAATAAGGACAATTGAATCAGGATCAGCTAAAATTTCCGGTAAGCCTAACTCCACGAGTTCTTTTTCGCCCATTACACGATAAAGATCCATGTGATAAAAAAAACCGACGCTATGAGGCATTGAATAACGTCGTACAATAAAAAAGGTCGGGGAGGGCAGGCGAGAGGTTATTCCACAGGTTTTTGCCAATCCCTGAACAAACGTCGTCTTCCCGCTCCCTAAATCTCCATAGAGACATACAGTTGTGGCTCCAGACCATCCACTCCCCTTTTTCCGTCTTGTCCCGAGTCTTTCCGAGGGATTACCTTTATCCTTTTTCCTTAATACATTCCCAAGTTCTTGGCCAAGATTCGCAGTTTCTTGGGGGCTCGTGGTACTACGTGACCTAAAAATATCCATACTCCTCCTGCTCCAATGGCGTCAATTATAACATCACGGAACTTTCCCTCTCTGGTTGGGACATAAAGTTGATGAATTTCATCAGTCCCCGCATAAAGAATCGTCAATACAAACGCCATCACGAATACGGTGACGCTCGTACCGAAACGAAATGAGGACCGAAGCGCACGGACATATAAGAAAAATAAGATACTGTATTCAATAACGTGAAGCGTTTTGAAAAAAAGAAAGTTGATGAGTGGTTCCTGGGCAACTTGGACACTTGACCTGCTGGATAAGAAAAAAATAACCGCCATCCAGACGATTGCAGGAAACCAATACCGGATAAACTTCATTCGATTAGTATACCAGATCGCTTCTCTTCTTCGTCCTTCATAACCTTCTCACGGGCGATCTTCCAGGTATAAAAACCAGCAAGAATGGCAAGACCGGTAGCCACAAGTAACAGAGAGATGACAAGCGGCTTCCACGAGTTATTCTGCGTGTACGCGCTAGGCGATGAGTCTTCAATGGTGTCACTTATCCCCAACACTATCGGTGTCATCTCCGGCGTTTCAACGGGTATTTCTGTAGGCATCGGAGAAGGTTGTTTCGTGGGCGGCACGTCAAACGTGCCAGCCGCGTTTGACGGCGGCGTCGGCGAGGGAGTAGTGGGTTTGGGTGTCGATGTAGGAGTCGGTGTCTTGGTTGGGGTAGGCGTAGAAGTTGAGGCTACTGTTGGCTGCGGAGTAGCAGTGGGAATAAGAGTGGGTGTGGGAGTGAAAGTGGGAGTTGGATCCGGTTCATTCAACGAAACAGTTACCGTATTGTTCGTCCAATTAACAGACGAGGGATTTCCCCCTGACGTCGTATAGTAAAACCCTACTTTTACCTTATATTCGCCTTCCCCTTTATACCCACTGTCTGCAAAATCACTCTTCACCGACAGGTTACCATCCCAAATATCAACTATTGTTGATCGTTGATTTGTTGAAGTATCTCCATTTTTTATCCAAGAATCACCGCTCTTCGTGTATCCAAAATAATTTGTTGAACCTTCCTGATAAAAAGCTCCTTTTATATAAATCGTTTCCCCTGGAGTAAAACCCGACACTGATGCGGTGATGGTCATTTCTTCATCACCAAATAGGGAAGCTTTGTCAGATGTAATCATTATCGATCTGGCGGCCAACACGTGAGACGGAAATACAATGAAGAAACAGCTACTGATAAAAGCTCCAATAAAAAAGAGTCTCATTTCACATCCCCCTCTCTTGTATGTCGCTCTTTTTTATACGCATACACAAACCGTGACGCATCACTCCCGCCACCTGACCATCCATCTGTTTGATAGTTCGTAATAAAGTACCGCACTACCCTACGCGCCGCATCTGCGGTAAAGCATTCCCTGTATATCCAATAATCAACATCCTTATTTACTCCATGCCCCTCAAAGACCCGCGCTTGCGCGTCTATTGCTATGCCCACGTACCACTCTGCCTGTGGCGTATTGGTCATGAGGATATATTCAACTATGTCGTGTATGACCGTGCTTTCTTGTTGTGGCATAGCCCAAGTGTAGATTGGTGATAGGTGACTCAACTGCGACTCACACGAGAGTCGGGAAATTTAGGAGAGTTTTGAAGCGAGTGTGGGGTTTATACAATACTTTTTATCTGTGTGAGAGATGAGCTTCATACCAATCAGCTTTTTTACTTTGATATTTACAGCCTCGACCGCATCATACACAAGTCGCTTTACGTTTTTCTGCTCGTCGAGTTCTCCCATGGCATCAGACAGATCGAGCGTATCGAATTGTTTCTTGGGATTTATAAAGAGTAATTTGCATATATCGTGTTGATACGAATCCGGAGGAATATCGATACCATGAATGCCGTTGATAATGATTTTATTTTCTGGTGGATGAAATGCAATTCGATCAACGACAACACACTGAGGATAGGTAAGCATTGCCAATCGTTCTTCAATAATTGCCCCGATATCATGACGATAAATAAAAATCGCAAACACAGCAAAGACAAAAACAGAAAGCAACCCTGCTATCAATGACAGCAACAACTGATTACCAAGTATCTGGTTGAGCTCATTAAGTCCTTTTCCTACAGCAACGAGGCCGATCATTTCGCCACTGGCAAGAATAGGTTGAACAAGAAGCATGTACTTCTTTTGCGTGCCGGTATCGGATATAACCGTAAAATCTTTATGAGTAAGAACTTCTTGGAGATAACTCTTATCGATATATGCAGGCGGACCCCCAATGCTTTTATGACTTCGATTGAATGGGTCAATGACCTCAAATGAGATATTATGATCAACGTCTGTATCAAGTATATGTGTCGCATCAAGTACTTCGTTCGTAACCGTAATCTTGCTGTCTACCATTTGGGCGTTTGCCAGAAGCACTGCATCAATATCCTTCTCCAATCGGCCAGCCGGCTCAAAGTACCCCAGGAGGATCACGCCTTTTTCCTGGCCGTCCCGTTCAATGCGATAGGAAAATACGCGCCACTTTTCACCAATGGGAGAGGTGATTGTTTTGGGTAAAGTAAAAGAAGAGGCATACGTAAAATTGGAAGTATCCAAAAGACCGACAATGACGTTTCTGCGGTCAATTAGGAATCCATCAAGCGAGAAGATATATAGCGGGGTCTCTGAAGGAGTAGTCGTGTCAGACAAATACTTATTGGTATTCCAGGTACCCTTACTGTACTCAAAATCCTGTGAAACGGCTGAGGCAGTGTTTTTCAAATACTGCTTGAGATCATGAAGCGAGAGAGACCGGATGATGGAGTAGCTGGCGATCAGATACAAAACAAACGCAATAAGAAAGACTGCGGACAATCGGAGTACGAGAATTACTTCTGTTTTATCTGTATGAAGCGTTTTAATAAAACCAAAGACGTCTAATGTTGCCATGCGCGAGCGAGTTGTTCGTATCACAAACCGATCCTATACTACTGCACATGAAGATAAAAACTCAATACCCCATCGCCATGATCAACATATTTAATTTTTATGATACTCCCACTGCCGCATGCCTGGCTGGATGAATAAAGATCTCCATCACGCGGCGCCCGAATGATGTTGCTGCCGGTTGATACCATATCATACCCCGTATGGATGCCGCCGGAGTATTGGTAGCGCCATGAGTATGGAGTCTTCCCGAAATATTGGGTAAGCCTGATGGTATCTTCAAGCGGCCAAGCCCAACTGCCGCTACCGAACGTAGCATCTCCGCCGTTCTGATCGTCTTTCACCTGCTTAGAGGCCAAGTATCCTCCCGGATCAACCCACGTACCACCTTTTCGAACTTCAAAATGAAGATGCGCGCCCGTGGAACACCCAGGGTAGCCGGTATTACCTACCACCGCGATTGGATCGCCTTTTTTGACCGGTCCTATTTTGATCGAATCGATAAGCGCACGATCAACCGCCTGCTTTTCTGCTAGCGCCTGGGAAAGAAGCTTTTGGTACACTGTTTCACTATTTTTTGTCTGCTCCAAAAGCACCAATTTTTCTTTCTTTTGACGGGCAAGCGAGGCACTTTCCTGCTCAAGCTGCTTTTTAAGTTTTTCCTGCTCAAGCTTTTTCCCTTCACGGAGATTTTTTCTTTCCGCAAAATTGTTTTGGGTAGCCTTCAGTTGAAAAAGAAGTGCCGCATCATGCTCCTGGATAGTAGAAATATACTTTACTCTGGCAACAAAATCAGAAAACGAACTGCTCAAAAAAAGCATGCCGAATTGCGACGTGCCTTTCCTCTTGTATGACTCCGGGATGCGCCGAAGGACGAGCTCGGTGCGCCTGGTCAGTAAATCCTCTAAACGCTCTATTTCTCCCGCTAGTTCATCTATCTCTGCTGTAAGCTTGGTGACAGCAGATCGGATGGTACTGACACGAAGGGTCGTTAAAGAAATCTGAGAATCCAAAAGTCCTATTTGCTTCGATAAGGTATTTTCTTCCTGTTGAAGTTGGAAAATCTTTTTAGTCAGCTCCTCAATCGTTTTATTTACGTCGCCATCTACAGCCTGCGCGGATAAATGAGGAAAAAATAATACAATAAGAAGCAACCCTATGCATAATCGTTTCATTGTACATTTTAGAACTTCAAATACCGGCCGACCGCCACTAAGCTACCGATACTGCCCAATAAAAATCCGGTTGTTGCAAGCCCGCCAAAAAATATAAATGCTGCGATCAAAAAAGCCGCCGACGTCGGCGCTGCCAATACACTGCCAATCGCCGGGATGACACCCAAAAATGTGAGCAGAAACGGATACATCCAAAGGGCAAGCGCACCGATAATAATACTCGCGATTCCTGCACCAAAGAGCCCATACAATCCCCCCTCTAAAAGGAAGGGCGCACGGATATACCAAGGAGAAGCACCCACTAAATTGAGCACTTCCACTTCCTGCTTTTTGATGGCAATCTTCATACCGATGATCGTCATGACGATGAGGATGGAGTCCACTGCCAACAGTCCCGCAAGCGACCCCCCCACCCAACGGATGGCGTTAGTCCAGGAAATGAGCGTCTCCACCACATCGCGCTGATACACAACTTCCTCAACACCCTCTGACTCTTTGATCACCGCTTCAAGATCTGACAGAAAATTAGGATCGGTTGCCGATACTTCAAGCGATGCCGGAAGGATATCTGCCGTCACCATCTCAAGAAGAAGCGGATCATTTTTATTTTGCTGCCGATAAAGAGCCAACGCCTCATCCTTGGTAATATATTTGATGCTTACGGTTTTTCCTGTGGCCGTAAGCTCATTTTCAAGATTATGGATACTTTCCTCGCTCGTCTTATCCTGAAAATACACCGTAATCTGGGGCTTCCCCTCAAAATACTTGAGAACAAAGAAGGAAGCGGTGCTCGCCAAAAAAAACAAACCGGCTAACAGGAGCGTCAAAAACATGGTCAGGATAGCCGCCATTGCCTGATACGGCGAGCGACGCATATGCCTCCATGCAGTGGTCAGTGAAATCATAGTTTATGAGTCCTGTGCTCCTTTTTGTGTATATGATATCGTCCGCGGGCTTCATCGCTCACAATCTCACCGTGTTCGAGCGTAATGGTGCGTTTCTTTAAATCATTTACAATACTCGCATTATGCGTTGCCATGATGATAGTCGTGCCAATATCATTTATTTCCTGCAGGATATCCAAAATTTCCCATGAAGTTTCCGGATCCAGATTACCCGTCGGTTCATCAGCAAGAAGGACTTTCGGCCCACCCACGATGGTGCGGGCAATACTTGTCCGTTGCATCTCGCCCGCGGAAAGCTGTTGTGGAAAAAGGTATTTTTTGTTTTCTAGCCCGACAAGCTCAAGCACCTTATCTACGTCTCTGGTAATTTCCGGCTCTCTTTTACCGATTATTTCCAAAGCCAACGCAACGTTTTCAAACACCGTGCGGTCAGACAATAGTTTAAAATCCTGAAATACGACCCCAACACGACGCCTCAAAAGATGAATGCTCGAATCGGGAAGCGTGTTAATTTTCCAATCATCAAGCATGATATCTCCCTCGGTCGGCACCATTTCACGCGTAAGGAGCTTGAGAAATGTGGTCTTGCCAGCGCCGGACGGGCCGATGAGAAAGACAAATTCTCCGTCTTTAATGGTCACGGAGACTTGAGAAAGGGCGTGGGTTTCCCCATAGAGTTTGGTGACACGGTCAAAGGAAATCATTCCAGGTAGTAGAAACTCGATAATTGTTTCTGTTTTTCGCTCGCTTAACAATTTTGTTAATTGATCAATAAATACAATACTCTGGCCGGTAGCGACGAAACAATTTGGCTCGCTAATGCGAGCGATCGAGTTTTCACTACCTGGTCATTCCAGAATTTCAATTTTTCCAACATCCATAAGCCAAGCGGCCTTTTTTGCGGCAAACGTCTCACCCCATACTTTCACCTTTTTTCCTGCATAGGAATCCATATCTATCACGGAAGAAACGAGGTATGCTGTCTGGGACGGGCCCCCTTCGCGGACAAGTTTGTGCGTCCCTTCACCATTCATCCCGCCTTTCTCAAGTGTACCTTCCGCAGAGTCTTTAAAATTTTTGGTATCGGCAATTCCTTCAATTTTATCCGTTTTGACCATTTTCGGAGCTTCCGTCGCCTCTTTACTCGCCAGCTTCGTATTACGGGACAAAAGATACCCGGTGCCTAAGCCAAGGAAAACAAGGGCTACATAGACACCCACTGCTACCCTGCGCATGGTTTGTTTTTCTCCGACCCGGCTGACGGACGGCATAGAAGACAAAGATGAACGAGGCGACTCAACGGTGGCGTTAGGAGCAAATGCCATATACATATAGTATTACTGTTTAGGAAAATCTTTTCAAGTAGGAAGTAATAAACGCATCGAGATCTCCGTCTAATACGCTTTCTGTTTGGCTCGTTTCATATTGTGTCCGTAAATCCTTGACCATGTGATAGGGATGGAGAACGTACGAGCGGATCTGATTGCCCCATCCTGGCGTCTTGTAGACCCCCTTAATCTTGACCTCCTCACTCCGCCGCTGGTCCTCTTGGGCTGCCCACAATTTCGCTCGAAGTACTTTGAGCGCGTACTCACGATTTTGTCCCTGATAGCGCTGCGTCTGGCATGTCACGATAATCCCTGTGGGTTTGTGGGTCAGACGAACTGCAGTAGAAACTTTATTGACGTTTTGACCACCCTTGCCACCGGAGCGAAAAAAATCCCACACGAGGTCATCTTCTTTGATAACTGGCCCGACGGCATCTTCAACCACGGGCAACACTTCCGCCATGGCAAATGATGTCTGCCGGAGATTATCAGCATTAAACGGCGACTGACGGACAAGCCTGTGAACGCCGGCTTCAGCCTTCAGATGCCCGTATGCATAGGCTCCGGTTACTTGAAACGTAATACTTTTGATCCCCGCTTCTTCCCCGACGGTCTCATCTAATACTTCAAAATCCCAGTTTTTACGTTCAAAATACCGTTGATACATCCGTGAAAGCATGGCATTCCAATCCATCGCCTCGGTTCCCCCTTGTCCGGCGTGGAGGGTAAGAATTGCATCAGCCCGGTCATACGGCCCCGAAAGATACACAGCATACTCCATCCGGTCTACTTCACGGGCAAGCTCTGCCTCCTCTCCACTTCCGATAAGGAGCTCGAGCATCTCCCCTTCTTCTAATTCCTTTTGAATGACGGACAACAACTTCATCTTTTTGGCAGCCGCTTGCGAATCAGCCCAAAAATCTTGCTTCATGCTTTCGGCTTCAAGCTCCCGTAAACGCTTGCGTTTATCATCAAGCCCCAGCTTATCTAAGATATCTTTCGCTCGCTTGTGTAGTGCTTCGTCCATATTGAAGTGTATTCTATCATGAAGCGAAAAATTGCCAGAAGATGCCTATTGTCCCAAGAGTAAGCACGACGACCGTGGTCCATCCAAAAAGGTTATCAAACCAACGGTTCACCATGCCTCCCATAATCTTTTTATCGTTACACATAAAAAGAATGAGCGTCACGAGTACGGGACCGAGCATCCCCCCTAATACTTGAGAGTAGAGCAGTGCTTTCATGGGTGACACGCCGCTTATAGCAATACCTACCCCTACCACCATAGCGGCAGTAAGAACCGTATAAAATCCTTTTGCTTTGTTCGGTCTGTCCGAGAGAGAATCGCGCCACCCAAATATTTCGGCGACCGCATACGCCGTCGATGCCGCAAGCACCGGAACAGCCAAAATCCCGGATCCGAGAATGCCGATAGAAAAAAGGGCCCTCGCCCCGGACCCTGCGAGAGGCTCCAGCGCCCGGGCAGCGTCTGCGGCGGTGATAAAAGCCATATCGCTTTTCCCCGATAAAGCTTGAGCAGAAGCGACGATAATAAAAAATGAAATAATATTGCTATATATAAATCCCGGAGCAATACGCCGGTCCTCTTGCTTGGCGGCCCTGATGAGCTCCTGATTAGAATTTTTTTCTTCAGACCCTTGTTTGGATTGCCAAAAAAATAAAAATGGTGTGATGGTGGTGCCTAACAACCCCACGCCGGCTAAGAGATACCCCATGGAAAATTCTATCTTTGGGAAAATAAGCGACCGCAATACCTCTCCCCACGCGGGTCGGGCAAGAAATCCCGACAGGACGTACGCCACATACACAAAAGAAAGAAACAGAAGATATCGTTCAATGAGCCGGAAACTTTTAAATACTACGATCGACCACAATAGAAGAGCGATAGGAACCACCCACCAGACGTAGGATGTTTTTGTAATCATTCCCATAACTTCACTAACTCCTGCCAAGTCAGCCCCGAGTGTCGTCGTGTTGGCAACAATCAGCACCACCGCGGCCACATACGCCACTACAGGGCTGTAGTGCTCTTTAATAATCAACATGAGCCCTTTTTTCTTCACATCTCCAAGTCGTGCGCACATCGCCTGCACGGCAATGAGCATCGGAGTTGAAAAAACAAGGAGCCACAATTGGTTAAACCCAAATTGAGCGCCGGATATGGAATATGTAGCAATCCCTGCAGGATCATTATCTGCTCCACCGGCAATGATACTAGGGATGATTCGGTGAAACGCACGTCGCAAACGGGAAAAGGCCATAGTTATTCCTTTGGTTTACAAATCAACTCGACCACGTGGTCTTGTTGAATCGCGGGAAGCTGTTGATATTGTTTCACGACTTGAGCCGCAACTTGATCTGATACGATTTGCGCAACCTTTTGCTCAATTGATGATGTTACGACTCCGGCGACCGAGGAAACTGTATCGGAAAGATTCAATGGTTTCACGTTGTCGCTGGAGATACCTAATAATGCAGCAGCATTTTGACCAACCTCGGTGCCAAGCACGGTAGTACGCACTTGTTCAAGTCCTTGAGGCTCCGGCTTATTGGTGAACCTCGGCCATAGTATGCTCATCCCCGCTACCGCCCCGGCTCCGAGTACTGCAACCAAAGCATATTTAATAATATAGAGCATTGATACAGTATAGCCCGTTGAGAAAGTTTCTTCATCCGTGATATAACAATCTCCACATGATCATCATGGGCATTGATCCGGGAACGGCTCGCATTGGATGGGCACTCATCGAAGTAAGCGGGTCCACCATACGTCCTTTATCCTATGGATGTATCACGACACCCGTCGGAAAATCTCCGGAAGCACGTCTTCTGACCATCCATGAAGAAATTACAAAACATTTTGTCACCGGTCAGCCCTCGCATCTGGCGCTAGAAGATTTATTTTTTGGGACCAACGCAAAAACGGTAATTCCGGTGGCTCAAGCTCGGGGCGTGGTGCTCCTGGCCGCTGCTCAACAAAACATTCCGGTATTTTCCTATGCACCCAGAGCCGTCAAAAGCGCCATAGCCGGCTACGGCATGGCAGATAAATCTCAAGTGATCGATATGGTCATGCGTATACTCCATCTTGACACACCTCCCAAACCGGATGATACTGCCGATGCCATTGCCATTGCGTTAACACACGCATACTCATACAAATTACGTAATATTAAAAGTTCTAATTTCTAAATCCTAAATAATATCAAAATCCAAAAAATATGATAGGCGCATTGAGCGGCATTGCCCATACACCCATTACGAATCCTCTCCTGGTCATGGTAGGAGGGATAGGATACCGCGTGGCAGTCCCCGAACATATACTACATGACATCCACGCCGATAAACCTATATTTCTCTACACGCATACCCATGTACGGGAAGATGCACTGGATCTCTATGGATTTCTGAGCCCCGAAGAACTGTCTCTTTTTACCCTCCTTATCTCCGTATCCGGTATCGGACCAAAAACATCACTCGCCATCGTTGACCGTGGAGAAATTGCCGTACGACAGGCCATTGCCACAGCAGACGTATCATTTTTTACCTCTATCCCAAGACTCGGAACAAAAAATGCACAAAAAATAATCATAGAATTAAAATCAAAACTCGGAAGTATTGAAGAACTGGATTTGAACGCAGAAGGACACGGAGAAACGAAAGAAATTTTAGAAGCGCTTGAATCCATGGGCTTCGCCAAAAAAGAAGCCTATACCGCCATCAAACAGGTAAAAACGGAAAACATCTCCGTAGAAGAACGGTTGCGGCAAGCGCTCAAATTGTTAAGTAAAAGATAAACCATCATGAAAACCACAAAAAAAATACCAACCGATAGTCCGGTGACCCAGGCTCCTACCCCGGAAGAAGAAAAACTTTTAACGTCCCTACGTGCAGCATCTTGGGGAGAATTTCACGGGCAGGAAAAACTTAAGGAAACGCTCAAAATCTCGATAACCGCAGCCAAAAAACGCAAAGAGCCTTTGGAACATATCCTCCTCTACGGTCCACCTGGCTTGGGTAAAACGACCATGGCACACCTGATTGGTAAAGAGTTGGGAGTAAACGTCAGGGTTACGAGCGGGCCGGCGATAGAACGCGCGGGGGATTTAGCTTCCATCCTCACCAATCTCGAGCCACATGATATTCTTTTCATTGATGAAATCCACCGATTAAATAAAGTCGTCGAAGAAACTATCTATCCGGCGATGGAAGACTTCGCCCTGGATATCATCATCGGCAAAGGGCCATCGGCCAGAACATTACGCCTGGATCTCCCTCCGTTTACGATCGTCGGGGCAACGACGCGTATCGGACTCCTCTCTCATCCCCTTCGTGACCGGTTTGGTGTGGTTTCACGCCTCGTCTTCTACGAACCGGATGAACTGGAATTTATCCTCTCCCAAGCCGCTAAAAAACTAGGAACTAAAATCCACCCGACTGCCTTGACGGAACTTTCCCGAAGGGGCCGCGGGACGCCACGGGTCGCGCTTCGACTCCTCAAGCGCGTGCGCGACGTCGCTCAAGTCGAAGGCGTAGGGGAAATAACAGAAGCAATTCTCAAGCGCTCCCTTTCGCTTCTGGAGGTTGACAATATGGGGTTGGATAGCTCTGACCGGAGGCTACTGACGACCATCATCGATAAATTTGCCGGAGGACCAGTGGGGGTAGAAACGATTGCATCCGCTCTTTCAGAAGACATCGGCACGGTAGAAGAGGTGCTAGAGCCCTACATCATGCAAATCGGATTCCTCAAAAGAACTCCTCGCGGAAGAGTCGTCACTGGACAAGGATTTAAACACTTGGGAAAAGCGATCCCAAAACGTCTTCAGGAAGAATTGTTCTAAAAGTACGAGCGGTACGAAAAGTACGGGATGTACGAGAAGTATGGGATGTGGCTATTTCAGCATCTCATCAATAGCAGATTTGAAGCTTGCAAATGGCAGCGCTCCTGAAATGAGACGCGTTTTTCCGGTTTTCGTATCCAAAAGGATGTTTCCCGGCGTTCCCGTCACCCCTGCTGAAGAACCACCGAGCATTTGATCTTTTACGAACTTCTCGTACTTGCCACTATCCAGACAGACTTTAAACGCGCCTTCGTTTAATCCGATCTCCGCGGCCAACGGTCCGAGTTTCTCCAGAGCAAATCCAGTACCATTGGATGTCGTGCGCTCATAGATGGCATCAATATATTTCCAGAATGCATCGTTACCGCCCAACTCATTGGCACACTCACTGGCTTCTGCTTCTTTTTGGGCGTTGGCATGGAAAGAAAGCGGATAGTGCCGATAGACCCACATCGCCTGACCTTTATATGCATCCAGCACCTGCTTAACCGTCGGATGAAAAGTTTTACAAAACGGGCATTCTAAATCCGAATATTCTATGAGGGCAATACGGGCATTACGATCGCCTCGCACGTGATCTGCTGCGGATACTTTGGGCACATCTTTGGCTTCTGGAAGAGAAGGTGGAACAGCGGCAGCTAATGGTTGACCCGCGGCTGACGGATTGGCAGCAGCGACAAGGCCACCACGCTCGAGAATCTGCACTTTAGTCCAAAGGGAACCTAAAAGGAATGAACAGACAATCAAGAGGATAATAACGACCGCCTGAATCACGCCGCCAATCTGTTGAATGACAATGGCAGGCGGTTGGGTAGTAGAAATTTCGTGATGTTTCGTACTTTTTTCCACAGTTTGGTCATTGTAATCGAGAAGAAACATCAAATACAAGAGTGTCAAACTGTATCAAGCGCATGTTCAATCGCCAATAGTCCCATAAGCGGAACTAAAAAGGTAAAATGCGCGTACGTCGTCCACCAACTTAAAACCAAATACACAAGCATGGTCATAATTGCTCCGAGATATGTCTCCCAAACCCTTTTATATGTCATGCACTTCAATGTCACTAATACTGTTCCGATCGTACATATGAGCCGGATCATCCACATGGTCTGAACCGGAAGAGTAAATCCAAATCCGTCCCGAAGTGCCGCCCAAATATTCCATCCCCAGATGGGATACGTCGGACGCAGTTCAACATAGGTGAGCGCCCGTATAAATCCGTCCGGAGCGCCGAGAATAAACGGTAAACTGATGAGTCCGATCGTGGTAAAAAACAACAAGAAGAACTTGGCGGGTCCCTGGGGCAGCGTTTTGCGGAGAACGAAAACATACGGCAGGAAAAATGCTAAAAGAAAAAACACGTAATGTTTAAATGCCGCAGCAACAGCGAGCATTACCGCGCTTAGATACAACAGCTTCATATTCTTGGTTATTTGAGCCTTCCGGAAAAATATCAGAGACAGGAGAAGAAGGAATATCCCGCTGTTGTCATTACTGCCATCGGCGGATAAATCAAGAAGAAAAGGAGTGACCGCAACTACTGCAAGGAGCGGCAGAAAAAACCACGACTTCGTCAGTCTTCCATACATATAGAATGCAACCGGCACAAGGGTCGCAACAAGCATTTCAAAAAACCGGAGATCAACGGTCATTACATAAGCCGGTAAATACCAAAACAAACTCGCAGGAAGATAACTAAATGGAGTCAAACCAAAATTCGTCATAATGAGCTCACGGTAGACATTTTTTCCGGCGAGCATATACCCAATATAGTCCCGGGTAGCAAGGAGCGTATCCGATGCATAGTTTTGCCGGTAATACCGGGTAAATCTGCCCAGTACGCCAAGGGCGAGAAGATATGCAGCCAATGGAAATAAGCTGCGTTTGTAGTAAAAAATGGCGACGAGTATCGGAATACCGGTAAGGGCAATCAAATACAATGGCTCGCGGCCGTTATGCACAAGGAGAACGAATACCACGGTGATCGTTGACCAGAAAATTGATGCCAGATTATCCTTAATGTTTTTCATACCACCACGGTTTTTCCACCCGGACCCCTGGAAATACCTAGCGCAATATACCACACTTCCTCGTTCGTCAGATTTTTCATGACATGAACAGTCTTTTCCGGAATGACCACAGCATCCCCTTTTCCGAGTATCGCTTTCTCCTCTCCGACCGAAATCTCCACTTCCCCATCTAGGATAATAAACACTTCATCCATCGCCTCGTGATAATGACTTCTGAATGACTTGCCGGGCAAGAGCGTCGACCAATTGATCATCTGAATCCTCCCCGGCGCAAGATCATCGCGCCGAAATAAAATCTGCTTAAGCACGCCCGGATCAACCGGATCTTCATGAGATGCCGGTACTTTTGGAAAATTTTGTAATCGAATAATCTTCATAATGGATTTACCTCTGGTAATGATCGTTTACATCAATAATTTCTGCTTGATCAGGCGTTATCAGAATAAATATAACGCGATATTTCCTATCTATGCGAAATGAATAGAACCGCAGCTTCTTAGGTTCAAGAATCTCTGTATTGAGCGAAGGATGACGGGGATTATTGGTAAATAAAGTAAGTTGTTTGGAGAATTTTTTGGTCAGACTCCGTCTCTTTATATAACGGAGAAGATCGGCCCGGATCGGCTTAACTTGCATAAAATGAAGATTTTGAAAGTCCTGAAACAACGCTTTCAATAAACTTTCTACTATACTTTCCTGTATTTTCTAAATCGGCTCTTACCTCTTCTATGGGCTGAGGTACGAACGGCTCCAGAGAAAACTCTCCGGTAAAATAACGGCGCAAGAGGCTGCGCATGAACTCTGAGCGTGTACTAAACCCAAGCTTCCGCGTGTGCACGTCTACTTGCCTCGCAATCTGATCCGGTAAAGAAATAGTGAATGTTGACATATATGAAATTTTAACAAAAATTAAGTAAATTTGTCAACTAGGCGCACTAAAATCACTCGTACCGTAGCGCTTCAATAGGGTCGAGGCGGGATGCACGGATGGCCGGCGCCACGCCAAACACAATACCGATGAGGGCAGAAAACCCTGAAGCCAGGATGACAGACCAAAGGGTTACTTCCGTCTGTACAAATGACCGAAGAGCAAGGGATCCCGCTCCCCCCAGAAGTATCCCGATGATGCCGCCGACTAAACTCACGATGACGGATTCGATGAGAAATTGGAGTAGTATATCTCTTCCTGTAGCACCCACTGCTTTCCGAAGCCCGATCTCCCGCGTGCGCTCGGTCACCGACACCAGCATGATGTTCATAATGCCGATCCCGCCGACGAGAAGCGAAATCGCCGCAATGCCGCCGAGGGCAATCGTGATGACGCTTAAAAATTGCGTTATGGTACTTAACAGTTCTTTCTGCTCGAGGACCGTGAAATCATCTTCCTTTAAACGGCGCAACAATACCCGGCGAATGTCGTCTGCTGCCTCTGCCACCGCGTCCTGATCGCCCGCCTCAACCAACAACATATATGGCCGACTTTGATTAAATTGCCGCAGCGCCGTCGTAAATGGAATGACCACCCGTTCGTCGATATCCCCGCCCAAAGCACCACCGCCGCCTTTTGAAACCAATACTCCCTTTACCAGGTAGCGAATATCGCCAATAGTAACCGTTTTTCCGATGGGATCAGCATCACCAAATAGATCTGTCGCGGGTTTGGATCCTAAAACCACCACCTTACGCGTACGTTCCACATCACTCTGGGTGATAGCACTCCCTTTTTCGACAGTGAAATTTCCCATCGTAAAATAATTCCCCCAAACGCCAAATACGTCAGGTCTGACAATCTCCCCCTGATAGGTAATAGCGCTTGACTGTGTGACGACGGGGGTAACGTCTGTAATAACGGTACTTGATCGTATAATGTCATTCACGTCATCCAATTCAAATTTACTCACCGGCGTTGTGGGTCTGCCTCCCACGCGTTTGAGATCTACTTTTCCCGGAAGGACAAAAATTTTATTGGACCCGAGTGAAGCAAACTGCTGGGTAACATACGCCTGCAACCCCGTACCGATGGAAACGAGGAGTATAACCGATGCAACGCCAATGATGATCCCCAACATCGTGAGTATCGATCGGATTTTATTGGTTCTCAAGGCCCGCAGGGCAAGAATCATGTATTCAGTAATATTCATGTTCTGCTCACTTTCTTGTCCTCGATCACTTTACCGTCCGCAATACGGATAATCCTCTTGGCCTGACGGGCAACAGTTGTATCGTGCGTGACAAGAATGATGGTCCGGCCCTTTTTATGAAGTCCCGCAAACAGATCAAGTATCTCGGTTCCGGATTTACTATCCAAATTTCCTGTAGGTTCATCTGCTAAGAGTATCTGTGGATTCGTGACGAGGGCCCGGGCGATGGCAACCCGCTGCTGCTGACCCCCAGAAAGCTGCGATGGGAAATTGGTAAGTTTTTCTTCTAACCCCACTTCGACAAGCATATTGCGGGCAAAGCTATGACGCTCACGCCCGTTTATGCCGCGATACACAAGCGGAAGTTCTACGTTGGCGATAGCAGAAGTACGCCTAAGAAGATTAAATTGTTGAAACACGAATCCGATGGATGTGTTGCGTATCCGGGCAAGTTCATGATCAGAAGCACGGGAAATATCTTTCCCCACGATTTCTACTTTTCCTTCCGTCGGACGGTCCAGACATCCGATGATATGCATGAGGGTAGATTTTCCACTTCCGGATGGTCCCATGATGGCGACATACTCACCCGCCCGAATCGACAACGATACATCGTCAACGGCAGTAAATGTCACGCCGTCCATCTTATAAATTTTGGATACGTGGGATATGCGGAGTACTTCGGGTGTCATGGAAGATCTTTAAATCCTTTTATCACTACTTGTTCTCCTTCAGTTAGTCCTGACTTGACTACTACCTCACTATCGCTACGCGCTCCGAGCTCGATAGGCGTCTTTTGGTACGATTTGCCTTCTTTTTTGTACACATACGTCACTTTTTCGTCTTCCCGTACTGCTTCCGTGGGAATGACAAACACATCCTTTTGAGAATCCGTGTAGATGGCGACATCGCCATTCATTCCGATCCGGACACCGGAAGATGTAGCTATAGCGACTTCTACAGGAAACACTGTGGCTCCACCGCTTGACGTCTTTGCGGCAAAGGCGATTTTGGAAACCATGCCGGAAAGAGCGGTATCAGGAAAAGCATCCAGACTAACCGTCGCCTTCGAGCCGATAATAATACTTCCGGCATCCACTTCATCGACACTTGCCTCAAATACGATCGAGGCGGGGTCTACCACCTCAAACACGGCTGTGGCTGGTGTAATATTTATCCCCGCCACCGGCGTATCTACACGCGTGACAATGCCGGCAATAGGGGTCACGAGGGTGGCGAATTCTACCGACAGATGCTTGAGTTCTACATCGGTAACCGCCTGCTCAAGATCCCACTGATTTTTTTCAAGAATACGTTTGACGGTATCAGTGAGAGCCGTCTGTGGATTTTTTATTCCTTTATACGTCACCCGCCACATTTCTTCAAAATCATTGCGCTGGGCAGAATAATCACGCAGCGCCTTCTCCAGATTCTTTTGCACTTCCCGGGCGTCCAGTTGGGCAATAGCCTGATATGCACTCACCCGATCCCCTTCTTTCACTCCAACCCATGTGAGTTTTCCTGATGTCTGAAACTTAAGTTCTACGGACTGTGCAGCTTTTGTTTTTCCCGATGAAGTGACGCTTTTGGTAAACGTTGTGCGCTTCACCACCGCCGTTTGGATGGTGGATGCAACCTTAGTCGTTTGCTGTTGCTTGCTATACGCCACACTTCCACCACCGGCTGCCAACACGCCGGCTAATGCTAATGCGGCAATTTTTTGTCTTGTCATAGGGTTATCAAGTATAGCGGATTTATCCGCGTTTTGTCAGTATGATTTCCGACGTAAAATAATCTCGCGAAAAAACTCTACAAAGATAAAAACGAAAACAAATGCTGCATAAAATCCAAATTCTTCTTTGTAAAGAATTGTGCTCCACGATACTCCCCTGCCGATCACTGCGTGAAGGGGAAATACATACACGAGATTGGCAAGAAGCAATAGGGATGCGCTTATAAATAGTATCCATCTTTTTTCAAGCACTGCGTATAATCCTAAAAAAACAACTGCCGGAAACGCATACCGTTCGTGAATCTGCGTAGGAAGGATAAAAAAACTCAACAACGCCCCACTCAACAGTGCAACCGCTTCCCGGGGCACCCATCGCGTTTTCACACGCAAACAGAGAGCTGCTATGCTGACCCCGAGAAGCCCAAACCCCACTTGGCGGTATGAAAGCGTCATCCACGGATGAATAAAAAATGCTCCCGTATCCGGCAGATGAGTAATACGCTCTATCGGCCACCAGAGATTCCAAGCATTATGGGAAAGCGACGTAACAAATCCTACAGACCCAAAGTATACATCCATGAGTCTGGATCCTTGACCGGCAATGATAAATGGTGCATGGATAACAATGAGAGTGCCTACTAACACCCCAAGCGATTTTATCGTCTCCGGCACTGACCGCCGAAACAAAAGCATGAAAAATACAGGCCAAACAACGACCGTTTGCACCTTCGTAGCCAGAGCAAATCCTAACCAAAACCCCATACGGGAAAGCTTCCCCGTTAAAAGCGTGTACAGCGCAAGGAGAAGAAAAAATGTAGGGACACTATCTACCTGTCCCCACGCAGTACCGATAAACACAACTGCAGGATTCATCCAATAGATCAGACCTGCCAAAGCTGCTTGGTCAAAGTTTTTCGTAAGCTTCCAAACAATTATCGCGAGAACAAACACCACACCGATATCAAAAATTAAGGGCGGTAACTTGAAAAGCACCCCGGACCAGCCATCAAGCGTACCAAACGAAATACCAAAAATCCGCCCCAAGGCGTGCATTCCCCATAGTATCCCCAGATACACAGGCGGATAGTTAATCCCGGAGTTACCCGTGTACGCCCAAAACAGACCCGATTCACTTATGGAAACCGCCCATTTACGCCAAGACTCCATGTCCGGAAAAAAACCAGGGCGTGTGAGGAAATAAATCCGCACAGCAAGTCCCATCACCGCTAATAAAATGAACAAATACTTTTTCATTGCGCTTTCGGCACCCGCAACCGATAGTAGGTATCAATGGGAGTATCTCCCAATACACCTATATCACGAGTGCTCACGGTCGGGTCACATATCGCCGAATCAATAAACAGCGTTTTTTCCTGTAGATTGACGACTGTTCGCGCTGACGGGCAATGATCGCGCACGAACGTATATCGCCCATATTGCCACTGTATGGTTTCCCGGATATCTCCGCTCTCTTGAACTAACAGCGGATTAAATCCTGTTTCAAACAACACATGTTCATACGACGGTATGGGCGAAGAAGCCATAACGATGCGGTCATATTCAGTTTGTTTATGGATAAATGAAGCTAAAATCGTAAGATTGACATCGCGTTCGTTTTTTTGGATACCCGTCATGTGAACCGCATATTGGTGGACGGCAAAATAGGACCATCCAATGGTAGATGCGATCATCACGCCGACAAAAACCACGCGATATTTGATCCCAACCAATTTCCAGGCCTCTTCCATCCCAATGCCTGCTAACATCGCAAAAACCGGCAATAAAAATATGCTTCGCTGCACATTCGGTTGAAAATCAAAAGTTGCCGCAGCAGCGATGGGCGCCGTAATGAGCCACCACAATGTGAACCAGCGCCATGATTTGCTCCGCATAAACATGCGGAGTCCGACCAGGAGAAATGGCAACACCGGAATAGATAACATTCCCACATCGCCGACACTATATCGAAGAGGCTTGCCGCCATCACCAAAAAGAAACTCGTAGGAAAAATACCGAAAATAATTGGAGAGAAACTTCTGTGACACTACCACCCCTTTATTATGGAGAGTTCTCGCCTGGAGAACCCGGCCCGGACCTTCATCTTCAGTGAGAGACGTGACGTGTTTGACGATCTCCGGATCAGACAACAGACTGGTTTGATGAAATCTTCCTGCCCCTCCCGGCACTAAAAAAATAAGCGATAATGAGGCCAATGTGATGACGATCCAATGGAATAAAAAATGACGGAACTGACCACGAAAAAAATGCCATGCAGTGAAAGGGAAATACAGGATGACGAGCGGGACAAAAACCCGAGGCGAATGATAAAAGAAAAAACTCGTGATAAAAGCCGCCGTACCCACTATAAGCATCTTACCGTTCTTCCCCTCTCGCCCTTTCACCCAACACCAGAGCCCAAAAAGGACCAACGCTAACGCGGGCAGAGATTCCGACGTAGAACGCCCCAGGATAAGGAGCCAGGGACTCAACACAAAAACAGTGGTTGCCCCAATCGCCGTGATCCCCTTGGGAAAAAAGCTACGCAAAAGAATAAAGAAGACAAAAATCGAAATAAGCGCTGCTATTGCTCCTGGCAGTCGAGTGGTCCAGATAGAAAGTCCTCCGAGCCACAAGAATGGCACCGTAAGGTACATAAGCCCCATCGGGCGATAATCACCGAATGAATTGAAATACAAGGGAAGCGTATTCCCATAAAAATCTTTTCCGGTTTTAAGAATTGACCACGCAGTATTTCCCACCCGCACCTCATCGATATGAATACCCCGAGGATACTGATCCAGTTTATAAAAAAGAAGAAACGCCGCGAGAACCAAAATAACGATAAGTCCGATGCGATGCATGATCATCCATGATGATAACTCGTCTTCTATCTTGAATCAATTGGTCGAACAATGAAATTTTTTGGCTCTATGTGTTCGCTTTATCTTCAATATGTACAACTTCCAATGAAGTTGCATCCTGTTCTTTTTTAGTTCTACCAAAAATACCTACTTCAAAATCACTATCTTTTTTCCCTGCTTCTTCTGATGAAACATACGTCATGATTCCGGGATAATCACCAGTGACGATCCACCCGTTGATGTCCGGAATCTTGGTCACCTCAAAATCTCCAGATGGTGTGCCTGCTACAACTGATCCATGGTCTTTGAGTATCGCAATTGCCTGATTCTTGATATCCTCCTCGGGAGTCAGAAGCATGACACACGTACCATTTTTGAATAAAACCCAACTCATTGTAGGATCAGTCACTACTTTTTGAAAAATCGAGATTATATCCATGTTGACTCCTTAGAAAATATGATATCATGAATGAGCTATTGAATAATTTTCATATGGCAAAAAAAGAACATAATGGAATGCGTACGAAATTGATCTTTCTTCTCGTCGCAGCAGCGGCTGTAGTGACGCTCGGGGGCTTCATAATAAATAATTCTTTTCAATCTCGACAAGCCCAGTCAGGGTACCAGGCTTACCAAGATCCAACATACGGATTTACCATTAAGTACCCAACGCAATGGGAAATCCGCAAGGACACACACGTTTTTGAAAACGGAGACGCCATAGCTTTTGGAATATCCGGATCTACGCAAAAGAAAAACACAGAACTTACCCACGGAGCACAAGTTGCCGTCGCCAAACCATTTTCCATCAAAACCACTCTCACGGCATGGATACAAGATTATTTCCCGCCCCAGGCAACGGTATCAAAAATGACTCTTACAAAAACGCCAATGGAATCGGTGGAAAGTTGTTCTAATCTCGGTTGTATGACCTACTATTTTACACTGGTTAATAATCAGGTGAACGGCGTTGCCATATTCACAGAGGGTCCGGATAAAGACAAAATGGTCTATGAAAATACAACACTATATATGCTTAAATCACTTTTATTTGATGCAACGAATAAAAACATGATTTCGGAAGTTCAGGCAATCGCCAACGTTAAAGCATTACCGGAAGTAATCGCATATCTCAAAAGAGTTCCGAACGGCTTAGTAGCCATTAACGGCGGGGAGGGAGACATATATATGATCCAAGTCTATGAAATCATTAACCGTCACACAGCCACATTTAATTGGTATACGGTGAATAAACAAACCGGAAAAATCACAGGAGAATTTGACAATTGAGAAATTATTGATTTATAGTGTAATGAATGCGCATAAAATCTACCAGTAAAGAGTTACATGAAGAACCACAGAAGAAACCAGAGCCGACGCCATCACCCCCTTTGTCCCAAAAATTATTAAAAAATTCAAAACTCAAATGGTTCGGTCTTGGTCTCGTCCTTCTTATAGGTATTTTTCTGCTCGTCGACTATATCCGAAAAGACGTTCTCAGGCCTCCCGTATTGTTTGGCTCAGTGCTCCATGAAAACAGCGATCCGTTTGACGGTGCCATAGTATCTGCAAATGGTAAACTCGCAATGACCCGACCTGACGGCAAGTTTCAAATCCAAGCCAAACAAACTGACACGCTTACAATCTCCGCTATTGGGTATAGTCCAACTACTATTTTAGGCAAAGAAATAGTTGCCACACTTACGAAACTCCCCACAGCAAACGCTCGTGTCATGGTGGTTGACGGAGAATATAACGTGGTGGAAAAAGCACTAGTAATCCGACTTGACCCTAACACTTCAGCTCCCGTGGATGAACGGATTACCAATAAAGAAGGCTCAGTCACATTTTCTGATATTCTTTCCGGTCAGGCTGCTTTTGTGGTCCTCCATCCGGATTACGGCATGGCATGGATCGAATCAGCAGTAGAGAGTGGCGGCTATACCCGTCCGGTCATCCAGCTCACGCCACTACAAGGAGACAAAATTGGTAAAAATGGTTTTTTCAAGACCGCCTATGCGAAAGCAGAATATCCCCTGCAGCCTGAATCAACTGGTTACGAATTGAGGGAAGAGCTCATCTACCAGTTTAGCGATGTGTCCAAGATTGCAAATGAGAAGTTGCTTGTTTCTTTGAAAACGCAGACTATGGTGGCAGTTTCTTTTAGTCGAAAAACTTTGGCTGACCTCATTAACCGCCGACTGGAAATTGAACGGCAATTTCAGTCCGAAGGGCGCGGGGACTACACCTATGAAGAGGGCAACAGAATTCGGCAAATATTATTAGAACAAGGATATATAACTCCAGTCACCGCCATCCGTATCGTACCTACATTTACCGATACGTCATTTGAAATGGAATCTGCCATCCGGTATGGATATGATCCCAAAACCGGAGCTCCTCTTTATACTGCTGCCTCGGTTAACAAGATCACTCAAAATCAATATGAAGTTGAAATTTTGGGGATGGATAATGCGAGCGAAGTGATGGGTTTTATAGAGCGGATGCGCGCACAAACTCCCGGCGGTGGGATTACCTCAGTAACCGGCTGGTCGCAGTTTCCTACGACTGATTTTATCAAGCAAAATGGCGGTCGTGTGAGCATGGAATTTAATTTTTCTAATAACTGCTGTACGCTGACAAACCTAGAAATTTCTTCAAATACGACCCAGGCCAACCAGATCACGGTCAAGGATTTGCGTAACAAAGAAAATTCATACACGTACAAACCATCGCGCGGTGAAACCTCTGCTTTACAACCCGACGTTACGGATTTTGAAAAATTTATGCAAAGCAATCCAAGGCTAGAAATCACCAATCCATATGGCCAGAAGGTGAGTTTGTTTGACATAGAAACACCTGTTCCAAATGAAGCACCACCTGGCTTTTTGGGTGATTTTTTTGAAGACAGCAACGAAGCGAGAAAAATGTTTATGAACGGTGATCCCAATTATTTCAAAAAATGGCGGGATTATCTGGGTATGAAAGTATTTGATGCAGTTCGACAGGGTAAATCATCCCCAATGGACATCAGGAACGAGATCATCAGAAAACTTGGGCTTCCTCCGCGCTACTTTGAACCATTGGGCTTCCCAACAGGATCTGGCAGCAATTATCGTACGGGATCTTCTATAACTGGCGATGATGGGAACTCATTCGATAATCCGTATTCCGACGAAGCCCCCGCTACAAATACAGACAGTGGATCAGGAGATAGTTCTACTGGCAATGAACAAACAGGAAGTGGCGCCAGCTCTAATTCAGGATCAACCACTGGCTCCAGTGAAAATACCGGATGCCCAGAAGGCGCTACGTTTACCTGCTCGCGATAGATCCCAAGATTCCGATCAGATGCATTTATCTCATTGCGACGGTAAAGAAAGCCAAAAGAGAAAATGTGGTAAACAACGATACAGCCATACTGAAAATATTCAATACAAGAGCGATATAGGCGAGATACCGTGTTGTGACGTATGGCTGAGCAGTGAGTTTTTTTCTTCCAACTGTTCCCTGATACCCCAAAGGAATCAGTATCCTTTTTTCTTTTATCTTCAATGAATGAATTGCCAAAAGTAACCCGGGCACGGAAAATAGGAAACTAAATATGCCTCCAAAAGCCATCAAGAAAGAAACAATACCCAATATATATGCCATGACAAGTTTAGTCATATAGTAATTCTATTTTTGAACAATCAAAAGATATAAAGATACAGAAGTGGGACCAACAACCACATCAATATAGTAATTCTTGTCACCCATGTCTTTATAATATATTAACGTAGGCAAGCCATAGCCTAAAATTTCACCACCATCTTTTGTTTGTTTTGCCCAGCCTTGTTTTTTAAGAATTTCCCCATACACGTTGTCAATATTCACAGGAAATTTCCTAATATCCGAAGAGCCCCACTTAACGCTTGAATCTTGCTTACTATACTCATAATATTGTAGCCCTATGCTAGCATAAGCTTTTTCGATCACGTATATGATGCTGTAATCTAAACCACAGGTAGCATATTCAGAAAGGTCCTTTTTCCCTTTTATTCTGTCTTTTCTATACTGCTCAGCGCTACTACCGGTTGGAATAATTTTTTCATACGTAAACGGTAACTTTGGCAAAGTTTGGATCTCTGACTGGCAAAGACTGTACAAACTTTTAGGCTTAACGTTCACGGTTAAATTACTCTTACCTAAAACAAATATTCCCCCAAACAAAAACACCAACAAGATGATCCAGATTGGGGCAAATCCCAGTTGAAACTTAGTCCTTTTTTTCTGCATAAGTTGTATCTGTTGCCAAATGAGCAAAACAACCACGTTCCCGACTAACAATATTAGGCTTGCTATGATAGGAGCAATAGAATGAAGCGTCAGAATAAGTGTGCCAGGCATTAGGCGCATCATCGTCAAAATAAATAATACACTGGCAGTCATATGTGAGACTGCACCCACTTTGAGTAACGATCTATCTTTTGTTAATAAACAACATACTGAACCGGCAACAAGAATACCAAGTGAAATAACTAAGATGTTACCGCGTTGAATCAGTTCCCAGCCAGTTGTCGCTCCTTGCGCGATAGGTAACCAGGGAAGAAAAAATAAGATAAGAACAGCAAGATTGATGCCAAGAGCGGATTTACGAAGCTTTTCAAGCTTGTCTTTTGACAAAGAAAAGTAAAACGTCTTTACTGTCCAATACGATATGATTCCCCACGCTATCCAAAAGAGGGTGGTTTCCATACATTTTCAGTATACGCACGTTCAAAAATAAAATGCAAGGATACATTCCCCGAGGAATAGTCGCAGTAAGCGGTAAAGAAGATGCCGATTACTTAATCCAAGTATATGAATTGATCTACGGTCACACGGCAACATTTAACTGGTATAACGTCGATAAAGCCACGGGAGACGTCAGACAACAATTCTAATGCTTCATCGGGAACCAACAGCAGGAACTGCTCCTCTCGTGTGTGTTGGCACCGAATAAAACGTGCTTCTGGTTCCGTCCGGGGCAACCACATCAGTAACAGTAAATCCATCTGCTTTGGTACTCCGATGCAAGACGGTATGCTCGGGAAACTGTTTTTGAAGATCGGCTATCTGCGCCTTCATCTCTGCGGGGTTGCTACCGATCGTATCCACCATCACGGACTGATTCTTGTGATCAATGCTTACCTGTCCGGTATCCGGCAAATCATGCCTGAGCTTAAGTTTTGCCGTCCCCGCTTTTCCACTGAAAACATCAACCTTGTTGCCGTCATATGGCATCTGATAATAACCATCATCGACCCGAGTCAATCCTCTTTGACCTGACCACTCTTTAAACATGGTGTTACGTTTTTCAAATAATTGCCTGGCTTGACCTTGGCTCATATCCTGCAATTCATCCCGTACCTTTCCATACGATTCTGTCAGATAGTCCTTAGCAGTTTGTACTTTATCAATCTTATCCATCACCTCGCCGAGCTGATCGCCGAATTCTTCAAGGGCTTCGACAGGCTTCTTGAGCCGGTTGACGGCTTTGCCCACTTTGGCGTACTTGGCAGCCTTGGCGACCATCCATCCGCTACGGAGTGCATTTCCCGCCAATGGCACGGCGCCGAGAGCCGCCATAAACCGGTCAAATCCTTCAACCGGTTCATCAGCAATATAATCATAGCCAAACCATGCGTTTGCTCCACTTTGCACGTTGCCCACAATCGGAATCGCCCCAATACCGGCAGACACAGTTCCTCCGACCCATTTACGTGATTCCTTCAAAAATTTAAAAAACTCAGCGAGTTGCCCCCAAAGAAATTTATCGACTAACAACGGATGTGTACCCAAAAAAAACGGCAGGGAAAAAACTACGGATACGCCGGATGTGTTGATGAGCACCGAATGTGAATACATTGTTATACGATTTTCCGGCTCCGGAACAGCATTTTGCCACAACTTCTTCTTGTAATACAAGACTACTTCAAAAAGCGCCATGCCATATCCGATCAGTCCTAATACAGGCATAAATGGACTCCGTAATATGGATCTAACCCACGATACCGGCAGATACATCGAAAACAAAAATAACCACATATTAAAAACACTTATAAGGACAAGGGACATCGTAAAACTCCACCAAAATTTCTGCTGCAGTGGCAACTTTAATACATTTGGCGCCGGACCGCTCCATACCGCGATGATGCCTGCCGTCAGTCCGGTATTCTTGTACTTTCCGGATAACCGGGCAGTGGCAATAACCCGCAATCGACGTTTGATGAGCAACTCTCTGGCCGCATCGGTATTTTCGCCGGCATGGATTTTATACCCAAGCTGCCGCCGGAGCATGAGATAGCTAAGCATTTCACGCCAATAGACCCTGCCGTACCGCCAACCGGTCAAACTGAGCCATGCCTCACCCAACAACGACCGTTGTTTTTCTCCGGGTAAAAGAATCTTTTCATCGTTTGGCACATACCTCTTGAGCAATACTTCATCGGCAATCACCGCGCCAATGACACTTACAGTCAAAGCAATCCAGATTCCCCAACCCCGGCCATAAAACGAATAAACACCTCTCATGACCGGACCCAAATCATACGGACCAAAATTGCTCACGGCGTGATCAAGCGTCACCCAGGCAAGGAGTGCAACGGGGATCAGCATATTCTTGCCGATTTTGGGACTCAATTTTCTGGCAAGTCCCAATCCCGCGCCGACGAGGGCTGTCCACATGAGATGCCCAACCACAATCCCCTGCCCACCGGGTAAATTGATTCCCCGTTCGGTGGGCAACCAGTGCGTCAATACGCTGGGCAATCCCGACCAGGTGTATGCCGGAAAATATTCACTCATCTGAGCAAGTCCCAATCCAAAAACCCGCACGCTATCTTCAGCAAACCCATACCCTGCGCCTGCGGCGGCTCCCAACAATATTCCATCCTCTATGCTCACGGATGTCCCCAGCCGGGTAAAAAATAAGAGGAAAAAAACAAATGCGATCTTTATCACTTCTTCCGAAACGGGACCTATGGTATAGAGCACGGTATCCGAACCGATAAACCGGACCGCAATACCCTGAACCAAAAAATTGGCAAAAATTGCTGCGGTAGACCCGACTAAAAAAACCTGTACAAGTTCTTTGAGGCTCACCGTTTTATTACGGCAAACAATATAGAGCTGGGACAGGATAATACAGTGATAAATAAGAATGGTAATCATTTTTTCTTTGTCCGTTTAAATGTGCGTTGTTTCAATTGCAACTGTTGCCATAACAATAGCACCACGACGTCTCCCACAAGCAACAACAACACTGCAATAATCGGTGCGATATCAAAGCGAGTTAATGTAAATGTACCGGGACGAAGTTGCCGCATGAGAAAAAAATGCACAAACGTATTGGCAATCGTTGCGCAAGATGCAATCTTATACAGTAATGAATTTTTTGTGAAGAAAAAGGAAACCGACACAATGATGAGAAACATACAAACTACCGCAAGAATATTTCCCTCCCAGGCAAGTATCATGCCGCTTTTCCAGCCAAGCGCGGGTTGCCCACTAACCAATGAGGCGGGTATCCAAGGAAGAAAGGCTAAGACAAGTACGGAAAGATTGACGCCAAGGGCAGAGAGACGAAGTTGGTTAAGCTTGTCTTTCGAAAAAGAATAATAAAATGTCTTTAATGCCCAAAAAGATATAAGTCCCCAGACAATCCAAAAGATGCCGGTTTCCATATATTTTTAGTATACGCACGGAGGAAAATAAAAAGCAAGGACGATAGTTATAAAAATAAATGAAGAAAATTGTGTAGAGTTAAGAAATTTTTGGGTAATGACACTTCTTCCACTTCTTCCCACTGCCGCACCAGCATGGATCGTTGCGGCCGAGTTTTTGAGGAGAAACAGGTGGCTTAGGACTTAAGACTGATGACGTAAGAGGACTTGCTTGCATCGTTTTTGTTGGTTTTTGTATAACTGATCCACGCTCTGCTGTCTGCTGTCTGTTGTCTGTTGTCTGCGCCGGCTGTTGTGGTGCGAGCTGTACTTGTACTTTAAAAATCCGATGGACGATTTCGCTATCGATAGACGCCATGAGCGTTTCAAACATGGTGAATGCTTCATTTTTATACTCGACCAACGGATCACGCTGACCATACCCGCGCAGCCCAATCCCTTCCCGCAGGTCATCAATGGCATCCAGATGATCCATCCAAAGAGTGTCCACCACCTGAAGGCTCACCCACTTCTCTATCTGCCGCATAACCTCCGGCGTCATTTGGCTCTCGCGCGTCTCGTACATTTGCTTGGCAAGTCCCCCTAAAAACTCGCTCATCTCGGGAGCCGTGTGGTACTGCGCAAGCTGTGTGAGAAGCTGCCCCTGCGATGTCTCATCAAAGGGAATGATGGACACAAATTCGGGAACGATTTTATTGCGGTCAACTACAGCTTCTCCGGCATACATCGTCACCACCGTACCAATTTCTCTCGTGATTTTTTCAAGGATCCCCTCTTTTTGACTTTCCCCTTCCAAAATCTTTCTGCGCCTGCGGTAGACGATCTCCCGCTGTTTATTGAGTACATCATCGTACTCGACCAAATGTTTACGGGAATCAAAATGGAAGCCTTCCACCTTCACCTGCGCTTGTTCTATGGCGCGGCTGACCATGCCGTGCTCAAGCGGCACATCCTCCGGCAATTTGAATACCGTCATGAGGCGTGCCACCTGATCGCCACCAAATAAACGCATAATGTCATCCTCAAGCGACACGTAAAAACGGCTGGACCCCGGATCGCCTTGCCGTCCTGCGCGACCCCGAAGCTGATTGTCTATACGCCGGGACTCGTGCCGTTCGCTGCCAATGACATGCAGTCCACCGAGGACGACTACTTCATCATGATTTGCTTTCCATTTTTCTTCCTCACTCTTCCATTCTTTCTCACCGCTTACTTCCGATTTTTCCTTACGGGATCCGCCCAAAATAATATCCACCCCGCGACCGGCCATGTTGGTGGCAACCGTCACCGCTCCCTTTTTGCCGGCATCAGCAATGATCATGGCTTCGCGCAGATGATTTTTGGCGTTAAGAACATTATGAGGAATACCTTTCCGTTTCAGAAGATCGCTGATGATTTCGTTTTTATCTATCGACGTGGTCCCCACGAGCACGGGCTGACCGCATTTATGATGCTCAATGATATCTGCGGCAATTGCCGCATATTTGGCCCGCGGTGTCTTATAGACACTATCGGCAAAATCCTGACGCACCATAGACTGGTGTGTCGGAATCATCAAAACCTCCAGGTCATATATCTTTTTGAACTCCTCGGCTTCCGTAGCTGCCGTTCCGGTCATACCGGAAAGTTTCTCGTACATACGGAAATAATTCTGAAGCGATACCGTGGCAAGCGTCCGGCTTTCCTGCTGGATGGCGACGCCCTCCTTGGCCTCAATCGCCTGATGGATACCCTCACTAAACCGCCGCCCAGTCAAAAGGCGCCCGGTAAACTCATCCACGATGATGACTTGCCCTTCTTTCACCACATAATCGCGATCGAGGGTAAACAGAGCCCGAGCTTTAAGCGCGGCTTCTATGTGATGAACGGTCTCAAAATCCGTTTCGTATATATTTCCCAAACCCAACATCTTTTCAACCTTAAGGATCCCGTGATCCGTGAGATGAGCAGTCCGAAGCTTTTCATCGATAACGTAATCCGTCTCCGAAGAAAGTTTATCAACGATCTTGGCGTAGTCATAGTATTTATGCGTTGCCTCCGCCGCCGGTGCGGAGATGATGTGAGGAGTGCGCGCCTCATCGATAAGGACTGAATCGACTTCATCGACAATCGCATAGTGGAAATCCCGTTGGGAAAGCTGAGCAACATCCGATACCATATTGTCCCGCAGGTAGTCAAAACCAAATTCACTATTCACGCCATACGTAATGTCTGCGGCATATGCTTCTTTCCGGGTCACCGGACGAAGATGTTTCAAACGCCAATCCGTCGCAGTAGGATCCTCAAAAACCGAGTCATACAGGAAAGATTGTTCGCTAATGATGGCAGAGACAGACAATCCCAATAAATGGTAAATCGGTCCCATCCAGCCGGCGTCACGGCGGGCAAGATAGTCATTGACGGTCACCAGATGAACGCCCCGACCGGAGAGCGCATTGAGAGTCAGTGCGAGTGTCGCAGACAATGTCTTGCCTTCCCCGGTCTTTTGCTCGGAAACCTTTCCCTCATGAAGGGCAATTGCCGCTATCATCTGTACGTCGAAATGCCGGAGGTTAAGTGTCCGGACGGCAGCATCCCGCACCAGCGCATAAACCTCGGGGAGCAAGTCATCAATCGAAGTCCCGTGCGTAAGCTGCTCCCGAAACTGTGCGGTTCGTTTGACAAAATCTCCGTCTTTGAGCTTCTTGATATCAGTTTCAAGCGCGTTGATACGCTCGACGATCATACGGTACCGGCGAATCTCTTTTTCATTGCTGTCAAGAAGTTTTCCTAAGAAGCCAAACATTACTTTATTTTACCATTATCGCCGGATGATGTCCTTCCCAATATAGGATTGAAGGACTTTGGGCACCCGGATCGATCCATCTTTCTGTTGATAGTTCTCGAGTATCGCAACAAGGATACGCGGCGAGGCAATAGCTGTGTTGTTCAGCGTATGGCAATAGAGCGTCTTCCCATCTTTGGTTTTATAGCGGATCTTTAATCTTCTCGCCTGAAAATCGCCCATGATGGAATTACTCATCGTTTCTCCGTATGCCTGACGGCCCGGCATCCAGGTCTCGATGTCATACTTTTTCACCTGCGGTTCACCCATATCACCGGTACACATGAGAAGCACGCGGTACGGTAACTCTAAATCCTGAAGAATTTCCTCTGCGTTAGCCAATAACTCCTCATGAAGAGTAAAAGAGTTGTTCATATCATTTTTTGAGATAATTACTTGTTCAATTTTACTAAATTGGTGCAGCCGATAAACTCCCTTTGTATCTTTTCCGTAACTTCCGGCTTCGCGCCGGAAACAGGGCGAAAAAGCGACGAACTTTTTCGGAAGTTCCTTTTCATTGAGCACTTCATCACTAAAATATGCGGTCACAGGTACTTCTGCGGTGCCTGCCAAATACACATCGTCTTTTTCCAGATGATAGACTTCTTCCCTACCCCAGGGAAACTGGCCGTTGCCAAACAGCGTGAATCCTTTTACAAGACTGGGTGCAATGAGCGGCGTGTATCCTTTTTTGATAAGCTTCTGAAACGTGTAGAATAATACGGCAAATTCCATCTGCGCGGCTTCGTTTTTGAGAAAATAGGCACGCCTGCCCCCGACTTTAGCCCCCCGTTCAAAATCAATTAGATCGAGTTTGGTTGCCAGCTCAATATGGTCTTTGACAACAAAATCAAATTCCGGAACTTTACCCCACGTCTTTATTGTTTTATTGCCGCTGCTATCCTTTCCCACCGGTACGCTCTTATCCGGCACATTGGGAACGGTAAGCATAAGCTCGTTGAAAGATTCTTCGACTGTTCGCAATTCCTGCTCCAATGCCTTCATCTCCTGTTTCAGCACCCGACCCGTTTGCCGTTCCTCTTCTGTGGTCGCCTTTTCCGCCTTGTTGCGCTTTGCTCGAATTACCTCGGTCTTACCGATCAGCTTGCGTCGCTTTTCGTCAAGCTCTAGCAGTCGATCCCACTCCACCTCGCGGTTCTTATTTTTCGCCGCTTGCTTACAAAGCTCCAAATTTTCCCTGATAAATTTGATATCCAACATATTTTCTTCAATTTATTGTACACCAAAGCTATAACGCATGCATAGAAAGATCAACGTTTAGTCCTCCCAAGTGCTTACTGTCCCCAAGGCTCACGAGCGTTATTTTGTCTTTTGTAACGCTAACCTCTGTAA
This sequence comes from Patescibacteria group bacterium, assembly GCA_038062895.1. Taxonomy (GTDB): domain Bacteria; phylum Patescibacteriota; class Microgenomatia; order UBA10105; family UBA927; genus CAZLDC01. Next base: position 115,674 of record JBBTWJ010000003.1, read on the forward strand.
TTGCGGTAGGTTGCAGATGGAATTTCCAAATTTTGTTCAATTTCCGGTTGAGAATCCGCGCAACGATAATACGGATGATATTATCATGACTTACAACAAGCGTATCAGCGCTTACATTTTGACAAAATAGCTGCCACCATCCTAAAACGCGCTTCTGTGTATCCAAAAAATGTTCCCCTCGTGGAAATTTAGTAGATGAAGGAAACCGTGTCCATTTTTTATATATCCATGGCCATGTATTTTTAATAACATCCTTATGTTTCCCCTCCCAATCTCCGTGATTCGTTTCGATTATTTGTGGTTCGACCTGGACAGGCAGGTGTTTATTGAGAGCGACAATTGTTGCCGTTTGCAAAGTTCGTTTCAGAGGACTCGCGATGACATGCGAAAAAGAAACGCGTTCAAAGCATTGCGCCAGCGCTTGTGCCTGCTTTGTACCACGTACGGATAATTCCGTATCGTATGTTTGCCCTTGATATATGCCTTGGGCATTTGCTAATGACTCTGCATGTCGAACAAGATATATTTTTGCCACAAAAAAACACCTCCTTTTTTATGAAAAGACGAGGTGTCTCGTGGTGCCACTTTTCTTTGCTACATTGTTGCCATTGTAGCCTTATTAACTGCTCCATCTATCATTTAACAGATGACACAGTTTTTTTCTATAACGGGAAATCCCGTCTTCTCTTCACCAAGTCCGTAACTCGTTTTCGAGAAGCAGCTCTATCGAGGGAAAGTTCGATATATAAACGCCTTTATTTACTTGTTAATACAAGTATTGTATCAAACACTACGTATTCACGTCAATAATCTCTTTAGTATCGGTTTAAGACGATCAAGCGCACGCTTGCGGTGGTTAAAGCGTTCAGTTTCCTCCGGCGTTAGCAGATCGTGGTCATAATACTTGTGAATCTCCGGTAAGAATAACAATGAACGGAAAGGAAATCCATGCGTACGATATTCTGATGATTTTTCTGCAACGACCCCGCGCGTTTGTTCTTCGACGGTCGTAACTTTCCCATCAGGAAAAACTAATGCGAGAACAAGACGAAGTTGTGCCCCGCGTCGGGCGCGGGGTAAACCCTGCAATTTCTCAAGAGTATATGAAATCAATTCTTCATCGGTATCTTCGCGATCCCCGTGAATCCACCGGTGCGATTTGACACCAGGCTCGCCACCAAGAGCGTCTATCTCAAACCCTCCGTCATCAGCAAGCGTAGGAAGGCCGGACTTCTGACAGTAGAACTTTGCCTTAAGAATCGCGTTTTCTTCAAACGTACTGCCGGTTTCTTCCACTCCATCGGTTATCCCGATATCTTTTAAACCAATAAGTTCAATAGGAAGGTCTTCCAAAAATCTTTTAATTTCACTGAGCTTCCCAGGATTGGTTGTAGCAATGAGTAACTTTTTCATAGATGCGATACGAATCAACTAATCATACTAATACTACTAATAGAATCCTTAGAGAATATTCTTCGAGCATCAACGTCGAGGCGAACTACTCGTTTTGGCCTAAGATACTCAAGCCTAAAATGTTAGAATGAATTGCATACTCCAAACTTAATACAGTAAGCGTTGTGTGCGCGATGCCTGCTACTTTTATCATGCCACAACCCCCATAAATTCAACCGTGCCGCCACAATATTCCACGATCTTCTCAACAGACTCATGGAGACTGCGCGCAACTTGTTCTGATGTGATATCAAACACACCATCGACATTGATCCAAATATTTTTTGTCGCTTCCGTCACCATCGTGCGCTGGGCATCACGGAAGTTAAAATCGATATTATACCCGCCATCCTGATCATAATACGCAAGTTCCTTGGATGTGTATTTGGTCGCCCCGCTATCTCCAAGCAGTAATATTTCATCTCCAACTCCCGCATATCGAAGTATGGTCGGAAACTTGACGGTATCGTAATCAAATGCACCGACCGATATCCGATGCTTCATGACAACGAGATTATATGCATCCACACAGGTATTTATGGAATACAGTCCCTTACCCAATGCCACACGACGCAGTAAAGCCTCCGGAGAGGGACGCCGGGAATGCCAATCAATTCCCATTTCTTTATAGAGCTTACGATAACTTACGATCTCCGGATGCTGACCCAATTGTTCCGTCGTCAAACCCGCGAGAGATACAAGGAATTCTTTTTTTTCTGTTTCCAACTGTTCATTGAACTTTTGTATCTTTACGTCACGGATAAGCGCGATACCGATACTTGCCGAGGGATACCGCTCTTTTACCTTGGGATCGATCGAAAATAAATCCGGTCTATCTATAGATTTCACTGATGACTGTTGTTTAGGTGATTGTGTTTTTTTGTTCAGCGTCAACCGTTCAACCATCACCTCAGTTGGAAATTTTTTGAGTAACCACCCTGCCCGCGGCCCGTGCGGTTTATCCAGCGTGACCATATACAACGCATGAAATGCCTTTCCATGATCGATTTCATTTGTTTTTGCCAAGCGAAAAATTTCCGATTGCAACATTTCAGGATCATTTATTTTTGGCCAAATTATGGAAAGATCATTGAGAAACTTCCACTGTTCCTGGGATAATTCAATTTCATCAAATCGTTTCAAAGATATTTGATATCGATACTCATCCGGTGCATATTTACTTAACCAGACAGCTGTGTACGTTAAACGATCATTGAGAATACGCTTCTCAAACTCACTCAATTGCGTACCTTTCACTGCTTCTAATTTACTCTGAAGGTCAACGTTAGGGAGCTGCCGATAATTAGCTATATCCCGAAATCTTGGTATAAATAATCCGGGAATTCGTGCGGGCACCTCTCCCGTTTGTGCATACTCAAACGCATGGGACAATTCTTCATCTTCCTCTTTGTTATACGCCTGCCAACAGCGATCATATTCATCAAAGAGATCCGGAATTGCCATCGTGCTCACAGGATCAAACTCAATTGCACGGTGGTAATCGGTTCTCGTGAAGAGAAACCGCCCGATTGATGGAGGCAATAGCTTGGTAAGATCCCTCGCCTTGAGTCCTAACCCTTTTGATGAAGACATTTTTTTACCGCCGATAAGAATAAACTCGTACGGCAAATTATAGGGGTTTGTAATATGGAATACTTCTTCACAAAGCGCTTTGGCAATATCGCGTGAACCACCAGCCGAGGAATGATCTTTTCCAGCGCCTTCAATCGTGACTCCGAGAACTTTCCAGTGTGCCGGCCAATCTACTTTCCACGGAAGCTTTCCGTTTCCATCAAAAGGGCTCACTGTACCGGTATGGCCACATCCTTTCGTCCAAGTAACCATCGCCGGCTCACACGTATAAGAAACCATCTTACCGTCCCAACCATGCACCCGGGTCGTGCCCAGCTTCCCGCACTTCTCACAGATGACCTGGATGGGCATCCAGCCTTTCTCACGCTTTTTGCTCCCGCTTATACGCTGATAGATATCCTGTATCGTTTCCGAATTATCTAATGCTTCCCGGATAACTCCGTTAAACTTGCCTTCCCGGTACATATCCCAGGATGAAAGATACGTCGCCATCACTCCCATGCTCTTGAGCACCTGTTGAAAATCTTTGGTAAAATAATCGGCAAAACTCTCATACCCCTTTTCCGGAGACCGTGCGGTACGAAGGGGCTTACCCAACTCATCAGAGAGCGATGAAAGCTCGGGAGGTAACCCGTCTATGGGATCGAAGTCGTTCAATACGTAGGTAAACGTCACGCTCTCGTTGGCTCGTTGAAGTGCCCGAAAAACCATATCATGTACGAGAGGTCCGCGAAGCGAGCCAATATGCGCAAACCCCGACGGGGTAAACATATCGTCCACCCAAAATGGCCGGTGGGCGCCGGAATCAATAATCTGTTTTGCAATTTTGTCTGCCCAAAACATATACCTATATTATCAAAAAAATCCGGCGTCCGCCGGATTTTTTAAAATTATGTAATAATTTTTATTCGATGTGGACTATCTTGTAAAGGATTTTACCCGCCGGTGCCTCTACTTCCACGCTATCTCCGGGCTTTTTCCCCATGAGGGCTTTACCCAGAGGAGACTCGTGGGAAATTTTCTTTTCCTTGGGATCTGCTTCCCACTCTCCTACTACGGTAAACATATCTTTCTTCCCGTTAACGTGAAGGGTGACTTTGCAGCCCACATCCACCTGTGTTTTACCGTGGCTCGTAACGACTTTGGCGCTATGAAGAATATCCTCAAGCTCGGCAATCCTACCATCTATGAACGCTAAATCCTGCTTGGCTGCTGCGTATTCACTGTTTTCCGAAAGATCCCCGAGGCTTCGGGCGTCAGAAAGCCGCGCCACAGCTACAGGACGCTTCGTTTTTACCAGCTCATCATACTCGGCTTTGAGTTCGTCGAGTCCTTCTTTGGTAAGCATCATTTTGTGATGTGGGTCCATATATCAAATTTGACAGCGCCGATTAGTGCGCTGTCGTACAGAGGAAGTTTACGGAAATTACCTTGCCTTGTCAAGCATGAATTGATAGAATCATCAAGTGCACGCCGCCATCGTCTAGTGGCCTAGGACGGTTGATTCTCAATCAACAAACCGAGGGTTCGAATCCCTCTGGCGGCACTGAAGGGGTCCCCTGCACCAGTGATAAGCAGGGTGCAGAGCCACGTACTGAATTTTATTCTAGTACTGTGGCGACTCCCCTACGCGCTACTTAATTCAGGAGACCTAATTTGGCAAGACGCGATCTGATAGCGCCATTTTTTCTCTCGAATGTTTTAGACAAATCGCCCGTCGACCAACCTTTTGTATATAGATTCTTCAATTTCTCATCTTGTTCTTTGTCCCAAGGTCGGTAAGCGTTCGGATGTACTTCTCTAATTTTATCAAAACCCGTTCCACCATCGCTTTTCCCACCGCATCGGGCAATGAACTGCTTATGCATTGCCGCTATTTCCTCCCTTCCCATTTTAGTAAATGTATCGACTGTAGCCACCGACTGTGCTCTGAACGCCCCATCTTTGGCGACGATATCCGGATGCACCTGAAATGCGCGTTCGTTCCATCCGAGAATGTAGAGATCGGAAAGCCGCCGGATGCGCGAGAGCGCAACATATCCCTGACCAAATTCAAAAACGCCCGAGAGATCCACGACCGCCTTTTCCAATGTCATTCCTTGACTCTTATGTACTGTGATAGCCCAGGCCAGACGAAGCGGTAGCTGGGTAATCTGCGCCCGAATGGTACCGTTTTCTTCGACCGACCAATCCATGGGTTCAACGGTAATCTGTCGCCCGTTGCGTACCGTGACGATAGGATAGCCTTCCTCTTCATCAAATTCTCTAATCACCCCAAGCGTGCCGTTGACAAATCCTTCTTTGGGACTATTTTTCGTGAACATGACTGTGGCGCCAACTTTCAGAAGAAGCGTTTCAGGCGAAAGACACCCTTTTTTCAGGGCAGCTACCAACGCATCAGGACCTTGCGCGGACATGGGGAAACCACGCGGCTCGTCCGGAAGCTTCGCGAGCACCTCATCGTTGATGCGATCTACGTCTACGTTATGCGTGAATAGTTTCGGCGCGTTTTTCGGTACGGCTTGCGAATGGGTTTTTCTCGCTTCAATCTGATGCAAGTGATCGATAGTGAACGCATTGCGCCGGATTGCTGAAAGTACGCCCAAAAAATCACGGTCGTCCTGTCGGTATTGTTCGGTAAGGTAGCATACGGTTGGATTTGCCCCAATCCACGCAGAAGAATCATACGCGAATCGCGCTAATGATTTTTCAATGAGCGTGGCTTGTACACTTTGTTCTGTTTCTTTTTTTACCACTGGCGGCAGTTGAAAAAAATCACCGGAAAAAACTACCTGCATACCGCCAAACGGTTCCGGATGCTGTGTAATCTTACGAACTACCGCGTCAACCATGGAGAGCGTCTCGGGATTGAGCATGGATACTTCTTCGATGATAAGAACATTAGCCCGACGGACGCGCTTGGTAATATATTGACTGGATGCTATTTTTTGAAGATCGTGTTGAGAGAGCGTCGTTTTTATCCCTATCCCGCTCCATGAATGGATCGTCATCCCGCCGATATGGGTGGCCGCGATACCAGTTGAGGCCGTTATTGCCGGTTCAATACCCCGACCACGCAAATACGCTACATACTCGTTGATCGCATAGGTCTTGCCGCTTCCCGGCTCCCCGGTCAAAAAAACATTAGCGCCGGTTTTGAGTATGGCAAGTGCTTGAGATTGCGTCATTTATTGTTTCTCTTTAACAATTTTTTCGCCAAGCGGTCAAAATCTGATACGTAGTTTTTGTCCTGTATTTTTTTATATTTTTCATACTCAGCAAGGGCAAGAGTTTCTGCTACTTCATGGCTGATTCTTCCGGCGTCACCTAGAATTTGTCGCTCGTTAAATTTCAGAAAGGCGTTCAATCGTGATACCCAGTCCTTCATATACATGATAATCCCACGCTTTGCTTGCATTTCTGCATAGTCGAGGTACATAGTCACAATTCTGTTTAAGTGGTCAAGTTCTCTTTCATTCAAATAGTTTTTGGCGATCACGACATCTGACTCTCGAATGGTACCCTTTGGAGAATTTTTCCAAACAGTGAGCCCCATATATGACTTGGTACTATCAGCTCTTTCGTGTACTATCTCTGAGGCAGTTTTACCGGTGATGGCAAAGTGGAGTTTGTTTTGCACTGTTGCAAAAAATTGTTTGGTAATTTCTTCATCGGAATCATAATCAGCGCTGCACTGAGCGTAAATATCGGTAATTTTTTGATACATGCGCCTTTCGCTTGACCGTATATCTCGTATTCGTGCAAGCTGTTCCTCAAAATAATCCTTTCCAAAAATATTGTATGGGTCTTTTAGTTTCTCGTCATTCATTGTAAATCCCTTGATGATATATTCTTTCAATCTTTCCGTCGCCCATATTCTAAATAGAGTCGCCTGCCGACTACTCACTCGATAACCAACAGAAAGAATAGCGTCAAGGTTGTAAAATTCCACATCTCTGGTAACCAGACGTTTCCCTTCATTTTGAACTTGTGCAATTTTTGCACTCGTTGAATTTTTGTCTAACTCGCCTTCCTGAAAAATGTTTTGAAGATGTTTGGTAACTACGCTTCTCTCCACACCAAAAAGATCGGAGATTTTTGCTTGCGTCAACCACACGGTTTCATCGCGCAAGAAAATCTCAACTTTTACCTGACCGTTTGGGGTAGTGTAAAGGAGAAACTCCGTAAAGCTATTATTTGGAACGATTTTTTTGTTGTTTTTTTTCATAACATAACATTACATCGAAAATAACCCGAAAGTCAATCGCTCAATATGTCCAGTTTAAAAAAATTCATCAGGGTAAAACGCTTGAAGAAGCTATGGATGAATTATTTGGGACCACCAAAATTGGTGAGGGCATTGGAATGTTTGTGATATTTACGAACGGCACGGCATTCGCCCTCGCCCGTTTTCTTCACGAAGATATCTATAGTAAATAGTAATGAAGTAAGCTAAACACAGGCACTCAAACTCATTCGATTAAAATTCAAATTGGATACTACAAAAAGAAGAGGTGCGAACCTAATTCACCCGAAGGGTAGCCTAAACAAAACAATTAGAGGTTGAATAAAAATCCGCCAAGAACCTCTTGGCCACCCAATTTTCTATACCACCCTGCTTGTTTATCTCCGTGTTTTACAACGAATTGCGTACTGCCATATCGTTTAGATAATTCCAGTGCAGTTTTTAGCAATACGGCTCCAACATGCTTTTTTCTGAAAGCCTCTACGATATAAATACCATCATCATCTGCCAAGACGCGCAAATCCATGGCGGGAACAGCCAAGTCCGGTCGTTTTCTGATGATTGGAGATTCTAGTACACCGAATTTCGTATCGGCGTTATTCATAAAGTCGCAAATTGCGATCGCCTGATCCGTAGCGTCGTATGCTGTTAACGCGATATATCTACGCTTACCTGGCACAACATCGAACACGCTTGATTCTAATTCACCCGATTCTATTGGCAAGCGTGCACCACCATAGAAGCGCTCGATATTACTCAAGACAATAGGCGACTCGCGTGACAATTCGTAGGAGCTCATGTCGGTGCTATTATCTCATACGGTGGGGAACAATTGTAATTTTTGGATGAGGCCAGAAGAGTTCTAATTTCGTCCCAACACCTGTACCGAAATACGTCTTGGTAGGCGATAAAAAAAATCCGATTGCGAAACTTACTCCTCCTCCATGATAAAATCTTCCCATGTATCACCGCAGACGATATGAGCGTACAAAGGCTTCTCCCATAAAAAAATTCTTTTGGCTTGCTCTTGTCTTGGTAATCGTAATGCTCCTCGTTCGTGCGACCGGATCAAAACAAAATTCTTCCATTATCTCTCCCATTCCGGAGGAAACCAGCCAACCTGCTCAAGCGTTTGGAGGATTATTTACCAAGAAAAAAACACCGGAGGATCTCCGGACGAAAATACAGGAACTAGTCAACAACCGACTGAAAAACTACTCTGTGTACGTAAAGGACTTAAATTCCCCCTTCACGATGGGCATCAACGAAACCATCATATACACCGCCGCCTCGATCAATAAAGTCCCAATCATTGCCGCTCTCTACTACTACGCAGGCAAAGGCGAGATTGATCTAGATGAACGCATCACCATCCAAACGCGGGACATACAGGATTTCGGCACCGGCTCCATCCGCTATGACCCTCCGGGGATGGTCTATGCCATCAAAACACTTGCCAAACTCGCCATAGAGCAAAGCGACAATACCGCAGCCTACGTCCTGGGCACCTACACCGTGGGGCTTGATAAAGTGCAGGCACTCATGGATCAGTGGGGGCTGACCCAAACGGATATGCTCAATAATAAAACCTCCAATCATGATATGAGCATACTCTTTGAAAAAATCTATAAAGGAGAGTTGACCAACGCTGCATCCACCCAGGAAATACTCGCTTTCTTCAAAGACACGGACTTTGAAGACCGGATCCCCGCGTTGCTGCCAAAAACCGTCGCGGTCTATCACAAAATTGGCAATGAAATCGCCATCATGCATGACGCCGGTATCGTGACGGACGGCAAGACCATCTACTACATCGGCATATTTACCAACGATATAACGGATGAGGAAGAGACGAAGAAGATAATCACGCAAGTTTCTAAATTAGTATATGACTACCTTCGCTGACGCACCCCGATACCAATATACGAACCAGCCTCGCTTAGACGCGAGTCTAGGCGGGTGAATACTAATGCAACGAATAAACAGCATTATGCATTGAGGTGAAGAGAGGGACGCATCGTGGGGAGTGACCGGACCTTTCTGACCGGTAACGGCTTGGTAAGCGCGATTTTAAGCACCTCGTCCATATGCTCCACAAAGTGAAATGACAGATCCTTGGTAACGCTCTTAGGAATGTCTTCCAGGTCCTTTTTATTATCTTTCGGCAATATGATTGTTCGGATACCGGCCCGATGAGCAGCAATCACTTTTTCCTTCACCCCGCCGATTTCCAGCACTCTACCCCGAAGCGTCACTTCGCCCGTCATGGCAATCGTCCGATGAATCGGGATTCCGGTCACTGCTGATACAAGTGACGTGGTGATGGCGATACCCGCTGACGGACCGTCTTTCGGCACGGCTCCTTCCGGCACATGGATATGGACATCAAGTTTTCCAAAAAACTTTTCATCCAGTCCAAGCTCCCGCCATTTGCTGCGCATCCACGAAAGCGCCGCGTGACCAGATTCTTTCATAACGTCTCCAAGCTGGCCGGTAAGCAAGAGACTCCCCTTCCCCGGCATGAGCGCGGTTTCGATAAAAAGAATCACGCCGCCTGCTTCTGTCCACGCAAGTCCGGTAGACATACCAACAGCATCTGTTTTTTCCGCTAAATACGACGAGAAACGGTACGGGCCTAAGTACTGGTGAAGATCTTTGGGACTCAACGGAAGCTTGCCTACGCCTTTACCGTTTTTTTCAGCGATCTTTTTGGCAACCTTCCGGTAGAGTTTGGCAATTTCGCGTTCCAAACTCCTGACTCCGGCTTCGCGCGTATACCGCCGAATGATAGTGAAAAACGTTTGACTGGTCAGGCTCACGACCCCCTTGGGGATACCATGTATCTCCCGTTGCTTTTCCATAATGAAATCACGGACGATATGAAATTTCTCTTCCTCCGTATACCCGGGGAAATGGATAATCTCAAGCCGGTCCCGCAACGCAGGCGGAATAGTATCCAGGATGTTACAGGTGGTGATGAAAAATACGTCAGAGAGATCAAACGGCACATCCAGGTAATGATCGGAAAATGCATAGTTTTGCTCCGGATCCAGGGCTTCCAGAAGTGCCGCCGAGGGATCGCCACGGAAGTCGTTGCCCACTTTGTCTATTTCATCCAGCATAAATACCGGATTTTTGGTTCCCGCCTGCTTAATGCCCTGGATAATGCGTCCAGGAAGGGCGCCCACATAGGTACGGCGATGGCCACGGATCTCTGCTTCATCGCGGATACCGCCCAAAGACATCTTCACGAACTTTCGACCAATAGACCGCGCAATTGATTTGCCAATCGAGGTCTTTCCTACGCCGGGAGGGCCGACGAAACAAAGGATCGTTGGCGCGGATTTCGCTTTGCGCACGAGTGTATCCGATACCTTTATGCTTTCCGTCTGGCCAGGTACCGATTCTTGCGGAATCACTGGTATTTCCTTACTCTCCATTTCTTCCTGTTTTTGCGCTGCTGCGCGAAGCTTCATGACTGCCAAATACTCGAGGATTCGTTCTTTGATCTTCGTCAACCCGTAGTGATCTTCATCAAGAATAGATTCGGCGGTCTTGATAACGACATCATTTGCAGTCGCTACCGCCCACGGCAACTCAACGAGCCAATCCAAGTAGGTACGCACATACGAGGATTCAGGATTATACTGGGACATCTGTCCTAACCGCGAAAGCTCTTTCTCGGCTTTCACCCGGACCTCTTCCGGCATCCCAGCCTTTTTGATTTTATCCGCAAGCTCTTTCGTCTCTTTGTTGTCGCCGTCCTCGCCCAACTCTTTCTCAATCGTCTTCATGCGCTCCCGCAAGACCTGTTCTCGAACATTTTTATCAAACTTTTCCTGGGTCTTACTGGCAATTTTTTTCTCTATCTCAAGAATTTTGATCTCGTGGGCCAGATATACAATTTCTTTTTCCAAGCGCTCTCTGACTGAATTAATTTCCAACAATTCCTGCCGCTCGCCTGGTTTGATATCGATAATGCCTGCAATCTGGTAGGAAAGCTGGAGTGATCCAACCCCGGACATAATATTCATGAAGGTCAAAAAATCCATGGACTTACCCAAATTCACAGCTCGGCGCAGTTCGCCCGTGATATGGCGGGTCAATGCTTTCACGTCATCGTTCTCCTCAACAATATCTTCTTTGGGTATCACTCGGGCGACAAAAAATGGCTCTACCGCTTCAAAGCTTACTATCTCAACTTTGGCGATACCCCGCACCAGCGCATTAATCTCCCCTTCGTTTTTCATCATCTGTACGATTTCACCCACTGTGGCTGTGGTAAACAAATCTGTTGGCGTAGGGTCATTGACGTTGGGATTCTTCTGCATGGCCAAAACGACACGCTTGCCGGATGCTTGCGCGGCTTCAATTGCCGATACCGAACGGGATCTTCCGAATGTGAGGATCATTTCCGTACCGGGGTACACGATGCCATCCCGGATGGGAACGACGGGGAACATTTGTTGATTTTGCGATATGATATCCATGCCAGGTAGTGAAAATTCGACTAATGATTGATAACCATGATCATCTAGTTAACCAAATATATTCAACTTGTATTAAACTTCCAGATAGATAGCATCGCTTCGCGATGCGGTCGAATTTCTACTACCTGGTTGGCACTCAAGTATAACAAGTGCCAACAACCTCGTCAAGCGACAAAACCTAGCGGAATTCGGAAAGAAGTGTATCCAAATCAAAGCTCCCAAGTGGTTGGTTTGCCAGCGGACCTGCGGCCAACGCCGGCTCACGATCTTCACTCGTCGGGGCTGCTTCCCGGTAAAACACACCGAGGGGAATCTTATCTCCCCATTCAAACGCTTTTTCAATAGCCGCGAGGCGATTATCGGGCACATACTTGACTGAATCGAGTTGGTACAACCGAGTCCGATACCATTGATACGTATGGACGTGATTGAACGTGACGCATGGCTGCAAAATATCAAGAACGGAAAACCCCTTATGCTTGATCGCCTCGGCTATAAGCTTGGTGAGTCCCGGCATGTCACCGGCAAACCCACGCGCGACGAACGTCGCACCGGAAACCAGGGCTAACGCCAACGGATTAACCGGCGTATCCACGACCCCCTCCGGGGTAGATTTCGTCTTGAGATGATCCTTCGCCGTGGGAGAGGCCTGTCCCGTCGTTAAGCCATACACCTGATTGTCATGGATGAGAACCGTGATATCCGGATTCCGTTTCGCCGCATGGATAAAGTGATTACCTCCCTCGCCCAAACAATCACCATCTCCCGCAATGGCAATGACTGGAATCGTATGATTGGCAAGCTTCGCGCCTTGCGCTATCGGCAATGACCGGCCATGAAGGCCTTCGACTCCATAGGTGCGCATCCAGGCGCTCATATTCCCATGACAGCCAATCCCATAAACAAAAAGAGCGTCATCCGGGCCGATCCCAAGCTCAACCAATGCGTTTTTGAGTGCCATCCAGATACCGAAATCCCCACACCCCGGACACCAGGTTGGAAGGTAACCGGTTTTAAAACTGTCTGCAGTGATGGATGTCATATGGTTACTTAGTTACTTAGTTACTTAGTTAGTTGCTTGGTTACATTTGCTTTGTGCAAAGTAACATACATTGCTAACGCACTCTCTCAATAATCTCCTCGGGCAAGAACGGTCTGCCATCGTATTTTAAGAGTTTTTCCGTAATATCGATACCCGTCTGTTGGCGGACAAGAGAAGCCAACTGTCCGGTAGCATTTTGTTCTATATCAATGATACGGGTGGATCCCGTCAAGAGCGAGGTAGCAGATTCTACAGGGAACGGATAAAGCCACGGAAAATAAATAACTTTTGCTGATCCGCCACCCACATGAAAGTCCGTCATGTTCATCGCTTCCAAAACCGGCCCAAGTGTAGAACCCCATGTCACTATTGTCGTTTGGGCAGATGCATCACCGTGAACCACGGGCGGCATGATGACGTTCTTAATTGCACTAAGTTTCTTCAGACGCCTGTCTACCATGGCTTGGCGAATCCCAGCATCTTCCGATACCAGTCCCGTTTCATCGTGTTCGTAGGAATTTGCCATGTATTGCCCGCCCTTCATACCGGGGAAGCTACGGGCGGAAACCCCATCAGAAGCGCCCAAATCAAAGCGTTTATAACTCGTTTCACTTGGGTGTTCTCCCTGCGGCATCACCTTTCCCCGATCAATGCTCACCGTGCCTTTCATTTTGCTTGTCAGCACGCACCACTGGCTTTCATTGAGATATTTATCCGTAAGCACAAAAACCGGCACATGAAATTGTTCTGCGAGTTCAAACGCTTTGATCGTGAGTTCATAGGCCTCTGTAGCATCAAACGGAGCTAACACAATCCTGGGAAACTCTCCATGCCCCGCATGAATAATAAATCCAAGATCTCCCTGCTCGGTCCAGGTAGGCATACCAGTGGCAGGACCAACCCGCATCCCCATATCAATCACCAGCGGCACTTCTATCATCCCTGCCAAGGATACCCCTTCGACCATGAGGGCGAACCCTCCGCCACTCGTGGCCACCATACTGCGGACACCACTCAACGCCGCACCGATAGCCATATTGATACCGGCAATCTCATCTTCCGGCTGTTTATAGACAATTCCTAGTGATTTAGCGTGATCAGCCAGAAACGAAATAAGAGAATTGATGGGCGTCATGGGATAAATTGCCGCGAATTTAAGTCCCGCCCGTACCGCGCCTACTCCCACGGCCTCGCTGCCGTTTATGAGAAGATAATCCTCCTTCTTGAGAGGTACTTCAAGCGTAAGAGATGAAAAAGACGAGACCACGCCAGTCACCGCGTCAAATCCCGCGCGGGCAATATCGATGTTATGGTTGACGACCGCCTCACCCTTTTTCCCAAACTGATCACGGATGACGTCGGCTAAATACTCAAACGGTGCGCCAAGAAATGCAAAACTTGTTCCGAGTGCCACTGTGTTGCGCATGATCACGTCTCCACCTTTTTTTTGCACTAATTCACGAAATGGAACCGGAACAAGAGAAACCCCTTTGGGTAATTCTTCACCCTTCCAATCATAATCATTCGGGTCAAAGACAAGAACCGTGCCTTCTGTCATGTCTTTTTTATGAAGCTCGACCGTCTCTTTATTGAGGGCAATCAAAATGTGAAGCGAACGATCTAGGGAATGAAACGGTTTTGTAGCAATCCGTACCGTCACCGCGTTATGCCCTCCGCGGATAAGTGAGGGGTATTCGTTGAGTGAAAATATATAATACCCGTGCCTGGAAAAAGCCCGGGCAAGCATCGTGCCGGAAGCCATGATACCAAATCCTGCTTCCCCCCCTATTTTCCATGTAATGGACTGTGCCATATCTTTAACAATACAACAACCTGACAATACAACAAATTGACAATTTCTGAAAGTGCATGAATTCTCATGCGACGATCGACTACTATATATAGTATGAATGATCTACCGCGGGTCCGACTACCTGTAAACTCTGTCGAAGAATTACTCGCAAGTCACGCGGGTACATATGCTGATAAAGCGGCGCTCATCGCGGTTCACGTAGATACCGACGAGATCAATACGATTTCTTACCGCGAGCTGAACATCCTGGTCGGCCGGGCGGCAGCGTGGCTTTCCTCTCTGGGCATCAAGCGCGGTGACCGGTTTGCAATCCTCATGCCCAACGCTCCGGAAGTCATAATCCTGGAACTGGCCGGTGCGATAATCGGGGCCGCAACGGTCCCGCTGGATTCCAAACGCGATACCATAGAACGCAAACTATTCAAATTAAAAGACACCGGCGCAAAAGCAATCCTTATCAAACAAGAGGAAAAATCTGCAGAAGAAAGAGAAACTCTTGCACAGGCATTACCGCATCTCACAATCCGCACATGGACCACGTTTGGTGAATTTCAAACCATACTGACAGGGCCAGGCCCTGTCACTCACGCAAAGGGATCGCTTGAGGACTACTACGTGATCCTCTATACGTCAGGGACAACCGCGCTTCCCAAAGGAGTCCTTCTTTCCACACGAGCGTGCCTGTTAAACGCTATGGGCATCCTACAGTGGCAACAATTTACTCACGATGATGTCTTTTCTATTGTGCTCCCGCTTCATCACATCAACTCGACAGAATTTAGTCTTGCTATGATACTCGCCGGCGGTACGATCGTTCTCAATTCCCGCTATAGCGCAAGCCACTTCTGGCAGGTAATCAACCGCTTCCGGATAACCAACACGAGTGTCGTTCCCACGATCCTCCACGATCTTCTTACCCGTGTCGATGAATTTATATCATTACACCTGGATGTATCCTCACTTAAACGCATCTGTATCGGTTCAGCTCCTGTACTACCAGAAGAAACAATGCGATTCTACGATTCATTTAAGGTACGAGTCACTCAAGGATATGGCCAGACCGAAACTGCGCTGCGCGTGGCCGGTGTGCCGGTAGACACAAACGAAGAGACGTACCGCGAATTTGTCAAAAGCAACACGATCGGTACCGAGCTTGCCAATAATCACCTCGCAATTATGGACGGGAATAATAATGAAAAGAACGAAAGCGAGGAGGGGGAAATATGCATAGCCGGCCCAATTCTCGCCGGTGGATACCTCAATAACCCGGAGGAATCAACAAAATCATTCAAAAATAGCTGGTTTCATTCCGGCGACCTCGGGTACTGGAAAATGATCGACGGCAAAAAATATTTCTTCATCATCGGGCGTATCAAAGAAATCATCATCAAAGGCGGAGTCAACCTCTCACCGTCTGCCATAGAAGATGCACTTCTCAAAGCATTTCCCCAAATCGATGAGGTGAGCGTCGTGGGATACCCGGATGCGCGTATGGGGGAAGAAATTGCAGCGGTTATAGTCTTGACAGGGTTGGACCCTGTCAAACAACAGGGCTCAACCCTAGCGGACAAATTTGTCCAATTAGTTTTAGATGCTGCTCAAAATGGAAAAATCTCCGGACTTTCCCGTTATGAGTCGCCCAAAAAGGTATTTATTGTCGATACCCTCCCGAAAACCTCGACCGGAAAAATCCAAAGAGTTGAGATAAAAAAAAGTGTTGCCACACGTATCAAAAGCGAGCACCCCCACCATTACTATGTCCGCACCATTGCTAATCATGAGACGGAAATCATGAAACAGGCTCTCAAGATAAATAACGCGCGGTTTCCGTTTATTCCATCACTATTGGAGGAATTTATTGCTCGAACACAAAATGGGCTCTTTTTCGGTGTTTTTGATGAATCTGAAGGTCTGATCGGTTCTCTCTCCTGTATCAGGACGAACCATACGATGATAGAAAAGGTCAAAACGTGGAATGAAGCAACCGCAGAGGGAACGCTCGCAAATCACGATCCCCACGGAGATACGCTTGCATGCGTGGCGATCTCTGTCAAAACAACATCGAACAATACAACAATACAACAATACAACAATACTAACGAAGATACATTACAACGCCTCGCAAAAAAATATATTAAAGAATACGTAAGTTTGGACAAAGATCACGTGCTAAATTTTCATAAACGATCCAAGGGAGGAATCCCTGGGGCTACGGTATGGAAAATTTTGGAAAACGGCAGACGGGAAGATAAAGAGGCCATAGGGTACAACGTCCTCATGAAGTATCCTACCATCGATGTATCCACAACTATTATCCGGAGTAACGCACCCTCTCCGGCAATTCTTCTCATCGAACACGCACTTCTTTACGCGAAAGAGCATGGAGTAAAAGATGTCATTGCGTTCTCCCGTCCTTCGGGGTTTCGAAAATATCTGGCAGAAAAACTACGGATATAATTGTTTGCCGGTTTCATCCGTAATGAAAATTGCCATAACGGGACAACCTTTGGCAGCCTCGAGGAGCGTCTCATCGGTTTCCCCATCTACCGTATCTAAAATTATGGCTTTCGCTTCATCATCCAGTGCCCAAGCTTTGGGCGCAATAGCAATACACGTCGCCGCTCCAATGCAGAGGCTCCTATCGATCCGCATCGTCAGCTTGCGAATCTTCCGTTTCACTTTTGGGTCGTTATCATCCATGCCAAGTAGTGAAATTTCGATCTTTGCCTTACGCGTCAAAATTTCAGTATCCTCTAATTATAAATCAGTATCATTGAATTCCAAATAGGTCATTCGATATGGCAAAGATAAAGCGTATCGAAATTCTACTACCTGGCATGATGTGATTCTATATGGACTGAATGGCTTTGTGCAAGACCTCAAGGGAAAGCGTCGCACACTTGACGCGGGACGGCGTCAGTGTTGTTCCGAGCATACGTTCAATATCTTGCATCGTCATTTTTTTGAGTGAAGCAAACCCCATGCCCTTCACTTTTTCCGTCAACATGGAAGCACTGGCCTGACTGATCGCACAACCATCACCGGAGAAGCGGATATCATCAATTGTGACGCCTGACGCCTGACCCGCTTCGCCTGAGATTGAGCGAGGCGAGCGCCTGACGCACAATTCAATAACGATCCGGTCGCCGCAGGTCACGTTGCCCTCCTCCATCACAATATCCGGCTTATCGAGGTGGCCGAAGTTACGGGGATGCTTATAATGATCGAGGATTACGTCGCGATAGAGATCCATATTAAGCAAACAATTTCTTAACTTTCTCTAATCCTTCTACCAGAGCGTCTACGTCCGACTTCGTGGTGTAGACGTAAAAAGAAGCGCGGGCGGTCGCCGGTATGTGTAAATATTCATGGAGAGGCATGGCGCAGTGGTGCCCGGCCCGGATACATACATTATCCTCATTTAATAGTTGGGCGATGTCATGGGCATGGCTGCCTTTCATCGTGAAAGCAATAACACCCCCGCGGTCTTTTGCCTTGGGGGGACCAATCACAGAAACGCCCTTGATCGTAGCCAAGCCTTTAAGCGCGTAGTCGGTAATCTCTACTTCATGACTGCGCACCGCATCCATACCTATACTTGTAAGGTAATCAACTGCCGCACCCAACCCAATGACCCCCGCAATATGCGGAGTCCCGGCTTCAAATTTATGCGGCGGTGCGGCAAAAACCGTCCGATCCGCATGGACCTCTTTGATCATCTCGCCGCCATATTGATAGGGAGCAAATTCCTCCAGCAATGCACGGTGTGCCCAGAGGACACCGACGCCGGTGGGACCGAGCATCTTATGGCTTGAAAATGCAACCGCGTCCGCCCCCCAATCTTTTACATTTATCTTCATATGCGGCACAGCCTGGGCTGCATCAACAAGAACAAGACAATTGGGATTAATGCGCTTGGCAATCCGGCTAATTTGCCGTATTGGGTTGATGGTACCCAGGACATTGGATACGGCGGTAATGGCAAGGAGCTTTGTTTTTTTCGTAACAAGCTTTTCTAAATCCTTTATGTTGAGTACTCCGGAGGCATCAATGTTCCAAATCCGAAACGGCACACCAAATCCCAACGCCAATTGTTGCCATGGAACAAAGTTGGAATGATGCTCCATGATGCTCGTAACCAACTCACCCCCGTGAAGATTCATGCGCGAGAGGGCGTTCATGACCACGTTAAGGGATTCTGATGCATTGCGGGTAAATACTATCTCATCGGAAGAAAAAGCGCCGATAAAACGCGCCACCTTGTCGCGTGCTTTTTCAAACTCTTCCGTGGCTTCCTCGCTTGTCGTATAAATACCACGGAATACATTAGCACAATAGGTGGTGTAATACTCTTCTTCTTTGGCTATCACCTGATCGGGCTTGAGCGACGTGGCAGTCGAGTCCAGATAGACCAACCGCTTTCCGTTTATCTTCCTTTTCAATTGAGGAAAATCCCTGCGAAGATCTTTCATACCAGGTAGTAGAAACTCGATATATTTTTTTTCAACATAAAAAAATATAGAATCCTTATAATCTTTACAAAATATTATATACCCTCATAGTCTGCTCCTGGACCAACTCAACAATCGAGTTTTCACTACCTGGTCATATCGCAATCAATATATCATTTTCTTCTACTTTCACGGAATAACTTTTTACATCCACGACCGCGGGCAAACTCATAACCTTGCCGTTGGTGACGTCAAACTGTGCGCCGTGGCAGCCGCAGGTAACGACGCTGCCATCTATAAATCCTTCACTCCCCAACGAACACTGCGCATGGCTGCACGTATCGTCTATGGCAAAAAACTCGCCGTCAACATGAGCAACGGCAATTGGCTTTCCGCCGACCATAACCGTTTTCATGCTTCCCGACGGAATATCATTTACGGAAAGCGCTTTTATAAAATCCGCCATAATGATTTTCTGATCTTTTCCTGGCTTATTGTATCAGAAACCGTAGAAATTGCAGCTTCGAAAAATCCCTCAATCAACAGTTGTGTCGCCGCCGCCCTCGAAAGCCCGCGGCTGGCAAGATACCATAACTCATCTTCACTCGGCTTTCCCGTGGTAGAACCATGCGTACAGCGTACATCGTTGGCTAAAATCTCAAGCGCAGGTTCGCTTCTGGCGTGCGCATCTGGAGAAAGCATAAGGTTTTCGTTTTTTTGGTATGCATCAGTCTTTTGCGCGGACTCCTCTACCCGAATGACTCCGTCATAGGAAAACTGCACCTGATCAAAAAGTGCGGCTTTTACTAATAGATTGCTCGTCGTACCCGCGGCCTCGTGAATTTGTTCTGTATGAATCAAAATCCGGTGATCACCCCGCCCCACGACAAGACCGACAATATTTGCCGAGGCTCCCCGACCGGACAGGCGAACCCGCACGGCGATTTCCATATCTGCTTTTTGCGTGACCATCAAGATAAGGTCAAGGTGTTCGTTTTCTAGCACAGCATATTCGTATGAGGCTTTGCTTCTACTTATTTCCTGAATAATTGTTTTCGTTTGACTATTGTGAATTTGAGCGTTCATATTTCTAACCGACTGAGCCTTCTCCCAAACCTGCCTTACTTGCTCCCGTGCTCTACGTGCACGCGTCGCAAGAGCGGCGATTCGGGACTTCGTCCTTCGATAAACTCAGGACTCGCATTTATCCAACACTTCCCTCCATTTGTAATTGAATAAGTCTATTTAATTCGACGGCGTACTCGAGCGGGAGTTCTTTGACGATGGGCTCGATAAATCCATTAACAATCATGGACTCTGCCTGTGCTTTGCCAATCCCGCGGCTTTCAAGATAAAATAGTTGTTCATCCCCGATTTTAGAAACTCTCGCCTCATGCTCGATCGACACATCCTGCTCATCTATCTTCATCGTGGGATAGGTATCGGAGCGCGAAGCAGCATCGAGCAGTAATGCGTCACAAACGACTTTACTTTTGCTGTTGGTGGCACCCGGGATTACTTGTACCAGCCCCCGGTACGACGTTCTCCCCCCGCCCCGGCTTATGGATTTGGAAATAATCTGTGATGTGGTTTCCGGCGCCAAGTGCACTACTTTCCCTCCTGCATCTTGATGTTGCCCTGCTCCGGCATAAGCAATCGAAAGGATTTCTCCGCGTGCTTTTCTCCCCACTAAATAGACGCTCGGGTACTTCATGGTGAGTTTGGAATTATGAACGATGAAGCCTTGTGAAATGAAATTGCCTGTCCCCTCAACTTCGATATCCCATGTAGGAATCAGATCGGAGGACTGCTTAGAAACTACAACTGGCACTATCTCAACAGTGTTATGTAATGTAATGCTTGAGCGCCCGACGAGTCTATGCATTTGAAGTTTTTTTGTCGATCGCCCTAGTATTTGTTTACGCATACCCGTACTCACGAAGTTCGCAAATCTATAATCTATCGGAAAATCCAGCCTATACGCGCCATGCGCGATAGATGACACACCTAAAATACGAACTCGTTTTGGTTGGCTGAATTCGACATGAAGTCGAGATGTAATTCCGAGCGTTACGAGAAGTGACGCAATATCTTCCAAAAGCGGTCGATTGACCGATTTAATATGAAATCGGTCATCAATGTTCCCGTCGGCATCCAAGTAGCCTGCGATAAATGATAACCGTTGCGACTGGGGAAGCGACCACACCCATTGAGGAACACGCTTAGTCGCTGCGGTACCTAAAAATCCGTTAAGGCGAAAAAGCTCTGTAATCTCTTTACTGCTCCAAGCGAGATGGTGACCATCGGATCGTTCGGTAGGTGCAATATTCGTCAACGTCCGCATACAACTCATTAAGCGTTCCCTTGCTCTATCTTGGCGAGGCGTCGAGAAACCAACTTTCGCCCAACGAATAACTCCTTTTGTTTTTCCAAAGCGCAAATCTATGTTGCCATCGCCAATCCAATACCCGAATAACCACATCATTGCATCATCTGTATGTGCTATTTTTATCATCCTGGCTGCTCTTATACGTGTCATTTTCAATGATGAAGCATACTGATTATATGATTCAAACGTTGTAATCAACCCGGGCATCTTCAGTGAATATTGAGCACCATAATCAATAGAAACACGGGGAACAATTGCTTTTTTTAGCTGATCAGCACGGACGTATGCCAGTCGGTACCGTCCGAGCTTCTTGGGTTTTTGGACATCGTATATATATGAATAAAATGGATGGTTAGCAGTAACTCTTAGTGTTCGTTTTCCGATGGAAACCGTATGTACAGGTTGACGACCGGAAAAACGCTTCGCTTTTACTTTTTGGAAGCAGAGTATTCCTTTTTGGTCATCATAGGAGAGAACTTTATCACCTAACGCAAGAGACTCAATTGTTTTCACTCCTTCGGGAGTAGTCACTGTCGAACCCTCTGCTAAACAACCTAAATTTCCGTCGACCCATTCCATGACGCCTTCCTCTTCTACCCGCGCGCGCTTGGTGACCAGGTTATAGACATTGGTACTCCAATTTTGGATGGTGGTGTAACGGACCCGCGCTCCCTTTTTCACAATGATCTCAACCACTGCGCTATGGAGTGAATCTGTCGTGTAAATGGGAGCGGTGCATCCTTCGACGTAATGGACGAAGCTCCCCTCCTCGGCAATGATGAGGGTGCGCTCGAACTGTCCCATGTTGGCCGCATTGATACGGAAATACGCCTGAAGCGGCAAGTCCACGCGTACGCCTTTGGGCACATACACAAATGAACCTCCGGACCAAACTGCGCTATTGAGCGCAGCAAATTTATTATCTCCGGGAGGAATAATGGTGCCAAAGTACTGTTTCACAATCTCCGGATGCTCACGAAGTCCCGAATCCATATCCAAAAAAATGACCCCTTTTTTGCTAAGCGTTTCATGAATACTTTTGTACACAACTTCCGACTCATACTGTGCGCTGACCCCCGAAAGAAATTTCTTTTCCGCCTCCGGAATGCCAATCCGGTCATACGTATCACGGATTTCTACCGGAAGATCCTCCCAGCGCGATGCACGTTTTTCCGTCGGATTAATATAGTAGTAGATATCATCAAAATTGATAGTCGTGAGATCTCCCCCCCACGCGGGTAAGGGTTTGCGGAAAAATTGATCAAGCGCTTTCAGCCGGAACTGCCGCATCCAGGGAGGGTCATTTTTCCGTACGCTCAATTCTTCAACAACGGTGCGGTCGAGCCCTTTTTTTGATTTAAATACGTAATTTTCCGGCTTGCGGAAACCATATTTGTAACTACCGTTTACTGGTTTAAATTGGAGCATAAGACATTAGAAATTCGTTCATCGATATTCGAAATTCGTAATAGAAATTCGAATTATAATAGAAAATCGATTCTCTGTTATCTAATTTCGATAACGAATTTCCGGTTTCGATACATCGAAATTCTATTTTCGAGATTGATAACCAGAATATCCTTCCTTCTCTATCTTCTTGGCGAGCTGGGCCGGGCCTGTTTTCACAATTTTCCCATCAACGAGAATGTGTACGACGTCCGGAGTGACGTAACGGAGAATCCGATTATAGTGGGTGATAATGATGACCCCGGTTTTTTGTTTCCGTAGGATATCAATTCCTTTGCCAACCACACGCAGTGCGTCAACATCCAGTCCGGTGTCTATTTCGTCAAAAATAGCAATCTTCGGAGCCAACACTAATGCTTGGAGCATTTCCACTTTCTTCTTCTCCCCTCCGGAAAACCCATCATGAATGCTCCGCGATAAAAATGACTCATCCAACCGAAGCGCACGGGCATGCTGTTTCACCAAAGAAGAAAATTCGGATAACCCCATGCCATTTGCTTGCCATCGCCGGGCAAGGACCGGATTTTGAACGACGTGTTGCGCTTGTTCTATGGAAGGATGAATCTGTTGATATGCAGTCCGTAATAACTGCATCACGCTTATCCCGAGGATGGCTATTGGCGATTGGATGGCAAGATAGAGCCCTGCTTTCGCCCGTTCTTCAGTGGGCAACGAAATAATTTTTTTGTTTCCGATTGTGATTTGTGATTTGTGATTTGTGATTTGATAAGAGGGGTGTCCCATGAGCGCATAGGCAAACGTCGATTTTCCGCTTCCATTGGGCCCCATAATCACATGCACCTGTCCTGCGGCAACATCTAGAGAGATACCTTTTAATACCTCTTTCCCTTCCACTGAAGCATAAAGGTTGCCAACGTGAAGAGTTGAAGTTATATTTTTTGTTTTGGTAGATTTTTTCATTGGGTAACCTCCTTGAGAGAAATTTCTTCCAGCCGCTCTTTCATACTTACGGATAGTCTGGCCCGAATATGCTGTGGCAAACAAGATGTATTCACGGGACAAGTGATACGTGAGGAATTTGACTCGTCCGAATTGGTTTGAAAAGCGGAAATAATTTCCCACATAGATATGGTTTCCGGCTTACGCGCTAATATATAACCACCTCCGATGCCTTCCTTGCTCTCCACGAGACCAGACGCTTTGAGCGACCGGACAATCTTTTTGAGAAACAAAAGCGAAACGCCATGGCGCCTGCTTATGGCAATAAGAGAACGCGGCTGCGTGCCACGAATACAAGCGAGCTCGCCCATGAGAAGTAGTCCATAGTGTTCGTTTTTTTGGAAATGCATACTAACTGATACTTGCGGAGTATCAGTTTATCGTATTTACAATTCCGGGTCAACGGGGATTTATAGACTATCGCGGACAACATCATTTTTTCCCATGAAGTACTCTTTCGTGCCTTCCATGTGGAGCATAAAATATTCCTGGTCTATAACCGTCGTAATCTCATCATCCGGTACTCCCCGCCAGGGTACTCCAAACGACTCTTTCGGCAACTGCCCGTCCCGAACTGCGCGAACTACTGTGCTGGCCGGCACGCAGGCATAATATAATGTAGGTTCGACTCTGTCCCCAACCATCTTCTCAAGCCGCTTAAACCAAAACTCATCATATTTGAACGCCCGGATACGAAACTTTTTTTGAAGCCCTTCAAGCCACGATACATATTTTTGGTACGCATAGGTCGTGGCAAAGCACGTCTTAATATGATCCGGATCGTTGTTAACCCCTGTTTTATCAAAGGTAATAACGACGTTAGGAAGCGTAAGCTCCATAGCACGGTAGATCGGATCCTCAAGCGTCCCCGGCGTAAGGGTGGCGAGCTTGCCGTTGGCATGACCCGCATCCGTAGCACAAAAACGTATGATCTCCCAACCGGCTTTCGTATATTTAGCGACCGTGCCGCTGACGGCAAATGATTCATCATCCGGATGAGCAAAAACAAGAAGCATCTTTTTCATAAAATAAAAACCCCATTGTCTCGAAAAGGTTACTTATAGTACCTTATTTCGTGCTCATCAAGCAATTATTTAGTCGTCGACACTTGTGCAATTTCCCGTTTAAGATCGGCCACAATTGCCCGAAGGACCATCACTTCGTTGTGACGCATTTCCGACAGACCACTTTCGTGGACCACGCCGCGATACCGCTTCATTTTGCCGGCAAGCTTGGCTTCGTAATGATCAAGTTTAATCTTTAGGTCATCTATTTTTTGTGCGTTGTCTATCATGTTACAATCGTAGCATGATAACAATCCCAATAGAATACCCTGACGATTGGACAGATTACGAACTCATCGATAGCGGTGATGGCACGAAACTCGAACGGTTTGGGGACTATGTCGTCGCAAGACCTGATCCCCGGGTGCTTTGGAAACCAAATAAATCTCCCGAAATCTGGAACAATGCCCATGCACACTATGTTCGTACAACGAACACCGAAGGGCATTGGAATATAAAAACCCCTCCCCCACCCCAATGGCTCATACACTATCATGATATGACGTTTCGTCTGGAACCGACGGTTTTTAAACACATCGGCATATTTCCGGAACAAGCAATAAACTGGGTGTGGCTTGAAAAAATTATAGCAAAACAACCGCTTTCCATTCTCAATCTTTTTGCCTATACCGGAGCTGCATCTGTAGCCGCAGCCCGCGCCGGAGCCCGGGTCACGCACCTGGATAGCGTAAAAAGTGCTCTTACCTGGGCCAATGAGAATGCAAAACTCAACACGATACCCCAACATCAAATTCGATGGATAGAGGATGACGCGATGAAATTTGTCCTTCGGGAGGCCAAACGCAAAAATATGTATGATGGCATCATCCTGGACCCTCCCCGGTTTGGCCGCGGGAGCCGCGGCGAAGTGTGGAAACTTCTGGACGATCTACCCCGGCTTTTGTGCGAATGTGAAAGCATCCTTTCTCCTCATGCTCAATTTTTACTCGTCAATGCCTATACCGCGGACATCTCCGCGGTAGCTCTCGGGCAATTAGTAACATCCGCATTACAATCAAGGGGTGGATCCGTGTCATACGGCGAACTTGCGCTCAAAGAGTCCGGGGATAATGGCCGACTTCTCCCTAACGGCATTTTCGCGCGGTGGACTGCCCACAACATTTAACCGATATGATTTTTTTCGTGCAAAAAGATTTTCCGGTAAAATAACAGTGGAATGAGTAATGCCAGATTTGTAATAATGAGTGCGGTGCGCGCGTCAAACCGGTCAGCCAAGACGCCAAGAGTGATAGAGGTTATACCAAATACGATGCCTCCGGCAAATGCATTGAGTGAGCTCATGGTAGCCCGCTCCTTTTGGGCAAATTCCTTTTGAAGGAGCGAATTCATAGCGACAGTTCCCGCGCCGAAAACAACTGACGTACTATTCATAAGAATTGGCGAGACAACGGTGGGAAACAGTAACGCCGTCAAATTAACGATTCTATTGGAAATAATTTCAATATTAAGCACCCGCAATGGTTTAATCTTATCGATGAGCCTACCGCTGTAATAAAATCCCATCGCGGCCCCCACATTAGCAAGCGCGGACACGACACCAATCGCCCACAGCGGCCAAAGGGTGCTAAAAAACGCCGAACGCAAAAAATATCCCGATTCGCCAAGGCCGAACCGCAGCGCCGAAGCCACGGTTAACAGACGAAGTCTGTAGTTCTTTTTGAATTGTCCGAGCGCTTCACGAAGAAGTACCACCAAGCTTACGTGACGCCCGGAGGTCCGGGACGGTTCAACGATAAAACAAGCGATGACAAGCGCGCCGACTTGAGGGATGACGGATGCCCACATCACCAGAGTATAGGACCAGGCCGCCATGAAGCCTCCCGTCGCTGCAGCAAGGGCGAGGGCAATTTGAAACATAGAGCTTGTTCTGCCTAAATACGTGTGGTACTCATTTTCTTTTCCTATTTCCCTCAATGTGTCATGAAGCAATGCATCGTTATTGCCACTATAAAATGCCCGTGACAACCCTTGTAGAAGCGCGCCAGCCGCAAGCCACCAATACGAACCGCCGATAGCATAAAGTACCACACAAAGAACGGAACATGCCGCACCTAAAATCGTTGTCTTCTTTCTCCCGACCATATCCGAAACGATACCGGTAGGAATCTCAAAAATGGCCGAGGACACATAGGCCAACGAGAAAATACTCATCCCTAACGCAAACGAGCCGGTGACACGGGCAAAATAAAGAATAGCAACCGGTGCAAAAAATATGAAGTCGGTGCAAAAATTATGCCACGATAAAAGTCTGATATTACGCGCAATGGGCATAGGGAGAGTATACCATCGATCTGTTATTGGGGCGAAAAGGAGCGATCCTGCGGCGACTTGAGGTAATTTCCGGGTGTCGAAACGCGCTGACCGGACTTTTGTTCGAGCTCCCGCTTGGCGTTTCCGGCAATAGTTCCTCCTTGGCGGGCTGCCTGCTTATTTTTGGGGAAACCCTGCGAATTTTTTCCTCTGGTAATTCTGGTCGTTGATGCTTCGCCGAGCATGGTAAAAATAAGTTCCAAGTCGTCCATGTGATCGCGAAGATTTTCACGAGCGAGCCCTTTGAATTTTTTATATTCGGAAGGAGTCATGCCAAATGTGGCTTGAGATATCTCCGCGGTAAGAATAGCATACTCGCGGTCTCCACCAACGTCACGATGCTTCCATTCATCGGTGAGCTCCTCACGAATCGCGATCCCGCGAATCCGCTTCTCAATCCAGCTGTCGGAATATCCTTTAGCTTTATAAAGTGCTCTCGTTCGTTTTGTCGCCAATTCCGGATCTTCAATTTCTTGTACCCGCTCATACCCTACGCGAGCAAGCCAACGCTTAAACGGTTCGGCTTTAGGGGAAGGAATAGATTGGATAATACGAAAGACGCCTTCCGTATTTGCACAATCTGTTTCATATTTTTTACCGTCAGAAGCTTCTAATTTCAGTTGTCTACAAATTGTAGACAACTCAATTCCCTCACTTGCATGAACTCTGGTTTTCATTGCATTCCAATATACACGGGGTTTATTACTATCCGTCAAAGCTTCTACTACATCTACAACAGAAAAATACCATTCATTCTGATAAATAATCTTTCGAACTCTCTTGCCTTTAAAAATAGCAACCTTCGTCGATATGTCCATGCCATCGTTGTATCAGCTTTATGATCCTAACGCAAGGAAAAATAGCCCTTGCATATTAAGAGATAACAATGGTAATCTGGGCGTATGGCAGATGCTCCCGAAATGTGTCCGAAGTGCGGTGCTCCCCTAGGGGACATCGTCGAAACAGCCTCCGGCAAAAAACTCCAACGGTGTACGAAGGGATCCTGGAATGCTCAAACCAAAAAGAATGAAGGGTGTGACTATGTAAAATGGCTCATGGTCGAACCAAAACCATTGGATGAAAAATGCCCCAAGTGCGGATCGCCGCTCGTCCTGCAGGTTACCCGTTTTGGTAAAAAAATGAAAAAATGTTCGATGGGCGGCTGGGATAAAGAAACCAAAAAACCCACCGGATGTGATTACATAGAATGGATCAACGGTACCACGGAGCCACTCAAGGAAGCGTGTCCGGAATGCGGCAAACCTTTAGTGCTCTTCACCACAAGCGCCGGAAAGCGAATGATCAAATGCTCAACCGCAGGATGGGATAAAGCGGCACGCCAAGCGACCGGCTGCGCGTACGTGCAATGGCTCAAGCCCGGAGAAATGGTCAACAATGGTGAAGAAGGCCTCCCCCCCGATCCGGATCAATAAAATAATTTCTTGCCATATAAAAAACTCACACTCTTGCGTTTATAACGCAATCTATACTACTCTTAAATAGAGATGACAAAAAGATCGCATAGAAAACCTGCAAAGAAAGCTGCTCATACGACGCGTCATAAAACAGTGCGGTACCGCCTCACTCTCTACAGCCTGACCATGGCTATCGGTGCCCTCATATATATAGGAACCCCGATGGTGCTCAAGACGCCGCCCCCTTGTGCAAACTCAAAAAGCTGTACCAGTGACCTCGTGGAAAAAATTGAGAATGGCGCGGCAGGCGTATTTGAAGGTCGAAGCGTGGTCGTGCCGAACATTAACCTTGCCTTGGATAAGGCGCATCCAACCGTGCTTGGCACAGCTATTCCCTCCGGGGACAAGCATATTTATGTAGACCTTTCCACGCAAATTTTGTACGCGTATGAAGGAACGTCTAAAATCTTTCAAACATTTGTTGCAACAGGAAGATGGGGCAAAACCCCTACCGGGAACTTTAACATCTGGACGAAATTACGGTCGACCCGCATGTCCGGCGGGTCGGGAGCGGACTACTACAACCTACCCAATGTGCCTTTTGTGATGTATTTTTATGGGGACTTCGGTCTTCACGGCGCATATTGGCATGACAATTTTGGGTATACGATGAGTCACGGATGTGTGAACATGCGTCAGATTGATGCAGAAGTCATCTTTAACTGGTCTGACGGGCCAACGAAAGGACAACTTGGGACACCAGTGTCGACCTGTGATTCGTTTACTGAACCGAATATCTGTACGCAAGAAAATCCTGTGAAATAACATGCTATGACGATAACGAAAAAAATGCGTATCGAAATCTTTATTTGTATTTGCGCTCTCATCGCAGTGAGCGGCTATTCCGTGTTGCGCGTCAAATATTCAAATTCCGGACACCTTTCCAGAGTTATAATAGCCGGAGAGACTCTTCGTACAACACTTCCCGTCGTCACGAATCCAATTGTAAAGGTAGATACGGCATCACAACCTACTCCGGACGGCAAGAAAAAATTACTGATGGAGGCAACGCATAAAAAAGATACTTCCACGTACGTATTTACGACAAGCGATGGGTCAGGCGGAAACATAGAGCCTTTGTTTACCACGACGGTTCAGGCATCTGCCTCGGCTACAGAAGGCCTGAATATACCATTTAATACCTGGTCTCCGGATAATAAATATTTGTTCATTCAAACAAATGACGGGGATGCCTGGGTATTTAATGCGACAGGAGAAGAAATAGTCACTGGTCAGCGCTATTTTGATGTACGAGATTTATTTAATGCCGCCGGGAAAAAGGATACCTATAAGGTAACCACGGGATGGGCTTCTGAAACTCTCCTCATCGTCAACACGCTTGCTCCGGACAAAACAAAAGGAAGCTCCTACTGGTTCGAGGTTCCCTCAAAAGCTATCATCCAACTCTCTTCACAGTTCTAAAACCTAAAAAAATCATTATGGCTTTCTTACCGATAGAATTTCAGGTGCGTCGGGAATATAATTGCACTAGACCATGATAGGAATCATATTTGCACTGCTTTGCGCTATATTTATAGGATTTTCCCAGATATCTCTTCGCAAAAGTTATAAGAAATTTCCTCCTTCTATCGCTTTTTTGTTTGACTCAATTTTTGGTTTATTGATTTGGGTTCCACTTGCCTTCTTTATGGGAATCTCTGGAACCGTAAACTGGGGACGTGCGATATTTTTTGCGATTGTTTCAGCCATCCTTTCTGAAGCCATTGTTTTTTACGCCTTATCACACGGAACATTGACTGTTACCGCTACAGTACTCGCAACATATCCAGTTTATACAGTTATCTTTTCAAGACTGTTTAATAATGAAGTCCTCTCTGTTCAGATAACACTCTTTGTGATTCTAGCGATCTTGGGAAGCATAATCGCCAGCTTACCTGACAAAATCAAAACATCTGAAATAAAATTAAGCAAAGGAATCATGTGGCCATTCATCGCAGCCGTCTGCATTGGACTTTCAGATACTATTTCAAAGGGTTATATTAATAGGTCGGGAAACTTTAGTTTCTTATTTTCACTAGGGTTTGTCCAGATTCCCATAGCGTTGGCTTACTTAAAAATTGAGAAACAATCCCTAATCAAATCAATTGAAGGTGTCACAAAACGACTAAAGGAATATAAATTCGCATTACTAGGTGGTTTGTTCAATATTGTTGGAACTGGATTTCTGTGGTTAAGTTTTTCCTACGCTCCGGCTTCAATAGTCTCACCCATAACGGGGACTAGCGGGGCATTAACTGTAATCCTATCAAGACTCTTACTGAAAGAGAAAATCACGAAAATAAAATATTTGGGAATTATATTTGCTTTTATTGGAATAATAGGGATAACCGTTTTGCGGACAAATTATTAGAGACTCCGTCAATGGAACTGACTAGTCTTCTATCACTCGACCGCCGAGGTCAGCAAAATCAGATTGCAGGGGCTTAGCATATATTATAGATCCTTTTCCATGAAAAATCTCAATAGTCCGCCCCAGGATCGCTGCCAATCTCATAGAGCCTGATCCGTTGGCCTCATCCTCCGGTATACCCCAATCCGGTGCAAATGTTCGTGCTCGGATGAGTCCCCTATGTTCATCTATCCATGCCCAAATCAATGAGTGTTTAATGGTTTTAGTTTCTGATTCACTAAGACGCTCAACTTCGATCGGATTTTTCCGTTGTACATATTTCCAAGCCGGCAGCGTTGTTAGAGCCGCGCGGATCCATGTTTTGCCATCATCCATCCACGTTTTAATTGTACCTCCTTCACAAACAAGGGAATCAATTGGTTTATCGCCCGTTTTGTTCATGAACCACGCTGCGCCGACCATCGCATGACCCGCAAAGGGAACTTCGCTCCTAGGATTAAAGATGCTCACGCTACCGACGCTTACGTCATTAATAAATACAGATTCACTGTAACCAAGATCCGTGGCGATCCGTTGACGATCATTTAAAACGATTTTCTTCCCTTCATCTTGTATGATTCCAACGGAATTGCCAAATTTTCCAACTTGGTTCACAAATACACGGAGGGTATGTATATTTAGGTGATTAGCCATACTTAGTTATTATCTTGCGAATCTCATTGGTCTCGAACCATTTAATCCGATAATTGCTACTCGAACAAGTTTGAGCTCATTTCAACTTACCTTCTATAACTTTTTTAAATAACCAGTCTATAAATCCTAAGTCTTCAAATATGTAATCAGCCATTAAAAATGGTTGAGCTACTCGCTCACCTGAGTGTGCCCTAAAGGGATGAATAATATTATTACGTATGCCATCACGCATTTCCTCCTCATAGTCCGTAAAATCAATTCCAGGATTATCTTTTTTAAGATATTCTCCTATTAAATCTATGACTTTATTTCTAGCATCTTTTCCTGAAAAACCATTTTTGAATTTTAAATGCTCAACTATAGCCTCATAAGCAATAAATGTATTATTGTAAGTTTCCTCTGCAAACAAGGAACTTGTATTTAATAAAATATAAGCCTTATAGAGGCACGCGCCAGCACGAACAAATAAATTATTTTTGTAGTCAAATTTCGTAACCAATTTTTTAACGTCATCTTCATCTATATCACGCTTATAGAAATGATATCCTCCATCGTTTGTATATTCGCAATATTTGTAGACTAATTGCATGCAGTCATCACGTGTAGGAAATTTATCCACCTTTTTTGTTTTATAGAATGGTCCAAATCTTCGTACAACTGGTGTTAGTGCTCCCTCAACTAAATGCTCGCTTTCTAACTGAGCATGTCTCAATGCAGTAATAAATGGTATTTCTGATCGAGTTACCCACGACATTTCTTGTTCAAGCCAATCGTCACTCTTTTTGATTTCAGTAATAATACCAGCACTATGAAATTGAGCCAGATAATAACAGTTTTTGACTTTAAAGATTCCTTCCAAGTGTGAATGTTTATTACTAAGTGGGGTAATTTTAATTAACATATTTTAGACCTCGATCATGAAAGTCTAGTTACATGTCTGCCAATCTTATCTGAGTGGGCCAGTCAAGGCCCGTTTAGTCATTAAAGAATAAGAACGGGAAACCCAAACCTCGAATCATTTAACGGTAGCTATACTATTCGTTTCCAACGCTTAAACGCTTTAACATCAGAAGAGTTTAATTTAAACCACTCACCTTTAATACATTTAGAAGAAAATCTTTTGTGCCAATAATCTTCTATGTGTACCATGTCATCTGTTTTTATTGTGTGTATGTAATCGAAATATTCTATCTGGTTTAAATTATGATCATTACGCCGTTGGTCTAAATTTTTGGCTCTACCAATTCTATAATGTTTGCCTCGTTTACCTAAATACACAAATCCGCTCTCTATCTTGTCATCCTCAGAAGTTTCATTTTCATTTTCATATTTTCCCAAAATTGAATTGCAAATATTTACTATATCATTGTACCCTCGTCGGCCTTCAACATATTCGAGAATTGTTAATGGCAAACCATCCTTAGTCTGACCAAGTCGATTATAAAAAGTTGCTGAGGCGGGGAATCTAGAATTTTGACGGCGTTTAAAATCTAACTCATCTCTACTTGGCCATTTCCCTATTTCACGAATTAATTTGATAAATTCGTCACATAAATCTTTCTTAGAGTATTTTGTTTTATCAAAATCTTGGGGAGTTAATCCGGCCTCACGCTGAATATCGGTAATTTTTGTCCAATAGGTAATCCAATCCCATTTTGGTATTCTCAATTCTTCTCTTATTATTTTTTCACTTGGAGTACGTCCACCATTCTCCTTAGCCCATTTTCGGATTTCCTTTAAAATATCTTCTTTTGTCAACATATTTTTAATACATACGTCTAATTATAATTTAAAGCGTCCAATCGTGCTGCAGTGCTAGTGCCCTTTCGAGTATTTTCGAATCGATTATAGTCTTAAGCGTTCTTGAGCGCTATTTTATCATCATTTATCAACAATTCTTTCTTAATCCGTGACCACGTCTTTAATTGAGCCTCTCGTTTCATTGCTTCTGCCCGGGATATAAAACTTTCCTGATAAACAAGCTCAAAGGAATTGAAGAAACGTACATATTTAGCTGATTTACTTCCTTTAGTGCGATGCTCTTCCAATCGTCGGATGAGATTGTTCGTTTGACCAGTATAAAAGGTATTCGAAGAGGTAAGGAGAATATAGACGGAATAAGACATATCAGTTCATCCCTCGACTCTGGTTCGACTTCGCTCACCATTCGCTCGAGAAGTGCGACATTGATATTTCTGCCCCTCGATTACACTCGGGGTCTTCGCTTCGCTTCGAGCTGGGAGACCTGGATTCGAACCAAGATAAACGGATTCAGAGTCCGTTGTCCGACCATTAGACGATCTCCCAAAATTTAATCTACGAACCTACAAATGAAAAATCTACAAATAACATACAAATTCACTCCGGTAGGGTGATTATACCAGCTTTTGAGCGGGTGATTAAGCCGTCGGCCTCCAAACCCTGAAGGATGGATTGTAAAAAAGAGGCGGGTTTCGCGTATTTCTTTTTAAACTCTTTGATAAGGTTGCTTTCCTTTGCTTCCCCTTCCCGCAGGCGGTCAATAATGCGGCCGCGGTAAAATCGATTGGAGTCACGGAAAGGAATGGAAGTCCTTCGACTCACTTTGGTCAAAGACCCTGAGCGAGCGCGGACGAGTCGAAGGGCTCCGTAGTCCATGAGGGCCTGGTGCCATTCCCAGGATTTACCGGGGGGTATCAGTTGACGGGCAATATCTTCAATTTCCTTTTCCAAGGCCCGGCCCTGCCTCGCCGGCAGGCGGGCTTGTGCCTGTTTGGGAAAAAAGAAGTGAGTGATGATCTGACGGATGTTTGTATCGACGAGCGGGACTTCCTTCTCGTAAGCGAATACTAATAGTGCTCGAGCAGTGTATGTACCCAGGCCAGGAAGCTTATTTAATAGTTCACAGTTCATAGGAAAATGACCGTTATATTGATCACAAATAATTTTTGCAGTCCTGTGGAGATACAATGCGCGGCGGTTATACCCCATCCCCTTCCAGACGCGAAGGACATCAGCGGGAGTAGCTTGAGCAAGATCACAAACCGTCGGAAATCGTTCGATAAACTCCGCATACTTTGGGAGGACCCGAAGTACTTGCGTCTGCTGGAGCATGACTTCTGACACCATGATCCGGTAGGGATCGCGCGTCCGGCGCCATGGGAGGTCACGGCGGTGCGTTTTCCACCACAAAAAAATCTTTTGATGGAAAGAGATAATTTGTTTTTTGGATAGCTTCATGATGCGTCGTTATTATACTCTGGATTCCAACGCTCGAGGGAATAACAAACGTGAATATACGGGAATGTACGGGAAATTAAAAAAATTAAAGAGATATTAGGAGTACTTACGAGAAATTAAGAGAAATTAGGAGAGGATTAAGGATTAAGGATAACAGATAACAAAACTAAAGGCTTTGAAGATCGGCCGTAAACTCTGAAGAATTGCCGGACTCAAGGGTCGTGCCGGAAAGGTCCTTCTCGATATCCGCAACCGTATCTGATGCAGTGAGTGTGGGCGTAGACGTCGGTATGGACGCATCAAACCCCTGGTTGGGTTTGTTCTCCAAATTGACAAGACTTGGTGGCGTTTTAGCGACAGTTTCCACCGGTTTCTGCGCCCCGGCATAGAAAAAATACGCGCCTCCACCAACGATGACGACGCCAAGAACCACGGCAAGCCATAACAATCCTGATACTTTTTTAGGCGGATTCGGCGGCACCACAACGCTATCTGATCCCATCATCGATGACACATCCGAAGGAACGGGTTCTAAAGGTATGGTTGGTGGTACTTGTTCTGCCATAATTATTACTGCGTGACACTGCTTCCCGTAGCGCTTGGTGTCGTTGTCCGGCTTGCGGTAACGACTGTTTTAACCTCACCATAAAGCTTTTGCACGGCGTCCCTCGCTGCCTGCACCGTCCGTAGCACTGCCTGAAGATCAGATTCCAATTGTTTAACCATCGCACCGACTTCATTTTTTGCTGTCGTATCATCCGTCACCGTTACCTGATATATCTTCTCTTTCTGTACATCAACCGCTGATTGTGCAGTGGCAATAGCGGTCCGCGCCGTGGTGATTGCAGTTTCTATGCTGGTAACGTTTTTCCCTTCGGCTTTGGCTTTTTCGGTACGGGAGACTATCTTATCCAATACCGTGGAAAGCCGATCAAGAACATTTTGAAAGTGCTCGACTCTCCGTTTATTGACGTTCCTCAAATTTTCCTGAACACGTTCAACGACTTGCTTCTTCTTGGCATCGCGCATAGCGGTAACTTTGGCTTTTATTTCTTCCCGTTTGGTCTCAACCATGGATTTAACTTCTTTGCGCTTGGCCTCACGAGTCGCTTCACGGGTATTTTTGAGCTCTACCCATCGTTCTTTGATAGCAGTGCGAACTTCTGCACGATTTTCTTTGATAGTTTCTTTGACTGCCTCGCGGCTTGCAGCGTTTTCCGTACGAAGCTCATTGACCGTGGTTGCGGCCATGACCGGAGTCGTCATCAAGAGAAAGGCTATCGAAGCAATAAAGATTGGACGAGAACTCATATAATATATAGTTACATGGAGCGCTATGATCTGTCAACCCCTTCTGTTCTGATCTTACTCTGTCCATTCGGGAACTACTGCGGGAACGAGAGCCAAAAATCCGTTATCTCCTTCAAATACAAATACCGGCTGCAAATACATCTGCGGATCAAAGCTGTCGTAATACCCTAAATACACTTGCCGAATAACCACATTAGTGGCGGCGTTAGTAGGTTTTCGTGCAATATATCCCCTCCCCCCTTTCAGCTCTTCCCATGCCTGCGCACTCGGTTTAAGCGCATAGGTACCAATCGTTTCATAATCAATAGGCCAAAGCGTGAAAGCAAACTGTAGAATCCTTTTTTTGCTATCTTTGGATCCGGAAAAAATAAACACTGCCTGTCCCTCATCGGGGAAGGGGGTAATAAGTTTCATTCCGCTCACGTTCCTCCGAAAAAAATCCACCCGCACCGCGTCCGCTTGCGAAAGGCTCGTCGTAACCCCAAGTTTATCGCCCGACAACTTAAGAAAACTCACCTTGCTCGTCCCCTGTGCCAAATCCGGCCCGTACAGGGTAAACGTCTGCAGCATGGCTTTCGTTTCTGAAACTGCCTGGTCCACACCCGGGAGGTTCCGCTCGGAAAAAAGTCCCGTATCCTGCTCAAATCCGTAGCGCAGAATAAAATTATTGGATACGATATCATACCGCAATCGCCTAAGCGGGGCGACCGCATCCTCAAACCGATAAATTGCTTTGGTTTCCTCGATAGGATCGGGATTAAGTCCCAGACGCACCGCAAATTCCTGGGTCCGGCTAAGAGCTAAAAGGTTGGCTGCTGGCTTAGGCATGAAATACACGGCCGCCGATTGGGAGGCCACGGGAACCGCGCCTTCGATGGTTTCCAAGCGGTAGGTAAATTGCTCCGGAGGTGAACTTTCCGGAAATTTAACTGCAGGAAGCTTACCAAAACGGAAATTAGGAGGCTGAGGTTTAGGCGGAAATACTTGAAGCCAGACCACGACAAATACACTCCAAAAAAGCCGCAAAACTATGTAAAAGATGACCCCAAGTATCATCCAGTTAATCGTCCGGCGTGTATAGTAGGCGGTTTCGGTTAAATTTGCCATATGTGATTAGCACATGATTGTCAAACCTGATGAGCACGTGATCACGTGTTGATCATGTTTATTTTTATCAAGTGCTTATCTATTCCATAGTAACAGAATATGGTGAAAAAGTGGTAAAATCAACATGATTAGATAACCACCATGAAACATATACGAACAAGGATCGCACCCTCACCGACCGGCGAAAACCTCCACATCGGCAACGCGTATACGGCGCTCATCAACTACGTGGTCGCCAAACAAAACAATGGACAGTTCATCATCCGCATCGAAGACACGGACCGGACACGATTTGTGGAAGGTTCTGAAACCAGAATATTAGCGTCGCTTGATTGGCTGGGTATTGCCCATGATGAAGGACCGGATATCGGAGGACCTCACAAGCCATATCGCCAGTCGGAGCGCCTAGAGATATATAAAAAATTTGCGGAAGAGCTTGTGGAGAAAGGACATGCATATTACTGTTTTTGCAGCCCGGAGCGGCTTGCCCAGATGAGGAAGGACCAGGAATCCCGACACGAACCGCCAATGTATGATGGAAAGTGTAGAACAAACAGCAGACAGCAGATAGCAGACAGCAGAGAAAACGGAGAAAAATTCGTTATTCGCTTAAAGGTGCCGGATGAGGGCACGACAACATTTACCGATCTGATCCGGGGAGAAATTTCTTTTGAAAATAAACTCATCGATGATCAGGTTATCCTCAAGTCCGATGGGTTTCCTACCTACCACCTGGGCGTAGTTGTCGATGACCATCTCATGGAAATCTCCCACATCATCCGCGGCGAGGAATGGATTTCATCGACTCCCAAACACATCCTCCTCTATCAATTTTTCTCATGGGAACTACCGATTTATGCCCATATGCCGCTCTTACGAAACACCGATAAAAGCAAACTCTCTAAACGAAAAAATCCCGTATGGGCATCCTGGTATAAGGAGCAGGGATTTCTGCCGAAGGCGGTCGTCAATTATCTAGCTACCATGGCATGGGCACATCCGGAAGGAAAAGAACTATTTTCCGTTGACGAAATGATACAGGTGTTTGATCTCAAAAATATCCAGACCACCGCGCCGATCTTTGATATTGAAAAATTACGGTGGATGAATGGGGAGTATCTAAGAAGGAGTCAAAAGTCAAAAGTCAAAAGTCAAATCTATAATTTTTATAACGGAAAATATGAGGAGGATATGATAGACAAAACAGTCCCTCTCATTATAGAACGGATAAAAACGCTTGCAGAATATGAGGCGATGGCAGGATTTTTCTTTGAACGACCAAAGGAGTTAGAGCGACCGATTAACGAGGCGTTATTGAAGATAACAAAGGAAGCGCTTGCATCCTGCGATTGGAATCATGAAGCTATGGAAAAAGCCATCCGGGAAGCCACGAATAAAGCGGGAATGAAGGTGAGGGACGTATTTATGGAGCTTCGTGTCGCCGTGACCGGTAAAACCGTCGGGCCACCGCTCCTGGAATCATTGGAAATATTGGGCAAAAAAGAAACTTTACTTCGTCTAAAAATATGAAAACCCGCGTCGTCGTTGCCGTGATTATCGAAAAAGGCCAAAAAATCTTACTCGGCAGAAAACCACCGGATATCGGTCCGTACCCCAATACGTGGGTATTACCCGGAGGTGGAGTAAATTTGGAGGAAGAATCGCTCACCGATGCGATGCATCGGGAAATCAAAGAAGAAACTAAAATCGAAGGGGGAACATTACGAAGACTCTCCTTTGATGAGGATTACGAACCGGATAAACATGGCGAGATGACCCATTATGTATTCCTGACCTACAGACTGAAATGTAAACAGGATGATGTGATTGCAGGAGATGATATCAGCCGGTTAGAGTGGATAAATAAAAAAGATCTTACGAAAATCCCGCTGGCAAGACCATCAGTGAAACTCTTTAAGGAATTAGGCTGGATATAATTCTACACAGTATCCATCCAATGAGAGTTTGTTTCGACGGTAAGCTCTAAATATACCTTCTTATTGGTCGCCGTTTCCAGTTCCTTGCGGGCGGCCATGCTGATTTCCTTGATCATGACGCCGCTTTTTCCGATGATCATGGATTTATACCGGTCCGCGGACGTGAGGATGCGGGCTTTTACATAGAGCACTCCGTTATCCCGGACA
This sequence comes from Patescibacteria group bacterium, assembly GCA_038062895.1. Classification (GTDB taxonomy): domain Bacteria; phylum Patescibacteriota; class Microgenomatia; order UBA10105; family UBA927; genus CAZLDC01. The sequence goes on from JBBTWJ010000003.1 coordinate 155,292, forward strand.
ATGACATCATCAACAACTGCCGTCACGGAATACGGGACTTCGCGCCGTAAAAAAAGAAATGCTTTCTCCCGTATGATTTCAGAAAGAAACGTCTTGCTGTCGATATTCAAGCCCGGCTGCGGTAAATCGCCGGTCTCTATCATGGGTTTACCTTCCGGAAGAAATTCAAAAATCACCTGAAGAAGCTTCCCTAAGTGCTTCCTTTCAAGCGCGGAAACTTCAACCACTGCATCAAACTCCTCCTCCATAAATTTGTACTGCACGATGTAGGTAGGCTTTATGACGTCAATCTTATTAATAACCAGTAATTTATGACCCTTAAACTTGCGCACTAACCCAAATGTCTTGTTTTCCTCCAAATCCCGCTCCCGCGTGTGATCGACCAGATAAATCACCAAATCAAGCTCTTTATTAATCTGGCTCTCGGCCTCCAGGTTGATCCGGCGCGCGAGTTGGTCTTTGACCTTCCCCACGACTCCGGGGGTATCGACAAATATAATCTGTCCACGGTCATCCTCGTATACGGCCTGGATGGCAAACCGGGTGGTCTGCGGCTTAGGCGAGGTAATGGAGACCTTATGGCCTAAAATATTATTGAGAAGAGTCGATTTACCTGAATTAGGACGGCCTATGATAGCAACGACTCCGGCTTTTTGAGGTATTGGTTCCATGAAGAGCATTGTATCATAAGGATAATCCATAGAGGATTTTAGAGGAATTTGAAGGCGTTTAGGGGCTTTGGGGAATTTGGGGGATTTAATCTGCGCGGACAAAATAAACCACGTGGTTTATTTTGTCTATAATTAAGATTTCGCGTTCCTACAATGGATATGCGCTATTGCAGGCTCAGGGTTTCCCAATGATGATTACCAAAAACCCAATCGATGAGTTTTGTCGTATCGGCAAACCGGTCTTTACTTTTAAGCACTACAATGATGACACGGTGATTCCCGCGCTCAACGAGGGTCACCAGATTCTCCCCCGACTCTTCGGTCCATCCGGTTTTGATCCCTCCAACGCCGGGAATTTTTCCCAACAACTGATTGACGTTGGTGAGCGAATGAAAATACGTGTGCGTCACGTCTGAAATCGTGATCTGCGGGATAGCGACAATCTTGGCGATTGTTTTATTTGATAAGGCAACTCCTGCAAGCCTCGCCAAATCCATGGGCGTCATCTTGTGTGCAGGATCATCAAACCCGACGGGGTTGGTAAAATGTGATTGAGTCAGATGTAAAGCTTTTGCTTTTTCATTCATAGCCAGAACAAATGCCTCTACCCCGCCCGGATAGTTCTCGGCCAATGCATACGCCGCATCGTTACCGGATTGAATGAGCGCACCATACAGCAGGTTTTCGACTGTTATGCGCTCCCCCGCAACAAGCTTCATACTCGCCCCATCATTCTGTAATGTTTTCACCGTCATGACATCGTCAAGGACAAAAGAATCTAAAATAACCAGAGCCGTCAAAATCTTCGTCGTGGAGGCCGGAGAAAACGACTCATAACTATTGCGCTGATACAGGACGACTCCGGAGTCCACATCCTCTATGACTATCCCACCGGCAGAAACATCGCCCCCGGGAAACACGCCGGTCACATTGGTAGGATACGGGGCAATCGAAGGCATGGGAAACGGTATAGTAAATGCACTCGGCATAACCCCCGGAGCAATCATCAATAAACGATTATGTCCCGGATACCAGAGAAAAAATCCGGCAAGGATGAGAAGATAGAGGATCTTATGCCATGAACGGGCGAGCCACTCATGAGCATGTTGATTGACCGGTTTTTCTTTGGGCATGAATTATTCCTTTTTTGGTCGCACGGAAATTCCCAGCTCAATGAGCTGCTCGGAAGTGGCGGCACTCGGTGCGTCCATAACGGAAATCTGACCGGAGGCACTGGCTGGATACGCCATAACCTCCCGTACGCTTGGCTCGCCAAGGATAGCCATAAGGAATCGGTCAATGCCCGGCGCAATACCGCCGTGAGGCGGAACGCCATAGGTGAAAGCGGTAAGCATATGGGCAAACTGGGATTTTTGCTTATCGGTAAATCCGATGAGATCAAACACTTTTTCCTGTATCTCTTTTTGGTGAATCCTGATGCTCCCCCCACCTACCTCGTAGCCGTTGAGAACCAAATCATGTTGTAGACCCCTTACTTTGAGAGGATCGATCTCCAGAAGCCCTATGTCATCCGGGTGGGGCGACGTAAACATATGATGGGACGGGGCAAACTTGGCTTTCCCGGACCCGTGATAAAAATCCTCTTGAGACTGCTCGGTAAAGAGCGGAAAATCTATGGTCCAGGAAAACGCGAGTTCGTTGGGATCTTTTTTGTCTTTGCGCAGATCCGGCTTATCCGTGCCATACTTAGCTTTGGCTTCGGCATGGGGAATGCGCGGCCAGGGTGATTGGGAAATATGTTTCTCCGGAAAAAGCTCGATGACGAGCTTGGTAAATAAATCTTCGGCGATGGTCATGATGTCATTTTGCGTAATGAAGGACATTTCCATATCAAGCTGCGTAAACTCACCGTACGCGCGGTCATGCCTCGGGTCTTCATCCCGGAAACAGCGCGCGATTTGGAAGTACCGCTCGAATCCCGCGACCATAAGAAGCTGTTTGTATTGCTGCGGGCTCTGGGGAAGCGCGTAAAACTTGCCCTTCTGGAGACGCGACGGCACGATGAAGTCCCGTGCCCCTTCCGGCGTGGTCTTGGTTAATATAGGTGTTTCTATCTCGACAAAATCATGTCCGCTCAAATAATTGCGGATAAACATCGTCATTTTTGAGCGCATCCGAAGATTCCGGTTCATCCGCGGCCGGCGCATATCCAGATACCGATATTTGAGCCGGATTTCTTCATTAATTTCGAGCCCATCCGTATCGATGGGAAACGGAAGCTCACGGGCTTTGGATACAATTTTTAACTCTTTCACTTCCACCTCAACCGTGCCGGATTCTAATTTGGGATTAATCATGGATGCCGGACGCTCCTTCACTAGTCCCACGACTTCGATAACGTCTTCAGGACGGGCATCCCCTTTATCCTTGGTCGATACCAATTGCACGATGCCAGAACGGTCCCGGAGATCCAAAAACATGATCTTCCCGTGGTCGCGCCGTGCCCCGACCCAACCCTGAAGGAGCACTTCCTGACCGACTTTTTCTGTAATCTCCCGTGCAAGTGTACGCATACCATTTATTCTATGGTCAATTTACCATCTTGACAAGAAGGAGATTCTAATGCTATAAACGATATCTAACCTATGCAAACTAACGGTCACCAAATTATCAACGTCCTCCTTATTAAGCTCCGATTCGGGGCGAGGGGTCGTGTGGTGACTGCATAAAAATAAATTTATAAATCACACGAACCCCGCCAATAAGCGGGGTTTTTTGATGTGTTGCTTTGCAAGCGAATTCCTATTCGCGAGCTTAGCAACCATCAATCCGCCAGAGTGCGCTCTTTACGCCGTGTACGAATAGTACTGAAAAGGCGTAAAGGAAGCTCAGGCGGATAGTGACGAGGACGTAGCCCTCGGGAACGGCAAGCGGTCTACTGGGATGATGGGAGAAACTATGAACGTGGACTCAGCACAAAGAATTGCAATGAACAGATTCATTGGACAAACTGATGAAGTCTTTCTTGAGGCAGTAAGAACATTACACAAAGCGGGTGAGTCATTCCCGTTGGATGGAGCCATACTTGATCCAAAACAGGAATTTATAATCACTGACGCTAATATATTTGCCGTCAGAACTGCACATGGATTAATTTTTGTTCGTGATGAAACGTAAACCATAAGATGGATTCGTCAATCATGGATGCATGAAAAAGAGCTACGAGAGGAGGTGTTAAATAATATAGAAACTATCTCTACTTTAACATTTTATCCGAGGGGAACAGGCGAAATAGTATGTTATTCGCCAGAAGACGTCGCTCGAGCAGGAATAGCTGTTTTCCCTGACTCATTAAACGTAACTTTTGGACCTGATGCAGGTCAAAGATATCAAGAAGCAAGAGGACTTATATACGAACCGGAAGAAACCGCAGTAGTTAGTTAATCGTTTAAAAAGCATTATATGCGTATACTTTCAATCATAATTGAGAGGGGTACTGCTTTTGAAATCAATAGAGGATTTTAAAGGAATTTAGAGGAGTTTAGAGGAATTTAGACTTGGATATCTTTCACTTTCAACTGCAATTTGGAACTGCCGTTCCAGGTGTTCATATCGATGGTGTAGGCAAGATCAACGGATTGACCGGATTGGAGCTGACCGAACAGACTTCCTAAGTTAAAAGCAATCGCGTCAAATGAAGACTGGATCTCCGCCTTCGCGGGGATGACAGAGGGAACGGCGGGGATAATAGACGAAGAAACACGGAGTTTCAAGTGCTTGCCAGTGGCCCCGACGAGGCGGGCTTCCGTCACCTTCACACCTCGTGTCGCAAAAACAGGCTCTGGGTTGCCAAAACCAAAAGGTTGGAGTTGTCCAAGCGCCTCGTATAGCTCCGGCGTGACAAAATCCAACGGAATCTCTGCGTCAACTTTAAGAGAGCGCATGAGCTGATCTTCACCAATTTCCTTTTCCGCTAATTTCTCAAGTCTCTCTTGAAGCACCGCAATATTTTTGGTTTCCACCGTAAATCCAGCTGCCATCGGGTGACCGCCAACGTCAACAAGAATATCGCTGCAAGACCGGATCGCCTCCACGATATTAAAGCCGCTGATAGACCGTGCGGATGCCTTACTCATAAGCTCGCCTTTGCTCACGACGATCGCGGGGAGGTAGTATTCCTCCATGAGTCTTCCGGCTACTAATCCGATGACACCGGGGTTGTAGGAATCGTGAGAGACGAAAATTAATTTCTTTACATGACTTAAGGCCAGGCCTTCCAAGGCTAAGGCCTGGCCTTTAAGAAATGATGAAACGAGACTTCTGGCATGCACCACTGTTTCTTCCGTCAGTTTCTGCCGGTCGCGATTGGTCATCCCTAACTTCTCGGCAAGCAGGCTCGCTTTATCTTTTTGGTTCGTACAAAGGAGGCGGAGGGCATCCATGGCATGTTCGAGCCTCCCCATAGCGTTCAAACGGGGACCTAGCATATGAGAAACAGCGTAGACATCAAGAACGCCTTTCGTGATACCCGCGTCCGCCATAAGTGCTTCCAATCCCACACGTTTTGTCTGATTCATAGCTGCCAATCCATACTTGACGATCGAGCGGTTAGGGCCTGTGAGCGGCACGAGGTCCGCGATAGTACCGAGAGCGGCGAGAGCCGCGAAGTCATTGTTATTCGTTAGTTCGTTACTTCGTGACTTCGCCAATAATTCTTTGGTGACGAACCAGGAAACGCCGGAACCGGAAAGCTTCGTCGTATGAACGATCGTACAGTCCGGGAGCGTCTCGGGCTTGACGTGGTGGTCCGTGATGATGACGTCAATCCCCTTTTCCCGGGCATAAGCCACTTTTTCCCATGCCGTAATCCCATGATCGACCGTAATGATGAGCGTCGGGTCAAACTGCGCGCCTACTGCGTCTATTCCTTTTATCGACAATCCGTACCCTTCCTCTACCCTATGGGGAATATAGGGCATAACCATCGCCCCCAAGCTATGGAGCGCCTCCCACATGATAGCGCCTGCGGTGATACCGTCTGCGTCGTAATCTGCGTAGACGACGATGGATTCTTTGTCACGAATAGCCTTCCGGATACGCGTCAGGGCTTGGGATAGTGATGCCTTATCTATTCCGACATCTTTAGGTGTAAGACCAGAAGGATCAGAGGGGTTGAGAAAAAGATTGATATCATTTTTTGTCGATAGTCCCCTGTTCTCCAATAAAATCTTGACAATGTTTTCAACTTTTCCAGCCATAGGCTGGTCCGCCTTTGGCGGAAACTTATGTATAATTTCCCATTTCTTCATAGTTCGATTTCACTCACTATGACCCAGAGCATAGTCGAAGGGTCATGGGCTCTATGATATCATAAGGCCATTATGATCCTTCCAAGGGATGCACAATCCATCATTGATACCCTCAAAAAAGCAGGGTTTGAAGCGTATGCCGTAGGCGGATCAGTGCGGGATACAATCATGGGCAAACCCACAAAGGGATGGGACTATACAACGAATGCAACACCCGAAGAAATTCTTGCTCTCTTCCCGGATAGTTTTTATGACAACCAATTTGGAACGGTAGGCGTAAAAATTTACGAATCGCCTTCTGCTCGCCCGATTCCCGGAATCAAAAAGATAGATTCCGGGAATCTTACAGTTTCTGATATCTATGAAATTACAACGTACAGAAGCGAGAAGGGATACGCGGACCGCCGCCACCCGGATACGGTTCGCTGGGGGGTAACCATTGAGGAAGATCTTGCGCGCCGCGACTTCACCATCAACGCAATTGCGTGGGACGGGAAACGACTCATCGATCCCTACGGCGGACAAAAGGATATTACCGCAACAATCATCCGAGCAGTCGGAGATCCCAAGGAACGCTTCGCCGAAGATGCCCTCCGCATGATGCGGGCGGTCAGACTGGCAGCGGAGCTCGGATTTAGCATCGACGAATCTACACTCGCGGGAATACAAGCTAATGCTCACCTTCTGGTCAATATATCTATGGAGCGCGTCCGCGACGAACTCCTCAGGATTCTCGCCGCACAGTTCGCCTCTGATGCCATACTCGTGCTCAAGGCCACAGGCCTCCTCACCATAATTCTCCCGGAATTTGACGAGGCATTTGCAACTCCCCAAAAAAGCCCGAAGCGCCACCACATCTACGATGTGGGAACCCACTCCGTGATGGCCATGAAATACTGCCCATCAGCCGATCCGGTCGTAAAGCTTGCGACCCTCCTTCACGACATTGGGAAACCAAAAACGTTTCATAAAGACGAGACGGGACTCATCACGTTTTATAACCACGAAGTGGCGGGGACAAGAATGGTACGAAAGATTGTTGAACGCCTCCGTCTATCTAAAAAACAATCCGACCTGGTACTTACCCTCGTCCGGTGGCACCAGTTTAGTGTCGACGAACGGCAAACCGATGCGGCCATACGGCGGTTCATCCGCCGCGTCGGAAAAGAAAATTTGGATGCGATGCTGGCTCTGCGTATCGGAGACCGGTTGGGCGGCGGAGCGCAGGAGACTTCCTGGCGGCTGGAACTTTATAAAAAACGACTCGTGGAAGTGCAAAAACAACCCTTTACGGTCCATGATCTTCTCGTCAACGGTCATGACGTGATGGCCGAACTTGGAGTGAAACCCGGACCGATCATCGGAACACTACTTGACCAATTGTTTGCCGAGGTCGAAGCAGGAACGCTGGTTAACGAACGGGAAGCGTTGCTCACGCGAATGAGAGAGTTGAAATCTACGATCAACTAAAACAACGGGAGATTACGGGAATATACGGGAAGTTAAGGGAGACGTATTTTTCTTTTCTCCCACCTATCCCACAAAATCAGGATCGGGGTGGCGACAAACGGCGATGAGTACGTACCCGAAACCGTCCCGATGAGGAGTGCCACGACAAACCACCGAACCGACCCCCCTCCCATAAGGATGAGAGCCAAAAGCATGAACATGATAGTAAATGAATTTGTAAGCGACCGGCCCATTGTTTCGGTGAGTGCCCGGTCGGCAAGCTCATCAAACCGTGTCTTTTCATCTCTCCTTCGATATTCACGAATACGGTCAAACACCACGATCGTATCGTGAACCGAAAAGCTCATGGTGGTCAGAAATGCCGTCACAAATAACGTATCAACTTCCACTCCCCGCAATACCCCTAAAAGTGAAAATACACCGAGAACCACCAAAAGGTCATGGAGGAGAGCAATAATAGCGGACACTCCGAACTTGATATTTTTGAAGGCATACGCGACATAGGCCAAAATACAAAAAATGGCAAGCACTGCAGCCACAACTGCTTTTCCCAAAAGTTCGCTTCCTAACACGGGACCGACCGTTTCGTTGCGCAAGATAGTCGCCGTACTACTGGATTCCCGTTCTACCATTTGTGAAAATCCGGCGACATTATCGCTTCCTTCGGGCTTGATACGCAGAAGATACGTATTGCTTCCGGAACTAAGAATACTCGCAATCGGTAGGTCCTGCTTTCGGGCAACATCAGTCAAAATATTTTCCGGGACCGGCCGATCAAATGAAAACTCCAGAAGCGTCCCCCCAGTAAAATCGATAGATGGCCGAAGACCGTAACGGACGATCGAATAAACGCCCGGCACAAGAATCAACCCTGAAATGAGGGCGTAGAGCCAAAGATATTTAGAAAATCTAATCATATAGCATTAGGATATTCGAAAGTCGTTATAACGAAATTTGAGATTCGTAATAGAAAGTCGAAATACGATTTTCGATAACGTATTTCTATTTTCGAAACAACGAATTTCTATTTTCCATTTATTGATTTCTCTCTATACAGCACTCTCACCAATGTCCTGGTAACAATAATACCGGTAAATAGTCCCACAATCACCCCAATAAATAAGGTGAGGGCAAAACCCCGCACCATACCGGATGAGGGCAAAAATTGCCAGTTTCCGGGATTATAAAGGATGAGAGCCGTAAGGATCGTGGTAATGTTGGCATCCCTGATACTGTCCCACGCACGCCCGAATGCCTGTTCCATCGCAATCCCCATGGGCTTCCCGCGCCGGCGCTCTTCTTTATACCGCTCAAATATAAGAATATTGCTGTCTACCGCCATGCCGATTGAAAGAATAAATCCCGCGATACCAGGAAGCGTCAGCGTCACCGGGATGATACGAAAGAGAGCAAATGTCACAAGTCCATACACCACAAGCGCAAGATCCGCTAACAATCCAAGTTTCCCATATTGGGCAATCATAAAGATGGCAACAACAGAAAGACCGATGAGTCCCGCGCGTATGCTTTTGGTAACCGATGCCGCCCCAAGACTTGCCCCAATCGTGCGCTTCTCGACGACATTCACTGGTACCGGAAGAGCTCCGGCGGCAAGCTGGAGTGAAAGATTTTTCGCCTGATCGACTGTGAATCCTCCCGTGATAACGGCTCTCCCATCGGTAATGGCAGTATTTACCCGCGGCCAGGTAAGCGGTTCATCATCCAGAAAAATAGCCAGACTGCGGTTGACGAGACGGGCTGTGGCCGAAGCAAACTTCGTGGCTCCCTCGCCGCTAAACTCAAGCGCCACTTGAGGAGCTCCCGTATCGCTTCCGAAATCAAGTTGGGCACTCTTCAAATCTTTGCCGGTGATGTGAACAGATGTCGTATTTGTGAGACTGGGTATCACGTATGCCGCTCCGGTCGCGGCTGCCGGATCAATAAATTCCCGAAACTCAAGACTTGCCGTTTGTCCGATAAGGGCAACGGCCGACTCCACATCCGTCACTCCCGGAAGCTCGACGATAACCCGATAGGAATCTGACGACTTGGACGTCTGTACGACCGGCTCACTGACCCCAAAAAAATTAACACGCCTATCGATAACTTGCCGGGAAGACTCTAATGCGTCATCCCGCTGCGAAACAGGAATACCGGTCATATCTGCGTTAAGGACGATATGTGTCCCTCCGGAGAGATCCAAACCCAGATGCGTTTTGAACTGTTTCTGAATGTGAATATTAGCGGCATTAATGTTTATCTCCGGAGGGTTGATCGTGACATCAATGTGCTGACCAAAGAGCGTCTTCTGTATCCGAAAATTTTCCGGAAGATCAATAGCCGCAACCACAATAGTCAGGAGGATTATGAAAAAAAATACCCGCTTGGGATTATGAAACATGTTGAATATTGTAACACGCGTGGATTATAGTCCGTCAACGAGTTCTTCCTCATCTCCCACTACCATGACACGCGAACCGGTGAGAATGCCAATGACAAACGGATCACGACGGCGCTTGCGAAAAAGAAATTCTTCCTCCGTCATCACGGTATAGTTAAGCTCACGTCCCCGCTTGGTTTCTTCGAGTTTAACAAGCTGCCCAAGCTCCGGAAGAACGACCGTGCCTACGACAAGAAGATCAACGTCATTTGAGCCCCGACTAGGCAAACCGCGCAGGAATCTGCCGGAGAGCATAACAAACTTGATCTTGCCCAATTTCGGCCGGTGTTTATAAATATCCCATCCGAGTCCATTAGTTTTTCCGATAAGCTCGATAAGCTCAAAATACAAAGGGTAATCTTTACGGAACATGTAAAAAAGACGGTTGGCACGGGCTTCCTTCGTCACCATGCCGGCTTTTTCCATGTGCGCGAGCTCCCGGCGCACGGCGTTGATCTCCTCATCAACCTTGCGCACGATATCCCGCACGTGAAAAATAGTACCCGGATGAGAAAGAAACAGGGACAACATCTTCACCCTGACTCTGGAGATAATTAAGTCTTCTAGTATCATATTCACTCCCTTCGGGGCAGAAGAAGAAATACCTTATTTTTTAATCGGTGTTCCGATGGGCAACATTTCTATCCACAATTGACCACGATTGAGTTCAATTTCTTTTCCACCTGCGTCGTAAAACTTCATCCGTGCATTTCGCGTGGCTTTTTTCCAGGTAATAGGAATTTCCTTCCCATCCTGCCAGAGAAACCCCGTACCCGATCCAATATTTTCGTATAAAAGGTGCGCGTGTTGGTCAACCGGCCCGGTCTCTTTGGCAAACATAATAACGACCGCTTTTGCCGTCAACTGTTGTTTGGTTTCAAGATCCGTATGAGCCGCGCTACCGTTAAACCGTTTGTACATATTTGTGGCCGGATCGAAGTCCCATCGTACCCCGTACTCCTTTTCGTATCCTTTCCAGGCGACAAAACTTCCTGAAAATGAAGCACTACGATCTCCCTCCTTCGCATCATCTTTAAACTTCCATGACTCAAAGGATTTATCCCATGTGACGCCCTTCGTATCCACGTTCGTCCAACCACGCTCGCTTGCCAACTTATAGAGCTTATCGGTAAAACAGACCATGGTATGTTCTGTCGCCACGGGATGATCCAAACGATCATAGTTCCTATAACACGTCGGGAAGGAAATGCCGAACTGATCCATATCTTTCACTTTCCATGTTTCGATCTGACACAATGCTTTCGCCCGCTCATCCACGGTGCCATCCTCGCAGCGTCCTGCACCACCGACATGGTTGTAGAGAGCATCATACTCAAGAACCCACGGCAAGAAATACGTCCGTGCGCTTCGCACCGGCGCAAGCGTCACCGGAGCGGCTGCTGCCCCACAATAAAATACTCCCATGAACCGGGAAATGCCACCCTCTGCAACGGTTTCATACACAACATCCGCCGATGATAGTCCTGACTGGGGCCTGGCTTCTGCATGATTCTCGATCATGACGGCAAGTGGTCGACGCTTCTCCCACGTCTCCCGCTCGGGTTTGGTGAAATACATGCCATTAATCGGACACAACTCCGACTTAGGAAGACTCGGGTCAACCGCAAAATGACCTTGCGGTCCTTTGGATGCTGACTCTTGAGTGCTTGAATCCGCTTGCGCCCGGCTTCCCATCCATGAAAAAATACCAAAGGAAAGACCGGTGGCGATCAGATACAATGCAAGACCAACAACGCTCATCATTAAGTATTTCTCTTTTTTCATTTTTCTCCTATCGCCTGTTTGACGGCAGACAACTCCTCTTTGGATAATTCAATATCTTTGCCTTTTCCTTTCGTAATCTGTTTTACGTACCAGCGGTTACCGCTTCTGGCGTAGAGCGAGGTCATGACCACGCCATCGCTTTCGCCATCCAGAATCGCCATCGTAAAACTCTGCGATCCACCAGTATCAGAAAACGGGTTATACCGGACAATGCCGATTCGCTGTATATGACCCCTCCCGTCTACTTCCAACTGATCGACTGCTTTTTCTGCCCTTGTTGTACGAATTTTAAGACTTTGAAACTCTGTCAAAAGTCCGTCCAGAACCTGACTTAATGTCGTACCGCTCACTCCGCGTATAAGACGGTTATAATGGACTTGGAGCTTGGCAACAATATATGTTAACGCGCAAAATCCCAATATCAAGAGAGCTAATAATCCGATAATCAAACTTTCATTGAGCACCACTGTATTGATCATCTTACGATTACCGATAAAGAATTGTCAATCATGAATTGAACCGACAAGTTGACAAAGTTACTTCGGCCGTGTTACGCTCGTGGACACTTGAGGCTAAATAGCTTTGATGACCATGCCAGGTAGTAGAAATTCGACCGCGTGCTGTGCACGCAAAAACTCCTGGCGATAACTGTACATAAAAAATCGGTAAGAAAAGACAACAAACGGCAATAATAAATACGGGAGTTGTCGAATTTTCACTACCTGGTATGCCGAAAAAAACAAAGAAAGAAAAAATCATCGCCCAGTACCGCAGAAAACTCCAGGGGCTACACGAAACAGTCCCCGCGAGTACAGTATTGAAGCAGTCCACGAGACTAACACAAACTCCTTCCTCCTCTCCCTTCGTGTATCAGGCAAAGACAAACGATTCTCATGGCACCGTTACCGCTATACAACCCATAGACCAGGCAATCCGAAAAGATTTAGTGAAAACACTTATGTTAGCGGCAATTGCAATCGGAGGAGAAATAGTGCTATCGGTGATGATGGGGAAATAGGCTACGCAAGTCAAGTCCTGCCCGCCGCAACTTACCTTTCGCCGAAGTCAGATTTCTACTGCGGCTCAAGGAGCGTTTGCTTGGCGGGCCTAAGAAACACTAAACTCATTCATATTCGTTAAGTGGATTGATGAAAAAAAGAATATTGCCCGCCTACGTTTCCTTTGCGGCTTTTCAGTACTATTCGTACACGCCGCAAAGAGCACGTGAGCGGCGGGCTTAAGAAACACTAAACTCATTCACATTCGTTAAGTGTTTCTAAAGGAGGTGAAATAAATTATGGCAAGCATGTATTGTGTAAAATGTCGCGCAAAGAGAGAAGATCCAGCTGCAGTAAAAGTCACCATGAAAAATGGTAAACCGGCAATGAAAGGAAAGTGTCCTGTGTGTGGAACCGGTATGTATAAAATCGGAGCAGCATAATATTTTTTGAACTATAAAGAAACTCCGTCCTTCCGGCGGGGTTTCTTTTTTTTCAACCACTAGACTACCCGTTCATGTCCCCTATATTGCAACGCTTCTGCAACATGCGCTGTAGCGATCATCCCATCCCCGAAAAGATCAGCAATGGTCCGGGCAATCTTCACGACCCGATAGTAACTCCGGGCACTAAGCCCGAGCTCTCCCACCGCACTACGCAAGAATGCCTGCACGTTGCCATCCAACGGACAGAGCTCTTTGACCATTCTGTTGGACATCTCTGCATTGGAGGCAATGGAGTACTTACTCAAACGCTTCGTTTGTCTGTTCCGTGCCGTCTGTACACGGGCACGAATGATGGCAGAAGATTCCGCTTGCCCGGGGCTATCAAACGTAAGCTTTTCCACTTTCACCGCCGGCACGTGCATCACAAGATCAATCCGGTCCATAATCGGACCGGAAATGCGCTTCTCGTAACGGCTCACTGTTCCGGGAAGGCATGTACAACGCTTCGTCTCACTTCCATGATTGCCGCATGGACAGGGATTAGCCGCTCCCACGAGCATGAACTTGGCCGGGTACTGTACCGTACCGGCTGCCCGAGAAATGCTCACGATACCATCTTCCATGGGTTGACGCAGTGCCTCTAAAACATGCCGGGGAAACTCCGGAAACTCGTCCAAAAACAAAACCCCGCGGTGAGCAAGAGATATTTCTCCCGGCATGGGATGGGCGCCGCCGCCGATGAGCCCAATGCGAGACGTCGTGTGATGCGGTGCACGAAATGGCCGGAATTTGAAAACGGAGGTCCCTAAGGGAAGATTGCCGGTGACGGAATAAATCTTCGTCACCGCGAGCGCTTCCTCTTGGGTCATCGTCGGAAGAATGGAGGGAAGCGTACGCGCAAGAAGCGTCTTCCCCGCTCCCGGAGGCCCCTGCATAAATACATTATGCCCGCCGGCTGCAGCAATCTCCAGTCCCCTCTTGACGTATTCCTGACCGTGAATTTCTGCCATATCAAATTCAAAATTTTCCTCGTCGGTAAGAACGTCAAACGGAACATAAGGATGTGGAGTAATGGTGGCAAGGCCCATGAGGTGTTGAAAAAGAGCCATGAGTGATGGCGTGGGATACACATCCAATCCTTTTATGATGGCTGCTTCTTTCGCATCAATGACGGGCAAAAAAATAGCCCCTGATTGTTGTTCTTTCGCAAGAAGGCCAATGGAAAGGACGCCATTGGTGTGCCGAAGCGTCCCGTCAAGGGAAAGCTCACCCAAATACATACTATCCTGCGCAGGTTGTTTGATCTGTCCGGATGCGACGAGAATACCCAACGCAATAGGCAAATCATACGCGGGTCCGACTTTGGGTAAATCTGCGGGAGCCAAATTGACGGTGATTCTCTTAGCGGGAAACTCGGCGCCACTATTTTTAATGGCCGAGCGAACGCGTTCACGGCTTTCTTCTACTGCTTTATCCGGAAGGCCGACAATAGTAAACGAAGGAAGACCTTGAGAAGCAATATCCACCTCTACGATAACGGGCACAGCATCAAGCCCAACTACCGCCCCGGATAGTACCTTCGCGAGCATAGTGAGAAATCAGAAGTTACCAATCGCGGCCGCCGGAGTTATCTCCTCCCCGGAATCCACCACGATCTCCACCCCGGTGTCCACCTCCACCTCCACCACCGTATCCACCTCTATTTCCACCTCCACCACCGCCTCGGTATCCACCGCCACCGCCGCCGCCCTGATAGCCACCACCACCGGTCCGCGGCTCCATGGGTCTGGCTTCATTTACGATCACGGGACGACCGTCGAGCTGCTTGCCATTCCACATCTCTATCCCTTTGTTGGCTTCTTCCTGGGTCGCCATTTCCACGAATCCAAATCCTTTGGACCGTCCGGTCATGCGATCTATGATAACTTTGGCTGATACCACTGTTCCCGCCTGTGCAAACGCATCAGCAAGAGACTGATCCGTGATGTTATACGATAAACTACCGACGAATAATTTATTTGCCATAACTCTCCTTCTTAAATATATGCGGAACGCGCCTACGTCCCTATCTAAGCTGGTAGCATACCAGAAATGAACACGAACAGAAAGAGGCAGTTTTTTAGCGCCTTCATGATATAATCTCTATTGCACATTGGTATCCGGACGCTCGCCCTCCATAGCTTGCCATTCGCCTTACCTACTATTCGTAGCGCGGCTCATGGTGCGCTTATTGGCGGGAGGAAAGTCCAGACAGCAGAATGCAGGGGACTGCGCGCAAGCGCTGATCCCGCCTTAGGGCGGGACTGGTGATCCTGAGATGAAAATCAAAGGAAACGATTCCCGAACTGACGGGATGAGAGAGCCACAGAGACGATCATCAACCTGTAGCCTGACGGCTATGGTCGATGGGTGAAACGCGTCCTCCTACGTTCCGCTTTGCGGAACTATGGCGGACAAAGGCAATCCCACCCGCTGCAACCGGCGAATACACCGCCACTACGACGCATTCCGGAACCCCCGCGACTTGCGGGGTGCGGTGTGAAGTTTACGGGCATCCCGCGTACCGGGATTAGCCACGTTTGACGTGGCTTAAGAGAAATGAGCGACTAACCCGCCTGCGCGATAGAGCTACGGCGAGGTGAACCCGTCTTGGCGATAACGCTACGGCGAGATGAAACAGAATCTGGCTTATGAGATGCCAGTGTGCACTAAAAACCCCGCCAAGCGGGGTTTTTAGTCTACCCATAATGATCTATTTATCAATTCCTATGTTACTGGAAGCTACCAACATATCTAAAACTATCGGGCCAAAGGATCTTTTTAAGGATCTCACGTTTACGATCGATACTGGGGAAAAAATTGCCCTCATCGGGCGTAATGGGCAAGGCAAAACGACCATACTCAAAATTTTAGCGGGAGAAGATACCGATTTTGACGGGACGGTCATAACCCGAAAGAATCTCCTCGTTACACTCACCAAACAAGAGCATATTGAAGATACCCAACAGTCCGCACTGACGTACATTCTGAAAAGTGTCCCTGATTACTATACACTCGAAAAAATACTTCATGATTTCCAGCAAGGGCTTCTCACGGATATTCATCACTACTCTGAAGCGTTGGAACGATTTACCCAAAAAGGATATTTCTATAGTAAAGACTTCATTCTTAGAACACTTCTCGGCTTCCAAATTTCCAATGATCAAGCGCATTTTCCTCTCTCCAAGCTCTCGGGTGGAGAAAAACGGTATGTAGAGCTGACCCGACTCATGTATTCACGATCTGATCTTTTCTTAATCGACGAACCGACGAATCATATGGATTATTTGGGAAAAGAACAATTTATTTCCTGGATGCAAGAGACACGCGAAAGCATTGTCGTGGTAACGCACGACCGGGATGTATTACGGCATGTGACAAAAATAATCGAATTAAAAGACAAAAAACTTTCTCTCTATCATGGAAACTATGATCAGTATCTTGCTCAAAACGCATCACAAACCACCAATTCCGTCAAACAGTACTCCGACCAATTAAACCGTCTGAAAGAAGCGAAAAAACGCGTAGAATGGGGTCTCCAGATGCGGGCAAAAAGCAAAGAATGGAAGACACGGTATGATCACTGGCTTCGGGACTGGGAAAAAATTAAATCGGAAACAGTGAAACCATCCTTCTGGATCGATCAGAATTCTGCCGAATTACTCGATAAAGAAGTACTAGATTCCTATCATAAGTTTAAAGAAAAAAATATTTCGATCGCGATCCACACCAATAAAGAACGGACCAGCGATCTCGTCTCGGTGAAAAACCTCACGTTAGGATATAGCGCACCCCTATTTTCACCATTAACTTTTTCGATTAAAAATAGTGACCGTGTTTTTATTAAAGGAAAAAACGGTGCCGGAAAAAGCACGCTCGTTCGAACAATCCTTTCACTCTGGAAGCAAGAGATTCCCAACGTCAAACAAATGACCGGCACCATCACACTGGGCACGAGCCTGCGTATCGGTGAATATGAACAAGAAATAAGTGAAAAATATCTTTTTATGTCCCTGGAAGAAGCAGTCCTCCTGAACTATTCTGAATTGGGAATCCCCATGGAAGACCAGCAACTAAAACGTTTACTGGCCCAATATTTATTTGATCCAATTATCGATGGACGACAAAAAATAATCAATCTTTCCGGCGGCCAAAAAGCCCGCTTTCAACTCATGAAGATGTTCGCCGCAAAACCAAATCTCCTTATACTCGACGAGCCGACCAATCATCTGGATTTACCCTCGATTGAAGAACTGGAAAAGGCACTAGCCGCCTTTGGCGGAGGAATTCTGTATATCTCTCATGATACATACTTCATACAGCACTTGGGAGGAGAGATTATAGAACTATAATCTGCGCTGGAGGAACGCTTACTTCTGTGTGGGGAAAAGAAATGCGCGAAGGATAGACTGAAGCACTAAAACCACCGGAACTGCCAATACCGCACCGACCACGCCTGCAAGCCTCCCCCCGACCATAAGGGCAAATATCGTCACTATAGGAGAGAGTCCCACACTTTTTTTAAGAACTAAAGGAACAAAAATATTGTTTTCTACTTGCTGTACGATAAAATAGAGAGCCACGACGGAAAGCGCTAAGAATGGCGACACGGTCAGGGCCACCAATACCGCGGGTACTGCAGAGATAATGGGGCCGATCATCGGCACGATTTCCAACGTTCCGGCGATAATGGCAAGCGGCAGTGCAAATTCCACATGGAGGATAGTAAGACCTATATAGACGCAAACCCCGATAAGCGTCATGAGGAATATCTGCCCGTTTACCCAAGAACCCAAGCGTGATTCAATTTCTGCAAGTGTGCCAGTGACGCGGGCAGCCGCTTCTTCACCCATCGTTTGACCAAGCATACTTTCCAGCTTTTTGCGTTCAAGCAGGAAATAAAAGGCAAAGACTAAAACGGTGAGTGTCGTCAAAAGATTAGAAAATATCCCGACAGTCAGCTTCACGATATTTTCACTAATGGGGGCAATCTGTTGAGACAGAGACCGCACGTCGATATTCCAGTACGGGAGTACTTTTTCTAAAAATGTCGGGAGTTCCTGGATAAATTTGGTTGATTGGATGACCAGCGTCGGCACTGCACCGGCAAACGATATCCCGAAAAATCCAAACACTATGGCATATATAAGGAGAATCGCGAGCACCTTCGGAATCCGAGCCCACGAAAGCCAATCAACCAACGGCCGCAAAGCCGTCATGAGGATGAATGCGATAAATACAAGAAACAGGATATCTTTAATCTGAAACAATACCCAGAGGGCAAGAAGGAAAATAACGGTAAAAATGATGGTTTTATGGGATATTTCGATTTTAGAAGTCATATTTTACTTTAAATAGCAAATAGCAAACTCGCTAATACATTTTACAGTTACAAGTTATCTGCTAACTAGTATACCATTCCTTCACAAGCGCTTCTACCTCACGTTGATACTGTCCGTTTGTTATGTCAAACCAATGGATAGATGTATCCTTGCGAAACCAGGTGAGTTGGCGTTTGGCATACGAGGACTCTTGAGTAGTCCATTGCTCAATCGCATCATCCTCGCGCAATTGTCCGGAAACTACTCCCCGGACAATCGTAAGACCCAAGGACGTGGCAGCAGGCAGCATGGTATCGTCAAGCGTTTTCCCAAGTAATCTCACTTCCTCCACAACACCTTGTGTAAACCTTGCTCTCACGCGCGCCTTAATATTGTCACGAAGTTTATCAAGCGATGCGGTCAATCCGATCCATAACACGTCAAACGTGGGGGCATGATCCTGACTCTTTTGATGGCCAGTATTCCATGTGGCCACTTCTATCGCACGCACAAGCCTCCGGGGATTATTTCGGTCAGAGGTGTTCATATTCCCCCACTTCTTGGGATCAAGGGAAAGAAGGATCTTCTGAAGCTGGGAAACTGACTGTAAATAAAGTGTCGTCCGTAACGACGGGTTTTGAGGAATAGCAGCCGTATCAATAGATTTGATAACTGATCGGATATAGAGTCCCGTTCCTCCGACGAGAATCGGTAAATTTCCTCGTATATGGATATCATCGATGATTCCCCTCGCGAATTGTTGATACTGTGAAACGCTATAATGTTCATGCGCCTCAACGAGATCAACAGCCCAAATCTTCGTACCATCAATTGGCAAGTCTTTGCCAGTAAGAATATTTAGCCCCTTATAGACATGACGGGAGTCAGCTCCGACAAGTTCACCATTAAACTTTTTTGCCAGATCGGATGCAATCCTGGTTTTGCCCGTCGCCGTCGGACCACAAATGATGAGAAGCTTATTCATTGATATGTCCCAGCACGCAGATTTGTTTTGTTTATAAGCTCTTCAAGAATCTGCCACCGGCGTTTCTTCTCTGCGTGGGGAACATCGTCGGTATAGACTTTATGGGCTGCTGTCATTGGGCGGTCGGAATACATCGCAACGTAGGCTTTGGTAAAGCCCACAGTTTCGGCCAACGTCACTGTATTTTGAAATTGCTCATCCGTTTCCCCGGGAAATCCCACAATAATATCCGTGCTGATCGTAACATTTGAGATTTGCTTTTTGAGTTTTGAGATGAGAGCAATATATTCTTCGCGGGTATACCACCGGTTCATACGACGCAACACCTCGTTATCCCCGGATTGCACCGGCAAATGAATGTGACGGGAAATTTTTGGGTTATCGGCGATGACCTTGATGAGCGTGTCGGAAAAGTCCCAAGGATTGCTGGAGATAAAATCAATCTGCGTCAGTCCATCGATCTTACAAATTTCCTCAAGAAGGTATGGGAACAATGTGGGAATCCGAAGTCTTCCCAAATGCTTGACGTAGGTAACTTTTTGATCTTTGTCGTTTTTTAAATCTGCTCCATAGGAATTGACGTTTTGGCCGACCAGAGTGACATAGGGAATCCCGCGACTGACAATCTCCCGGCACTCACGGATGATATCGTCAAACGGACGGCTGACTTCCCTCCCTCGTGTCATCGGCACGACGCAGAAGGTGCAGAAATTATTGCACCCGTTGGTGATGGGAACTAACGCATGATGATTATTTGTTCTGATCGGTGCGTGATCAAAACCGACTTCTTCAATGGGAAGAAATTCATCCACTGTGGGCATTTTCTTTTTGAGGGCCTCAAGCATCTTGCCGGTTTTTTCCCGGGCTGCCATACCCACCATACAACCAGTGACGACAATTTTAAGCTTCCGCCCCTTTTGCTTGGCGAGCGACAAATTATAGACTAATCCGTAGATACGATCTTCCGCTTTTTGACGGATCATGCAGGTGTTGATCACCACGTCATCAGCAGAACGGATCGACTTGGCTTTGGTAAACCCACGCGACTCGTAGTAGCTTGCTATCCGCTCACTATCTGCCTCATTGGCAGCGCAGCCGAACGTGACAATCCAGTATTTCATGAGTTATATTGTATCACGAGGTGGACAAACGGAAGATTAAGGGAATTTAGGGGATGTTAGAGGAATTTATGTAAGAATGAATTTTTCGATGACGGTTGCAACACCATCTTCATCAACAGACGGCGCGATGAAATCGGCGATGGCCTTAAGTTCCGGAACTGCATTTCCCATGGCTATCTTTAACCCGCACGCGGAAAGGAGGGGATAATCATTGTAGCTATCACCGACGCCGATAATCTCATCCGTATGTATCTTCAACAGTTCCGCAATCCTTACCACCGCATGGAGCTTCGTTGCCAGAGCGTTCGTCACCGATACCCAAAATAGGCCTTTTTTAAACGACGGGTTTTTATGTACCGCGATACCGGAAACTCTCGTCAAATGTTGTATAAGTTCGTCCGCGACAGACTCAGCTAAATCAGGCATTGCTAAATCGGTGAGTAATTCCGACCACGATCCCCCTGTGTACTCATGTTCTGTTTCTCCTTCACCAATAAGAACCACATTAGGTTTGAATTGCCTGATGATGCCATATGCCTGATCAGCAAGCGTACGATCCAAGGAAATCGTATCGATGATGACGGCGCGACCTGCATCATACAGCTGCGTCGAATCGTGGACGGAACACAAACTTCGAAGTCCCAATTCACTAATCACGCGCTTGGCGATAAATAGCGGTCTTCCCGTAGCGACACAGACATGTATCTTATTTTGCGCTTTACCAATGGCCGCCAATACCCGATCGCTGGGATGAGAATCCAACCCCAATGGAATGGTGGTACCGTCCAAATCAAGAATAAGCGCTTTGTATTTCATAACGGCATTGTATCACAGGAAAAAACGGGAGCGTATGGGGATATACGGGAAATTAAAGGGTAACAATCTATTCCTTGCCAACAATCACTTGAGCGTCGTAAGAGGAATCGGAGGGTAAATCTGCCGACGAAGTGCCCAGCGTATAATTTTCGGATACATCCTTTTTCAAAAGCTCAAGATATGCTTCTTTATCCGCTTTGACGTGCACTTCTGTCTTTTTATACGTATATTCATCGGTGTTGCCCGTCGCAGACACGGTGTAGCCTTTTTCCTCTAAAAATGTCTTTGCTTTGCCGGCCGATCCGGATGTACCGCCGCCATTTAAGATTTGTAGGGTAATATCACTTCGTGCGGCTGCCGCTGGCGTAGGAATAGGCGTCGGAGATGGTGTAGGCGTTGGCGTGGGTTTGGCAAAAAACGCCGGGACTTTGGGTAGGCCACTTGCCACAACTAAAAGCGTACCTCCCGTCAAAAGGGCCACACCGATAATAATGACTGCCCAAAGGAATACCGGAGCAGCTCCGATCCGCTTTTGCTCGGTGATATCCGGGATGACCTCGGGAGAAGGTTCTTTGGTAAAAAGCTCCGAAAGCATTTCTTTGTCTTCTTCTTGTTTACCTGAGGAAATCGGGGTCCCCGGCACGTCTTCAACCGGGATCGTTTCTCCGTTTTCCGGTTCAGCATGAAGCGCAACATCGGCCTTCTCCTCGTCCTCTTTGTGTTCTTCCTGAATTTCCTCAACCACCTCCTCTATCTCTTCCGCCTTTTCTTTGATGGTTTCCAGCGCTTCCGATGAGACATCCACTCCATCGTTGACTGGTAATTCTTCTACGACTTGCGTAACGAATTGAGGCTGGGAAGGTTTGGTGTCCACGGGTGTTTCGCCGTGCGTTTCCGTTGATATCGCCTTTTCTCTTTTTGCCGACGCTTTGCGTTTGGTAGCCATGAACATAGTATTGCAGAAATTGCCACGGGGTTCAAGCCCACGTAAATCCCTTAAGGGAAATTAAGGGAGCTTAAGGGAAATTATGAGATGCTAACTTGAGGCGGAGGAGTATTGAAAAAGAGCGTAGTGCCATGCTTTGAGACACAAGACAAAAAACAATAAACCGAGGGCAATAGAAAAAATCACCATCCATGGAGATAATAATCCCATGAGCGCTTTAGCCGGAAACGTCATCATGACCCCGACCGGAATGACAAACGTCATGGTCGTCCGTAGTGGTTCATGATACACATCCATGGGAATCCTTCCCATACTCACCACATCGCGAAAAATCATAATCGCATGATCTACCTCTGTGGCGAGTATGCCTAACGCCAACACGAGGATATGAAATCCTGTAGAAATGATCAATCCGTTGATAAGAAGGATAAAATAAAATACCACATTGACCCATGAAACATCTCCCAATCTTCCTCCGGTATAGATAACGGCTGCGATATAGAGAGGAAGCATGCCTAAATCCAAAGGGTCGGCCCCACCGACGAGCACACGGAGCAACGGGTTCATGGGTTTGATGAGGGCAAAATCAAAATCTCCGCTGACGATGAGAGACCGGAAACGATACACTTCGCGGAAAAATAGTTGGGCGATGGTATCGACAAGGGAAAAAGATAAATAGAAAAAAACCATTTGATTGACCGTATATCCGGCAAGCGTCTCGGTTCGAGAAAAAACGGTAAGGAGAAAAATCAGAAAAAATAGAAAACGCAAAAATTTACCGACAAAAAATACACCTGCATTAAACCGGCTGACGAGCGAGATCATAAAAGAACTCACGGTCAGCATCCACCAAATACGAACATAGCGCATGAACATACTCATATTCACTTTCCTTCAGCCGTATACGCCCGAAGACCCCTACTCCAGGCTATACGCTCAAGTGCCCATAATCCGGCTGTCCAGACTATGCCGATGAGAAACCCCTGCAGCATTGCCATGGAGGATAATTGTCCAAGATATACTTTCAGCGGGAAATAGATGAAGTAATAAAATGGAAGACTTTGGCTGACGAGATATAAAGGGGCGGAAAGGATATCCAATGGAAATAACGCTCCGGTGAAAAACTCTGCAAAGACAAATGAAAGGAACCGCGGCGCCCATACGTCCGGCGTCCAAAATCCTAAGTAAGAAATCAGGAGACTAAAATAGAAAAAAAGCACCATGCCCATAACGAGCGCTACAAAAGAAAGGAGTATCACCACCGCGCTCGTCTGAATAAAAAGCTGGGGCCGAAGTAATACATACAACACAATGATTTCCGAAACAGCAAATATTACATTTAAAAGCTTATCTGCAATATCGCGGCTCGCACAAAACCCCAAAAACCGCATGGGACGAACGAGATAGTTGGATAAATTACCACTCCTGATAAGCTCGCCCACTTCCTGTGTACGCGTCCCCATGACAAAAGGCCGGACGAACGAACTGAATAGTACATAGGTGAGCATCGCTCCCTGGGTATAACCGAAGAGCTCCTGATGCCCGGCCAGAATAGCCCACCACATGAAGTATACGACCAGCAGTTGTACGACCAAACGCACGCGCCAGAGAATGAAACTTACGCGGTAAGTGGTGTATTCTTCTATCGTGCCTTTGATGATTTGAAGATATGTATGCATAAGACAGAGATGAGCACATGATTAAAAAACATGATGAGCACGTGATCAGCACATGATTAGCTGCTCGCGCTGGTATAATGCCGTAATGATAATTTCCATATAAATCGTGCAAATAAACCTAAGACTATGCAAACTGCAAAAAAAAGAAATCCTAGCTCAAAAGTAAATTTTTGCAGTAATACTTTTGTCGGAGTTGTCAAAATTAACGCGAGCGGTAAAAGAGGAACAAATATATAGAGGGGCAATCTGGCATACATCTCCTTCGGGTACCTGGCTACGTTCGTGATATTAAACAAAAATATCACAATATTTGATAATCTAGGATTAAAGATCATAAGTGTAATAAACGGCAACCAAAAAGAATAAAGCATATATACACCAGTAATAATGACAAAAAAATATACGACGATCATAGGAACGGTGATTATAATATGCAATGTGCCCATGAGATATACTGTTAAAGTTAAACCAAATAGTACGCGGATAAGGCTTATATAATTTATCTTCCAAATCACCGTTGCAAGCTGACTATCAATGGGTTTAAGCAAAACATAATCAAGTTTCCCAAAATATATATCATCGGCGATCTGATCGAGATTTCGTGAAATAAATGTATGGAAAATACCAATAAAAACATTATATGTGGATGCCAGCAATATTAACTCTCCTCTCGACCAGCCATATACCGATGGCACCTTACTCGTGAGCAATAAAACGATTATGATGTGATTGAGAGAAAATACTAGACTTGAAATAATCTGGGTTATAAAATCACCCCGGTACTCAATAAGAGCATTCCAGTTGGCAATAAGCAACCGTCTATAGAGCAATATAGATTTTTTCATTGCCCTACTCCCGTATATTTTCGAATCCCTCTGTGCCATATCAAACGATAAAGACCATACAATACCCCAACCCAAATGAGCTGAACGATAACAACTTGATACATTTCGTTAATCGTAAGTTTCCCTTGAACGGCGATTACCGGAAAATAAACAATATACGCGATTGGTAAAAAATATGACACTTTTTCTAATAATTCAGGATAATACGTAAGCGGCATAACGAAACCTCCAAAAATTAAAAATATTACTTCCTCTATACTGAGAATTCCCCAAAAATCAGTCGTCCATAACGCAAGCAAGCCAAGAATCATTTTTAATGTATACGATATTCCTAATGCAAGAAGACATATCACGAGAGCTACGATTATTTGTAGCGGATTACTAATGAATGATATAGATATCCGAGTGATAATAATAAAAAGCATGAAAGCACCTAACCCGAATAATCCCTGAATAATCCGCCACGGAAGTTCTTCCATAAATTTTGATATGAAATACGGGAAAGGATGGAGTAAAAATTTGGATAATCTCCCCTCTTTGATATCCAAAAATGCAACATCCTGCTCTATGTGTACCACGAGAAACGATGTTGCTATAGTAAGTAATAAATAATATGAAGCCATGTCACTAAAACTCCAATATGACTCTATTCCAGCGTTGCTTGCTATTGCGCCGCTCCAAAATAATAGCTGGAGAGCTGGATTAAGAAGAGCCATCAAAAAATAAATAAACGATCTACCGCGGTTTTGAAAAACATCTTGGAAATGAAGGAGAAAAATACGGAAGTAGCGCATACCAGGTAGTGAAAACTCGACTGCTCGCTTAGTAGCGAGCAAGCAATATTTCTTATTGTTTTTTATTTATCGCCCATCATCGTGAATTTCTTCAAAAAATGTTGTGTCGAGTTTCTACTACCTGGCATACTACTTCTTCTGGGTGAATACATCCCGGATGATGTCTTCGATATCCGGTTCTTCGATGTTGAGGTCATCAACCGGAAACTTCTGGAGGAGTTGGGCTGCGGCCACATTGGAAGCACTTCGGGGAACCCGGATGACCGCTTTAGGAAAATCGTATGAAACGAGCTCTCCCACCGCTTCCAGCTTATCCGGCGTCACGTATTCGTCTAACACTATCGAGAGTACTTTGTGTTTGGCGAATTTTTTCACCAGGCTCTCCAGCTTGCCATCATAAAGAATCTTCCCGTGATCGATGATAATCACCCGCTGGGCGAGTTGCTTGACGTCTTCCATATAATGGGAAGTCAAAAGAATTGTTGATTTTTTGAGCTCGTTGTACTGTTTGATAAAATCGCGCATGTTCTTTTGCATCACCACATCCAGACCGATCGTCGGTTCATCTAAAAACAACACTTTCGGCGAGTGAATGAGGGCCGCAATAAGCTCCATCTTCATGCGCTCCCCGAGAGAGAGCTTACGGACTTGCACTTTGAGAAGGGACTCTACATCGAGAAGCTCCACTAAATCGTGAAGAGTTTTTTTGTACTCGCCATCTTCAATTTCATAAATTTCTTTATTGAGAAGAAATGTTTCCTGTGCCGGCAGGTCCCACCAGAGCTGATTTTTCTGTCCCATGACGAGGGCGATCTGTTTAAGATAGGCGTTTTTCCTCTCAAACGGAGTAAAGCCAAGGACCGATACGAGGCCACTCGTGGGATAGAGAAGGCCGGAGAGACACTTAAGCGTCGTCGTTTTGCCGGCTCCGTTGGGACCGATAAATCCCACTAACTCACCTTCGTCGATTTCAAAAGAGATATCATCGACTGCTTTCACTGTCTGATACGTACGGTGAAAGAGTGATCGCACGGATCCCATAAATCCGGGTTCTTTTTGGTGAACCTGGTAGTATTTTTTGAGATGAGAAAGAGAGATAACCATGTGATGAGCACGTGATGAAAATACAACGTGATGAGCACGTGATCATGTGCTATTCATGTGTTTCCATCATGTGCTCATCTCTTATTGCAGTATACATAAAAAGAAGCCCCCCGGATATAAGGGGCCTCTTTATGAACAGATAAACAAATTTACCGGACAACTTTTTTAAGTGCTTTGCCTGCGGTAAATCCCGGAGTTTTTCGCGCCGGAATATTGATAGCGGCACCAGTCTGCGGATTTCGTCCAGTTCTGGACTTCCTTGACCGTACCATGAATGTCCCAAATCCGGTGACGACAACTTTGTCACCTTTCTTAAGCGAATCCGTAATCGAACCGAATACTGCAACGACTGCTTCACGTGCAGCTTTCGCCGTAAGACTTGCTTTTTTTGCGACGACTTCTATGAGATCTGCTTTTGTCATTTTCTATTCACCTCCATTCGGGCAGAGGATTAGAGCAAGCTAAAAAATATTTCGTCCCGCCCTGGCGGGATCTATGAGGCAATGTAGAAGAAATGGAGCGTTATGTCAATATATCAGAAACTTATTTTGCAATTTCTGTAGCCCGGAGTTCGCGGACAACGGTCACTTTTATCTGTCCCGGGAAGGTAAGCTTGGCCTGAATCTCATCTTTGATTTCGCTTGCCATAATAGTCGCTTGAGCATCATCAACGGATCCCGGATCTACCATAACGCGGAGCTCGCGGCCGGCAGAAAATGCAAAGGATTCGCGGACCCCATTTTTGGATTTGGCAATTTCTTCCAAATCCTTGAGCCGTTTAATATACCCCTCGACATCCTCATGCCGGGCGCCCGGACGGCTACCGGAAATGGCATCTGCAATATACACAAGCATGGATTCCAGTGACGTAAACGGTGTATCTTCATGGTGCTGTGCAACACAATCAATAACTTTGGGCGGCAATCCATACTTTTTAAGTACGGTAACACCTAATTCTACGTGACTTCCTTCCCCATCAGGCACTACTTTTCCTATATCATGCAATAAACATCCCAGACGAACGATGTTGGCATCTGACCCGACCTCATGGGCCAAAGCGATACCTATTTGGGTTTCTTCGAGTGTGTGGGCGATCATGTTCTGCCCATAACTTGTGCGATACTTGAAACGACCAAGAAGCGCGACAATCGGTGCCGGCAGATTGTAAACCCCGACGGCATGACAGAGTTTTTGGCCTTCATCAAACATGATGCGCTCAATTTCTTTCCTGACTTGAGCGACAATTTCCTCAATCCTCCCCGGTTGCACGCGACCATCCCGCATGAGCCGTTCGAGAGAAACCCTTGCAACCTCACGCCGAACCGGGTCAAAACACGAAAGCCGGATAATCCCTTCTTCATCTAAATCGACATCAACGCCGGTGGCGGTCTCAAACGCACGGATGTTCCTGCCTTCTTTACCGATGATTCTACCTTTGACGTCATCATCGGCAATCTTGACCACAGAAACGGTGTACTCTGCAACATAATCCGTTGCCCCATGACGCATCGCATCGACGAGAATCTCCCGCGCTTTTGTTTCCGCTTCCTCATGAGCACGAGCCACAGCATCGCGGATTTCACGAGCCACATCCTCACGGGACTTCGCTTTCACATCTTCCAGAAGCTGGGTGTGTGCTTCATCACGAGTGAGGTGGGCCGCTTTTTCGAGCTTGGCAAATGCATCCTGTTTGATTTTTTCGATATCACTAAGTTTCGCCCTGATGTCTTCTTCGAGTTTGACTAAACGCTTATCGCGCTCATCAAGACTCCCTTCATGCCGGTCAATGCTCTCACTACGACGACGAAGCTCACCCTCTGCTTCACGATGAAGCCGCATTGCTTCATCTTTCGCTTCCAAAATAATTTCTTTGGCTTGGGATTGGGCAAGGCGAAGCTCCGCTTGGGCGGCTTCAATTTCTTTTCGGTTAATGACGGGGACAACCGGCAAAGATACGGGCGACGGCACAGGAGCTGTCTTTACAGGTTTTTCCTGTGATCGAACTGCCGGAACAGCTTTCACTTTCGTTCGGACAGCTTGTCTTTTGGTTTTTACTAAACCGGAAAGGGTTTTGAGTACGTCAAACATACTATATAGGAGTCTTTATTGGAGAAAAAGTCACGAATCCCACAACCTTTCCGCTTATCGCAAGGTTATGATGGGTGTAGGAGAGAATGATGGATGAAAAACAATGTTCATAGAATCCTACAATATAAATGCTTTCTCTTCTAACAAAAACTCTATCTATGATTGTACCTTACCCAAGACTACTTCGTCAATGATGCGATGAATGGTGTCACCATCAAAACCCCGGCGGCCAAGAAAGCCATAGAGCTTCTTTTTCTGTTCAAGTTTTGGGAGCTTGCTCCACAACAGGACCTTTTTGGCTACTGACTGCCGGGCAAGTTCATATTGCGATGAAAATGATCCCTGGTTAACCTGCTGGTCAATAAGGGTGCGTGAAATACCTTTTGATAACAACTCTTGGGAAACCATCCGCGCGCCTTTTGGCTTATGAGCCTGACGCTGCTCTACCCACCAGGCCACAAACTTACCATCGTCGGCATACCCTAAATCTTGGAGTCTTGCTATAACACGGTCAATGACACCCTCGTCCGGTGCTTTATGTTTATGGAGTTTCTTCAAAAGAAAATCACGAAACTCTTTTTCGCTTCTTGGACGGAAAGAAAAAAAACGAATAGAAGCATCAAGGAGCTTAGCGTATAACTCCTGATCAGTAGGTATTTCCATGACATGAACAGCTTACTCTTCCTCCTCAACCCCCATGGCGACTTTGGGGTGAGCTTGACCGGTTTTGACCGCTTTCCAGATGGCGTCGGTAATCTCTTTGGTGAGCTTGCCGTTCTCCTTAAGGAAAAGCTTGGCGGCTTCCCTGCCCTGTCCCAACATCTGCGTGCCGTATTTGAGGAACGCTCCGGATTTGGTCAAAATATTAAGCTCCAATCCGACGTCGATAAGACCGCCTTCTTTGGATATCCCGTCATGCATGACGTCAAACTCCGCGACCCGGAAGGGGGGCGAAACTTTATTCTTCACGATCCGCACGCGGTGCCGGCTCCCGATGACCCTATCTCCGTCTTTCAGACTTTCGATTTTGCGGCTATCCATACGGATACTCGCGTAAAACTTGAGCGCCATGCCACCCGTGGTCGTCTCGGGATTGCCGAACATCACGCCGATTTTCTGGCGCAATTGATTCGTAAAAATGACAATCGTTTTGGATTTGGAAATGACTGCAGTAAGTTTACGAAGCGCCTGGGACATAAGGCGGGCGTGAACCCCCATCATGCTGTCGCCCATCTCGCCTTCAATCTCTGCTCTGGGCACCAACGCCGCCACGGAGTCGATGACGATGACATCGATGCCGCCGCTTCTGATAAGCGTTTCGGCAATCTCCAAAGCCTGCTCGCCGGTATCCGGCTGGGAAATGAGAAGATCATCAAGTTTGACGCCCAATATCTCTGCCCACTGAGGATCGAGAGCATGTTCGGCATCGATAAATGCTGCCACTCCACCTGCTTTTTGTGCTTCGGCAATCGTCGAGAGACATACGGTCGTTTTGCCCGACGCTTCAGGACCATAAATCTCAACAATCCTCCCGCAGGGTAATCCTCCCACACCCAAACCTAAATCTAAAGGAAGGATGCCGGTCGAGATGACGTCAATGGCGAGTTTTCCTGCATTTTGTTCGCCTAACATCATGATCGAGCCTTTACCATACTGTTTCTCGATCTGATCCATGGCGAGTCTGATGGCGGCGAGTTTAGGATCTGTTGGCATAATGATCTCCTTTTGGGGCAGGAATGTTTGGTTGAGGAATTTATGCAATTCTTACACAATAAATGGTAGAATACAAGAGATCAACAAAATGTTAGTTCGTTAGTTAGTTAGTTCGTTACTTAGAAATTTTTAACCAAGTAACAAATCACCAATCACGAATAACAAAAACCGGGGTGTGGCGCAATTGGTAGCGCACTCGAATGGGGTTCGAGCGGCTGGCAGTTCAACTCTGCCCACCCCGACTTTTCGACAAGCTCAAAGTCTACGACTTTATTGGACAAGCTCAAAGTCTACGACTTTATTGGACAAGCTCAAAGTCTACGACTTTATT
>JBBTWJ010000003.1:186253-239768 GCA_038062895.1 Patescibacteria group bacterium
GGACAAGCTCAAAGTCTACGACTTTTAAGATAAGGACATTCTTATGTTCTTTGTTTATATCCTGCGTGGGCCAAAGAATCATCTTTATATCGGTTGCACCAAGGATATCGATCAACGAATTAATCTCCATAAATCTGGAGAAGGAGCAGAATTTACGTTCCGTAATAAAACTCATGAATTGGTCTATCGAGAAAAATTTTCAACCCTACTCGAAGCAAGAAGGAGAGAGAAACAAATTAAAGGCTGGCGAAGAGAAAAGAAAGAGAATCTGATTACATTCGGTAAACCAGTAATCTAAACTCCTTCATCTTTGTATTGTTTTGACGCACACTTCAAGGACCGTCCCTAAAATTATTCAAATGCATCCCTTCGCTCTACTACTTCAAAAATTTTTTGGGTCAGCTCATTGACCATGCTTGGAGAAAGAAAGCCGGCTTCACGAGATGCATCTACATCAGAGCGTCGAGTAAAATAACGATTAACTGTTCTTTCTCCTTCTGCATGCATGCTAACTTGAGGGTCTTCCTGCGAAACATATTCAGCAGGGGTTTCAACCAGATAATATCCTGCACGAGTAAGTTCTAGAGTCGGCCTATCTGTTCCGAACGATTTCACTAGACCTTCCACGGGAGAATCATGCCAGTCAAAGAATTCGCCCTCGTGATCCCTCAGCGCCTTCATCAAAAGATGAAGCCTTGCCGTATCATTTCGAGACATCTCTGTGGCCCAATGGGGTTTTCCCCAGCCTGTCCGAAGGTTTTCTAAATCTACTATCTCAACAGTCCGGCCTTCTCGAATTAATTCTTCCGCAACCGCAGAGGCCATGTGAACAGCTACCGCTTCATTGGGATGCATTCGTACTGTAAAAATTATATTCTTCATTTACCGAATTATATCAAAAATACGGGAGAAGACGGGAATATACGGGAGAGATAAGGGATAAGGAAATAAGAGGAGGTAGGAGAGATTAGGAGGAGTTAGGAGAAGGTAGGAGAAGATAAGAGAAAGCAATCAGCTATTCCTGCGGAGCAGGATCTGGCTTCGCCAGACAGCTATGAGCAAGAGGAGTATACTGAATGTATGCGTGTCGGGAAGGTGAAACTGCCGTGGATGAGTGCGCTCCTCTTTATCATCCTCCTCATCCCATCGCTCATCCTCAACGCAGTACTTCTGAAAAAACAAACTCCGGTGCAACCTACATTATCTGCCGATCCCGGAGTAATGGTGGAGGGAGTCATTGACGGAGATACGATAGTGGTCGAACCCAAAACACGTGTACGCCTGCGTCACATCGATGCGCCGGAGCTTGAGTTTTGCGGTGGATCAGAAGCCAAAGAGGCCATCGAGAAGCTTGTTACCGGTAAACGCGTGCGTATCACCGAACAGGTTCCGGATCAACGGGGCCGCGGTATGGCACTTATTTATGTCGGTGACGTGTTGGTCAATAAGGAACTGATTGCCGGAGGATTCGTACGTTTCCACCATGATACGTCAACGAGAGCTGATGAACTCAAAGAGCTTGGGCTGGAAATAAAAAACGCTAAGAAAGGGATCTTTAGTGCGTGCCAATCAACGACCAACATAAAAAATCCGAAGTGTGCGATAAAGGGCAATATCGACCGGCTCAAAAAAATATATCACGTCCCCGGCTGTACGCAGTATCCGTTTGCCGTCGTAGAAGAAGATATCGGGGAACAGTGGTTCTGTACGGAAAAAGAGGCACAAAAAGCAGGGTATGTGAAGTCGGAGAGATGTCCCTAAAATGCAAATGGGATGTATGTTGTAAGTAGCGGTCGCGTCTTACAACGTACATATCGACCAGAAGGAAGATACGGGAAAACTACGGGAGCATATATACGGGAGGATACGGGAGAAATAAGTGAGGGATAAGAGTTTAGTTGGAGAGAATAGGAGAAGGTAGGAGAAAGTAAGAGAAAGGAAACCTTATCTTTTTAGACCTATTTGCATGCTCTTGCCACAGAACCAGCCTTACTAGCTCCCCCGCCAGCAACTGCGTAGCTATGGGCGGGCAGGCTGGAGCGGCGGTACGGGACTGCAGCCACGAAATTAACGTTTCGGGGATTGCCCAGACACTAACCTTACTTTGCGTTGTGCTCTGCGTGCACACACGCAAAGAGCGGTAGTTCTGGACAGCAGCCGCGAAACTACCGTTTCGGGCTTTGCTTTCTTGCCCTCGATTTACCGGCGAAACCGGCTTTGCGGCGCTGCTTGGCACGGGGATCGCGCATCATGAAGCCGCGCTTCTTGAGAATCGGACGGAATTTCTCTTTATCTACTTTTTCCAATGCCCGGGAAATTCCATGAATGACCGCTCCCAATTGTCCGGATAATCCTCCACCGACAACTTTAATGCTTATCGCAAACCTGCCCACGGTATTGGTCGTCCGGAAGGGCTCCTGATACATCTTTTTGAATACCTCGCCGGGAAAATAGTTTTCTGCCGGACGGCCATTGACGACCATAGCGCCTTTTGCTATTTCCGCTTCCTTAACCTTAATACTACCTTCCTTGACCACATAGAGGCGCACTCTGGCCGTCGCCACTCTTCGACGTCCGACGGCTTCGTAGTAGGAGTTTTCCGGCTTATCCTTTATGATCATTTTTACTGTTTCTGCTTCTGGTTGATCTATAGTCATATATGTATATAGGTCACATGAGTCTCATGGGTAAAAATGAGTCTCATGAAACGACTGGATCCCCGCCTACGCGGGGATGACTGCATTACGTAAACTTCTCCTTATACGGGTGGTCGGCTTCCGGATAAATCCAAAGGCGAGTCACCAGCCTATCACGAAGTTTATTCTTCGGCAACATGCCGTAGACCGCGTTGCGTAAAATCTTATTTGGTTTTTCGCGCCGCACTTGCCATAACGCTTTTGTCTTCAGTCCTCCGGGAAACCCTGAATATTTCGTATACAACTTTTCGGTTTCTTTCTTTCCCGTGACGACCACATGAGAGGAATTGATAACGACGACATGATTGCCACAGTCAAGATTCCGGACAAAATTAGGTTTGTCCTTCCCCATAAGTGCATGAGCAATTTGGGTGGCAATACGACCCAATACCTGACCTTTGACATCAAATATATGCCAGGTCCGAATGATATCTTTTGCTTTGGTTGCTTGCGTTATCGATTTCATATGATGCTATTACTTACTCTTTTTTGATCGAGCTGATTTGCCCGCCGCAGGTTTCACGGTGGCCGACTTCTTTTTTTCAGAAATTGACTTTTTTACCGATCCTTCAACTTTCGTACTTTTTTCCGGAGATTTCACAACCTCAACAATCACCCGCTCATCGACAAATTGTACCATGACTTCTTCGGCAGCATCTCCCATACGGGGGCCTAATTTGACGATCCGGGTAAATCCACTCTGACGTCCGGCAAACCGGGTCCCTGCATCTGCCAGAAGCAGTTTCTCCGTCACCTTATCAGCGAGAACCTTGCGCACTTGCTGGTGCGGCGCATCCGTATGGAGACCGCCGACAGACTTTTTTGCGCTGGTCACAAGCTTCTCAATCAACGGCTGTACGGCCTTGGCTTTGGCAATAGTCGTCCTCACCAGACCATGAAGAATAAGGTCGCGTGCAAGACCCTGAAAGAGTCTCCTGCGTTCGTTTTTGTTCCGTGATAGCTGTCGACCAAATACTGAATGTCTCATAAAATAATTAGCACGTGATTAAAAGAACATGAGTAGCACGTGATCAGGTGCTCATCATGTGTTTTTCCATCATGTGCTCATTGCGCTCAAACTGTGAGCGCTACTCCCTTTTCGCGCAGTTTCTCTTCAACGAGTCCCAAAGACTTGGCTCCGAGATTTTTAATCTTCATAAGCTCGCTTCGCAGTGTAGCCAACAGCTGACCGACGGTCTCGATCCCTCCGTTACCCAACGCATTGACGATACGGGTCGGAATGTCCAACTCCTCGATGCGCATCTTGAGCATTTCATCAGACACGCTCGGAGATACCGCGACACTTTCGGCCACGCCCACAGCTTTGGGTTCCACAATCTGGAAAAAGTATGACACTAATATCTTAGCCGACTGCTTGAGTGCATCAAGCGGGGACACGGAACCGTCGGTCCAAATTTCCATGACGAGTTTATCTAAGTTCGTCATCCGACCGACACGAGTAGCTTCCACGCGGTAATTCACGCGTGTCACCGGAGAGAAAAGAGCGGAAACAGAAATCCGTCCGATCTCTGAAACCTTTTTCTCGTCGGATGAAATATATCCATACCCTTTTTCGGCAGTCACTTCCATGACGAGCGATGCCTTTTTGTCTGCCAGTGTCCCGAGTACGAGATCCGTATTCACCACGGTTACTCCTGCGGGAGCTTCGAAGCTCGCCGCCGTAATCTCTCCAGGTCCTTTGGCGGTGAGTTTGAGCGTCACGGGTTCGTCTGTCGGCAATACAAGTCGGACCTTTTTGAGATTGAGGATGAGCTCAACAACATCTTCTTTGAGTCCCGGTACCCGTGAGAACGCGTGGGCAACACCGTCAATCTTGACCGATGTAATGGCAGATCCTGCAAGCGAGGTCAATAACACCCGTCGAAGGCTATTGCCAACCGTCTGACCGTATCCCTGCTCAAGAGGCTCAATGACGAATAATCCGTAATCCGGCTTGTCTACTTCTGTTTTGATTTTAAATGTTGGTTCGTTCATAAAAACTTCAGATGAGCACTTGATAATAAAAACGTGATGAGCACCTGATCATGTGCTAATCATGTCTTTCTATCACGTGCTAATCTCTCCCTTTTTAACGTGAATAATGCTCCACAATAAGCTGTTCGTTAATATCTTCTTTAATATCACTGCGAATCGGCAATCTGACGACTTTTCCGACCGGTCCTTTTCGCTCTAACCATTCGGGGATGACATCAAGCGGTGTATCGATGAGCTTCTTGACCGCCGGAATTCCCAAACCTTTTCCACCCAACGTGATCACATCATCGACTGCTACTTCATACGAAGGAATCGTGACTTTGCTACCGTTTACCAATACGTGACCATGCGTGATAAATTGACGGGAGGCGGCACGCGTAGGACCTAAACCCAGACGGAATAGCGTATTATCGAGTCGTCGCTCGAGAGACTCAAGAAGCTTCTCTCCCGTATTTCCGAGTGATTTACGCGCTCGTCCATATATGCGTCGGAACTGTCGCTCGAGCACTCCATACAGCCGCTTGACACGCTGCTTCTCCCGAAGCTGCTCACCAAAATCTGATGTCTTCCGGTGCCCCTTGGATCCGTGCATCCCCGGAGGTATACCAAGACGCTTCAAAAGATTGGCATGAGATTTCGTGCCGAGAGTCTTAAGACCCAAGTCAATGCCTTCGCGTCTTGCAAGTCTATTTTTTGGTCCGGTATATCGTGCCATATTTAATCGTTACTTGGTTAGTTCGTTAATTGGTTACTTCGATAATTACACTATTACTTAATTTATCATTTTTACTAAGTAACAAAATAACTAATAACTAACTAACAGCTATACTCTCCTCTTTTTCTTCGCTCGCACCCCGTTGTGCGGGATGGGAGTAACGTCAGCAATAAGCGTGATCTGCAGTCCCACCGCTTTGAGTCCCCGAAGTGCGGCATCACGACCAGCTCCCGGTCCCTTGATAAAAACCTCTACCTCGCGAAGCCCTTGTGCCTGGGCTTTCCGTGCTACTGCTTCCACAGCAGTCGTGGCTGCGTACGGTGTCGACTTGCGAGCCCCTTTAAATCCTGCCATGCCGGAAGATCCCCAACAGAGAGTATTGCCTTCCATGTCCGTCACCGTCACAATCGTATTGTTAAACGTGGCCGTGATGAACACTTTGCCTTTTTCGACGACTCGCTTGGTTTTTGTTGCTGCCATATTATTTTTTCGCTTCTTCGGTAGACTTTTCCGGTGCTTTTGCCCGATCATCTTTCTTAAGAGCGCCAATGGTCACACGCTTGCCACGTTTGGTGCGGGCATTGCTCCGCGTCCGTTGGCCACGTAAGGGCAATTTCTTCGCGTGCCGAAGCCCGCGGTAACTCCCGATATCCCGTAACCGTTTAATCGTATCGGAAATATTCCGGCGAAGGTCTCCTTCTACCATCGCTTGTTTCTCTATGGTTTTGGCAATTTTACCCACTTCCTCATCCGTGAGCGTCTTGACCCTGCGACTGGCATCGATACCTGCCTCAACCAAAATCGGTATGACGTTGGTGCGTCCGATACCATAAAGGTACGTGAGTGCAATATCGACACGCTTGTCGTTTGGTATGTCTACTCCAATGATACGGACCATACAATAAGTTAGTTCGTTAGATAGTTACTTTGTTACTTCGTTAATCATTATCAATTTTCTAAGTAACGAACTAACAAGCGTTGCTAACTAACGTTTTTATCCTTGACGTTGTTTATGTTTCGGATTGGCACAGATAATATATACCCGACCCCTGCGGTGAACGAGCTTACATTTGACACACATGGGTTTAACACTGGCTCTGACTTTCATAATTAAGTTAAAAGTCTATAAAGTCAAAAGTCTAAAAGTAAAAAAAGTCAAAAATGTACATTACGGACTTTATGGACTTTAAAACTTTTGACTCACTTCGTTCTATACGTAATTCTTCCTTTGGTCGCGTCGTAGGGTGTCATCTCAAGCTTAACCCGATCGCCCGGCATGATACGGATAAAATGAATTCGCATTTTCCCCGATAAATGACAAAGAACAATCCTGCCGTTGGGCAACTTAACCCGAAACAATGTGTTCGGAAGACACTCGGTCACTTCCCCATCTACCTCAATGCTTCCTTGATGCACCATACCAGGTAGTGAAAACTCGACTGATCGATCATGCGATCAAACAAAATTTTCACTTATGATTCAATCTATGCCTTCAATAATAGAAACTCAATAAAATTATATCCTGATTATCGACTGAAAAATTTTGTGTCGAGTTTCTACTACCTGGCATACCAGG
Organism: Patescibacteria group bacterium; assembly: GCA_038062895.1. Taxonomy (GTDB): domain Bacteria; phylum Patescibacteriota; class Microgenomatia; order UBA10105; family UBA927; genus CAZLDC01. The sequence goes on from JBBTWJ010000003.1 coordinate 193,236, forward strand.
TAGTAGATTTTCGATATCTCTTCGAGATGATGGTTACCCAATCCTACAAAAAATACCGATACTACTCTTTGCCGGATAGATTACCAATCGCATCGGCGATTGATCGAAAATTCACTACCTGGCATAAACAACAAAAATTCCCCATCACGCCCATGGGGCTTAAAAATAACAATTTAGCAAACCGAAAATTAACAAAACGACGTGAACAACACGTAGTATATCTTATTAAGTAGCCTTGGTCAACCCTTCGATAAACTCAGGGTTGACGCTGAATTTATTGAATGCGTCAACACCTGAGGCTCTCCATCCGTGATGAGGATACTGTGCTCAAAAACGGCGGAAAGCGAGCCGTCCCTCGTCGCGATAGACCAGCCATCATCATTGACGTAAACTACCGCACCGCGACCTCTTGCATAAATCACCTCTACGGCTATCGTCATACCCGGGACGAGCAATGGTGTCACGGCAATAGGAACTTTGACAAATCCGGGAATCTGCGGTTCTTCGTGTAACTCCCGACCCACGCCATGACCAACAAGCGTTTTGACGATACCATACCCCGCGCCTTCCACAATTTTTTGAACCGCTTGCGAAATATGCCCGACGCGGTTTCCGGCTTTGGCTTGAGCGATCCCTTGCCACATGGCGTCTTCCCCTACCCGTAAAAATTCTTCCTTCTCATCACTTTTCCAGCCAGAGGCTGGTCCGCCTTTGGCGGAGACTACTTTCGTCCATGCCGTATCGGTATGGAATCCCTCATAGAGTAACCCAACATCGATCGTCAATACATCACCTTCTTTGAGTACATACTTCGTTGGGATCCCGTGAACGACCACATCGTTGACACACAGACACGTCGCCCATTTATATCCCTCCACCGTACGAAATGAAGCTGTCCCACCCGATTTCCGAATCAGCTCGTCGGCATGAGCTTCGATATCCAGAAGCGAAACACCCGGCTGAGCTTTCTCAAGAAGTTGATTCAAGATGGTCCCAAGCTTGGCTCCTCCCACACGCATTGATTGTATTTCGGAAGGAGTTTTAGGAGTAATCATAAAGGATTTTACAGGAATTTAGAGGAATTTAGGATATGTTAAAGCAGATTTCGCTTTATAAGCTCCTCTTTAATTCGTGCGACAACATCTTCTTGATTCATACCCGTTGTATCCAATTCCCATGCGTCAGGAAGTTTTTGCAGTGGATCGGTGACGCGGGTTGTATCTTGATGATCACGTAGTTTTGTGTCTGACAAAACCTCTTCATGAGTTTTCTTTATCCCTTTTGCATCAAATTGTAGCCATCTTCGATGAGCCCGTTCCTCAAGGGAAGCAGTAAGATAAATTTTAAGTTGCGCGTTGGGGAGTACCCGCAAACCAATATCCCGCCCCTCCATAACCACCGATTTTCCATGAGCCATATCCTGTTGACGGGCAACCATCCACTGGCGAACCTGGGGTATCGTGCCAACGTCTGAGGAACCGATCGCAACATCCTGTTTGAAAATCCTCTCAGTCACATCTGAATCATTTAATACTGCGACAAATGGATGAATGCTCGTACTGGAAGGAGGCATAAGCGAAATAATAATTTGTTGGAGTTTTTTACAAACAGAGTCAATATCTTTTGTGGAAATTCCCGCTTCAATACAGGCTAATGCGAGCATCCTATACATCGCACCGGTATAAATATAGGTAAGCTGAAGTTCTTTTGCGAGTCTTCCGGCGATGTCCCCTTTTCCTGATGCAACCGGCCCATCAATGGCAATTTGAAGTGGGGTGTTCATAAATAATATGTACCAAAATAAATCCGACAATAAAAACTGGATCCCGGCTCAAGGGCCGGGATGACACCTATTAGCTTATGAAACGTGGGCCATGATGGCCTTGTGTACATCCTCCACCGACTGATCCGCATTTACTTCTATAAGCACGCCCTTTTGACGATAAAATTCCAGAACACTTTTCTCACTTTCTTTGTAGAGGGCGAGACGCGACTTAATCCTCTCCGGCGAATCATGAAGCTCGCTCGACCCCGGATGGAGAGGGCGCGCCCGCTTGAAGAGACGCTTGTATGATTCTTCCTCCGACAGATGAAGATAAAATACCCGCTCGACTTTATACCCATACTTGTCTATCTTGTCATCCAAAAACTTCGCCTGCTCGATATTCCTCGGAAATCCATCCATGATCCAATTCTTTCGAGCGTCCGGCCTTTTGAGACGCCGCTTCCAAAGCACAAACATCTCGCTATCCGGCACGTACTTGCCGGTTATTAATATGTCTCGACACACATCTCCGATCATACCTTTATCCGTCGCTGCGGTCTCCCGCACCAGATCGCCTGATGTCAAAATCGGGAGACCTAACTTTTCTGCTAATAACTTCGCCTGCGTCCCTTTGCCTGATCCTTCCGGACCGTAGAAAACGATATGCATACCAGGTAGTGAAATTTCGACCTTTGCTCTTTACGCTTTTGGGAAATCTCAATTTCCTTTCTTTATAATAGGACAACCTTAAAACCAGGCGACTCTACGACAACGAGCAAAGTCAAAAGCGTGTCGAAATTCTACTACCTGGCATAAACTCCATCACTCCTTCAGGAATCCATCATAATTTCTCATCACGAGCTGGGCTTCGAGTGCTTTGACCGTTTCCAAAACCACCGATACGACGATCAGGACGCTCGTCCCGCCGACCAATAATGTAGAAACACCGGTCGCCCCACCCGCAAGGGTAGGCAGGATGGCAATAGCACCTAAAAATAGCGCACCTGCAAGCGTAATCCGGGTCAGGATATAGTTGAGGTACGCGGCGGTGGGGCTTCCGGGACGGATACCGGGAATAAAGCCGCCGTATTTCTGTATTTCCCCGGCGATTTTCGTCGGGTTAAACGTAATCGCCGTATAAAAATAGGTAAATCCGATCACCAAAAGAAAATAAATTATATTATAAGAAATGCTATTCGGATTAAATACTCCGGTGAGAAACCGTCCGATATTGACGAGTATCGGTTCCTTCACTTGTTGGAGAAACCCTCCGACGAGAGAGGGCAAGAGCACAAGCGACACGGCAAAGATAATGGGAATCACTCCCGCTTGATTTACCCGAAGGGGAAGATAGGATGTCGATCCTCCGTAGACTTTATTGCCGCGGATCCGGCGCGCGTAGTGAACCGTAATCCTGCGTACCGCTTCATTCACCGTAACCGTCGCGGCAATAACCCCTACGGCAAGTCCCAAAAATACCACCATGTTGCCGGCAACTTCTGCCGTCACCGTTGAAATCGTCTGTCCGATCACCACGGGAAATCTGCCCACGATACCGGCGAATATGAGCAGTGATATACCATTCCCGACGCCATAGGCGGTAATAAGCTCCCCCAACCACATGACCACAACCGTCCCTGCCGTCATCGTCAGAATAAGAGAGATAAGGGTGAGTGGATCGGCTGCGCTGACAATCCCCTGGTTTTTGAGTAGCGCGTACATACCGATGGCCTGCAACGCGGCAAGCGGCACAGTAATCATGCGGGTGTATTGGTTGATTTTTTCCCGTCCATACTCCCCTTCTTTGGATAATTCTTCGAGTTTAGGAAATACAATGGTAAGAAGTTGCAGAATAATAGAAGCGTTTATATAGGGGTTGAGCCCCAAAGCCATGACCGAAAAATTAACAAGTGTCCCTCCCGAAAAAATGTCCAGAAGTCCCAAAAATTGATTCTGGGCGAAAAGAGAAGCTAATTTCGCCGTGTTTACACCGGGAATGGGAATATGGGCGAAAAGCCGAAATACGATGAAAAGAAAAGCGGTGATAAGAATTTTCCGGCGAAGTTCCGGCACTTTCCAACTGTTGAGTATAGGCGAAATGAGATTGTTCATTCTACCGAACCGCCAGCTTTGAGAATCGCTTTCTTGGCCGTGGCACTACAGGGCACCTTGACCGTCAACGTCACGGATACTTCCCCACCATCCAAAAGCTTTACTCTCGCAACACGCTCATCTATCATATGATATTTCTTCAATGTTTCCAATGTCACAACGGTGCCCTTGGGGAGAGCATTCAGATTGGTCACCGGAAGAGGAAATGCTTTGGGTTTTTGAGATTGGTTACGACCTTTTCCCCGAAGATACGGCAGCCTCTTGGTGATGGGCGACTGGCCACCCTCAAAACCCCGGGGCATACTCCCTCGGGCTTTTTGGCCCTTCGTACCACGACCGGATGTTTTATTTTTGCCGGAGCCGTGACCGCGACCGATGCGTTTCTTCGGCCGTCTTATAAGAGTTGGTAAATGCGTAAGATCCATATCAATAAATACGTATACGTCCTATTTGACTTTTATAATTTTTAATTGCTTTAGAGCTTCCATCGTGGCGTACACGTTGGATGCTTGATTTTTGCTCCCAAGAATCTTCGACGATATATCACGAATACCCGCCGCTTCCACGACCGCCCGTACTGCTCCGCCTGCGATGACTCCGGTACCCGGAGGAGCAGGCTTCAGGAGAATTTTGGCTGCACCGCGCTTGACATATACCTGGTGCGGTATGGTCCGGCCACGCATCGCAACCACAATTTGATGCTTTTTGGCATAACTCACGGCTTTTTTGACACCAGAGGAAACATCCGGCGCCTGCCCGAGTCCCACGCCAACCCGGCCTTTTTTATCTCCGACGACCACGAGAACCGAAAATCCGACTTTATTGCCGCCTTTGGTTTTCTTGGAAACACGGTTAACCTGTACGACTTTTTCGGCAAATTCTGATGTACGCGGATCTGATCGTTGTTGGTATTTCATACCGGGTAGTAGAACTTCGATGTTCCTAACGGAACGTAAGCTCCCCTTTCTTTGTAATATTATTTTGCATTCTCATACTTTCCTCTTTCTTGCCAGAAGTCCTCAACACATGCGTTTACGCATGATCGAAGTTTCACTACCCGGCATATTAAAATTTTAGTCCTCCCTCTCGTGCTGCATCAGCAAAGGATTTAATAACTCCATGATAGCGGTTTCCACCCCGGTCGAATACCACGGACGTTATCTTATGTTTCAGGGCAAGCGCCGCAATTTCTTTACCCAAGATCACGGCAGTAGCAGTGTTTTTCTTGGTTGCGCGTTTGGATACTACCGTTTTGCCTGCGTCATCATCAATGATTTGGACAAAAAGAGACGTACCCGACCGATACACCGCAAGACGCGGACGGCTAGCCGTGCCCATAACGACGGCACGGATACGGCGTTGTCGTGATTTCCTCAACATTTTTCTGGTTTTCATATTTATTTAGCTCCCGGAGCTCCTCCAACCGCTTTGGCGGACTTACCAGCTTTTCTCCGTATATATTCACCGGCATATTTAATACCTTTTCCTTTATATGGTTCAGGTTTTTTGACCGCATGGATCGATGCGGCAACTTGTCCGACTGCATGCTTATCGCTCCCTTGTACAAGGATTTTCCCCTCCACGACCGAAAGTGTAATACCCACGGGAGGAGTAATCGTGACGGGATGAGAAAACCCAACGGTCAATACGACCGAGGGACCACTCATCGCTGCGCGATATCCCACGCCTGCAAGCTCAAGAGTCTTCGTCCAAAGCTTCGTGACCCCCACGATAGCATTATGAAGCTCGGAACGATAGTACCCATGCAGTGCTCTCGTATCACGTCCTTCGTTCTTCCGTGTAACAGAAACAGTACTTCCCTCTACCGCAACAGCTAGTCCCTCGGGAATAGAGAGAACACGGTCTCCTTTGGGACCTTTCACGGTCACCGTGTCGCCTGATACGCTCACGGAGGCACCTTCATCTATACTGATTGGCATTTTTCCTATACGAGACATATAAAATCAGCAATACGAGTCAAGAGTCAAAAGCAAAACGAGAAATCACTCTTGACTTGTGTTGCTCTTGACTCTCTTGCTCTTTTTTCTACCACACCTCACAAAGCAATTCTCCGCCGATATGTTTGGCTTTTGCATGCTTCCCGGTCATGATACCCAACGGCGTGGAAAGAATAGCAATTCCCATGCCACCGACGACGGTAGGAATAGCATTGCTTCCGATATACACCCGGAGTCCCGGCTTGCTTTTCCGCTTCATATCGGTAATAGCGGGAGTCGACCCCTCATAGCGGAGCTTGAACTCAAGAACTTTTTTAACGCGCTCTCCCGAAACGGCAACCGACGAAAGATACCCCTCTTCCATGAGGATGCGGGCCACCGCTTCTTTGAGTTTAGAGTAAGGCAAGACGACGGCAGATTTACCCGCCATATACGAATTTTTTATCTGCGCCAACATGTCTCCGATAGGATCTGATACCATAATTATTTTTTTACCACGACGCCTTCACGACGCCGGGTAATTCTCCTTTATGTGCTAACTCCCGAAAACACAACCGGCAAATACCAAACTGCCGCATAAATGCACGGTTTCTTCCGCACAGTCCACAGCGATTTTTATGCCGAACAGCAAATTTTTGTTTATGATCAAATTTAACGACATCCGATGTTTTTGCCATACCAGGTAGTAGATTTTCGCTATTTCTTACGAAATATAAAAACCATGTTCCTTTCTATCAATCATATTTGTTAGTATTTCCAGATAGTTATCGTGTCCATTCCGCCATGCGGAATGAGCGAAAATTCACTACCTGGCATAGTGTTACTTCTCAAACGGCATCCCCAAAAGCGTAAGGAGCTTTTTGGCATGCTCATCGTTGCCTGATTTGGTCACAAAGGTCACCTCATATCCGCGCGTTTTATCAACCATAGTATAGTCAAGCTCCGGAAAAATGGTCTGATCGGCAATTCCCAATGTATAGTTGCCGTTTCCGTCAAAACCGGATCCCGATACACCCCGAAAATCCCGGACCCGGGGAAGAGCAATGGTCACGAGCCGGGTAAAAAAGTCCGACATGAGATGACCCCGGAGGGTCACTTTGAGTCCGACGGTATCCCCCGCCCGCAGTTTGAACGATGAAATCGCTCTCTTGGCACGCGTAACGCTCGGCTTCTGACCGGTAATAACGCTAAGCTGCGCAGATACTTTTTCAATGACTTTTTTGTCTGCAAGCGCCTCGCGGCCAATGCCACAGTTAACCACAATTTTGATCAAACGGGGAACGGCCATGAGATTGGCAATCCCAAGTTCTGTCATCAATTTTGGTCTGATTTCTTTGATATATTGTTCTTGTACGGTCATATCTTTTGTTGGCATTTGCGACAAATTCTCTCTTTTTCACCTTTGACGACTAAATATCCCACCCGTGTAGGCTGACTACACTTTGGGCACATAAGCGCCACCTTGCTGACTGCAATGGGTTTCGTAACATCGATAATACCTCCAGCCTTCTTCTCGTCACGCTTTTTCATGTGCCGCTTATAGACGTTCACCCCTGTGACAACCACTGACCCTAAGGCGGGAAACGTTTGCTCAACTTTTCCTTTTTTTCCTTTATCTTTTCCTGTTGTAACGATAATGGTGTCGCCTTTCTTTAGTTTCATAAGACTGGATTCCCGCCTTCGCGGGAATGACAAATAACTAATAAACCTCTGCTGCCATACTGACAATTTTATTAAACCCGCGGTCTTTAAGCTCCCGTGCCACCGGACCGAATATACGGCTACCCCGTGGATTTTTGTCATCCGGATTATCAATCACTACCCCCGCGTTATCATCAAATCGAATATAGGACCCATCGGCACGATGAAATTCCTTATGTACCCGGACAACGACAACTTTCACCATTTCATCTTCTTTGACGAGTCCGGTAGGATCACCCTTCCTCACGACGCACTGGACGATGTCTCCGAGACTGGCAAACTTGCGTTTGGAAGATCCATAGATATGGATGACCACCATCTCTCTGGCTCCTGAATTATCTGCAACTACTAATGATGTACGTCGTTGAATCATACCAGGTAGTGAAAACTCGACTGCTCGCTTGAGCGAGCAAGCAAAATTTTCATTTGCTTAACTATACCATCTATATTTTTATGTTGGTCTATCATGTAATATTTAATCCTCAGTTACTTAAAAATTTTGTGTCGAGTTTCTACTACCTGGTCATAGCTTTTCTATTACTATAAAGTGCTTCCTCTTGCTCATGGGTACAGTTTCTTGCATCTTCACACTATCACCCACGTTTATATCTGCCATCTCGTTGTGGGCCGCAAACCGCCGGCTTTTGCGGACTGTTTTTTTGTATAGCTTATGAGCAAATGTCCGTATGACCTCAACGGTAACGGTTTTGTTCATTTTGGTCGAAACGACCTTCCCAACCATAGTTCTCCCCTTCATTTCATTTTTCATATAATTTTTCTGACCAAGACTGTTATTCTACCAGAGTAAGCTCTCTTTCGCGTAGTATCGTTTTTGCCACAGCCACCCGGGTACGTTTTGCACGGAACAAACGGAGATTTTTTAATTGTTTGGTCTTCCGTTCTACCCGGCCTTTGAGCATTTCCGTTTCCAGCGTACCTATTTGTTTCGTAAGCTCTTGATCAGACATGCTGCGCAGTGATTGTATTTCTTTCTTTTTCATACCAGGTAGTAGATTTTCGCTATTTTATGCAAAATAAAAAAACCTTATTCCTCTCTATCAATCTTTGATCGTATTCCCGGGTAGTCGTCTCGTGCGTCCCATTAAGTGGGACGAGCGAAAATTCACTACCTGGCATATCATTCCTTCACAATAAACTTTGTGCGTACCGGGAGTTTGACGCTCGCCAGCCGCATGGCTTCCTTGGCTACATCCATAGGAACCCCTGCCATCTCAAACATAATTCTCCCTGGTTTCACGACAGCCACGTATTCAGCCACATCACCCTTACCGCTACCCATACGCGTCTCCGGTGGTTTCTTGGTAATCGGCTTATGCGGAAAAATTCTGATCCAAATTCTACCCCCACGCTTGGTGTAGTGCGTGAGAGCGCGCCGCGCCGCCTCTATCTGCCGACTCCCCACCCAACCTACAGTGATAGCTTTCAGACCATATTCTCCGAAATTAACCTCACTCCCCCGATAGGAGAGTCCTCCCCGCTTACCGCGGAATTCTTTTCGATGTTTGGCTCGTTTTGGTGCTAACATAAATTAAAATCGTTAGTTCGTTAGTTAGTTGCTTCGTTACTTCGTAAGAATATTTTCCTCTAAGTAACCAAGTAACACGCGTTGCTAACTAACTCCTTCGGCAGATCCACACTTTTACCCCGATATACCCTGACTTAGTAAGAGCGGGAGCTATGGCAAAATCTATATCTTCCCGAATCGTCGAAAGCGGAATCGTCCCTGATTGAAACTTTTCGCGTCTGGCAATTTCGGCTCCGTTTATGCGTCCAGAAAGTCTGATACGCACTCCTTTGGCTCCAGATGAGATAGCCCGTTCTACTGCCTGATTGCAAACCCGCTTATGCGGCATCCGGCGAACAAGCTGATCCGCGATGGTATTGGCTACCAACGTAGCATTGAGATTAGGCTCCTTGACCGGCTCAACCGCGATGTCCACTTTCACGCCCTGACCGACCTTCAGCCGCTTGCTTAAAATGCCCTCTATAAGCTTTTTGAGTATTTCAAGCCCACTGCCGCCCCGACCGATAACCACTCCGGGACGGGAGACGTGCACCGTAACTTTGACTTTGTTAATCGACCGTTCGATTTCCACCAGCGCTAGTCCCGCACTTTTGAGCTTCAGGCCTAGTTCGCGCCGGAGGGCAACATCGGCTAACAACAACGTGCTGTAGGTCCGGCTGTCGGCATACCACCGCGAGGACCAGTTAAATACCGGGCCGATTCGAAATCCTCTTGGATTAATTTTTTGTCCCATGGTTAAGAGATTAGCACGTGATGAAAAAGACATGATGAACACGTGATCATGTGCTCATCATGTGAACTTCTATCATGTGCTCATCCATGACCTCCTTTAACAGACTGACTACGAGAAGTTGCCACCTCATCAGTTAATACCACTCTTATATGTGTCATTCTCTTTTTAAATGCGTGTGCTTGACCTTTCGATACTGCGTGCCACCGCTTCATAACCGGACCCGGTAACACTTCGATCGACTTGATCCGAAGCAAAGAAACATCTGCTTTTTTTTCTTTTGCACCGGCAAGTGCTGAAGAAAGCACACTACCCAACGGCTCACCCGCACGCTTCGGCAGTGATCCAAGCCGTATAAGGGCAGCCTGCGGCGGCAACCGACGGATTGATCGCGAGACCAACTGCACCTTGCGCGGACTCATCCTGACATATTTCGCAACAGCTTGATATTCCATAAATTGTTAATTCGTTATTCGTTACTTGGTTACTTCGTAAAAAATATTCATGGCTTTCTAATAACAAAGTAACGAACTAACAAAACTTACGTTTTGTCCATCGTCCTCTTCGTCACTTGTCCGTGGCCTCTAAATGTTCGCGTCGGACTAAACTCCCCTAACCGGTGACCGATCATGGCCTCGGTCACAAATACTTCGATAAATGTGCGACCGTTATGGACTCCGAACCGGTGCCCGACGAAATCAGGCGAAATCTGACACGCACGCGACCACGTCTTAATCGGTAGACGATCTCCTCCAGCTTTCTGGCGATTGACCTTTGCCAGAACTCTCGGATCTATGTATGGACCTTTTTTAGAACTTCTTGCCATAAATTAGTCTATAAAGTCAAAAAGTTTATAAAGTCTGTAAAGTACTTTATGAACTTGATACCTTGGAACTTTTTATTTTTTCTTTCTTTGTAAAATAAATTTATCACTATACTTCTTTGGACTTCGCGTTTTTTTACCCAATGTCCGCTTCCCCCATGGGCTCTTGGGAGATGGCATACCGATGCCACTTCTGCCTTCGCCGCCTCCATGCGGATGGGAACGGGGATTTTGGGCGACACCCCTCACTCCGGGCCGGATACCCATGAGTCTCCGTGTGCCCGCTTTACCAAACACACGATTTTTCCACTCCACATTGCCGATTTGTCCCACAGTCGCCTGACAAAGAGCCGAAAAAACCCGTACTTCCCCGGAGGGAAGCTTTAATTGTACACGATCTCCCTCTTTTGCCAAAACGCTTGCGGCTACGCCAGCGCTTCGCATCATCTGCGCTCCCGCGCCGGGTTTGATTTCGACGCAATGCACAAAGGTACCAACCGGCATATTCCCAAGCTCCATACTGTTGCCCGGTTTGATATCCACGTTCTTAGCCGATACCACCGTCGCTCCAATCTCAAGACCGACGGGGGCTAAAATATAGCGTTTCTCTCCATCTTGGTATTGCAACAGTGCGACTCCTGCTGAACGATTTGGGTCATACTCCAGCGCCACTACACGGGCCGGAACACCTTCTTTATCCCGGCGCCAGTCAATCAAACGATAAAATCGCTTCTGCCGCCCACCCTGATGTCGTACCGCCACGTGACCGGCGACATCACGACCAGAGTGTTTCTGAAGAATTTCCTGTAATTGTTTTGATCGTTTTATATTCATATTTATTTCTTCTCTTTTTCTCCCGTCACCTCAAATGCATCAATCTTCTGTCCAACTTTAAGCCTCACGAGTGCCTTTTTCCAATCGCTGCGCAAAACCCGTTTCATGCGTTTGCCCGCCTTGCGCTCTTTGCCATGCATGATAAGCGTGCGCAGATTAACCACCGTGACACTGTAGATATCACCAATCGCTTGAGCAATTTCGGGCTTGCGGCTACCAACAACCACGGCAAAGGTATACCACCCGCGTGAGGCTAAACTCAAACTTTTTTCCGTGATGACCGGACGAAGAACAATTTGTTTCATACGCTTTTTTTCTGGGCAAACCTTTTTTTCAATACTTCTACTGCTTCTTTCATAAATACCAATTTTTGATGCGTGAGCACCGTATATGCGTGTAAATCTTGTGCCGGAAGGATATCCACGTCCGCTATATTTCGGGCGGCCCGTGAGGTCGTAATCGCCCCGCCATCAACGACGAGAAGTGCCGATCCCGTCACCCCGACGCTTTGTAACGCATGAGCCATATCTTTTGTTTTGGTAAGTCCTTCAAGCCCGGAAACAATAATCATCTTCCCTTCCCCAAGTGCGCTGGTAAGAGCGGAAGCCAAGGCGGCCCGCTTCATCTTCTGAGGCAAATCTAAATGGTAATCACGGGGATGGGGCCCGAAGGTGATACCACCGCCCACGAAAATAGGAGCACGGATACCTCCATGACGGGCTCGTCCGGTACCTTTTTGACGATAAATTTTGCGGGTTGATCCCTCTACATCACCACGCGTTTTCGTGGATGCGGCTCCCTCGCGCTGATTGGCAAGATACACGCGCACCGCTTGAGCCACCAGAGCGTCATTTACTTTTGCAGCAAAAAGCTCTGCGGGCAACGTCATCTTACCCACCGATTTTCCGTCAATGCCGACAACAGAAACGGAAACAGAAGACGGTTTGGGTGATTCGGGAGATTGGGGGGATTTAGGGAGTTTAGGGGATTTGGGGGCAAGGGAACGCACCAGCTTGGGTGTGACGGCTGGTTTTTTGGAGGAAGTCTTTTTTGATTTTATGATTTTTGTTTTTGGCATATGATGACAAAGCTAAGCTTTTTGAAGATCAAAGCTTAGCTTTAGGTATCTTGTTTGGTTCTTTTTGAATGATAAGGAGGCCATTACGGCCTCCCGGAACTAATCCTTTTATCGTCAGAGTATTGGTGTCCGCGTTGATTGCAAAAATTGACAAACCACGCTGGGTCACCCGCTCGTTGCCCATGCGGCCGGCCATCCGTTTACCTCGGTAGACGCGTCCCGGAGTGGTCGTCTGACCAATGGATCCCGGAGCGCGTTCACGATCAGACTGACCGTGCGTGCGTGGACCACCGGCAAATCCGTGACGCTTCACGACTCCGGCAAATCCTTTGCCTTTGGATGTGCCGGTGATGCGAATACCATCACCAACAGCAAAAACGTCAGCAACTTTAATTTCTGCGCCTGGTTTGGCGTCACCCACGTCGCTCACGTCAAAAGACCGTAAAAAACGGAGCTTCGTTGTGAGCCCCGCTTTTTTGGTATGTCCTTCTTCTGCTTTGGAAATATTTCGTGTGGTACCGAATCCAAGTTGAATGCTTTTATAGGTCGGCGTATCTTCAACTTCGGTAATCCAACACGGACCAGCCTCAATCACCGTGACGGGAATACGCTTGCCCTCTGCGGTAAACGCCTGCGTCTGATCTTTTTTGAAACCCAGTATTGCGTTGAACATAAAAAAATCCCACTCGGTGGGATCATAATGACTCATCCGAGACTTTTGATACTACTCTCTAGGATATGCATCGGTTTTCCGCCATATCAAAGCTAAAGTATATCAGAGTATCTCCTCGCGTGCAACGCACGCGTGATTAGCACGTGATTAAAAAAACGTGATTAGCACGTGATTGTTTCATGTGCTCATCATGTTCTTTCCATCAAGTGTTCATCATAGCTTGCTTCGCAAGCTACATTTTAATCTCTACATCCACTCCTGCCGGTAAGTCTAAATGCATGAGCTGATCAATCGTTTTATCCGTGGGCTCGATGATGTCGATCAGCCGTTTATGGGTCTTGACCATAAAATCTTCACGGCTATTGCGGTCGATAAATGGGCTTCTGGCAATGTTGTAATGTGCCCGATCGGTCGGCAGCGGCACAGGTCCCACGACCTTAGCGCCCGTCCTCACGGCGGTGTCCAATATCTTCTGACAACAGTCGTCTATGATCCTGCTGTCATACGCTTTTAAACGTACACGAATTCTTCCTTTAGGCATAGTAATGTGCTATTTATCAATTTCTTTATTGCTAGAATTATGAACAATCCTTACTGCAACACCATAAATTGTCCCTTCGACTTGATCTCCAACATCTAAACTTGTATTAATGGCAATATGATTCGGCTCCCCCATGACAATCTCGTTTGCCGTAACCAAGGCATAATGCACACTCCCATCCGATTCATGAGTGACAGTAATCAGTCCACTATTCTTTTCTCCAAGACCAATTTCATCAAAAACGATATTTTTCGAAGCCGGAAATGACCAACCTTCCTCCGCCTTACCTTCGTGAAGGATAATTGGCTCATCCGCCCCTGCCATAAAAAGAACAACAGCCCCCATATATCAGTAGATGCGGCAGGATTAGTATGTTTTACGCTATAATCTTGGTGATCACTCCGGCGCCAACGGTGTGGCCGCCTTCGCGGATAGCAAACCGAAGACCTTCTTCAAGGGCGACCGGAACGATAAGTTTGGCCGTCATCTTCGTTGTGTCCCCAGGCATGACCATCTCTACTCCCGCCGGAAGCGTCACTTCGCCCGTCACGTCGGTCGTACGGATATAAAACTGCGGCCGATAGCCCGTGAAGAACGGTGTGTGCCGTCCACCTTCTTCTTTAGCGAGAATATAAATTTCCGCTTCAAATTCGGTATGCGGCTTGACTGAACCGGGAGCAGCCAATACCTGTCCGCGCTCGACTTGGTCCTTCTCAACACCGCGCAGAAGAACCCCGATATTGTCGCCAGCCAATCCCTCGTCGAGAAGCTTGCGGAACATTTCTACTCCCGTGACCACGGTCGTTTGGGTCGCTTTCATACCCACGATCTCCATGGTGTCGTTGACCTTGGCTTTTCCGCGCTCGACGCGTCCGGTAACCACCGTGCCGCGGCCTTTGATGGAGAAAACATCCTCAACAGGCATAAGGAACGGCTTATCCAGCTCACGAATCGGGTCCGGTACGTAGGAATCAACCGTATCCATAAGCTCCTGAATTTGCTTCTCTGCCTCGGGATCACCCTGAAGCGCTTTGAGGGCACTTCCGCGGATAACCGGGACTTTGTCGCCAGGGAACTTGTACTTCGTGAGCAGTTCCCGGACTTCCATCTCAACGAGATCAAGAAGCTCTTTATCCTGCACCATGTCGCATTTGTTCATAAATACGACGATAGCCGGTACGTTGACCTGTGCCGCGAGCAAAATGTGCTCACGGGTCTGGGGCATCGGACCGTCGGGCGCGGATACCACGAGGATAGCTCCGTCCATCTGGGCGGCTCCCGTAATCATATTTTTGATGTAATCGGCGTGTCCCGGCGCATCGATGTGCGCGTAATGACGCTTAACCGTCTCGTACTCTGAATGATGAATGTTAATCGTCACGCCTCGGGCGCGTTCCTCGGGAGCATTATCGATGTCTTCGTATTTGAGGGCTTTGGCCAACCCAAGCTTGGCTAACACGTGCGTGATAGCGGACGTCAAGGTGGTCTTACCATGATCGACGTGGCCAATGGTGCCAATATTCAAATGGGGCTTTTTGCGGTCAAATTTTTGCTGGTCTGCCATAGGTCCTCCTTAAAAATAAATACTACCAATACTACCAATCCGACAAATACTACCAATAATGAGAACTAAAATATTGTATCACACCTTAAACGCGATTGGCAATGATCTTTTCCTGAACATTCTTAGGAACCTCTTGATAGTGACTGGGTTCCATATAGTAGGTCGCTCTGCCTTTGCTCATGCTGCGCAAGGTCGTGGCATACCCGGCAAGCTCGGAAAGCGGCACCAGAGCCACGATAACCGTGACATGTCCCCGCTTGGTCGACCCCTGAATCTCGGCCCGTTTGGCGCCCAGATCGCCAATAACATCACCCATATATTCATCCGGTGTCGTAATCTCTACCTTCATGATAGGCTCCAAGAGTGTCGCGGCTCCCTGTTTCACCGCTGCCTGGATGGCCATGCTTCCGGCAATTTTAAATGCAATTTCACTGCTATCGACGTCATGATACGTACCGTCATAGAGCGTCACTGCTATATCCACAAGCGGATATCCCGCGATCACTCCATTTTCCATGGCTTCTTTGACACCCTTTTCTATGGGTGAAATAAATTCCTTAGGAATTGCACCGCCTTTAATCTCGTCGATAAACTCATTGCCTTCACCTCGACCCTTGGGCGCAATCCGCAGGAAACAATGTCCGTACTGCCCACGTCCACCGGATTGCTTGATATATTTCCCTTCGCCTTGGGCTTCCTTCGTGATCGTCTCTTTATACGCAACCTGGGGAGCCCCGACATTGGCTTCTACTTTGAACTCCCGCTTCATCCGGTCCACGAGAATCTCCAGATGCAACTCTCCCATCCCCCAGATGATCGTCTGGTTGGTCTCGAGATTACTTTTGATCTTGAAGGTGGGATCTTCCTCCGATAAACGCTGGAGAGCAAAACCCATCTTTTCCTGATCGTTTTTGGTCTTGGGTTCGATAGCCAAAGAAATGACGGGGTCGGGAAACGTAATCTTCTCGAGAATAATAGGGTTGTCTTCATCACAGATGGTGTCTCCGGTGATGGTATCTTTAAACCCAACGACCGCGACGATCTCTCCGGCATAGGCTTCTTTAATCTCTTCGCGCTGATTGGCGTGCATAAGAAGGAGCCGTCCGACGCGCTCTTTGATCCCTTTGATCGGATTAAAGGTGTAGGAACCCGAGGTGAGTTTGCCGGAGTAAATACGCACGTACGTGAGTTTACCGACATGGGGATCGATTTGAATTTTGAATGCAAGAGCGCAGAACGCCTCTTCATTGACACGCTTGCGCAGGACTTTCTCATTTGTCTTGGGATGAAGTCCGGTAACCGGCGGGAGATCCAAAGGCGACGGCAAGTAGTCAACAACCGCATCGAGAAGCGGTTGCACACCTTTGTTGCGCAGACTCGTACCACAATAAATAGGCACTAACTTGTAGGCAATGACCGCGCGACGAAGCGCCGCTTTGAGCTCCTCAATGGTCGGCTCGGCGCCGGACAAAAACTTTTCGATGAGGACGTCATCCGTCTCGGAAATGCGCTCAACCAATGCTTTTCGGCTAGCTTCGACTTCTTCAACTAAATCGGCAGGAATGGGAATCTCATCATATGTCGAACCTAAATCGTCGCTCACCCAGACAAATGCTTTACGGGTGAGGAGATCAACGAACCCTTTGAACTCATGTTCCCGGCCAATCGGGACAACCATGACGGCCGTCCGGGCACCCAAACGGTCTTCGATGGAAGCAATCGTGACCCGAAAATCTGCACCGATTTTGTCCATCTTATTGATGAAACAAATACGCGGCACATTGTACTTGTCTGCCTGATGCCAGACCGTCTCGGATTGACTCTGTACGCCTTCTTCGGCATCCAAAACGGTGATGCCGCCATCCAGAACACGGAGACTGCGCTCGACTTCTGCCGTGAAATCCACATGTCCGGGGGTATCAATGATATTGAAGCGATAGCCATTCCAAAAGGTGGTCGTGGCAGCCGACACGATCGTGATACCGCGCTCGCGCTCTTGGTCCATCCAGTCCATGACGGTCGTACCGAGATCGATATCGCCGATCTTATAGCTCCTACCGGTGTAATACAGGATACGCTCGGTGGTCGTTGTCTTACCGGCGTCGATGTGAGCGATAATACCAATGTTGCGGACTTTGTCCTGCGGCAAATCGCGATTTTCTGTCTTATGTACTTGAACTTGAGCCATAATTCAATTCTCAAATAATCCAATAATCCAATAAAAAAGAGGGGGCAAACAAAAAACTGCTCCGAACCCGAAGCAGTCAACCTCATGCTTCTCACTTCGCTATTATATAAGGAAGAAAGAACGAAGTCTAGAGCCGGACGAAAAAAATTAAACCACTTCGTATCCGGATGCGCGGACTGTTTTAAAAATTGTCACTTCCATGACTTTCTTCTCATCATATTCCACCTCAAGCGTCTCCTTCACATAACTACATACGGCTTTCACGCCCGCATCCTCGAGGTCGCTTTCGATGAGGAGCGAGCAGCTGGTGCAGTGCATGCCGAGGACTTTGTATGTTGTTTTTATCATGAGAAATTAGAAAATCGTTGATCGATATTAGAAAATCGTTATCGAAAAAGGAAATAGGATAATCGATAATTCATTTCCTATTTCGAATTTCATTCATTTTACGGTATAACCGTAAATGATCCCGTATACATCCCCATGGAGCAAGCGTAGGCAAGCAGGCCGGTCTTCTTGGGCGTAAAAACAAGTTCTTCTTCCCCATTCACCGGTAAAATTTTGGAAATTCCTAAACCCGGGATGGTAAATGCGCGGGCGCAGCCATTGGCTTGGTCGGAAATGAGTTTCAGTTTGACCGGAATCCCTGCTTTGACGGTTGTGCTGTCTGCCGTATACCCATTGCTTTTGACGGTGATCGTCACCCGCTGAAGCCCATCGTTTGCCACACCTGCAACCGAACCTGATTTTGCAAGGGCTAACTCATCAACGTTTGACGTCGCGGCTCTATATATATTCGTAAGTGTATAAAATGATCCCGTGAGTCCGATACCGCCGTTTATCGAATAGAGGGCAAACACAGCAACGACTGTGGCAGCAGCATAGGAAAACAATTTATTTTTCAGAAGCGTCATGAGGGCGGCTCCAAGAAAGAAAAAAATGGGACTGGTACCTAAAATAAATGACCCCATGACCGCTGCCCCAAGCCAAGGACTACCGCTGGCCACTGCTACTGCCATCGTCGCCTGGGTGACCCCGCAGGGCATGAGAACGGTAAAAAATCCGAGCGCTAAGGGGGCAAAGGCAGATTCGTCACGGCTTACCCGGCGGAGAAGTTTAAATGCCCACCGGGGCGGGGATATCACAAAATAGCGGAATATCGGATGAAGATTGGCGATGCGTGCGGCTGTTACCAACATAAAAAGACCGGCCCCAATCTGCACGAACCCCATGATCACGGGAGACAACACAAGCGTCGAACCAATCATGCCCAAAAGAAATCCAAGGATGGTGTGCGCGACCAGCTTAGCGCCAAGAAACATACCAATAGTGCGAAAACTCACTGATTTACTGCTTGAACCATCAATAAGCCCGGTTTCCGTCGTTTGAGATACGGAGGAAACGAGTAACCCGCCTTGCACCGCGAGACATGATATGCCTCCCGTGGTCAGTCCCGTCAAAAATGCCAGCCAAATCGTTTGCATAAAGTAATGCTGTTCATTGTATACCATCATAATTACATAAGGCCACCCCTTGCAAACGCCAAGGGAGTGGCCTTTAACACAACACATACTTGACACAATGCTCCCGTTTTGATATTTTATCCCTATAGGGGGGATAAAAGAAAGTAGGGGAGTATGCCAGGTAGTGAATTTTCGATCAATCGCCTCGCGATTGGATAACTACCCGGCGAATTAGAGGGTTATCGATATTTTTTAGACCATAGGATCACCTATCTCGAAGAGATATCGAAAATCTACTACCTGGTATGCCAAAAGGAATGCCGAGAGATCAATCAATTGAACGCACCATACTCCACCGTCTAAAAATCGCGCGTGGACATTTGGAAAAAGTCATTACCATGGTTGAGGAAGGCCACTACTGCATCGATGTGGTCCACCAATCCATGGCCATCCAGGCGGCGCTGCGGGAAGCGGATCATCTGATACTCAAAAATCATATGGAAACATGTGTGGCTGACTCGATCAGAAAAGGCGAAAGCCGCGAGGTGATAGATGAAGTGATGAAGATAATGGAGAAAAAAGGTTAGTTGGTTAGTTCGTTACTTAGTTACTTTGTTAATTGGTTAATTTGTACGAGAAAATTATGGATAAAATTATTGTTACTATTACCGGACTTTTTTCAATGGCGGGAATATATTGGTTTTTCTTTGGGAAAAAGTCCCGCGAAACGGGATCCCGCTCCGCGGAAGAGGATGCAAAAGATTCCTGGACGATAACCGTGGATGGCGGATACAAACCGAATATCATTAGAATTCCTAAAGACAAACCGGCAACACTGACATTCATCCGTAACGATGCCAATAGTTGTCTGGAGGAAGTCGTTTTTCCGGATTATAAAATAAAAAAATATCTTCCACTGAACAAAGAGGTGATCATTACGCTCCCCTCTCCACACAAAAAATCCGGATTCCATTGCGGGATGTCTATGTTCCAAGGAAGAATCGAAACAACGTAAAGGAATTTAGAGGAGTTTAAAGGATTTTAGAGGAATTTATGCCCAATACAAAAATTTCTTTCCCTATCATCGGCATGCATTGCGCGAGTTGCGCGCGGCTCATCGAAAAAAAACTACAAAAAACACCGGGGGTGACGGATGCGATGGTCAATTACGGGAGCGAACAAGCGTCGGTCGAGTTTGATGAGACGTCCTGTTCTTTAGATGCAATCGGAAAAGCAGTAGAAGATATAGGGTATCAAGCGATACTCTCACCGAAAGAAAAATTCAGCGAAGCCGGATCTGGCCCCACCATGACACCAGATGAACTCAAAGAAGAAGCAAAAAAGAAAGAGCTCGTGGATTTAAAACGGAAGGTTATCATCTCCGGCATCTTGAGTGCATTGATTATGATTGGAAGCTTCCCGGAATGGTTTGGGATCTTCATGTCGCCATACGTTCTGCTTCTGCTCACTATCCCCGTCCAATTCTGGGCAGGGTGGGGATTTTATCAAGCAACGTGGTCGGGACTCAAAAACCGAGCCGCCGGCATGGATACGCTCATCGCAATCGGCACGAGCGCTGCATTCGGATTTTCCGTTCTCACCACATTTTTTGAAATGCAACTGCGCGTTGCCGGATTTCCGATCATTATGTATTACGACACAGCTGCCGTCATCATTGCGCTCATCCTCCTTGGCCGCTATCTGGAAGCGAAAGCCAAAGCACATACCAGTGACGCAATTAAAAAACTTCTGCATCTGCAGGCCAAAACCGCCCGCGTCGTCCGGGATGGACAAGAAGTCGATATACCTATTGAAGAAGTCAAAACGGGCGACACAATCCGCGTCCGACCGGGAGAAAAGATTCCCGTCGATGGAAAAATCTCTGACGGATCATCAAGCGTCGATGAGTCCATGGTGACGGGCGAGTCCATGCCGGTTGACAAAAAAATAGGCGATCCCGTCATTGGGGCGACCATCAATAAAACCGGTACGTTCCTGTTTTTGGCGACAAAAGTAGGAAGCGACACGATGCTGGCTCAAATTGTCACGATGGTCGCCCAGGCACAAAGCTCGCGTGCGCCAATTGCCCGGCTTGCCGATGTCATCTCTTCTTACTTCGTACCCATCGTCCTCATGCTTGCCGCCGCGACCTTCGTCATATGGTACGACTTTGGCTCATTCGCTCAAGCATTTACCAATATGATCGCCGTCCTGATCATAGCGTGCCCCTGCGCGCTGGGGCTTGCGACCCCCACAGCTATCATGGTCGGAACCGGACGGGGTGCCGAACGCGGAATCCTCATCAAAGACGCCCAAGCTCTAGAGATTGCCCATAAAACAAAAGTCGCCGTCTTTGATAAAACCGGGACGCTTACCCGAGGAGAACCAAAAGTCACGGATGTAGTATTTGCGGATGCAATCAAAAATATCAATCAGATAAAAGCGGCAATTGCCGCCGTTGAGGCAAACTCTGAGCATCCGTTGTCCCGGGCCATCATTATGTCTGAAATTTTCAAAAGGGTAAACCTTAAAAGGGTACAGGATTTAACCTTAAAAAACTTCTCCGCGATCGAGGGTTTCGGCGTCAAGGGAAACGTCAATGATCTCCCCATACTCGTCGGGAACAAAAAACTCATGGAGAGAGAAGGCGTGACGCACAGCGCAGAGTTGGATAAGAAAGCCGATGAATGGATGCATCAAGGTAAGACCCTCGCATACGTCTCTGTTAAAGAAAAAAACGTAGCTCTCATCGCTATCGCCGATACGATCAAAACTGAAGCCAAAGAAATGGTCTCATCCCTCAAAAAAATGGGGGTTGCTGTATGGATGATCACCGGGGACAACGAAGTGACCGCCCGGGCAATAGCCAAACAAGCAGGGATTGATAACATCCTTGCCGGGGTATTGCCGCAGGAAAAAGCGGAAAAGATTAAAGCATTAAAAAGTGGCAATACCACTGTTGCGTTTGCAGGTGATGGAATTAATGACGCGCCAGCCTTGGCTGCAGCCGACGTCGGAATAGCGATGGGAACAGGCACCGACGTGGCAATAGAATCAGCGGGTATTACTTTACTCAATAAAGATTTGAGAAGTGTCGTGACGGCCGTAAATCTCTCCCGCGTAACCCTGGGCGTCATCAAACAAAATCTTTTCTGGGCATTTGGCTATAACGTCATCCTCATCCCCGTGGCCATGGGGGTGCTCTACCCCATCTGGGGATTGCTTCTCAATCCGGCTCTGGCCGCCTTTGCGATGGCGGCAAGCAGCATATCCGTTGTAGGAAATTCATTACGGTTGAAAGGAGTACACATATGACCAGGTAGTAGAATTTCGACACGCTTTTCACTTTGCCCGTGTCGTTTTGAGACTCCTGGGTTGCAGCAATTAAAATTTATAAAGAAAGGACGTTGAGATTTCGAAAAGCGTAAAGGCAAAGGTCGAAATTTCACTACCTGGTATGAACAGTGATACAAAAATAATCATTGGGGTGATAGTCGCAAGTATCGCCATCATTGGAGCCGCCGTATTCTTGCTCGGTAATGACAAAAGTCCCAAACGCGAAACGCTTGGGATTGCGTCCATGACGATAGATAAAACATTTGAGGATTTTGGCGATATGAAGTCTACTGAAGAAAAAACTGCACTATTCACAATCACCAATACGAGCGATGCAATTTTGCGTATTTGGAGTGTATCCACAAGCTGCAACTGTACGTTCGCAAGCGTGATAATTGGTGGTGTAGCGAGTGGCGAATTTAACATGCCCGCCCATATGATCGCGGCTCTCAAAAACTGGATTGGCGAAGTGCCGGCTAAACAAACGGCAACACTCAAGGTCACCTATAAACCAAACATTATGCCGGTGATCGGAGTGGTGACACGGCAAACTCGATTCTCGACAAACGATCCAAAAAATGCGGAAGTAGAAGTGTCGGTAAAAGCAAATGTATTGTAATCCGACCAATCCGGACCAATAACCCAATGAATGAACAAATGAATAAATTGGTCGGATTGGTAAATTGGTATTTATTGGTCGGATTTGCCTATGGATAGCATGACAATCTTTCAGAGCATCTCTCTCATAACAGCATTCGCGGGAGGCATGGTGGCGCTCTTCGCCCCTTGTTGCATCACGTATCTGTTGCCGAGCTACTTGGCTAATATATTCCGTAACCGCGAAAAAGTCGTATGGATGACCATCATCTTTGGTCTGGGGATCGCCACCATTCTCGTGCCAACGGCATTAGGGATCAGAGCCGTGGGACAAGTGTTCCAGAAATATCATACTCAAACGTACATCGTGGGCGGGGCATTCATGATCCTGTTGGGCCTCATGGAACTTACCGGACGGAAAATTACAATCCCCATGATTCACCTGACGATTGACCTGAACCGCCGGCACGATCCATGGAGCGTCTATCTCATGGGAGTCTTCTCCGGTATCACCTCCTCCTGCTGCACGCCGGTCTTGGCAGGCATTCTCACGCTAAGTTTTCTTTCTCCGACCTTTCTTTGGGCGGGGCTTGCCGGTATCTCGTATGTATTTGGTATGATCGTCCCCCTCGTCGTCTTAGCCCTACTCCTCGAAAAAATAAACTGGACCAAGTTCCCCCAATGGAAAAACAAAACAATCCTCATAGCCGGAAAGCATGTGCTGATTACTGACGCCGCAGCGGGCGTTCTCTTTATCTTGGTTGGCATCACGTTTACGATCCTGGCATTAACCGGCAACATTACCATGGGACAAATCCAACCCTTGGAACAAATGATGGGCGCAAATGTCGTAAACATCGTACGCACGCTTCGCGCTATTCCCGGAAGCGAAATCATATTTACCGTGCTATTCGTCATCAGTATTGGAGTATTTATTTTTAAAAGGAGGAAATCATGAAAAAACGGTCTACTTCATTGAGTAAGGCTCTTACTAAATTACCACACAAAAACATTTTGATATTTTTTATTTTCGTTTGTATGACGCTCATAGCGTTTAACCTCGGGAGAAATGAAACGCTATTGCGACAACTTATCGCAAATCCTTTGAGCCTACTCCAGCAATCAAAAGACACCATATCTGCCAAAGAATTAAAAAAGCTTCTGATAAAAAAAGACTTTGTCTTCATCAATGTCCACACGCCGTATGAAGGAGAAATCGAAAAAACAGACACGTTTATCGCCTATGATCAGGTCGTCGCACAGAGTAGCTCGTTACCAAAGGATAAAAACGCCAGCATCATCCTGTACTGCAAAAGTGGCCGGATGAGCGCGGAAGCGTTGCTTACGGTGCGCAAATTAGGCTACTCCAATGTCCGGCACCTATCCGGCGGCATGGATACGTGGGTGAAGTCAGGCGGGAAACTTCTGGATCTTTCTTTGGTCGAGGGAGAGGTGCTTCCCCAGAGTGGTGTAGAGCTTCCCGTGGTGTGGAGTGACATAGGCCCGCGGCTTATCGCCCTTGGCGTCATCGACGAAGCGAAATTCAGAAAGGCGGTAAACCTCACGCCGGAGCAAGAAGAAATTCTCACCCGCGGATCGGACAAAAAAATGGTAATTAACAGCGCAAACGGTCAATTCGTCGTGGATATACTTTGGGCATTGGGACTTGCTCAAAAAAGCATCGTCTACGAGGAAGGACCGATGGGTAAAGAATATAAGAAGGAGGCAGGAAATTTCGCCTCTACCGGGGGATGGAGTTTGGCGCGCGGCAACGCGATGGCGTATCTCAACCGCTTTGACCTCATCCCTCTCACTCCCGAACAGCAAAAAAAGGTCGGTGATATAGCCCAAAACATTTACCGCCCCTGCTGCGGCAACTCTACCTGGTTTCCCGACTGCAACCATGGCATGGCGGCCTTAGCGGCTATAGAACTCATGGTGTCGGTGGGGCTAGATGAAAAAACAATTTACCGCAACGTATTAGCACTCAATTCGTATTGGTTCAGCGATACGTACGTGACCATTGCCACACATTTTGCCAGAACAGGAATTGCATGGAAAGACGTCGACGCGAAAACCGTCTTGGGCAAAGACTACTCGAGTGCCCAGGGGGCACAGGCAATTACCAAAAAAGTGGGTCCGCTCCCCTATAAACCGCAACAACAAGGCGGAGGATGTGGAGCCTAGACAAATAATAAATCATGAAAAAATGGCTGTTACCGATAGTATGCGCGCTTCCTCTCATCGGAGTTGCCCTCTGGTTTATCGCCGGAAAAAACGTGGGCAATCTCCTAACCTTTGGTCTTATTCTTGCCTGTCCATTATCGCATATATTTTTGATGAAGCATGGTAATAAGAAAGAAAAACATATACACTAGTTTCTAGTGTGAGCCCTCCTGGCCTTGCTTCTCGCCTTACCCCCGCCATGGCGGGGCGCGGCTCGAAGAGCGGTCTTAGGCGGACATAAGAAACGCTAAGCCGCTCCGCCAGCTGGCGGATTGGCAAGCGTTTCTAATGGAGGTGATAACGCATGAAACATGATCCAATGGCAACCGCCAACGCAATGGCAGTCACCGTTGCGTTTATCGCGGTCATCTGTACACTCGCTATCATTCTCGCACCGGAAGTATCCATGGGGATAGCCCAATCCTGGTTTCACGGAATTGATTTGAGCAAAGTACGCGCCGTCGTTAATCCGTCTTTAGGCTCTCTCGTCTATGGATGGACGACCGCGACAATCGGCGGATGGGTAGCAGGCTACACGTTTGCCAACGTCTACAACTGGTTTGCGCCTAAAAAGAAATAAACAAAGCTAAGCTTTCAAAATGCAAAGCTTAGCTTTCACTACGTTGCATACGGGTTAGACGGGCGGCGGAGAGTTCTTTTTCGAGCGCACTTAACGAAGGGATAATCAACTGGCGGCCGCGAGTGAGAACGAGCGATTTCCTTTTGAGCGCTTCAATTTGCAGACTCGCAGTTTCGCGCGTAGTACCGATCCAGGCGGCTATTTCTTTGTGCGTCGGGGACACTTCAAGCGCGACCCCTCTGGCATCCTTCGCGCCGAACTTTTGAACATAATACAGGATAAGGAGTATCGTTTTGGCATACGCGTCCTCAAGCACCAGCTGTTCGATACGCGACCATAACCCCGTAATCCCAAGCAATAAACGCGCCGTAAAATCACCAAGCACCTCCGGATGCTTCTCAAGAAATTTTTTGACGTCGCCCTGTGGTGCTCTGCGGATCGCCACATCGGTGGCTGCCTCATAAAAATAACGGTTCGATGTATTATTGATAACCCATGTCATGGGAAAAAACGCACCTGTCCGATACAATTGCAGCATGAGTGACTCTCCCGATCCATTGATCGAATACTGGCGTACGACGCCTTTTTCGATATAGGAAACTCCATGCGGCGCATCATCCGCCCGGAGAATCATTTCACCTTTTTTATACGTAAGCAATGGATGACGGGAATAAAAATCCCGGATGCTTTGTTTGAAACTTGCTGTCATACACTTCGATCGTGCGTTAGATCACAAGTATACACCTTCATCAGGTCCTCAATATGTACGATACCGTACATAATTTTTCCCCCAATGCAGTATGATGGTGTGTATGAGAAATCGACTCCTTTTTATCCTGTCCCTCGTGGGTATCGCTATCGCTGTTTATGTGTTGCAGGGATTTCTCCGACAGGCCCCCATTGTCTGTCTGAATTCGGGATGCGAAATCGTACGCAAAAGTCCATATAGTTATCTCTTCGGCATCCCGGTCCCCGGATACGGACTCATGGGATATACGGTGATTGCGATCCTGACGTTTCTCCGGACGCTCTCACCCAAATTTCACAAACAATGTTTGCCATGGATCGTAGGGATCGCGTCCGGCGGAGTCGCTTTTGTCGCATGGTTTACCTATATGGAACTTTTTGTCATCCGCGGTGTCTGCACCTGGTGCGCAATATCGGCCGTCAATATGGTGATCATTGCGTCGATCGCATGGAACGAATATCGTAACAGAAAATGAAACTTACCGGAGAATCAAAAGTATTATTAAGCATCTTAGCCGTAACGGTGGCGATCATAGGTGGAGCCACGTTTATCTTCAGTAAGCCCCCCGCCCCACCGAAACCCATTGCCCGTGAAGAACTCGTGACTGCGGATTCGTTCCAGACAGGGAATGCATCAGCTGCCGCGTGGCTCGTGGAGTTTTCCGACTTCCAGTGCCCGGCCTGCCGCACATTCGCACCAGTTGTCGACGAACTTGTTACGAAATACTCAGATAAACTTCTTTTCGTCTACCGACATTATCCACTCTCCCAACATGCATTTGCCAAACCCGCGGCTCTGGCCGCAGAAGCTGCCGGTGAACAAGGAAAATTTTGGGAAATGGGGAAATTATTATTTGAAAATCAGGACCAATTGTCCACAGCCCCCTGGGGAGACCTTGCCGACCAGCTCAAACTGGACCGGAAAAAATTTGACGCAGCCATCAATTCCGACACGCTGAAAACGAAAGTTGACCGCGACGAAACAGACGCCATCCGGCTGGGACTACCGGGAACGCCATCCTTTTTTCTCAACGGAGTTATGATTACGGTCGCAAGTCCTGCAGATTTAAAACGAGCAGTGGAAGAAGCAGTACGATAAAATCATGTTTGATCTCACCGGAAAAATAGCATTCGTATCGGGAGCCAGCAGCGGCATCGGTAGAGCTTCGGCTCTCGCGCTTGCCAAGCAAGGCGCAACGGTCGTGGTGACTGCACGACGGGTAGAAAAGCTGAACGAGTTGGCAAAAGAAATCATTGCAATGGGACGGGAATCGTTACCGATCGTCATGGATGTCACAAAAAAAGAAACAATCACCGCTGCCGTCAATAAAACCGTAGAGATGTACGGAAAAATTGATATCCTCCTTAATAATGCCGGAGTTGCTGAATTTGCTCCGTTTTTGGATTTGACCGAGGAACAATGGGACAAAACCATTGACACAAACCTGAAAGGTTACTTTCTTGTCGCTCAAATAGTTGCACACGAAATGGCCAAACACAAATGGGGACGGATCATTAATATTGCCTCGATTGCCTCCGGCGGTGTAGGGGTTGGGTTTCCTTCTGTTGCCCACTACTGTGCGAGCAAAGGCGGGATCGTCGCCATGACGGAAGCACTCGCGATTGAACTGGCCCCGATGGGAATCCTCGTCAACTGCATCGGGCCGGGTGTCATAGAAACCAAAATGACCGAAGGAATGCTCAAAGATCCGAAGCAAGCCGAGGCGCTCCTTGCCCGATCCCCTCTCAAACGCGCCGGAAAGACAGAAGAGATTGCCGCGGCTGTCGTCTATTTTGCATCCGAAGAATCAAGTTATACAACGGGGTCTATCCTCTACGTCGACGGCGGGTGGCTGGCAAATTGACACCTACCATTCAAACTCCCCGACGGCATCCTCCAACTCTACGCGTTTACGTTTGGGTAGATTATTAAACCGCTTCTTCTGACACTATTGCAACGAACCCATCAAAAGTAATCGGTACTGACTCCACAATAATTTTATCCTGATAGTTTGGTGCGGTATCGTCATTTCTTCGAAAAGTATTGTGGTTTCTATAGTAAACCCATTTTTTGGTAGCATCCGGTCGGGGCGGCGCAAGATAAATTGCACCCGGAATCATACCCTGACGATCCCGAAAATCATCTACGCGAAGCACGGTTGCTTTATGAGTGTCTTTGTTTTCACAAACTATACCAATAGTACCCCCGACCCTCGCTTTTAACTCGTTTAAAGTAGCCATATATTGTTTACGTTGGAACCATATCATAACGTCGACATGGCTTCAATACGCTACAATGTAACCATTCAGAAATTGACAAAGCTACTACAGAGAGAATCATTGAGGGCAGAGGTGCACATCGACCCGACAGGTTGAATAGATTTAAGGAGTAGGTCAGATAATGGCTGACGCGTTGACAAAACCTCTTCAAACTCCTACACTAATGTAAAGTCCGCTTGACATTTATAATTGCATGCGAGAACATGTAGTAAATTGTGTTTGGCAACTCCGAAAAGATATAGGTGTTACCCAGGAAGTGCTGGCAGATGCTTTGGGAGTTTCCAG
Organism: Patescibacteria group bacterium; assembly: GCA_038062895.1. GTDB lineage: Bacteria > Patescibacteriota > Microgenomatia > UBA10105 > UBA927 > CAZLDC01. The sequence continues at coordinate 222,263 of JBBTWJ010000003.1, forward strand.
GCAAACTATCATAGCCATAGAAAAGGGGAACTATATCCCTTCGTTGTTGCTTGGATTAAAAATTGCAAGATTCTTTAAGAAACCTATAGAAAAAATTTTTAGCTATATATATGAAAAATAACCTTGTTGGAGAAATAGGTATCTCTATTGCGCTCATCGGACTGCTTGTCTTTTTTATTAATCCCCTAGACCTTCTCATGCCTCAACCCTTACATCCGTTTATGGTTCCTTTCCTGGTTGTCCTATTTATTATTTTTGCCGGACTGTTGTGGAAGGAAGCACCTGGAGATGAACGAGAACAGTTTCATAAATTCATTGCCTCACGTTTTGCTTATTTTGCTGTTATAGCAACACTTATCTTCGGTGTTGTTTTCCAAAGCTTCAAAGGTGAAATTGACCCTTGGCTCATCATTGCTGTTTGTATTGCACTTTTAGCAAAGATATTTGGACTTATTTATGGACATATTAAACATTGAAAGGGGGTGAAAAATATGAAAAAAGAAATCATCATTGCCGGTATTGTTGTTTTGGTTCTTATTGGGGGAGGTTGGTATATTGCCAACCAACAGTCTCAACAAGCCCAACAAGTAAAAATGGCACAGGAAAAAGCTGCTATGAAAGCCAAAGAAGATGCGGCAATGGAAGAAAAAAAGGACAAAGAAGCGATGGAAAAGAAAAACGCCGTGATGGAGAAAACGAATGACGGTAAGATAATGGATAAAAACGCAAGTTCTCGCTATGTCCCGTATTCAAAAGCTATGTACGACGCAGCTTCGAGTAAACGACGAGTCTTATACTTTTACGCAACGTGGTGCCCATCATGTAAAATAGCGAACTCAGACTTTACCGCAAACCCAAGTAAAATACCTGAAGATGTAATCGTCTTGAGGGTGAATTACAATGATCCGGATACGGATCAGGATGAGAAGGGTCTTGCCAAAAAATATGGCATCACCTACCAACATACCTTTGTCCAAGTGGATAATACAGATAAGGAAATGAGCAAGTGGAATGGTGGACAAACAGATGAACTTTTAACAAACGCTAAGTAGCTTGCGGTGCTAGTTTTTGTCCTTCATCAACGTACGGAAAAAACTAGTATCAGAGGTTAGTTAGCATTATATGATATTACTGGTCGCATTTTCGTTTTTTGGCGGTATCGTCACGATCCTTTCTCCGTGTATTTTGCCTATCCTACCTATCGTGCTGTCCGGCTCGATAACCGGAGGAAAACATCGGCCGTGGGGGGTCATAATGGGATTCATCGCGAGTTTTACCTTTTTCACACTATTCCTTTCGGTAATTGTAAAAGCGACAAACATCTCAGCCGATTTGCTCCGGACTTTTTCTATAGTCATCATCGCAGGATTTGGTCTATCCCTCATCATTCCATCGTTACGGGTGATGACGGAAAACTTATTTTCCAAACTAAGCCAAAAACTGGATTCCCGCCTTCGCGGGAATGACAAACATGGGGGCGGGAACGACAATTTTTCTACCCGCTCTGATTTTGCTGCCGGACTTCTCGTTGGTTTGAGCTTGGGACTCCTCTGGACACCATGCGTCGGACCGATCCTTGCTTCGATCATTACTCTTGCCGCAGCAAGCAAAGTCACCACGGATGCAGTATTCATCACTCTTGCGTATGCAGCAGGCACTGCTCTTCCACTTCTGGCAATAACATATGGCGGGCGAAGTCTCCTGACTAAAAACCCGTGGCTTGTGGCCAATACCAACCGTATTCAAAAAGGATTTGGGGTCCTGATGATACTTACCGCCATAGCTATTTACTTCCAGGTAGATCGCACGTTCCAATCATATATACTGAATACATTCCCCTCTTATGGTGTGGGCTTAACAAAATTCGAGGATAACACAACGATAAAAAATGCATTACAACAGTTACAAAATCCGTCAGTAAGAAAAGAACCATCTATGGTAAATAAATTTTTGGAATCAGACCTGGGAAATGCACCAGAACTCATCCTCGGTGGGGTATGGTTTAATGTACCTTCCGGTCAACAATCTCTGAGTATCAAAAGTCTTCGAGGACAAGTAGTGCTCATCGACTTTTGGACGTATACGTGCATCAATTGTATTCGAACACTTCCCTACCTCAAATCGTGGCATGACAAGTATAAAGACAAAGGACTGACTATCATCGGCATTCACACGCCCGAGTTTGAATTTGAAAAAAATCCGGATAACGTGTCACGCGCAATCCGCGACTTTGGTATCACCTATCCGGTGATGCAGGACAATGATTTTGCCACTTGGAACGCATATGCAAATCACTATTGGCCGGCCAAATACTTGGTCGATAAAAACGGAAAAATCCGCTATACACACTTCGGTGAAGGAGACTATGACGAGACGGAGACAAAAATTCAGGAACTGTTAAAAGAGTCCGGCACACTCACCCAGGAAATGCCGGTGGACAATCCGACGTACCAAATCCAGGCCCGGACACCGGAAACGTACTTAGGCAACTGGCGGATAGCCAACATCGCATCGCCTGAACGCATACGACAAGACGTGCTGACCAGCTACTCCATTCCCGGAAATCTCTCTGGAAATTCTTTCGCATTCGGTGGCGCATGGACCGTGGGGTATGAGTACGCCCGGCCAACGACTGGCGGAAAACTCTCTTTCCGCTTCGATGCAAAAGACGTCTTTCTCGTCATGCGACCCACAACACAAGGGGTAACGGGCAGTTTCCGCGTGCTTCTGGACGGAAAATCCGTAAGCGTCGATATTGCCGGTGAAGACGTACGAGATGGAGTCGTGCATGTCGATCGCGACCGGCTCTATACACTTATCAAACTTACCAGTGGGGGCGAGCACACGTTGGAACTGCAATTTCTCGACGGCAATAATGAACTGTACGCATTTACGTTTGGTTGATCAATTCAAGAATAATCAAGACTTGTAACGCATAGTATCGACCATATACTATATACTCATGAATATCCTCCTCATCTATGCCACCAACTCCGGTAGTACTGCGGAGGCCGCCAATATCATCGCAGATGTCTTGACCGGAAAAGGGCATGCAGTATCGGTCAAAAACGCAACAACCGTGACGCCTGAAGACGTGCTGGCTGCGCCATTTTTCATCCTGGGATCTCCAAGTTGGAATCATGACGATCTCGAGGGACAGCCACTTCCGGAGATGGAAGAGTTCATCGCGCGCTGCAAAGACATCAAACTCAATGGGAAACCCTGTGCAGTATTTGGATTAGGTGATAGTTCCTACACCTACTTTTGCGGTGCAGTCACCTACCTTGAGGCGTTTATCAAACGTGCCAAAGGCACACTCATTGTTCCGTCCCTCAAGGTGGACGGATTTTATATGAAGCCGGGCGCAAGTGAGAATATCACAAAATGGGCAAAGGAGGTAGCGGAGAAGATGGATCCCCGCCTTCGCGGGGATGACAACCTATAGCTCCAAACTTTTCCAGAGAATTCTTGCGGCGTAGGTACGGTAGGGCTTCCACTTATTGACGATCTTTTCCATTTGCTTGATTGTGGGATCCTTTTTAAACCCGTATAATTTTTTCATCGCATTCTTGAGTCCCAAGTCGCCATAAGAAAATACGTCTTCTCTTCCTAGCGTAAACATGAGGAACATCTCCGCGGTCCAGGGACCGATGCCTTTGACTTTTATCAGCTCTCCCACAACCTCTTGATCAGATAATTGAGCGAGCGTATCTAATTGGACGGATCTATCCAGCACTTTTTGCGCAAGATCACGGATAAACCGCGTCTTGGACCAACTCATACCCGTCGCACGAAGCTCTTCCTCTGACTTTTGGAGAACGGTACGAGGCGTGACATTCTTATTGGAAAAAAGTTTATAAAACCGTGCAGTCAACACATCAGCAACCTTGCCGGACAACTGTTGACCAATAATATTTTCACAAAGATGAACAAAATATTCACCTGGTGTCCGTACTTCGGGATCCTCGACCACGATGATTTGGGAAACTGAAAAAAGAATAGGGTCAACCGATTGGAAATGGTGATTCACGGTCTTGTTCATAATCCTATGGTCTGTATTATAATCGAACCATGTCAGATGTTGAGTATCCAGGTAGGATGTTTACCGAGCGGTTAACGGACACAGTACCGTATGGCAAATATTGTTTGATTGGAAAAAAAATAATCAAGGATCCTGGTCCCGCATCGGAGCAAATGGCTCAACACGTTTTAGAATGTGCACAGTGCAGTACTGCACTTGAGGGAGAAACTCCTTTAATCCCAAATTAATCTCTTACCATTTAAAGTGAGCAAACGCACGATTGGCCTCTGCGCTGCGGTGGATGGTATCGCGCTTTTTGATAGCTTCCCCTACGCCTTGGGCCGCATCCAGAAGCTCAACGGCAAGTTTCTCGGCAAAGGTATGAAATTCTTTATTCGATCGTTTTTGCGCAAAGGCGACCAGCCAACGAAGCGCGAGAGACACCCGACGGTCTCCCCGTACTTCCGTAGGCACCTGATAGGAAGCTCCTCCCACACGACGGGCACGAACTTCCATCTTGGGTCCTATGTTATTGATCGCCGTCTCAAACACTTTAATCGGATCTTCTTCCCCTTTTTCCTTGAGAATTTCAAGTGCGCGATACACCTGCGCCTCTGCGGTACGCTTTTTCCCACGCACCATCACGCGGTTGACGAGTCGTGTCAAAAGCCGATTCCCATAAATGGGATCAGCGGCAAGAAGTTTTTTGGTTACGCGTTTTCCTCTCATAGTATTAATTTGCCTTGGCTGCTGCCGGGCCAGATGCCCCTGCTTTCGTGCCGTAGCGGCTCCGACCTTGTTTGCGGCCGACGACCCCCGTCATATCAAATTTACCGCGGACGATATGATATTTGACACCAGGTAAATCCGGTACTCTGCCGCCGCGGATAAGCACGATGGCGTGCTCCGTAAGTTCGTGACCGATGCCCCCGATGTAGGCGGTGACTTCCTGTTTATTCGATAGCCGCACACGCGCAACTTTACGAAGCGCCGAATTTGGCTTTTTCGGCGTCATGGTTTTGACCAATGTCACCACGCCGCGTTTAAACGGAGCGTGAAGCTGCTTAATGACGCGGTCTTTCGCGTTAAAAAATTTACGAAGCGCCGTAGCTTTAACCTTTTTGGATTTTCGACGCCGGCCATATTTAATAAGTTGATTAATCGTTGGCATATTACGTGATTTGTGCTCGCTCGGAATCCACCGGAATGAGTCTGCCGATGATAACATTTTCCTTAAGCCCCAGCAATTTATCTTCTTTGCCGGCCAAGGCTGCATCCGTCAAAACATTGGTTGTCTCTTGGAAGGAAGCCGCGGAAAGCCAACTTTCGGTAAAGAGCGACGCGCGGGTAATACCCAGGATGACCACCTGCGCGGTCGCCGGCTCGCCGCCTTCGGCTAACACCCGTGCGTTTTCATCCTGAAAGCGCATGCGGTCGACGAGTTCTCCCGGAAGCAAACTCGTGTCTCCGGCGCTATCCACCCGTACTTTATCACTGATCTTGCGCACGATCACTTCAAAGTGTTTATCAGCGATCCCGATACCTTGGGATTCATAGACCCTCTGGATCTCGATGATAAGATATTTTTGTGCACCGCGAAGTCCTCGTACCTGAAGTACTTCTTTGACATCCAAGCTTCCGCCGGAAAGCTGATCCCCTGCCGCGACCAGATCGCCTTCTTTGACCTTAAGCTCTGCGGTGAGCGGAATCAAATACTCGCGCTCTTCCACGGGCTTCATGGCTGCATTGCGTACCTGTACTTTGTATCCGGATTCAGTTTCCGTGACCTGTACTTTACCGGCAATCTCCGTGATCGGAGAAAGCGCACGGGGGGTACGAATTTCAAAAAGTTCTTCCACCCGTGGTAAGCCTTGGGTAACGTCAAGCCCAACGATACCGCCGGCATGCCTGACCCGCATGGTCAACTGTGTGCCCGGCTCGCCGATGGATTGAGCGGCGATGACACCAACCGGCGTACCAATCTCAACTTGTGCACTCGTCGCATAATCTTTACCGTAACACGTCTGACACAAGCCAACCGCAGCCTGACAGGAGATAGGAGAGCGAATCAATACGGACTCCACTTCATGCTCGTCAAGGAGCTTCACATGGGTTTCATCAATCTCTACACCACGCTTGATAAGAACTTTTTTGCCGCCCGGTACCACCACATCAACAGCCGGAATTCGTCCCAAAAGCCGTGCGCCAAACGTGGCTTGCCGGTCTTCATGGCGGGATACCTCCCACCCTTCCTGGGTATCACAATCAACGACACGGATAATCGCATCATGGGATACATCCACGAGCCGACGTGTGAGATACCCGGCATCCGCGGTCTTGAGCGCTGAATCCGTTAAACCTTTGCGCGATCCGCGGGTAGAGGTGACGTATTCAAAGATAGAAAGACCCTGCCGATAGTTGCTTTTTGTCGGAAGCTCAACGATCTTCCCTAACGGATCGACCACGAGTCCCTTGATAGCAGAAAGCTGCTTGAGGTAATCTTTGGAAGCGCGGGCACTTCCGGATTCGATGATCATCTTCATGGGATTATCCGCAGGAAGTGCGTCCCACGTAAGATCAGCGAGCCGCTCGGTAACCTCGATCCAGACTTCATTGGCCAACCGTTTCTTTTCTTCAAGCGTGATAAGACCCTGTTGGTAATTGGTGTCTATCTCGGCTACTTTGCCTTCTGCTTCTTTGACCAACGTATCTTTTTCGGGAACAACGATACCGTCAAAAACGGATACCGAAAGTCCGCCGCACTGCGTGGCGCCCCAGAACCCGAGATTTTTGATCGCGTCAATGATGCCGACCACTTCTTCTTTAGAATAGTGGACAAGCGCCTGGGTAATAAGCTTTTTGACGGTCACCGCTTTAATGGGGGTGTTTATAAATCGGAGCTCTTTAGGCAACACCTCATTAAAAAGTATTTTCCCCACAGTGGTAACGAGCTCGTTGCCGTCAATGGTCACCCGGATAGGAACACGAATCCCCAGCGTCCCGGTTTGCTGCGCATACATCGCCTCACCGGCGTCCGCATACCGTGCCAATTCATCTTCTTTTTTACCATCATAGTCGCTGTCTACTGTGGTGATATAGAAACAACCTAACACCATTTCTTTGTTCGGGACCGTGATGGGAGAACCATCCGCCGGCTTGAGCAGATTATGCGTGGGCAACATGAGATGAATCGCTTCATCCTGACTTTGCTTAGAAAGCGGGATGTGCACCGCCATTTGGTCACCGTCAAAATCTGCATTGTATCCTGCACATACACAGGGATGAATCCGGATCGCTGACCCTTCGATAAGGATGGGGAAAAATGCCTGAATACCTAGTTTGTGCAGCGTCGGCGCGCGATTGAGTAACACCGGATGATTTTTCGTAATCTCCTCAAGAATGTCAAACACTTCGGGAGTACGGCGCTCCAGAACAGTCTTGGCATTTTTGACGTTCGGGGCAATCCCCCGGACGATAAGCTCACGAAGGACAAAAGGCTTAAACATTTCCAAAGCCATTTCTTTCGGAATACCACACTGGGTGAGGTTCAGTTCCGGCCCAACGACGATGACGGACCGACCGGAATAATCAACGCGTTTACCAAGTAAATTCTGACGGAACCGGCCTTGCTTTCCCCGAAGCATATCCGAAAGAGAGCGGAGCGGCTGGATGACTGCACGGGAACTCGGACGCTGGGTCGCATCAATCAAGCTGTCTACCGCTTCCTGAAGCATGCGCTTTTCATTGCGCAATATGATCTCGGGAGCCCCTAAATCCATGAGATGTTTCAACCGATTGTTGCGGTTGATAACGCGCCGATACAAGTCATTTAAATCGCTTGTGGCAAACCTACCCCCGGTCAGCTGCACCATCGGGCGCAAATCAGGAGGGATAACCGGCAAAATCTTTAAGACCATCCAGGCAGGATCAAGACCTGCTTTGCGGATGCCGTCAATGACACGCAGCCGCTTCGTGGCTTTGATATGGCGTTGTCCGGTCGTCTTGGCAATTTCTTCCCGAAGGTCGGCGGCTAATTTATCCAGATCTAACTTTTTGACGACAGAAAGGACCGCTTCTGCACCCATGTCTACCGAGAAACATGAAGCTGCATCATATTCAAGAAGACGGAGATATTCATCTTCCGTGAGCGTCGTTAACGGCTTGATCGTTTTGACGATGCTGACCAGGGAGTCGATGATTTCATTGATTTTTCCGGCTTCCTCATCCCGTTTATCCTCAAGTCCCGCAAGTTCCTGACGCTCTTTGAGGGCAATTTCAGAGAGAGCAAGATCCATAGCTTCACGGGCGAGAGAGCGTCCCCGCACGCCTTCGCGGTCTACCGTAAATTGACTCTTTCTCTTGTCTACTTCCTGTTTATAGAGCCCTTCAGCCTCATCGACACGTTTGGCTCCTGCCTCGGCGAGACTCTTCATAACGTCTTTTTTCTTTTGATCATCTACATCGGTCACTAAATATTGAGCAAAATAGATGACGCCTTCTAGCGCTCTCGGGCTAATATCAAGAAGGAGAGAAAGTTTAGACGGCGCGCCTTTGAAAAACCACACATGTGCTATAGGAACCGCCAAAGAGATGTGCCCCATGCGCTCACGGCGGACTTTACTCTGGGTGACTTCAACGCCACACTTATCGCAGACAATTCCGCGGTAACGAATCCTTTTATACTTACCGCAGTAACACTCCCAATCTTTCGTCGGTCCGAATATGCGCTCATCAAAAAGTCCATCTTTTTCCGGTTTGAGCGTCCGGTAGTTGATCGTTTCCGGCTTGATGACTTCACCATACGACCAGGCTTTAATATCCTCTGAAGAAGCTAACGTCACTTTGAGCCCAGAAAAATCTACGATATTTGAAAACATTCCTTTTTTATCCATAGTGTTATTCCTCCTTGGGTGCTTCCCCGGCCGGCGCCTCGGGCGTCTCGACTGTGGCTTTTGCACCGCTGGCTTCTGCTAATTCTAATGCCTGTTTTTTAATTTTATCATCCGCTATCGGAGTGACTTGCTGTGTTGGGTCAGCCGCCGCTTGTGGTTTAGCGACTACAACACCGGTCGGAACAACGAGAAGTCCTAATGCCTGGAGTTCTTTGACTAACACCTTGAATGATTCCGGAACAGTAGAAGCCGGGATATCCATCCCTTTCACAATAGCCTCAAAGGCTTTGGCCCGTCCCACGACATCGTCAGATTTAATCGTAAGCATCTCCTGAAGGACATGTGCCGCGCGATGTGCTTCAAGCGCCCAGACTTCCATCTCTCCCAACCGTTGTCCGCCCATTTGGGCTTTGCCTCCGAGCGGCTGTTGAGTAACCAGTGAATAAGGACCCGTAGAACGCGCATGCGTTTTATCCTCCACCATGTGGATGAGCTTCATGATATAACCAATTCCTACGACGATGGTTTCTTTGAACGCTTCACCGCTTCTGCCGTCAAAGAGCGTCGTCTTGCCATTGACAGGAAGCTTGGCTTCTTTCAGCTTCTCAACGATATCCGCTTCGATGACTGGTTCAAATACCGGAAGAGCAATTTTCAAGTTAAGTTTTTTCGCAGCAAGCCCTAAATGAGATTCAAGAAGTTGCCCTAAATTCATACGGGAAAGAACCGATAGCGGTGAAATAATCAGATCCACCGTAGTCCCGTCGGCAAGATACGGCATATCTGCTTGCGGCACGATTTTACTGATGACTCCCTTGTTTCCATGACGTCCTGCGAGTTTATCTCCGACGACGACTTTACGCACTTGGGCCACCTTGATGATAATTTTGCGGTTAGTCCCCGGCTCCAGTTCATCACCTGCTTCTTTATCCAAAATCTTCACTTCTATCACGGTTCCGCGCTCACCGTGTGGCATCCGTAGCGACGTATCGCGCACTTCGCGTGCTTTCTCTCCAAAAATTGCGCGAAGCAAGCGCTCTTCTGCGGTAAGCTCGGTCTCTCCTTTGGGAGCGATCTTTCCTACTAAAATATCATTGGGGGATACTTCCGCACCGACGACCACAATACCGTCTTCATCCAAATTTCGAAGTGCTTCTTCACCAACATTGGGGATATCCCGCGTCGTTTCCTCAATCCCCAGTTTGGTATCTACGACACTCGCTTCGTACTCTTCGATGTTGACGGAAGTCAGTAAATCTTCTTTAACGAGACGGTCAGAAATGACGATGGCATCTTCGTAGCCCAATCCGTCATAACTCATGTATGCGACCACCACATTGGTGCCGAGAGCAAGCTCTCCGTTTTCGCTCGACGGTCCATCGATGAGGATGGTGTCCTTTTTGACCTTGTCGCCGGTTTTTACCGCTACATGCTGATTATAACAAGTTGATTGACTTGTCCGTTTAAATTTTTCAACGACGTACGTCTCCTCCTGACCATCCTTCATCTTAATCATTACGGTACCCGCATCTGCATACGCGACGAGAGCGTCATCAGGAGCCCTCACGACACGACCCATCGACATGGAAATTGCCGATTCCATTCCTGTTCCAATCGTTGGCGATTGCGGCGAAATAAGTGGAACAGCCTGTGATTGCATGTGGGTTCCCATAAGTGCGCGGTTGGCTTCATCATGTGCAAGAAATGGAATAAGCGATGCTGGTGCACCGACAACCTGTCTCGGGACTACATCGATAAGATCGACGAGCTTGGCATCCGCTTCCAAAAATTCTCCCTTATACCGGACTGGCACTCGCTCGTCAGTGATGTACCCTTGAGCATCCATGGCAATACTCGCGTGGGTCACATAATGATATTGCTCGTCATCGGCAGATATGTAGATGATCTGATCTGTCACACGGACGCGGGTAATCCCACCCTCTTCCACTTTTTCGACTTTCCGGTATGGGGATTCCAAAAATCCGTACTCATTGACCCGTGCATAGAGCGCCATATAGGTGACCAGACCGATATTGGGGCCTTCCGGACTTCGAATCGGACAAATACGACCATATTGGCTGGAATTAATATCACGAATCGAGAAGGATGCGCGCTCACGGCTGATTCCCCCGATTCCCATGACGGTCAAACGGCGGAGGTTATCTATTTCCGCAAGAGGATTGGTCTGATCCAGGATCGTGGAAAGCTGACTGGTACGAAAGAAGTCATTGACTGCAGCGATGATGGGGCGGGCATTCACCAACTGTGAGGGGGTAAGCTCTGTAGCGGCGGCTCCTGCTAAACTCATCTTCTCGCGGATCGAGCGCTCCAACCGAAGGAGTCCGACCCGGAATGCATTGGTCGCCACGAGTTCGCCAACTCTTCGGACCCTGCGGTTGCCTAAGTGATCAATGTCATCCACATCGCCTTTGCCGTTGGCAAGCCCGATCAAATACTTGATGCTCCCGATAATGTCTTCTTTGGTCAGGACCCAATGTTCACGATCCAATGGCACGGAAACACCAAGCTTTTTGTTCATCTTATAGCGTCCTACGCGCTCCATGCTGTAGCGCCGGTAATCAAAAAACATCGTGCGCAGAAGTTCCTGTGCGTTGTCCAAGACGATGGGTTCGCCGGGTCGGAGCTTTTTATAGAGTTCCAGTGTCGCTTCTACTTGCGACGTCGTTAAATCTTTCTTAAGCGTTGCATCGATAAACTGATGATCTTTATCCACGTCTGTATCGGCAAAGAGTTTGCGAATCTCTGCTTCATCCGAGACCCCGATCGCACGCAAAAATGTCGTTGCCGGAAATTTGCGTCTGCGGTCTATCCGCACCATAAGGACATCATGACGTGTCATGGCAAACTCAAGCCAACTTCCATGAAGCGGACGGATTTCGGCCGTATAGAGGGTCCGACCTGTAGAAGGATCTACCTGACCGGTGAAGTAAATTCCCGGACTCCGGACGAGTTGATTGACGACGCATCGCTCGATGCCATTGATGATGAAGGTTCCATTGGCCGTCATCGCGGGGATATCGCCTAAAAAGACTTCCTGCGTCACGCGGTGTCCGGTTTGCTTGTTCGTGAGCGTGGTCGTTACCTTTAGCGGCATGTCGAAGGTCAATCCTTTGTCCCGGGCAACTTCGCTCGTGAGTCTGGGTTTACCGAAGTAATAATCGCCGAAGGAAAGTTCCCAATTTTTACCGGTAAAGTCTACGACAGGGGTCACTTCATCGAGAAGTTCGCGTATCCCGGTCTCCAGAAACCACTGGTAGGATTCGCGTTGCACTAACACTAGATCCAGAGGCGGCAAGTGCGTATAGACTTTTCCCCAGGAAACATGCTGAATAATGTCTTCGTCGTGTGCCATCGGATAATTCCCCTCAGAGCCTTATTAGTGAACAACAAAAAGAAGCGAACAATGAACGTTCGCCTCTCTCGGGCTATTGAAGTTTCTTTATTATAGTGATCTTTTGGCCGATGTCAATACCCCGCGTGTATTATTCCAAGTGCAGCCTGATAAGCGCTTCGACTTCCGAAAAATTTTTAATCTCCATGAGCTTCTTCATGAGTGTCGTTGCCCCGGGAAACGCCCGCACATAGATTTTAAAGTATTTTTTTATCGCCACAAACCGGCGTTCCCCGGGATAGGTATCGGTGTAAAGCTTGGCGTGCTTGAGCAATAGGTTAAGCGACTCGCTCCCTGTATGCTCTTTAGGTGTTTTTTCAAATACCCATGCATTTTGGAAAATTCCGGTCCCGATCATCACTCCATCCACGCCATACATCGCGTGGACGTTCTTGGCTTGTTCCCGACTTAGGATATCTCCATTGCCAATCATCACCGTGTCCGGAGCATATTGATCCCGAAGTGCCACTGCCTTGCCGATCTCATCCCAGTGCGCGGGAACTCTGGACAACTCTTTGGCCGTCCTCCCGTGGATGGTAATCGCGTCCAGATGCTGATCAAGCAAAAAACGGATCCAATCTTCCGTCACGATCGTCTTCACTCCAAGGCGCGTCTTCACGCTCACAGCTAGTCCCGGCGCTCCCTCCTTGACCGCAGCAATCATGGCCGCTGCAAGCGTAGGATTGTTGATAAGCGCCGACCCGCATCCCATCTTCATCACATCTTTGACGGGACAGCCCATATTGATATCGATACCGTCAAATCCTAAATCCTTCACCAATTTGGCGACGGTAACAAAATTCTTTGGCTCCGTCCCCCATATGTGGGCAATGATCGGATGCTGCTTGGCGGCGTAGCGAAACCGCGGAATGGTCTTTTCATACCCACGAGAACAAAGTGCCTCTGTGTTGGTAAACTCCGTAAACATAACGTCGGGCTTGGCGATCCCGGTGATGATTTCCCGGAACACATAGTCCGTCACCCCATCCATGGGAGCCAACGCGAGAAATGGTTGTTGTTGGGTAGCAAGCTGTTGCCAAAAATTTGCCATGGGGGTATTTTACATCAAAATCCCTCGATCCCCTGAAGTTGTTGTCCCACCTGACTATTAATGGTGTTAACCAGAGAGACGGTATACTGGGCTGCGACAATCATGGTGACCACCGAAAGAATCATGGCCACGATCCCCACAATTTTGGCCTTCTCGTCGTTCTCCCGCAGGTACCGCAAGCCCCAGATCAACCCCATCGGAGTCAAAAAGACGCTTCCCAGATAGAGCTTCATCTGGTCTACGGGCCCTGTCCCGGGAGGGGCAGCATGGAGATTCTTCCCGCAATTAAAGCAAAAATAATCCGTCGGCCGCACGGCAACGTGACACCCCGGACACACAAGCATTTCATCCATATTTTCATTGTACACCATCAAAAAAACAGCGCCATCGATGCTATACTGTACGTACGATGGATGCCACCCGTCCTTACCATTTTTTCTTTTTTATTGGATTCCTGACGCTCTTGGTTTTACGCTTCGGTCAGGTGAAATTTACGCGTCCGTTCACTCCGCAGTCATCTTCTTTTACGCTGGCCCCTCCCGCACAAGCGGTCTGGGGCACGCTCACAGTCACCTACGGGAGGGCGGATATGTTGACCCGGACCGCACCGGACTACGAAGAAGCTTCAACCGGAGCCAAGATTCTCATCGGTGAATCCGTAGCCACCAAAGAATATTCTGCTGCCACGGTGTGGGTGAGCGACATCGTCACGGCCGTTTTGGGATCCAAAACGGAACTGGTATTTGCCAATCTTTTTGCCGACAATATGCTGCTCATCCAAAAAGCAGGACAAAGCACCTATACGGTAGCCCCCGGCAAACACGTCAGCATACGGGCGCTGCATGCGCTCATTGCGCTCGAATCCGGAATAACGACGATTACTCTAAACGGCACGAATCTATCCGTCGCCACCAACACAGGATCGGCCGCGATCGCCCTCGTGGATATGGACAACATGACGCGCGTATGGAATCTGGGGTCAGGCCAAAGCGCCGCGGTAGACGACACAACGCGTGAAGTACGCCTAGTAGGTAAATGGTAACGCGTAGGATTTTTTGTATTCCTCAAGCGGCCGGAGTATCGTACTGTCTTCGTATCCCAGCGCCCAGAGCGCCACACCCCCAAGGTGATATTTTTTCGCAAGAAGTATTTTTTCCTTCATGGAATCCTCGTTTTCATAATAAATTTGATGAAAATAATCGTTCTCCCGATAGATAAGGTATGGTTCTTTGGCCACCGAATCTAGAGATGCAGAACACGTGGCACACGTCTCTAATAGATCGGCGATGCGTCTGGTACTTGCCGTGGATCCCCCACCCGGAATGGTTGCCGATTCCGGGGCAATCCCTATGGTCTCCCACTCATATCCATACAAGGGAATACCCAATAGTATTTTATCCTTTGGAATTACTTTCAGCGCTTCTTGCACAGCCGTTTCCACGTCAAACTCCAGCGTTTCACCGGCTCCCCCCACCGGGGCGACGGCGCCCGTTGTCAGAGATCCCAAGTAGTGATAATCATAGGTCATGAGGATGATGGTGTCAGCAATTGCCCCCAATGCCCGGGCGTCATACAGTTTGGGTTTGACCAGCGCTATGGGGATGAGATCAATAGTCAGTGTCCCTAAATTCTGTGCGACCAATTCATCTTTGACGGTTTGGACAAACCGGGTAAATTGCAATTGACTACTCGGTGACCCTTCCATAAACGTCTCGATATCCAGATTCAAATCCGTAAAGCCGTTGTCTCTCATGATCGGTGCCGCTTCGAATACTAAATTCTTGGCGGCTACTTCGGGCTGGACAAGCATCGCGCGTATGGCGTCATCATCCCCGCTTACGACCAAAAGGGATTGTTTCAGATGATTCTTTTTCCCTTCCGCAAGAACTGTGCGGTATGTATCCCCCTTGAGATTCGTCCATCCCGGTTCTTCTTCTTTGGGATTAGCAAGTTTCACGAGACTCCCATCTCCGGCAACCATCAACCCAAAATACGTAAGCGTGGTGATGGAGGACGCATAATGTTTATCAGCTTTTGTCAGCAGCCAGTAGGGCAAAAATCCGACGATTTGCGGCTTGTGGATGCCAAATGTCGTAAGGATCGAATTATCAAAGCGTAAGGGGCTCACCGCAAGCATCAGGAAACATCCGGCGGCGGCCAGGACCCCTGCCACACAAAAAATAATGGAAAAAAAGAACATTCGAAGCATTGTCCCCATTGTATCACGCAAAAAATCCTCATACCCAGAAGCAACTCCGTCTTTTTATGGATGAAATCGCTCCAACGCTTCTTGAAGTGCCTGGTGGATGAGTGATTCCAGTTTTATAAAATCGCCATCGTCTGCCCTCTGCATGGCGATAATATACCTAATCCTATCCATTTTTGTTTCTGCTTTTATTTCTATTGGCGGAAGATTCAGATTCAGAAGGATAAGAATTGTGATCATGCGAGCGATTCTACCGTTATAGTCCTGAAACGGATGAATAAAAACCAGCCCATGTTGAAACCAAGCCAAGAGATTAGTTACCTCCACGATAAATGCTTCTCCTGTGGGATTGGGCAATTGTCGGAGTCGCTCATCCAAATCTCTACAAAGATTTGTCATAAGTTCCGGCAGCTGATAATACGGCGCAGCTTCTTTGCCGGAATATGTTACCTGGATCTTTCTGTACTTCCCTGCCCAATCAGGAAAAATCCAACCAAAAGCAACGCCATGAAGTACACAAATAAACTGTGGCGTAATTGCAACGCTTTTCTGTTGTTGCATCACGTCATGTAAATACATGAGTCCCCGCTTTGTTCCTTCAATTTCAAGCTGAAGTAATTTTGAACGAGGAATGATACCAAATGCAGTTTCTTTATATGAGGTTGCGCCTTTCGGCTTCGTCGTCATTGTTCCCATGTATTATTTGAATAAGGAGGTAACCATTCGTCGGGTTACATGCTCCCCCTCGAGGCGGGTGGTGCGATAAATAATCTCCGGCATAAATACACGCAAAAACCCCAATACGCTATGTTTACTCATATTGGTTTTGCGGTATTTTTTGTACGAAGCATTCAATCTCGATTGTTGTTTTATGCTCATAGTACGATGAGTATACCAAATGTTTACCCTCTTTGCTTGAGACATAAAATGGCCTGAAGTTTTGTTGTTCTTTTTGCACTTTTGTTTCATACTGGAAGTAATATGAAAAACCTGCTCAAACTCACGGTCTCCATCGTCGTCTGTGAGTTGGTCGGTATCCTCAGTACGCCATTTACTCTAGCCGCCATTCCAGGTTGGTACGCTACGCTCGTCAAGCCTCCCTTTTCCCCTCCTAACTGGGTCTTTGGTCCCGTCTGGACCTTGCTCTATATGATGATGGGCGTATCGTTCTTTCTTATCTGGCAATTAGGCTGGAAGAAGAAAAAGGTAAAAGTAGCAGGGTATTATTTCGGGGCACAGCTGGCACTCAATTTCCTCTGGTCCATCGCGTTTTTTGGGCTTCGCTCCCCGATCCTGGGACTGGTCACCATCGTAGTCCTCCTGGCCCTCATCATCCTAACCATGAAACACTTCTCCCCTCTCTCGCGCGTTGCCTTTTATCTCCTGGTCCCCTATCTCCTCTGGGTCACCTTTGCGACCATCCTCAATGGATCAATCGTGGTGCTCAATAGATAATTCATCCGCCTGATCCTGCCCGATCTCAAAAAGCGTTCAAAAAAATAGGGGTTTATTGAGGATAATTTGAGAATTCGAAAGCCTATTATCGTATCTGAATTGCCAACCTGGAACCGAGTGCTTGGGTAATTTTCTCAAGAAAACCAATAGTCGGATTAGCGTGACCCGATTCTAGCCGGGCGATGGCTTCCTGTTTAGTGCCTATTTTTTTAGCAAGCGCCTCCTGTGTAAACCCAGAGCGTAACCGTGCCTCAAGTAACTGAGAAATGAGCTGATAACGGGGCTCTAACTTTTTATACTCCACAAGAACGTCTTTATTTTTGAGTAATTCCCCTTTGAGGGTTTTCCAATCTTTCATAGTGTTTAAAAGATAACATATATGTTATATCCTGTCAATGCTCACCGTACTTCGCGCCGTAAACGGTACGATACATTTTGTGCATTGTGTTAAACAACCAATACTCAAGGG
>JBBTWJ010000004.1:0-11671 GCA_038062895.1 Patescibacteria group bacterium
TTGATTTACCGCCATTATTTTAACGGTCAGGTGCCGTTTTTGATACGCTACTGTTGTGAGTCGGCTGAGATTCGAACTCAGAACCAATGGATTAAAAGTCCATTGCTCTACCGTTGAGCTACCGACCCTTGTGGACTCCCGCTAAGCGGGATTCCAACGATTTTCCCTAAACAGGGTCGCACGCTATTCATCCTCGTATCGCACGCGTGCGACGATTTATAATCTTCTACTGCATCTCTCTTCCAATCCTCACCAATTATAGCAAAATATTGATGGATATGTTACTTTTGAACGGATGGATGCTTCATTTTTTATCCTCACGCTTGCCAGCATAGCAATCGGACTTACTTACATTATCAATAAAAAGCTTGCTCACGGCAAGGTAAATGCTTCAACACTTACATTTGTTATATCGTATGTGAACGCATTTATTTCTATACCACTTTTATTTGTAAACTTCTCTATCACAAAAAATCCGCTCCTCTGGCTACTCATTCTTGTTTCCGCTTTAACATTTGGACTAAGTAGTTATTTTAGTTTCCGCGCCTATAAGCTCACGGATGTCTCAACAGTGAGCTTAGTCCATAAGCTAAACGTTGTTGTCGCAGCTCTGATCGGAATAGTATTTTTGAGTGAACGGTATTCTTTCCTTTCTTATACCGGCCTCATTCTCATTGTCCTAAGTAATATCTTTCTCATTTACGACGGAAAAAGGATATCTATCGAAAAAGGCATATTTTTTGCTTTCCTCATGGCGATTATGAGCGCGCTAGCTGCCGTATTTGACAAAATCATCCTCAATGATTTTTCACCATTTACGTATGTATTCGTAAACAGCATAATCACCGGAATGATGTTCTCTTTCCGAAAGGGAGTTGTTTCCGATGGAATTCAATTATTTAGGCAAAACACAAAATTGGTGTTAGCCACATCCGTGTTAAACGTCGGATCTTGGGCAGCGTTTCTCTTTGTGTTACAAAACACGACAGTATCAAAGTCGTTTCCGATTTACAAAAGCCTATCACTCATCGTTCCGGTGGTACTTGGAATACTGATACTGAAAGAAACAAATAAATTGTGGCAGAAAATTGCAGGAACTATCATTGGAGTCGCAGGTATTATACTTCTCGCATTAAAATAAGTTGAAATCAACCCGACGGGTTAAATAGCTTCAAACCTCTTCTAATACCAAGTGTTTAATCTGCTCCAGTTTCTTTGCGTATTCTATTTGATCGTAGATAAAATTCCTGTAAGAACTTGGTCCATTAAAATGACTTAATACCGATGACATATTGATGAATGAAGATTTTACCTTTCCCAGATAAGCCGGAAATGATGACCACGGGTATTCATCAAGATCCTCAAGAGGGATAACATCAGAAACAACGGGGTTGATGTGAATATATCGGGAAAGATGGATAAGTTGCTCGTCTGTTTCTACATAAACAGCCTTGAATGGTCCCTGGTAGAGCGGTCCAACGCGGTGGCGTTTGGTATTGAAATACTTGGCATATCCGTTGGCAATGTTGGAAAGAAAATGATGGACACCTTCCTTGATTTTTTGCCGAACAAGCAAGTGGAAATGATTCGGCATCAAGCAGTATGCAAGTATATCCACGGCAACTTTTTTTTGATCCAAAATTTGACGAAATGATGCTCTTTCTTCAAGAGAAAGTGCGAGATAATGTGAATAACTTTTTGTATTACCATAAAACCGATAATACTCCAGAAGAGAAACAAAGCGTTCCTGATCGCGGGGCGTAAGAAAGAGCGGCCGACGTTCGACTCCTCGATTATAAAGGTGATATACATGCTCTTCGCGAAATACGACAGCCCGAGGTGAAGCCATGACAAAAGCATACTCGAAGAATTGTTTATTTTCAAGAGGGATGTTTAAAGCTAAAACACCCGTCGGGTTGATTTCGCTACATGGTCACGTTTTCGATGTGGCGGAAGGCTTTCATGGTTTCATCAGTTTCAAGCTCTATGGCGATCACATCTATCTGCATGCTTTCCGGCAGCTCGGGATGAAGAAGTTTGTAATACGCAGCCGTTTGGATCACTTCACGAAGCTTACGGTGCGTGACGGACTCCTCCGGCAATCCAAAATATCTGCCAATTCTTGTTTTCACTTCTACAAAAATCAGCGTGTTACCTTTAGTCGCAATAATGTCGAGCTCTCCGTAGCGTTTCTGGAAATTCCGTTCAATGAGCGTGTACTGGTGCTTTAGGAGGTATTCACTGGCTAAGTCTTCGCCAATTTTCCCGAGGCGTTTTTTGTGGAAGTTCTTATTTGGCGTCGGTGGGTCGAACCTGAACAGCTGTCTCATCGATGCGGGTGGCAGCTTTTCCCTGGCGGCCACGGAGGTAATACAGTTTCGCGCGGCGCACATCCCCGTGCTTTTTCACTTCAATTTTTCGGATCCAGGGAGACATAAGCGGAAGAATGCGCTCGATGCCCACGGCCGCAGCCCCCATGCGCCGGACGGTGAACATACAATTGACACCACTTCCCCGGATGGCGATAATGATCCCTTCAAACACCTGGGTGCGCTCATGGGTTTCTTCTTTGACTTCCCGCTTCGTCTTACCAGCAATCTTCTCGCGCTCAATAAGTTTGTAGTGTACTCGGACCGTATCTCCGACGTGAATCAGTACGGACTGCTTATTCTCTCCTTCACTCAATGTCCAGGTGACTTGGTTGGCCATAAAATTATTGTATGAGATCCTTCGTCGCTTCGTTCCTCAGGATGACATTCATGAATGTTACCATGAATGTCACATTTCTTCAACGTTGTGTTGAGCCGATTCTCGCAGACCAGAGGAAGTCATCTGGATAAACTGTGCGTGACCCCATAACTCGGCGATTGTGCGCGCATTGCAATAGCTCATGCCGGATTTGACGGCGCCGACGAGCTGATGGATGACGTCTTTCGCCGGTCCTTTGTACGGCACAAAGCTTTCTACTCCCTCCGGGACGATTTCTTCGAGCTCCTTATCTATTTCCTCCTCTGAAATTTCTTTCCTAACCTGCCCGCCAATTCCTGAGCGTAACTCTGGCAGGCGGGACTGCCCGGAGACGCCGGAGAGCATACGGGATGCGACCGCGGAAAATGATGCCGCTCCCCGATGCACTTTATACTTCTGCCCTTTGCGCAGAATGATGCTTCCCGGACTTTCGTCCGTACCGGCAAGCCAACCGGTAATCATGACGCTCGATGCGCCGGCCGCAAGAGCCTTGGTCATGTCACCCGGATAATTCGTTCCGCCGTCGGCGATAAGGGGAACATGAGCCTTCCGCGCCACCTCTCCACACGCCATAATTGCACTACATTGGGGCATTCCGACGCCCGCCACCATACGCGTGATACAGATGCCTCCCGGACCAATGCCAACTTTTAACCCATCGCATCCCAAACGTACAAGATCTCGTGCCGCCTCCGCAGTGGCAATATTGCCGCCGATCACATCTGCGCCACGGCATGCCGACCGGAGCTTTTTGATCGCGGTCAACCCGTGAACCGAATGGACATGGGCAATGTCGACCACGATCACATCGATATGAGCTTTCATGAGTTCGGCTGCCCGCTCGAGGTAATCCCCGACGACGCCGACCGCCGCGCCGACGCGCAGTCTGCCTTTGGCGTCTTTCGTCGCCTTGGGATAGATATCCTGATTGAGGACGGTCCGCGAGGTGATGAGCCCGCCGAGCGTCCCATCAGGGCGAACGAGCGGTAACTTTTCGACCTTATGCGTCCGAAAGATCTCACGCGCTTCCCGCAGCGTCGTCGTGACACTGGCCGTGATCAATTTGTCTACGGGCGTCATAATCGATTTCATCGTCGGATTTTTCCCATACAAAAACCATGTATCGCGTTCCGAGACAAGCCCAAGAATTTTATTCTGTGGATCGACGATAATGGCGCTCGTTACCCCGTGCCGTTTCATAAGGAGTTTGGCCTCATCGAGCGTTTGGAGAGGGGTGAGGGTAAACGGACTATCCATGACGAATCCTTCTGAACGCTTCACCCGGCTCACTTCGGAAACTTGCCGCTCAATCGTCATAAAACGGTGAATGATGCCTATCCCGCCGAGCTTGGCCATGATGATGGCCATGGCCGACTCCGTCACTGTATCGACATTCGATGACACAAACGGGATGGCGAGTGGAATATGACGCGACAGTCGGGTATCGGTGGCGACTTCCGAACGGGACACAATCCGCGACTTCTGCGGGACCAAGAGCACATCATCGTAGGTCAAACCAAGTGGTATGGATTTCATGGTGAGATGGTTATTTCTTTATCAACGCCTTTCGCTCCGCTCCCACGGATATATAACGGACAGGAATATTGAGTTGCTTCTCAATATATGACAGATAGGCTCTTGCTTGTCTAGGGAGATCCTTACGCCTTTTTGTATCACTGATGTCTTCGACGACCCATCCCATGAGTGTTTCGTAGACCGGCTTACAGTCCGGCAATTGGGAGATCTCTGCCGGAAACTCGCGTAACATTTTTCCCCGATACCGGTATCCGGTACAAATTTTGAGCTTGTGAATCCCTGTCAAAACATCCAGCTTTGTCACGGCGAGACTTGTCACTCCGTTTATCCGCGTCGCATACCGAAGCATCGGTATATCCAGCCACCCGCAGCGACGGGGACGTTTGGACACGGTGCCGAACTCATGTCCCCGTTGCCGGATAGCATCACCAGTTTCGTCAAGAAGCTCTGTCGGAAAGGGCCCGTTGCCCACCCTAGTCGTGTACGCTTTGACCACACCGATAACCGGAAGCGACCGGGCTGCGATCCCGATGCTCGGAAATACCGCGGAAGAGATTGTAGCTGGGGCCACGGTGTACGGATACGTACCAAAGACCGGATCAAGCATCGTCCCGTGCGCCTGTTCAAAAAGAAAAGAGTGGCGGGCGATATTGCGGCTGACGAGCGAGGACACATCACCAATATACTTTTGGAGTTTCTTTCCGTACCCCACATACTCGGACACTATCGTTTCTATGGAAAAATCTGTTTGCACTCCATACGCCTTCTCGATGATTGCCTTTTTGAGGAGAAGGATCTTTTCTAATTTATCCCAAAGTACGTTTGGACGGACAAGAAACTCCAAACGAATGCCTGCCCTGTTATTGCGATCTTCGTAACAATATCCGATTCCCAAATGAAGGCTCCCCGTGGCATCTTTCCCTTTCCACGCCTCATTGGCTGCATCCATGACTTTGTGATAAGGCATGACGATATGACACCGGGGATCAATCATCAAATCCACCCGATACCCAGCGTTTTGGAGCATGGCAATCTCGGCCAAAAGGACACTCGGATTGATGACCACGCCTTGAGCAATAAGAAGCTTTTTTCTTTGAAGCACGCCAGACGGCACAAGCGAAAGAGGGAACTTTTTTCCTTCAACGACCACCGTGTGTCCTGCGTTATTGCCTCCGTTCCAACGGACAACATAGTCATAGGAGCCGGCGATAGCATCAATAATTTTGCCTTTCCCCTCATCGCCCCACTGCAATCCAACGACGATAGATGAACGCATATTAGAAATGAAACACTTTCCTGGCCCGTCTCACCACTTCGTCTACAATCCGTCCGGGATACGGGTTATGGTGCCCATCACAAAGTATCATCAATTCCTGCTTTTCTTTTTCTTTGAGTGGAAGGCTATTGACTATGTTGAGCAGATCCGCGAACGATACAACTCTACCACGAGTCGCCTCCTTGAGACGATCATACATATGCTCGACCCCATGCATAGTACCATATACTTTTATCGTTTCTGTCCATACCTCTGCATGACTTTTTAGATCTTTTGCAATCATTTCCCTGTCCACTGTAACCCTTTTAAACGCCTCCTCAAGACTTTGATAGGAAAGAAGACTAAACGCGAAGGGTAACACGAGATTCCTTCGCATCGTCGAATCAGAAAAATCCCGCTGCAAACGATTGATGGGAAGCTTGCGGACTAATAGCTCTATGATACCGTTTGCGGTTTCCAGCCCTCCCTCCGCTCCTTCAAAGAATATGGGGTTGACCTTGTGCGGCATACCGGCGGAACCCACCTCCGCATCAATTTTTTTGACGTTCAGGTACCCAAGGAGCACGTAAAGCCACATATTTTTACAAAGATCCAAGAATATGCTATTGATGCGATACAGGCTCTGGAGGAAACGTACCATACTGTCATACGGGGCTATTTGCGTCGCTGTATGAGTAGGCTTTAAACCAAAGCCACGAACAAACGTGTCCGTGAAGCGTATCCAATCAACCGAGGCATCCACTCCCATAAACGCCTGAAAACTCCCTACCTCTCCACCGCATTTCGCACTCAAAGGGAGAGAAGTAAAATATTCAATCTCGTCGCACAATCTTGAAAGGGGATTGGCACATTCTTTCCCAAACGTCGTTACGTTGGCAGGTTGGGCATGCGTGCGGCCGATCATACTGGTTTTTTCTTCTACCTTGGCCAATTCTGCCAGAGCCCGAGCCACGCGCCCGATTGCGGGAACCAAAACCTCTCCCCTACCGGAATGAAAAGTAATTCCTAAAGAAATATTATTGATATCCTCCGAACCGATACCAATATTTATGTACGGAATGAGCCTGCAAAGGCCTTGCTTTTTTAGACTGGATTCAAAATAAACTTCTAGTGCCTTCAGGTCATGATTCGTGGTTCGCTCTATTTCCCGGACTGTCTTAGCATCGGACAGAGAAAATGAATCCTCGATGGCCTGAAGCTTCTTTTCTTCCGATAGAGGAAGCGCTCGCTTGGTGAGAGCAAAAGAAATATACGCGAGGTATTTACTCATCACGCCGAGTCGGGATTTCATCCATGCGTATTCAGAAAAAATCGATTTGAGAGGCGTAACCTTCCGGCTATTTCTACCGTCCAGGTGGGTCAGTGCTGTGAGTGGAGTAAGTGTATCCCAATCCATCATCGTTTAGCTTGTTGGCAGCAGGCGTTCATAAAGGCCAGAAACAACGGATGGGGAGACAGAGGCCGTGAGCGATATTCTGGGTGGTACTGTGTCCCTACGAAAAAGGGGTGATCCTTCGGAGACAACTCGACGATCTCTACTAAATCTTCAATGACGGACCTGCCGGCGATCACGAGACCTGCTTCCTCCAGCTGTTTTGCGTACGCATTATTGAATTCATAGCGGTGCCGATGCCGCTCTCCAACCACACGGTTTTTGGCATCGTCGTATGCGCCGACCACCGCGTAACTTTCATCTGAAATTGTTCCTTCCTTCACGCGGCATTCCCAGCGACCCAAGCGCATCGTGCCCCCGTATGCCCGGCGGAGCAAATTCTTATCCTGTCCCACATTGGTATAAATAACGGGATGAGCCGTATCTGCATCGCATTCTGTGGTATGCGCCCCCACAAGCCCCAAGACATTTCGTGCATACTCCACGACGGCCAGTTGCATACCATAGCAAAGCCCGAGATAGGGAATTTTGTTTTCCCGGGCGTATTGGATCGCCTTAATCTTGCCCTCCACTCCCCGCGGCCCCCACCCAATCGGCACGATGATACCATCAACATCCTTTAGATCGTCCATATTTCCTTTTTCCAGCTTCTCGGACTGAATCCACCGCACCGTTGTGGCAACTTTTTCCTGCCATGCCGCGTGGTCAATGGCATCCATGAGTGCGGCATAACTATCACGGAGCTGATACTCACCGGTCGCGAAGTACTTACCGACTATGGCAATTGTTACATTTGCCGTTTTTTTGGTTTTCACCGTCCCTACCATATCCGACCATTCTTTGATATTAAGAGAATTGTGGGCAAGCCCCAACATATCAAGAATTTTTTCGTCCATCTTTTGTTTGGCAAGAACTATTGGCGTTTCGTAGGGCGTCGGCAGATCCACACTGTCGATGACATTTTCTGGTTCGACATTGCAAAAGAGCGCAAACCGCGCGCGCCGTCTCTCATCCATGGGCTTTTCTGATCGCGTCACGATGAAGTCCGGCTGGATACCCATAGAATTAAGCGTCCGGACAGACAGTTGGGTCGGCTTGGTCTTGGGCTCTCCCAAATGCGAAGGGGTCGGCAAGTAACTGACATGGACATGCACCACACTATTTTTTTTATTCCGCGAGAGGATTCGTGAGGCTTCGTAGTACAACGCGTTCTGATACTCTCCGGCAGTCCCCCCCAGTTCCACCACCACGATTTCCGCCTTCTCTTTCTCCCCTGCTTCCTGGATGCGCTTGATGATCTCGTCCGTCACGTGCGGGATCGCCTCGACATCCTCGCCTTTGTACTCAAAATTCCGTTCACGGTCAATGACGGCCTTATAGATCTGGCCCATGGTCACGAAGTTATGCCGTTCCATGTTTTTCCCGAGGAACTTCTCATACGTCCCCATATCCATATCCGCTTCTGTGCCATCCTCACAGAGATACGGATCGCCGTGTTCGATGGGATTAATGAGCCCAGCATCAATGTTGAGATAATTTTCACATTTGACGGGGGTGACGCGATATCCTCTATTCTGAAGAAGAAGTGCTATAGATCCTGTTGTAATGCCCTTTCCCAAACCGGAAATGACACCACCGGAAACAAAAATAAACTTCGTGGGCATGGTTTAAGATACCAAAACTGTGCGTCGGGTTCAAGTCCCGAAATACCGGTCGCCGAAGTCACCCAATCCCGGTACGATGAACTTGCGGTCATTAAGATGTGTATCGACGGCCGCCGTGACAATAGCCACGTCAGGATGTCGTTTTTGCATCCGCTTGATGCCTTCCGGAGCTGATACGATGCTCACGATCGTAATATGCTTGGCGCCTTTTGCTTTGAGAAGTGTCACCGTATCGTAAAAAGATCCGCCTGTGGCAAGCATCGGATCAATGACGAGCACTTTATGAGAGGCAAAAATCTTCGGGAGCTTTTGGTAGTACTCCCTGGCTTGGGCAGTCTTTTCATCCCGCTCGAGCCCAATAAATCCGACCGCTACCGAAGGCAAAAAATCCTGTATGGCAAATAGCATCGCAAGCCCCGCCCGCAGTACCGGTACGACGATCACGTCATCTTTGAGTTTCTTGCCCGTCATGGGAGAAAGCGGAGTATCGATGCGGACGTTGACCGTCCCCAACCCCTTCATGACTTCGACAAGGAGTATTTTGGACACGATCCCCGCGTGCCGGCGAAATTCCTCCGTCCCTGTCTCTTTCCTGCGGATAACGGTAAGCGAGTGATCGATGAGGGGGTGTTGGACAATGACAATACGCTTCATATATTTTTTTGATGAAACTCCACAAGAAGTTCTTTGATTTGTTTGTGTAAGAGTGGAATATCTTTTTGAAGTATTTCCCATACAAGATCAGGGTCCACGGCGAAGTATTCATGGGTCAATACGTTACGAAAATCGCTTATTTTACGCCAAGGTATTGCTGGATAAGCATTCTTATATTCTGTAGTGAGTTGAGTCGCCGCCTCACTGATAATTTCAAGATTTCGCGCGACTGCGGCTTGATCCCATAAATTTTGAAGATATTGATCGTGGGTATGCCGGGCCGCATACAATACTATCTGATCTATCGCATCCCGGATGTGGGCGATATACGCGGCATTATTTGGTTTCATAAAATACCTGTTCATGAGATAAAATGCTGCTTTTTAAATACGGACTTATTCCGTTATAACTCAACAAATCGATGTCTCTATCCATCAAATCTTCAATATCCTGCTTGAGACCAATAAAATCCAATAAGGACATGCCGCGCGGAGGAAGCACGAGAATATCCACATCACTCTGACCTTCACGATACGTTCCATTCACCAATGAACCGAAAAACGCCGCCTTAACGACCCCATATCGACGCATGAGGGGAGTAAGGGTATCTGAGTATTGTTTTAATTGCGTAGACATAATTTCATTCTAACGATATCGAGTATTATCTGCGATAAGAATGGATATTTTCCCCGCGTGGCGGCGGAATTCCTCCGTCGTCGTCTCTTTCCTGCGGATGACGGTGAGCGAATGATCAATGAGGGGATGATAGACTACTTGAATCGATTTCATATTATGCTGTCTTTATTCAAATCCCATATGCCTACCCCAACCAGCTGGATCCTGAAGAAATGATTCTGCAATGCTTCGCTCTTTCTCTGAAATTCGCTTCGTCTCCACGGCGACATCAATGGTCGTTTGCACATCCGTCAATGTAATAAGTGAGATTTTGAGCTCCTTCATGGTTTCTGTGAAAGCATGCAGCGTGGAAGTGGTAATCGCCAAACAAGTATCAACCACGCCTCCTGCCTCACGGATAGCCATACAGTTTATTTTTGTACTGGCGCCTGTGGAAATAAGGTCTTCTATGATCAGCACGTTGCTTTTTTTAGGAAATGTTCCCTCCACCTGATTTCCTTTCCCGTGATCTTTCTTGGACGATCGGACATAAACCATTGGCAAATGAAGTGTCGAAGCCAGCACTGCGGCATGAGGAATAGCAGCTGTTGCCGTACCGGATAACACCTCTGCGTGAGCGAGTAGCTTGGTCTTTTTCAGGACATATATATACGCCACAATAATTTTTTTCCAAACAGCGGGGTAAGAAATCAGAAGCCGGTTATCGGTGTACATCGGGGAGAGTATTCCGGATACGAAACGGAACGGTTTCTTGGTGTTGATACTTACCGCGCCGATAGACAAGAGAAGCTTAGACACTTCACGGGCAATTTTTGGATCCGTAACTGTTTCTGTCATATTGTTTTTCATACGGTTCGATATGTATTAATCGCGTTTCGCACTCGTTCTGCTTCCTCTCGGGCTTTTTGAGCGAAATCACCATTGTGACCAGCAAATATGATGTGCCGTGAAGAATTGATGATCATTCCTGCCCCCTTTGAGTTTACACCAGCACGGACTGTTTTTTCTATATCTGCGCCCTGCGTTCCTACGCCCGGAATTAAGAGCGTCATGTCTCCCACGATTTGCCGGACAGCCATAAGTTCCTCGGGATAGGTCGCGCCTACGACCAACATACAGTTGGCATTGGTGTTCCAATCTTTGAAAACTCTTTCTGCGACAATCTGATACATAGGCTTGTCATCCACGGTCAAGTCCTGGAACTCTCCCGATCCGGAATTGGAAGTTTTACAAAGGATGATACATCCTTTATCTTTCCGGTCAAGAAAGGGCTGGAGTGCTTCCCGTCCCAGATACGGATGGAGCGTGATCGCGTCGACGCCCAAGTAATCGAAGGCAAACACTTCATATCCATGGTTTGTGCTTCCAATGTCGCCACGTTTGGCATCAAGAATGATAGGAATATTCGGATACTTCTCCCGGAGATAATCACACGTCATTTTTAGCTCTTGGATACCTTTTGCTCCTTGCGCTTCATAAAAGGCACTATTGAGTTTGTATGCACAAACCAAATCATGAGTCGCATCAATAATAGCTTTATTAAAAGCAAACTGCGGATGAGCATCAGATAGTATGCAATCAGGAATCCTTTTCATGTCGCTGTCCAATCCTACACAGACAAGGGATTTATTCTTCAGCGATATAGTTTGTAAACCGTGTATGAAATTCATATAATTTCAACTAAAATATATCCACGTATTCATTACGTCGGCTTAAGTGACAAAATCGTGTTGATGAAATTGAATAGTTAGCTCCTTGTATTGC
>JBBTWJ010000005.1:0-196027 GCA_038062895.1 Patescibacteria group bacterium
CCCTTGAGTATTGGTTGTTTAACACAATGCACAAAATGTATCGTACCGTTTACGCCAAAGTGGTAAATCGCTATTGACTTTTTCCTGTGTTTGATACCACACTAATAGTGTACCTATGAAACTCCTCATCACTGTTCTTTCTTTTGCTGTCATCAGCGCTCTGGGGTATTTCGGTTACAATTATTATCTCTCCGTACGCCAGCCCTCGACCGAAACATCGGCAAGCCCACCGCTTCCAGCATTTCAAAACCCGTTTGATGAATCCAAACCCGCCGCTTCATTCGGCAAAACAACCACGCCATCTCCGACACCGGTCAATCCGTTCGTCGAGCCGACGACGAACTATCAAAATCCTTTTTCATCAAGTCCTTCCGGATCCCAAGAATATACAAATCCATTTGATGCGCTACGATGACGCGATACTAATATACGAATGCATACTAATGCTACGAATAGAAACATGAAAAAAATCTTGTACTCATTGATCGTTTTATTACTTCTTTCTGCTTCAATACTTGTTGAAAAAGTATCCGCTCAATCCCGCTTGATCTTCCCTATTCCGGATTTAGGATACTGCCGAGACGCAAAAGAGTGCTATCTGCACTGCGAGATTCCGGAAAACAAAGCCACCTGCTGGAGTTATGGAACATACAAACTGGGCAGCGACGTCCTGGGGGTTACCACGATGAGCGCGCAGGAGAAGCAATTGATGGAATCCAAAGCCAAACAGTACAATATCTCCTTCCCCATCGCCGATCTCGGGAATTGCGCCGGACCGCAGGAATGCCGCGACTTCTGCGAACAATCTTCCAACCAGCAGGCGTGCATGGATTTTGCCAAAAAGAAAGGGTTTCAGAAAGAAACAGAATCTACTCGCGGGATGGACATCGGCAAACGTGACGAACTGATCGTAAAAGCCAAAACCGAACTCGGATGTACGTCCATGGAATCGTGCAGCAAAATTTGCGAAACGGACCAAAGCCGTTGTGAGGCATTCGCCAAAAAACACGGCGTCTATCAGGAGCCGCCGGAGTCTCGCGGCCGGTACTCAGCCGAAGAAAAAATGCAGCTGATGCGGAAGGCGCAGTCTGAACTGGGCTGCACGTCGATGGAGTCGTGCAAGTCTGCCTGCGAAAAAAACCCGGAACGCTGTGTGAGTTTTGCTAAAAAACACGGGTTCCAACGCCCGGAACCGCGGGAAGACACAGAGGAAATAGAAGACCGTGAAGAAATGGAGACAGACGACCGCAGGCCAGGACCCATGTCCGGAAAATGCGACAGTGAAGATTCATGCAAAACATACTGTCAGGAACACCCCAAAGAATGTCCTGGTTTTCAACCGAACACACCTGAATCCATCCAGTCATCTTCCGACGGCATCACCCGTATGAGTAGCAAAGAAAATTATGTCGGTCCTTCCGGCTGCAGGACGGAGGCGGAGTGCAAAAATTGGTGCAGTGATCATCCGGATAAATGCCCGGGCTTTCGTGAGGCAAAACTGAACGAAGAACAGTCCAAACGACAGTATGAACTTCGTAAAAAAGAAACGGAATCATCCCGGGAATTGCAAAAACGTCAATCTGAAACAAACCGCGAAATGATGCAAAAGCGCATGGAGCAACCCACTACGAACACCCAGCCATACTATGACTATCGACCGTCACCCGGCGCCGGATCATCAAACTATCCTACCACCTCAACCCAACCGACAAACCAAACCATACAGCCCTCATCAGGTTCCTACACGCCGCCCGCGACCCAACCCACTGCCCCACAATAAAGACACCACCTCAAGGATCGCCACGGTCCCGATGGTCACGCTCCATGCACTCACGCGCTGAAAAATGGTGTGAAAAAGGATGAGCCAGACGATCACATACGCCAACCGATGGATTCTTTTCCACCATAGTCCTAATCGCTTGACGCTTGCGTCATTGGACGTCACAAACAACAAAAATAAAATCGACAGCGCAAGGCTGCCAAACAGTTCATAAGCTGGAGCGAGATTGAGGGGATACCAACCGTACGCAAAACGGGCGACGTTACGAACAAGCATCCCGTGGGTAAACGCGAGGAGAAAAGTCGTAATGCCAAGCTGACGCCGATAAAACGTGATGACCCGCGTTACTTTTATCTGTATCCCAAAGCGCCCCAATATACCGGGAACTAAGACGAGTGCAAGCATCATGAGAGCCGCTCTCCCCGACCAGACACCGATCGCATAGACGAGCGGCATGGCGGGAGTATTGGAAACTATGACGACGCTCCCCCACACCAACACCATGAATATGGTGATATACACTACCAAAAAAAACAACCAAATCCGTTGTTTTTCTTTTGCTGCTGACTGAAAAATCTGTTCCTGGAAATCTCGCATCATACTGCCTATCATCATACATCGAAATACGATGATGGTATATTTAAAATGGCTTTGTCAGAAGCCCGTTTGTTTTCGCATACCCGAACGTCCGGTAAAAAAAGGCAACGGAAAGGATGAGATACGTCGCATTAAGGACAATCGAAATCATGGTGTCCCCTGGACTGACCGGTGTACCGGAAATAATCGCCCGCATCTGTTCAAACAGGTACATAGAGGGGAATCCCCTCGCTACCCACTGCGCCCATTCAGGGAGAGCACTAAGCGGATAAAAGACACAGGAAAACGGCTGAAGGAGGACCGTCACCGCCCAAATAAATACTTCCACTGTATGCCCGAAACGCAAAACGCATGATTGAATGATAAAGCTCACGCTCCATCCGAATATCATAAGCCCGGCCATGATGCCAACGACTGGCCATCCCAACGCACTGATCTGAAAACCATAAAATAACTTTGCCAGGATCAGAAGAAATGCGCTACCGATGACAAGCTTGATGAAGGCCACTATGAGTACTCCCGCCAAATACTCGGTAAGAGTAAGCGGGGTAGAAAATATATTCGGAAGATTTCTATTCCAGAGCTCCTCTACCATCGAACGGGATATATCGCGGCTTGCGCGGTCAAAAAAAGACCAAAATATCGTACCGGCAAGAAACAATAAAACAAAATTAACGGATCCATTTGACAGTTTTGATAGGTACGTGCTCAATAGCCCCCAGACAAACAAATTAAATGCCGGCCACCAAAACACGTCAAAAAGACGGAACATATCCCGCTTGGTGTCAAACCAAAACTTAATGACTATGGCCCATACGCGCATCAGGTTCATAGATTCCTCCGGGACTCGGCGATGAAATAATCTTCAAGCGTCGGTTTATCAATCGTAATTTGCCGGTACTCCACTCCTTTTTCCGCTAGCCCTGACAAGAGATAGGCGATATCATCTTCATCCACATCAATCGTCACAAACCTCCCGTTTGCACGAACGGGAAACCCTGCCCGCTTGGCAAAGGCTATGGTTCGTTTCTGACCGTCGGTCATCATGAGTTGTACTCGCGCCTTGCGGACGGCTTGCGCCAGACCCTCCGGCGTATCTTCGGCCACAATCTTTCCGTGATTAATAAACAATACCCGGTCGCATATTTCCTCTACTTCCGCCATGTTATGGGAGGTAATGATGATACTGACCCCGCGATTTTTCGCATCGAGAATATGCTTCCTCACGGTCACGGATATGTCCGGATCCAGACTTGCTGTGGGCTCATCAAGGAGCAAAATTTCCGGAGAACTTAAAAATGCTTTACACATCTGCGCACGGGTTTTTTGTCCCGCTGAAAGCTTTTGATACTCCATCCCAAGAAGCGACGCTATCCCCATAGATGCAGCCCACGTTCTGATGACTTCCTTCGGTTTCTTTACCTGATAGAGCATTGCCATGATGAGTAAATTTTCCATGATGGTCATTCTGGGTACCATATCCATATACGCGGATGCAAAATTAACCCGTTGTAATATCTTTTCCCGATCATCCCTGTACCGCATGCCAAACATCGTCAAGTCGCCGGACGTGGGAGTAATAAGGTCAAGAAGCATAAAGAGCGTTGTGGTCTTACCGGCACCATTAGGTCCTAAAATGCCCAACACCTCCCCCTCCTCCAAGGTAAAGGAGATATGATCAACAGCGGTAAACTCGCCTCGATTCGATCGAGTCGAAGCGGGCTCGCCAAAGGTCTTCGTCAGACCCTGTGCGGATAGCACGATCTTATTCATAAATATGACTCCAAAGGGCCTGTCCATAAATAGCTTCTTAGATATTTATGGATACAGCCCTTTGTGCCGCATCATCAAGTGAAAAAGGATTTATATTAATCCCGGATGCGGCCTTACAAGTGTACCTAAACGGGAGATCTCCTGGTCGCAGCAGACAAAGAGGATTCTAGCGAGGTAAAGACACTATACCACAATTATTTCTGCGTGTAAATCGTGGTGTACGGCGCTATTACCAGCTACTGCTGGATCCTCCGCCGCCGGAACTGCCGCCGGAGAAACCGCCAAATGATCCGGAAGATCCACCACTTCCACCGCTCCAGAATCCCCCGCCGGTATGAAAGAATCCATTTTTTCCACCGGATTTTTTGGTGACCTCATAATTTCTGGAGAGAATAGCATCCAATAGAAGCCCGACCAATGATAAAAATATCGCCAGTACCACGCTCATACTCACGCTTCCCAACCATGAACCAAAACCCACACCGGCAATCGCTCCAGCTGCCCCACCTAACCAGACGGTTTTACTTCTCGCCATAAAAGAACACAGATAGATAAAAAGAAAAATCATCATCCAAAAGGGAATGGGAAATTGCTCTGCTGTCGGGGTTGGTTTATTTGCTTCTCCTGCGGATCCGGAAAGCTCTTTTTCTATGGATGCTAACGCGTTGCTGACTCCTAGGCCATACTTGCCTTCACGAAACGCCGGCGTCACATCATTTCTCAATATCTCTCCAGCATCCCCATCCGTAAGATACGGCTCTAACCCGTATCCCACTTCGATGCGCATTTTGCGGTCGTCAATTGCGGCCAAAAATAATACACCATTATCTTTCCCTTTTTTCCCAATCTTCCACTCCTCGAAAAGACGTACTGCCTTCTCTTCTACGGTGTCTCCCTCAAGCGAACGGATTAGCGCTACGGCGATTTCATTGCCCGAAGACTCCTGGTAGGACACAAGGGTTTGTTCAATCGACTGCTTTTCCTCAATACGTAACACTCCCGCAAAATCGTTGATATGACCTGTGGGAGCGGGAATGCCGGTTGCGGCAAATATACGCACCGCAAAAGCTAGAGAGGCGATCACTACAAAAAGACGTGACATACGGTGGGATTAAAATTGAACTTTTGGAGCTGACTCACTTCCCTCGGCAGATTCAAAGTACGCCCTCCGGGTAAATCCGAATATGCCCGCGAGCATATTGCCGGGGATAATGGAAAGTGATGTGTTGTAACTTTGAACAAGTTCATTGTAACGCCTGCGTTCTACAGCGACTCTGTTTTCCGTGCCACTAAGCTCATCCATCAGGCGCGAGACCGCCACATCGCTTTTGATCTCCGGATAATTTTCCATGATGACCAAAAGTCTGCCTAACGCAGATTCCATTTGACTTGCTGCTGCTGCTTTTTGATCCACTGAAGATGCGCCACTGTATCGGGTACGCGCTTCGGCGATATCACCGAATACTTTCTGTTCCTGTTTCTGCAAACCCTTGACGGACTCGACGAGATTGGGAATAAGATCAAACCGGCGCTGGTACTGCACCTCCACCTGCTTCCATTGTCCGTCAATGGCATTGCTTTGTGTCGCAAATCCGTTGTAACTGCCCACAAGCCATGCTCCAAGAAGAAGAACAACGCCGACAATCGCAAGAGCTATTTTATTCATATTCAATAATCTACTATACCACATCCTGTCTCGTCTGTATGCTGCATTACTAAACCTTAAAATATGCAAATACTTCTGCCATAGCCTCAAGTCCCCGAGCGAGATTTCTCATGGTCTGTTCGGAGCTGTCCACAGTAGAACGTTTTTTGCGCAAATGAAGCTTGGATACGAGATACCGGAGCTTAAACAACTCAAACTTTTCCTTCCAATCGCCCAATTTCCTCACTTCTTCATACCCACGAACAAACCAGCTCATCCGGGGCTCGCCAAAAAACAAACTGTACGCCGCAAGCTCCATGATGGGATCGCCGCCCACGCATTCATCCCAATCCATCATCGCAGTAATTTCTTTGCCGTCTGTAAGGATGTTCCAATCAGCAATGTCGTTGTGAATGACGACAGGATTATTGATCGTAAGAAGATCTTCGTGTTTCGCAAACACCGCCTCGATAATTTTTCTTTGCCTCGGGGTAATCGTCTCTGAATCCTGAAGGTACCCGAGATCTTCTTCTAGTCCTGCTCTCACATGTTCTGATAAATTGTTGTACTGGCCCACTAATCGTCCTTCATTTTTTGCAATGTCGTTTCGGAAAAAACCAAATCCCTTGGGCGTCATCGTGTGAATGCGTGCGGCATAGCGGCCGGTTTGGATCACTAACTGTTCTTCTAAATCCGAAGATAATGGCCAAAAATCCTGCATGGGTTTCCCCGACTCGCGCGTCATGATCATATAGTCAAACGGCACACGTTTGCGCGTATCATCAACCACGAGGCATGTATACGTCGGGACACCCGCGGCGCGGGCAAGATTGGTCGCCACAGACTCCACCCAAAAGTACCCGTTTTTCACTTCCGGCGGATGCATCCGAATGACGATCTCCCTGCCGCTTTTTAGGATAACCGGAACGACCGTATTGATGAGTCCTCGTGCGATGAATGGCTCGACGCGAGCAACCTCTGTATCAACGCCAGAAAAACCCGCACGAATCATGCCAAATACGACTGCTCTTCGCAGTAAACGCTCGTCAAACCGTTCATGACGGGTGAGGAAGATCTCTTTATCCTGCTGAGCGGAAATGCGCCTGTTCACCTGCCAGTAGAACATGTTGGACCGGTCAGAAAGATCGAGTATTTGAGAAGTCATATCATTGTTTTGGGAATATTCGCCGCCATGTATGTCGAATATTCATGCGAAGCCGCATAAAAGGAGTGATATGACCGCCTTCCAAGGGAATTCGAATCTCGAGATAAAATCGCTGAAGATGGTGGAGGAGGCACAGAAATAGTTCATCTTTCCCTTTTGTTTTTCCGCGACAAATGTGATGATGTGCGCCTATGGCAACCGTCTGAATCGGCACGGTAAGTGTAATGTTTGTCATGTCATCCCGGTCCAGAGCGCCATCTTCTTTATCCTTCGCTTCCACCTGCATCGCAGCATAACGCGCTTCCAGCTTATCCTCGCTGTACTGGGTGTATCGCATAGCGATCAACTTGTCCCAGAGATCCAAATACTGCTTCTCGATCCCGTACCCGCGGAGTGTCTCCCGATGAGCATTGGGAATTTCTTCCCGAACCAGAGAAAAAAACTCTCCCATTTCTTCAACGGTCCGAAGATCTTTTGCATCAAGCGTGAGCATGATAAGCGTGATAGTCGCAACTACAAGTTCATTAAATACCCTATCTTGTTCGACTTTTTCCAGGCTTTCAAACCCCAACAGTTTTCTGTATGTATTGTCTTGATAGATCCGAAATGCAAAGCTGCTTGCGGCCTGATCAAAAGAAGCTGCGAGAATCTTTGCCGTTTTTGCAGGTGGCAACGGCCGGTTGGACCCTCGAATTTTCATTCTTTTCATTTCTTCATCTAAATCCATAGGTGTTATCTTTTTTTTCGGTTTTCCCGCCATATGTTGTGAACAGTAATATCAAATATTAGCATATAACTACTTCCCCAACCTCATTTTTTCAGTAAATACTTGTACGTTATACGTTGCGACCGCAACTTGCAACATACATGTCTCGATAAAAAAATCTTCTCTAGCTGGTTGCTTTTCGTAAATTCCGTACCGCTCGCCGAGCATTCATCGCCGGCCAATCGGCTGACAATAATTCTTTAGGCAAACACGGGTCAGACAAAAGCGCTTCGATATATCGTTGTCGAACCTTCCTCTCCCTCTGTGTCACATTCGCCTCTTTTGCCTCTGTATGTTGTAAGTGGCGACCGCTACTTGCAACATACATGTCTGTCAGTTGCGTCGCTTCTTCAATAATTTCTCGGTACGCTTCCTCAAGAGCATCGAGGTTCCAAATTTTTCTAACCAACAGCGCCTGATCCCCTGCAAGAATAGCTGATACTTCAAGCACAAACGCTGTGTCTCCCAAATCCTGGCTTTCTAAATATTCCCGTAGGTCAATACTCACATCGTGAGGCGTAATCCAAACCGACTCTTGAAGCATCCCCAACCCGAGTTGCCGTAACTTATCCCGCAAGAGTTCTCTTGTACTTTTATCAATTTCGACAATATCAAAAATCACCAAGCGCCACCGTTTGTCCCACGGCATATTGGCAAGACGCAATAAGGGAAAAACTCTGGTCATCCTCTCTTTTCCTTCAGACGTCAAACGAAGATATATCTCGTCTCCCTTGATCACTTTTTCGATATCACCCGTCTTAAGTTGTCGTCCGACCACGCGGGAAAAGTTATGGCGACGATATCGTGTCGGTACCCACCCATAGAGGCTATGACAGCCGCGAGCCATCACCCCAAATGGATCCTTCACTTCCTCAAATACATCCAGAGCGCCAGCAATCCCTAACAACAGCACGTCGCCTGGTCTCAAAAGTTTTTTCATACAGTCAAAAAAGTCACTCCCCGCTCGCTTATATGTATGTTATAAGTTGCGACCGCGTCTTGCAACATACAGGTTTTTCAATGAAAACAAAGGGAGTTTCACAAATCAGGGAGAAAGATTGACTGTGTTTCAGTTATTCAAGTCGTAAATAACTCTATCTAATAACTCCTACTTTCGCTCCGCGCGGGTGCGGTCAAGCTTCGTGAGGTATTTTTTCCGAAGCCTCAAGTTAAGTGGGGTGATTTCCAGAAGTTCATCCTCTTCCAAAAAATCCAAACACTGTTCCAAGGAGAGCACGACGGGTGGATCCAGCTGTATGGCGATATCGGCGTTCGCTGAATGGATGTTGGTGAGTTTTTTAAACTTACACACATTAATATCAATATCTTCCTGACGGTTATTGAGCCCTATGATCATACCCTCATACACCGGCACTCCGGGACCGATGAGCGCTTTCCCCCGGTCCTGCACCGTCGTGAGCGCGTACCCAGATGATTTGCCGGTTTCAAACGCAACGAGCACCCCGTTTCGAAGCTTGGGCACCCGAGGCATCTCGGGAAAATAGCCAATGATCCGTGTCGAAAAAATTCCGTTTCCCCGCGTTTTGGTCAGGATATCGCCGCGAAACCCTAAGAGATTTCTACTTGACACTTTATACACCATCCGGGTCGTCCCCCGATCATCCGTATGGGTATCCAAAAGCTCGGCCTTGCGTCTTCCTAAATCTTCGGTCACCACGCCGACGAAGGATGAATCAATATCAATCGTTATTTCTTCAAATGGCTCGGATACGACTCCGTCAATCGTTTTGAGAATGACTTCCGGCTTACCGACTTGCATTTCATACCCTTCACGCCGGAGCGTTTCTAAAAGTATTGCCAAATGGAGTTCACCGCGGCCAGCTACAACGAAACTACTTCCACCACCATTTTCTTCGATGATGAGTCCGATATTCGTCTGTTTTTCGCGCATGAGCCTCTCTCCAATTTGACGCGCGGTACAAAATTTCCCCTCCCGACCGGCAAACGGGGAGGTGTTGGCGGAAAGCGTGATCTTGAGTGTCGGGGGCTCCAAATGAATAGCCGGATAGCCGGTCGGATCAGAGGGATCGGCGATCGTGTTGCCAATTGCTGCCTCCGAAACGCCGGTCATGGCAATAATGTCGCCGGAATCTCCACTCGTTACAGGAGCTCTGGCCAGTCCCACACTCGTAAATACCTCATCGATACGAAAAGTTCCAAGTTTTTCATTCTCGTTGAGAAGTACGATCGACTGACCGGGTCTCACAGTACCTTGACTCACTTTTCCGATAGCAAATGTTCCTTTGTGCGCATCAAAATCCAACGTCGATACCAACATTTTAAACGGCATATCCGTGTGGACTTCCGGCACCGGAATGTTTTTTACAATTGCGTCAAACAACGGCTCGAGTGATCCGGGGGCCTCCATATCCGCGGGGTACGTGGCCCACGCCTTCCCTTGCCGCCCAACGGCATACACGACCGGAAACGCCAAATGATCTTCATGGTGCGCTAAATGAAGAAACAGACTTTCTATTT
Organism: Patescibacteria group bacterium; assembly: GCA_038062895.1. GTDB lineage: Bacteria > Patescibacteriota > Microgenomatia > UBA10105 > UBA927 > CAZLDC01. Next base: position 10,226 of record JBBTWJ010000005.1, read on the forward strand.
CACGAAGAACTGCATCCGGACGAGCGTCCTTGCGGTCAATCTTATTAATAACGACGATAACTTTTAAATTGAGTTCCATCGCTTTTTGCAGCACAAATTGTGTCTGCGGCAAAGGGCCTTCGGCTGCGTCAACGACCAGAAGCGCTCCGTCGGCCATATTGATGACACGCTCGACTTCGCCCCCGAAATCCGCGTGTCCCGGAGTGTCAATGATATTGATCTTCGTCCCGTGGTACATAACTGCGGTGTTTTTGGCGAGTATCGTAATCCCTTTTTCCCGCTCCAGGTCATTGGCGTCCAAAATAGTGGTTTGCCCCATCTCTGCCTGGTTGTCGCGGAATGTATGGGTCTGTTTGAGCATCCCGTCTACGAGGGTCGTTTTTCCATGATCGACATGGGCGATGATAGCGACGTTTCTGATATCCATAAAAAAATACGCCCGCATGCCGGACTAAGCGCATTGCGGGTCGCGTTCTGACTATATATATATTATACTACATCGAGTCATTTTACGCTCATCACCATGCCAATACTGCTTTTCTATAGTTTAATTGCGGGTCTTTTTTCGCTTGCGGGCGGCGCATTACTTTTGGTTCTGGGTACGAGAATACGGCAGGCCATCACTACATCACTTCTCTCTTTTGCCGCGGGAGCCTTTATAGCAACCAGCCTCACGGACCTTATTCCCGAAGCTATCGAACAAGCCGATGATCCGCATCCTATCCTCATGGCAGTCATGGTCGGGCTCGTAGCATTTTTTATCCTCGAACGTTTCCTTATGCGTTATGGATCCCGCAGCGATAGACACGAACATGCCGATCACACGGAAACGCTTCCGACGCTTCTCATCCTGGGAGACACCATCCACAACTTTCTGGACGGAGTCGTCATTGCAATAGCCTTTGTCGCTAACCCCGCGTTAGGACTGACCACTACGCTTGCCATCGCAGCACACGAATTACCACAGGAAATCGGCGACTTCAGCGTGCTTCTCAATCACGGATGGTCACGCATGAAAGTCCTTCTGGTCAATGTACTCCAATCTCTGGCCACGATTCCGGGAGTCATTGTCGGATTTACGGCGGGCAATGTATTTACCCCGCACCTTCCGAGCTTTTTGGGGGTTGCCGGTGGTATATTTCTCTATCTGGGAGCCTCTGACCTCATCCCCGAACTGCATCACCGCGCCGGACACAAGCACGTCCTGCGGGTCGTCGTGCCGTTTATCGCAAGCATCTTCCTCGTCACCATCCTCGTGCGGCTCACGCATGGGGGGTAATAATTTACTGCAAAGATACAAGTATTCTATCCACCAATACAGTGGTCTTCACATTATCTTCAGCGGAAGTCATCGGTTGTTTATGTTCTAATAAACACCGCAGAAAATGCTCAAGTTCATACACGTACCCATTCATATAAAGCGCCTGCAACCCGCCGGAGCCGCTGGTATCTATGGAAGTGGAGACTTCCGTTTTCTCATTCAACTGCTGCCAGCCGGGCGACGGATTAACCGGTTCGTAGGAAGACCGTACCACAAGTTTGGAAATATTTTCGACTTTGAGAAATCCGTGCGTTCCCGTAATGGTCATCTCCTCGAAGTGTCTTCCCCATGACGGAAGTCCGGCAAAATAGAAAAGCCCGTTCTTCCCGCTCACAAAACGAAAGTTGCACGTTAAACTCACTCCCTGATCGGTATTGGCGGCAAAACTTTGCACCTCGGATACCTCGCCCATGTAATAACGAAGCAAATCTATCGTATGGATCGCGCCATACCGGAGGTACGCCTCGATATCCGTCCCAAAATTCCGAACCCCGAACATCCCGTGCATAGTGAGAATATCCCCAAAGTCTTTTTTGCTTTCCATGCGCTCGTGCATAATTTTATATGACGGCGCAAACCGTTTCATGTATCCCACCATCACGGTTTTACCCGTTTTTTTAGAAACGTCGGCGACATCTCTCGCCTCCTTTTCGTTCCATCCAAGCGGCTTTTCGACAAATACCGGGACTCCCGCCAAAAGACAATTCTTCACGATCCCCGCATGCCGGTCTCCGGTTGTGACGATCACTACTGCATCAAGTTTTTCCTTCTCGAGCATCGTCCGGTAGTCATCATGAGAGGATTGGGCATGAAATCGCCGAGCTGCCGCCTCTGCGCTTTCCTTGTGCTGCGTCGCGATACTTTGGATGCGCGCGCCAAGAAGTTCCAGAGATGGGTACATGTTTGCCGTCGCATGCCGTCCGGCGCCGATACATCCCAATCGAAGATCACTTACATTTTTATTCATAAGATCTATCTAAAATATCACATACGCTCATTATGATACATGTATATTACTATCACAATGATACGGTTATTTAACTGTGAATGAGTATTCATCCGACCAGATATTTTTTCCGCTAATGAAGGCAAGCGCACGGAAATAATATACGCCGGGATCCGTAATGCTCGCATTTCCGATGAACCGGAGCGGGACGGCGATGCTACCACTGGTGAAATCCTGCGTGAGGATCGCATACGGCGTCTGAGGGAGATCGACTGTTGCCTCGAGCTTTCCGGGTTTGGATGTTTTTCCTCCGGCGATAGCCGTAAATCCAATAGTGGCCGCCGGACCGTATATATCCCACGTAAACGCTGCGTTTTCTCCCAAGGTGACGACGGTTGGAAAATTCGATACTTTTATATCGTGCTTTAGTTTTGATGTTACGGCAAAATTCCGCTCGCTGCTCCAGTAATGCTTTTCTCCGATGCGGGCATACCCCCGGTAAAAGTATGTACCCGCGGTACTCATGGGCATACTTCCTACAAACCGCAGCGGCACACCATATGTCCCATCCATAAAATCCTGAAGCGCACGGGTATACTGTGTCTGTTCGGGAGAGGCTTGGGTCACGAGTACTCCCGGATCGCTTGTCGTGCCATAATACACGGTCGTCGTGCGGATGGTCGTTGGTGGAGCATCCACGTGCCAGGTAAATGATGCGATGTCCCCTTCAATGATATCTCCCGGTCCATCAATCACGGTAACCAGAGGCATCTGTATAGATGGTGTAGGGGATGAAAATAGTGGACTGGGTGTCGGAGATTGCGTCGTCTTTTCGGTGGAAATATTGAGCGCATCAAAGTGTGTTTGATCGGAAACAGCTGTACTTCCAAGCACCTTGGGAGCATCCGGTGGTGATGCTGGACGGGCATACTTCCATCCGACGATCCCCACGGAAACAATCACCATACCGGAAAACAAAACAAAGAGGCGGTTCATGTCTTGGGTTGTGTCTGCCTGCCTTTAATTTTTTCGAGCGAATACATGATCCGGTCATGGAGATTAATATTTTTCACTCTGGCAAACCGGAGGATGGCAACGAGGATATCTCCTAATTCCTGCTGGTATGTTTCGTCGCGCTGGGCCGCAAGATTGGTCTTTTTTCGTCCGTGTTCTGCGAGGTATGCCCGGGCCATCTCCCCGATTTCCTCGACAAGTGTCAGGATGAGGATCGATCCAAACTCTTTGGAGTCGCGCGATCCCTTATCCACATCGCTTAAAATGTTGAAGTATTCCCGGAAGGGCGATTTTTGGTACGTGGGTTTATGCGGCGTGATCATTTCTAGGAGAAAGTATACCACTATTACGTAATCGTATTACCTTCTCCACCATCCGAAGAAACTCTGGCCGGGCATTATAATCTGCCGCATCCTCAAGCCGGATCCAGGCCAAATCGTTTGATTCCTGACTGACCGTCAGCGGTTCCTGTGCGTTGGCTGTAAACAAAAAACGCACATCGTAATGGGTGTGCTCGGGGCTTGTACCATGGACCGGAATCGTGTGGACATCGATATCAAATATGGTATTCCCCAAAATCGAATACCGGATATCTTCAAGTCCCGACTCTTCCCGCGCCTCCCTCATAGCCGTTTCCGATACGATCGGGTGATCGTCGCTGTGTCCGCCAAACTGAAGCCACATGCTCATCTTTTTGTGATGCGTGAGGAGTGTATATGCATAGTCACGGTCAACGACAAACGCGGAACCGGTGACATGCCCGGGCAACACAGAGTGACCAAAACAATCCGGGTGGGTAAGAACAAAGTCTTTGACTTTTTGTAACGATTCGTTTTCCTGGTTATCGTAAGACACAAACGATGCGAGAAGATCGAGGAGGGATTGTCTCGGATCCATAGAGAGAGTATATCCTAATAGACTATAATCAGTCCTATGCGAGAAACAGCTCATCCTATTTCCATGCTTTTTGTGTGTCTGGCTGACGCCAAGCTTGCCCAGTCGGAGATAGAAAAAGATATTACCGAACTTTGGAATCTCGCCTCCGCATTGGGGGGAGCAACAGTCGTCGACATCATCCTTCAAAAAGGAGTGCCGCAACGGCCGCTCTACATCGGTCCCGGAAAAGCGCAGGAGGTGGCGAGCTACATTAAAAACCATTCAGTCGATGTCATCGTTGTGGGTGGCATGCTCACCCCGAACCAAAAATTTAATCTGACGAAAATGTACTGGGACACGAATCCCACCATAGAAGTGTGGGACCGGATGGATCTCATCCTCTCAATTTTTTCCCGCCACGCACGCACCACGGAGGCCAAACTCCAGATCGAAATGGCGCGTATGCGCCATATGGGACCGAGTATATTCGGCATGGGCATGATCCTCTCGCGCCAAGCCGGAGGCATCGGGACACGAGGGATAGGAGAAACCAATACCGAACTCATGAAACGGCACTGGAAGCACGAAATGAAACGCGTGACGGATGAGCTTGGTAAGCTGCGGGGTGTCCGGGAAAGACAAATCGAACACCGGAGAAACGCCGGATTATCGACCGTTTCCCTGGTGGGATACACCAACGCGGGCAAGACGTCTCTCTTTAACGCCCTTACTCACAAAAAAAACCTCGTAGAAAACGTGTTATTTGCGACCCTTGATAGCGCTGTTGGAGAAATTTATATTCAGGAATTAGGCAAATCCGTTGTCATATCCGATACCATCGGATTTATTAAAGATCTTCCGCCGGAACTTATCGAGGCGTTCACATCGACGCTTCTTGAATCCATAAGCGCTGATGTGGTCCTTCATATCATCGATGCATCCGATCCTGACATATTTGGAAAAATCGATGTAGTTGAGGATATCCTCCATCAGCTTGAGATTCCCGAGGAAAAAGTTGTGCTGGTGTTTAATAAAATTGACGCAGTCCCCAATCTCGATCGCGAAAAAATCATGACACGGACCGTCCCCTACCCCCACGTATTTCTCTCAGCCGCCACCCGGGATGGGATAGACGCGCTTCTGGCGCTTCTTCTTCCGAGATTAACGAAGGAGGGTTAGAGCTTCTAGCGCAGATAGAGCATCAACAAACTTACGGCGCTCAGGATGGTCCAAAAAATAGCGGGGAGGGCGCCAATCATTGCCATTTTTTTATTAAGACGGAATAGGAGTTGTGAATTTTTGATAAACGATCCATAAAAAAGAATGGGCAACAGAAAAAGAAGGTTAAATGATATGTGACCCGGCGGTTCAAATAAACTATAGAGAAGTGTGCCGACCAGTCCCACCGCGTACCATCCCAAAAAGTTCCGGATGGGAATACCAAAATACGCACTTCCCTTTTCCCATGTCCAGTGTTTTTTAATATTCACGGCGACGGGGTCCAGAATTAAATCCAGAGACACAAGTATCAGCGGTGTGCCGAATATCACGGCATAATACGGCAAGCCAAACGCAGTAACGATAAGTATCGCGAGGCAAAAAGAAAGATATTTAAGTATCACCCACGCGAGAGCAATTTCCAACGGATACACGCCCAAGAATAGTATACGGGAAGAAAAAAACCAGTGGTTAGTATTGTATTTGTATTTGGCCCCGAATATCCCGACCGGCGTTTTGAGACTCACGAGTTCCGCAATAGTGCTGACGATATACGTTATGAGGAGTAGGTAGAGGATTCCGGGTCCAAATAGGTAGGTTCCATGGATAATAACGGCGACTATTGCCAGTAGCGCAAACGAGACGAACGATCCGGAAAACTGGAGGACGAGGATGGGCAAAAGCGAGATGATGACAATAATGATGGCGTTTGCGTCCAACATGACAAAACGTATGATACCAGATTCGGGAGTCTTGTCTTATGCCGTGGGGCGTTCACCCTCCGCGTTTTTTGCTCTGAAATTCAAAGAAATTTGAGGTCAAATATATTTGAGCTCCCTGTTCCAAGTTTTGCTCTGACCAATGCTTTGAAATCAGTTATCAAGGTTTTTCAGTACCCTGTTTGAGCCGAACAAGCAAGACAGAGATTGAACGAAATTTCGCTTCTAACCACTTCAATGGTTTAATGTTTAATATGTGTTTAAATAATTTAGAAAATATTGAAAATCTATATTCATTCAAGTTAGATTTTATATTTTGAATCACTAAAATATCTACCAACAACATTTTCTTCACTGCATTTGCATTCTTTATTACCGTTTTTTTATTCTCTTGAGCATCACCGTTACCGTTCCTTATGTTGTTAAGTAATTCGTTATCTACTTCCAAGATTCTATTAAGCAGAATTCTAATATTTCTATAAGCATCATCGTTATCTATTGGTCTTTGGTATAAAAAGTCTTCAATTGCTCTTGTTTTATAGCTTGCATAAGTAATTTTATTAGATTTGAGATACTCATCTTTTTTCTCAATAAGCTCATTAGCTAACCATGTATCAAACTCTAAATCACCAAGAAGATTATTAATCATTCTAATTTTTTCATTTAGATTGATGCTATTTCTTAAACGACTCTCGATGAATAGAAATACGAGAAAAGTAGCAATGAAACCACCAATAATATTGGCAATAAACTGTCCATTTAACAAATCCCAAATCAGATGAGGAATTTTGGTGAGATTAAGATACATTCAGCTCCCCCGACAGGACTCGAACCTGTAACCTGCCGATTAACAGTCGGACGCTCTACCGTTGAGCTACAGGGGAATGATATTTCTTCCCCTGTCTACTCTACCAACAGGAAGCCGTCCACCGACTGGCGGACTACAGGGGAATTAGTTTTTTAATGAACTGTCTACCTTGATAACTTTTTAATTGTTTTTCTCTTATCAGAGCACTCGTTTTGTCTGCACAATCCTCGCGATATATTAATTCCCACATTCCTTTTGCTTTTGCAGTAAAGTGGTTGCCACGTTTTTGATTGTGTTCAAAGATTCTTCTTTTTAGATTATTTGTTTGACCAATATAAATTTTCCCAGCCTCCTGATTATAAAGTGCATAAATAGTCCACATAGCCTTATTCTACAGGAAGCCGTCCGCCGACTGGCGGACTACAGGGGAATGTAAAGGAACTATTTATTATACCATGGCTTTTGGAGAATACCACCAATCCATCCCATAAATTCACCCATATCACGGGGGTGTGTAATGGTCTACCCACGGAGCAAATTATCCTAATAATTTCTTCTGATATAATCATTTCATGAGAAAAACTCATACAACACCCTATCCAGAATTAGATGTAGTTCTTGAAAGCCATGCAGAAAAAATACAACAAGCGCTTGGCGATAATATTATTGGATTTTACTCGCAGGGCTCCTTGGCTATTGGAGATTTTGATTTAACTTCAGATGTAGATTTTGTTGTCATTACGAAAGAGGATCTAAAGGAAGATCAGGTTCATGCTGTGCAAAAAGTGCACACGCAAACATGTTCGCAAGATAGTAGATGGGTGAAGCATCTGGAATATTCATTTTTCCCACTGCAATTATTCAGAACGCATTCGTCTCCCTATACAGACGGAAGCGCTGATACATCTGAAGAAAGGAAGCTTTGGTACTTTGATAATGGAAGTCCAGTTATTGAAAAATCAGATCATGATAATACCCTCGTGACCCGATGGACAGTAAGAAAGAAAGGTAAAGCGGTAATGGGACCAGACCCAAAGATATTATTGAGTCCTATTCATCCAGATGATTTGCGAAGAGAGATAAGAGGAACGCTCATTGGATGGGGATCCGAAGTGGTTAAAAATCCGGATCCATTTAAAAATAGATTTTATCAAGCTTATTTTGTGCTAAATTACTGTCGCGTATTGCAGGATTTAGAAGAGGGTAGAATCACCTCTAAGCTTGAAGGAGTTAATTGGGCAAAGCAACATGTAGACCCTACATGGATACCGCTTATTGATTATTGCTGGAAGGAAAGACAAGACCCAGACATTTCTATTGGGCAACCGGCGGATTCGGAAATTTATGATCAAGTTATAGATTTTGTTCAATATGCTATTGATAAAGGAATGAACTTTCAAATAGGTATAAAATAGGTCCGAACACCGTCGATGGTGCGGAGCCAGTTGGCACTTCATACGCCAAATGATAAATTAGATTGGAGGTGAAAATTATGGAAGAGACAAAAAAATGCCCAACATGTGATATTCAAATGGAAATGGGGAGAATGTTAAACAATGCTATGGTGTGGACAGGAAGCACGTCATTTAAGGATAGTAAAGAATTCTATGATACATGTGTAAAGGGGTGTGAGGCACACCCAGCATACGGTGTAGCGGCTTATAGGTGTCCTACGTGTAATATCATTGAACTTTATACTGTTGAGAATGAAAAAGCATAAATAGAGCAGTAGTAGGTCCAAACACCGTCCATTGCGCCGAACAAATGCCTTTTGTTTCAAGATTTTTCCAACGACTCTATACCCAGAGAGGATTCGGGTTCATTAATGCAGTCTATAATTCCTGCTTCTTTTGCATTACTTTTTTTCTAATGAGATAATCAATACATGCTAAAGAGCATCATTCGGATTGCAATACTTGCAGCCATCGGCGGAACTATCATTGTTTTGCTTGTAGTGGGGTTTGTACGCACCGATGGATTTACAAATTTTAGCAAAATTAAGGACGGTTTATCTTTTAATGAAGCATTTGTTCCAGGGGAAGTCCTTATAACGTTGCACCCGTATATCGATGTGACGGCGCTTGATGAATATCTCTTCAAATATCCTGAACTTAACAGAGATAGAAAACGAGGCAAAACTCTTTATCTTCCTTCTTTCGGAACATTGAGTTTGAAGGGATATAAACAGCTGACGCAAAAAGTTATTACGTTAAAGGATGAAGCAAAAAACGATTCTGATCTCCTCGTTGCTCAAGAGAAGCTCCGGAGTATATATGAACTCTTAAAAAGTAATCCTTTTTTAACCAATTCAAATATCTGGGATACGTTTTATAAAAATACGAAGCCGGAAGAAAGTAATTTTTCGGTTATTCACTATTTTTTCAAGCCAGGAATATCCCAGGCTGACCGTGATAATTTCTTTCGCTCATATCCCGAACTTGAAATCGTTGATGACAGGCAAGAATCACAAACGTTTACCGTCTTTGTTCCGAAAGGAAAAGAACAGTATTGGGTGCAACAGTTTTCCAAACAGCCGTTTGTGAAGGTAGCTTGGTTAAACAATATAATAAAATTAAATAAAGCTGGTAGCGAGATTCATCAGATGCTTGAAGAATAAAAGGATTCGAAATCCATTCCATTTTTTCAAATAGTAATTTAGACCGTGCTGACATGAAAAATTTCCATTAAAGAGCTAACCTATATAGTAACTGATATCACTTTAAAACTAATTTTTACAAAGCCATTTTTCTGTCCGTGTGCAATCCCATTGAGGGAGCATAAACATTCTATCTACAAATTTCTTCAATCTTACTGTATCGAATATAATGACGTCATGAAACAATTCCGGTTCAGTCCCATAAAAAACAAGGCACAATTCTTTGGGGCTATAGCGTATATCCATTTCGCCTGCCATAAGCTCTGTAAGCAGACTATGGGGAACTATCTGCCCGTCGCCGGAAATATCGGTGTGTTTTGCCACTTCGATGATGAATATACGTATCTCAAAAAGCTCCAATCGGAGCTCGCGGATTTATCTCAAAGTGTATACGGCAAATACTTCAAACTTCACAAGCCCTTCGTTGTCCCCGAGAAAGGTGATGTTCCGGAGACTACATACAGCTACCTCTATATCCGCAAACCTAACCCAAACAAAGATCAGGTGGGTGATGTAGATTTTTATCTGGAACCTGAAAAATACGCAGTGCTCAAACAGGCGCTGTTAAACGGAAAAGTCATCAAAGGGGCACGGATTCTCCCCAACCGCCCCGAGCTGGATTTCATCGAAATATACGATCCGGAAGTCGACGCGTGGGGCTATATCGGTAAAAAAATTTGGCAGTAAATATTCAAAATATTCTCATAGATATTGATGAAGGAAAAATCTAACATTATTGCCCTCTTTGGTGCAAGCGGCAGGACCGGTCAGGCGATACATGCTCAGGCACTCACCCGAGGCATAATCGTCAGGCCGTTTAACAAAAAAAATCCCTCCCCGCAAGATTTACGCAAGGCCATCAAAGGATCATACAGCGTCATCATTGTATTCGGACCCAGAGCGCCGTATACAGATGTTTTTTGCGCAGAAACAACGGAGAAAATTGTCACCGCGATGAAAAAAACAGGCGTTCGTCGCCTCATCTGCCAAACAGGTGCGATGATCGGAGATTATCCCAAAAACCGGTCATTTTTCTTCGAACTATTCAGTGGGAAATTCCGAAGCAGTAATCCCATCGGGTACAATGATCGGGTACAACAGGAAAAAATCGTCGCATCTTCATCGCTGGATTGGACGATCGTCAAGCCACCGCGGCTCACTGACACGACGGATAACACGACGGTTCAGGCAGGAGTCCATGTCAAGGTCGGACTTCTCTCATCCGTTTCCCGAAAAAGCTTGGCGCGATTTCTCCTTGACGAACTATTAACACCCCATCACATCCGCCAGGCAGTATTTGTGAAAAATTGAGCAGGAGAATATTATACGACTATGAATGGATCATTCCTAAAAGATACCTTTGGCTGGGGATTTCTCCTGTGGCTCGTGGGGTACATCCTCGGGATCCTTCTTTTTATGCTCGTGCCGCCTTCCATGATCGGATGGATCATCATGCCAGTGGGGACAATCATCACGGTATGGATTCTCCGAAAAAAGATCGAGGGGTCAACGTTTTACTATTATCTCCTGGTCGGGGGTGTATGGACGATGATAGCGATACTGTGCGACTATCTATTCCTCGTAAAGGTATTTAAACCCACCGACGGTTACTACAAGCTGGATGTCTATCTCTACTATCTGCTCACCTTTCTGCTTCCCCCGTTTATCGGTTGGAAAAAATTAAAATCAAAGTAAACCAAGGGTTAAAAACGGCATAACATTCACAACAATGAAATGGAGGCCCCTGTGGTACTATCTAATTTATGAATTGGTTCTTTCTCACGATTATCAGCGCCGTGGCCTACGCAGCTGCCGAAATCATCGGCAAATACATATCCGATAAAAAGTCAGAACCTGTCTTCATAGGCATCATTGCGGCCGGATTTACAGCAGCCGTCTCACTGTTGTTTGCCGTATGGGAATCCCCTGCCATCCCCACCAACATCTGGGCCATTACCGGTCTTGTGTCCTCCGGTGCCCTCGTCGCCGTGGGCGTCATGACGTATTACGAGGGACTCAAACATTCCGACGTATCAGAGTTTAGCCTTTTCAGCCGAAGCCGGATGCTCATCATCGTCATCGGCGGACTGGTGTTTTTCCAAGAACGCTTCACGTTTCTTCAGGCGGCCGGCGGGCTCCTTGTTCTCTGTGGTGTATTTTTTCTTTCCTGGGAAGGAAAAGGTATCCATTTTGGAAAAGGGGCAAAATTTGCATTGGCAACCGCCGTATTATTCGGACTCGGTGCCCTCATTGATAAAGCGGTCATCCCTTACTTTACCGCCATGATGTATACGTTTCTGATCTATCTTTTCACGGTGCTATTCATGATTCCGCTTGTTCTTGTGCGACTGAAAAAAGGCGCGCCACTACCAAAGCGTTCTACGGTTGGAATTCTAAGCATCGTGGGAATACTGTATGGCGCATCCGCCTACTGCATCTATGCGGCGTACCTTCAGAGCGGACCAGCGTCGCTTGTCACGCTCGTCAGTCAATTGGAAATACCTATCGCCGTCCTCTGGGGAATCTTTGTCATGAAAGAACAAAAAAAGATATTTCCAAAGCTCATGAGCATGGCCCTCCTCATCCTGGGCATTGTGTTATTGAAGTGATGATTCATCCTTCAATATATAGTATGTAGCTTTCCCTTTGCCTTTCCTTTTAATATATCCGAGGGAAAGCAGTCTCTTGAAATCTTTAGTTCTCGTCGCTTTGGCTCGGGTGACGAGCGCGGCATATCTTTTATCCGTGATAAAACCTTGTTCTTTCATGTGCTTTAGAAGTTTCCGGTCATGCTCTTGTAATTCTGTCCGTGGATCAATCCCTGCTTCCGCTAACAGCTTTTGAACACGGAGAAGTTCATCAATAATTCCCTCGGTAAAGTATTCTAGCCACACGGTGAAATCAATCTTGTTTTTTAACTCATAATAGTCTCCATACTCTCCCACAGTTTGGAAATATCGAGAGACGTTCTGATTATAATAATTTTCAAAACTAAATAGATTAAAGGTGTTCAGGCCCATTTGCGCTAACAATATTTTTGTTGCTAACCGTGTTGTCCGTCCATTACCATCCATAAATGGATGAATGATGACCATCTGTTTATGAAAAATTCCAGCTATAATTAACGGATCTATATGACCTTTATTTTGATGGATATATTGGACCAACTCTAACATCAACGGTTTCACATCTTGAACATCGGGAGGTAAAAATGCCACTTGATGCGTTTTGGGGTTGTTGACGACTACTGGTTTCTGCCGAAGGCTACCGGATTCAAACGCCGGCAGTAATCCGCTTGTGACTTGTTTTTGTATATGCAAAATGTACTCAAAAGACAGCAATGAAAATTGTTTACCCTGCTGCTTCTGTAATGTAATCAATGCTTGATTATAGTTTAAAACTTCCCGTTCGCTATCCCTGATGTGTTCTGGCTTGGACTTAAGAATCTTTTTCACTTCCGTCAAAGGCAACGGATTGCCCTCGATACTGGTTGAGGCATGCGTCGATAAACTTCGTGCCGACTTTTCAAGAGCTATCAATACCACAGAGGAGAATCGGCGATTATTGAGCTCTCCAATCAGCGTATTAATCCGTTTAATGTTTGCAAGCAGCTGATTGGTGATAGTGTAACGGGGTTGAAACATAGTAGTCGAATTATAGTCGAATTATAGTCGATTGGCAAGAGTATATAAACTTGATATGATCAAGGTATGACCAAACAAAATATCGCCCTTATCACGGGATCTTCAAGCGGCATCGGCGCAGGAATTGCCAAGGTGTTAGCTCGCCACGAATATCTGGTGATAATTACGTATAAGGATCATAAAAAATGGGGCGAAGATGTCGTTGCTGCCATCAAAAAAGAGAACGGCAAAGCAGTCCTCCGCGAGCTCGATGTCACGGATGAAGAAAGTGTGAAGGCGTGTTTTGATTTCGTCATGAAAGAATACGGCTACCTCAATGTCCTCGTCAATAATGCCGCTGTCGATGGCATAGCTCCCATAGAAACCTGTACGTTTGATAGGTGGAAAAACATTACGAGAACAAAAATCGATGGAAATTTCCTTTGTACCAAATACGCGCTCCCGCTTCTGAAAATCCCCGGCAAGGCTGACCTGATCGTCATCATGTCCAGCATGGGCGAGAGACCGGATTCTGATGATGTCCCTTACTGTGTAGGAACAGCGGGGACGATCGCCTTCGTCAAAGCTATGGCAAAGGGTCTGGCAAAATACGGCATCAGAACAAACGGCATTGGTCCGGGAGAAACAAAAACACATAACGGATACTGGGCTGAGGCAGGCCTTATGACCGATGACGCGTGGGATAAATTCGCAAAAGGCAATCCTCTCGGAAGAGTCACAACGCCTGAAGACGTCGGTGAGACAGCCCTTGCCATCATTGAAAACAAAACAGCTTTCTGGAACGGAAACTTCATCTACGTCAACGGCGGTGGCCACCTGTAATTCCTCCGCCCTACTAACCATGTGTGCAATCCTTGCCAGTTTCTAAAAACCCTCTCACACTATCAACGGAACAATCAAATAAATAACCACGCGGTAAAAATCGAAATAGTGAGGAACGAAAGCTGGGTGATGACGCGGGCTGACTGACTCCCAAAAAGCTCGCTTAAACGAACAACGAGAACAAATAGAAAAAAAACGGCAGCAAGAATCGAAATTGGTGGAAGCCATAATGCTCCCACCGCCCCCCCAGCTCCCCGTTTCATAAACCACTCAGCCATTCCTTGATTTTTAAGAACGATAAAATGAACGGCAATCGCAATAAACGCCAGGCGCGCGCCCCAGTACTGGAGCTTCCACCAAACTCTCGTCCCGATTGCCCGCTCCACGGCTGCGCCGGAGAGCAGAAGAAGGATAAACATGATCACTAAACCTGCAAGTCCCGAGTATGCCGAGACTGGTTGAGCAGTATAAAATCCCCACGGACCGCGGCGGGCAAGCGGAAACATGGAAAGGTACACGTGGGCCACTCCGGTAAAAAATGTAAGGACTCCCAGTTCTTTGCGGTATTTGAGAGCGTGATCAAACAGAGTAAAGAGTCGGGAAAGAGGTCCAAGCAGTAAAACAATCCCAAGGAGAAACAACGTACTCGTTGCTAGACTTTTGTTCAGCGTTGATAACCCTTCCACTCCATAGCGCACCGCGGCGTACCGGTATACCAGCCAAACCGTGATCGCAGTGACAACTAGCGCTACTGCGTATTGTCGAATGTTTTCCCCATTTGCCGATACCATCGGTTTCACCCGTTTCTTTGCCATACCGTATTTAGTATAAGCCCACAGAGAGAAACTGCAAGAAGCTGATATAATAAACTTATGAACATCGAGTGGTGTACGTTCTTAGGTAAAAAAGGAAAACGCGGCGTGATCACGCTTAAGCCGCTTGGGGTTGCAAGAAACGACGTGAAGAAACCCTCGCTTTCCGGATGGAGCGATCTCGTCACTGATATCGTCATCAGCAAAAAATACGAACGGGGACTTGATGGCATGGAGGACTATTCCCACATCATCGTCCTTTACTGGTTGGATCAGGAAAAAGAGTGCCACCTCAAGCACCACCCGCAAGGAAGAGCGGATATCCCCTACATCGGCATATTTGCCTGCCGCTGCCCCCAGCGGCCAAATCCCATCGGTATGTCCACAGTGCCATTGATTTCCCGTAAAGGAAATGTTTTGAAAGTGAAGGGTCTGGATATTCTGGACGGGACGCCCATTTTAGACGTCAAACCCTATTGGCCGGTGTATGATAAGGTAGAAAAAACCGTCATCCCTCCGTGGGTTAATAAGCTCGTTTTTTGAGCTATTCGAGGTAATCGCGCAATTTTTTACTTCTACTTGGGTGCCTTAATTTCCGGAGTGCCTTGGCTTCTATCTGCCGGATGCGCTCACGGGTGACGCCAAACTGCGCGCCCACTTCCTCAAGCGTCCGGGGCCGACCGTCTTCAAGTCCAAATCGTAAAATGAGCACTTTCTTCTCGCGGTCGGAAAGCGTCGCTAATACTTCTTCCATGTGCTCTTTGAGGAGTTGCCGGCTGGTCTGATCATAGGGCGTGGGACCCGGATCGGAAATGAAGTCGCCTAAGTGGCTGTCTTCCTCATCGCCTACCGGCGTCTCAAGACTGGTCGGCTCCTGGGAAACTTTTTGAATCTCGCGCACTTTGGAGACGTCTATCTCCATGACCTTGGCTACCTCCTCGGGGGTCGGCTCCCGCCCCAATTCCTGCATGAGGCGGCGGCTCGCGCGGACAAAACGATTGATCGTCTCCACCATATGGACGGGAATGCGAATCGTGCGGGCCTGATCGGCAATCGCCCGCGTAATCGCCTGACGGATCCACCAGGTGGCGTAAGTCGAAAACTTAAATCCTTTACGCCAGTCGTACTTTTCTACTGCACGAATCAGTCCCTGGTTTCCCTCCTGGATAAGGTCAAGGAGGCTCATGCCCCGACCGATATATTTTTTGGCGATGGAAACGACCAACCGAAGATTACTTTCCGTGAGCTTTTTCTTGGCGCGTTTGTCACCTTTTTCGTAGCGTTTGGCGAGGCTCATCTCGTCCTCAAACTTGAGAAGCGGCACCCGGCCGATTTCCTTAAGATACATACGGACCGGATCAGACACGCCCTCATCCCCCGCGCGGGCAAGTGCTTCAATTTCTTTTTCCAGGTCAGCGATACTTTTACTGGCTTCCTTTTCTATATCCTGGCTCGTCGTCTCAAACACATCCACCCCGGCCCTGATGAGCTGGTCGTAAAGGTGATCAAGTTCCGGTATATGGTCTTCGGGTTTGGGAAAAAGAGTGAGGATATCATCCTGTGTCACGAAGCCGTTGTCTTTGCCTTCCTTCAGAAGGTCGCTTATCGATGCCACGGAAGAGTGAGGTTTGGTAGCCATTGTGTTCGAACGTTCCCGCCTCTTGTTCATCTCAATAAAGAAAAACGGAGACAGTAGTAAACGTCGCGTACTTCAAGGATCAAGTATAACAGGTTTAGCGTGGCTTTTCCAGAGTGTTAAGAGATTCCGTCAGACTCCGAAGCTCTTCCTGCAGAGCACTCTCCCGATCAGAGGGCGTATCCCCAACCAGTTCACGCGAAATTTCCGTCATCCGGCGCCGAAGGTTGGCGCGTTTAAGGGCAAACAAGGCCTTGGTCCAATCTTTACTCAAGCGTTCTGCGTCGTCCAAAAGATCCCCTATGTCCCACAAAAATGCTTCATCAAGTGTCGCTACGAGCTCCTGGGGCAACTGGTCGGCAAAATCTTTGATAAGAAAAATCGTGTGATCGTTAAGATAATGGTCTAATTGTTCAATGATCTGCCGGACTGATGAGATCGTGAGGTCTGAAGGATGCAACATCCCGTTAAACTCTTCATAAAGCTCTGTCGTTTTTCCCTGCAAAAGAATCGCTAATATGTAGAGCTCTAAATTCTCCTCCAGGCCACGGCCTTTTTTCGTCGCTTGATTTCCACGTTCCTCCTCTTTGCGGCCCGTTACTTGTTGACGCGCTTGCCTCCGCATCCCATCGTTGATAGCATCCTCCGAAACCTCCAACACACCGCTTAGTTTTTTGATGTAATGCCCCTGCACGATAGGGTTTTCGATTTTGGCAATGATGGGCAGAAGCTCATCGCTAATTTTTCGTTTACTGAAGGAATCGTTCGTATCGTACCGTTTGAGGGCCGACGCGATGAAGTAATCATATATAGGTTCTGCCGCTTTGAGTGCTTTTTTAAAAAGTGCGGGATTCTCCCGCGCCGCGTCATCGGGATCTTTGCCGGTGGGCATCGAAGCGACCCGCAAATCCAGTCCCGCCCGATCGGCTATCTCAATCCCCCGCCGGGCCGCAGCGTCTCCTGCCAGATCGCTATCGAGTGCCAACACGAGCCGGTCGGCAAAACGCCGGAGGAGGTTGACGTGTCCCTCGGTAAGAGCCGATCCTTTTATCGCCACCACGTTTCCCACTCCGGCTTGAAACGAGGAAATCACGTCAAACTCTCCTTCCATGACAATGGCCTCGCTTTCTTTTTGGATAGCCGATTTGGTGACATCTAGTCCATAGAGCACATTGCTCTTGCTATACACGAGCGTTTCAGACGTGTTGATATATTTGGCTTCCTTAGCCTCCGGATCCAAAAGCCGACCGGAAAATCCGACGACGTTGCCGCGGTGATCCTTGAGCGTAAACATGATCCGACCACGGAACCGGTCATACCCACCGCGATTGGAGGGGATCATGAGCCCCGCCTGATCGAGGACTGATTCATCATATCCTTTCTTTTTGAGGTATTTCAGGAGTCCATCCCAACTGTTGGGACTGTAGCCCAGACCAAATGTTTTGATGGTTTTGTCCGTCACTCCACGGGTTTTGAGGTAATCGCGGGCTTTCTGACCTATCGTGTGTTTTGTGAGAAGAAATTGATAATACTCGCTTGCCAGATGGTTGGCAGCATATATTTTTTCCTTGAGTTTGGCCTCCGGCGTATCCCCCATCCGGCGTTCCAGTTTGACCCCTGCTTTCTCCGCTAAGCTCTCCAGAGCTTCCACAAAGTCGACGCGCTCGTACTCCATCACAAAATCGATGACACTTCCGCCCTTCCCGCAGCCGAAACACTTCCATGAGGCGCGCTCCGGAGACACGATAAATGATGGTGTTTTTTCACTATGAAACGGGCACAGCGCCTTCCAATGCCGGCCAGCTTTTTTAAGATTCACGCGGCCGCCGATCACATCAATAATATTCGTCCTGGTTTTGACTTCATCTATGTCACTCATGGTAAATCGGACTATAACACGAAGGGGTTGAGAGGTCTAACAACGGACTATGATATCGCTTTTTGATTCCCAACAAGCACGATAGAAAGCGGCAATACGGTAATCAAGGTAAGCACGCCAAGAATCGTATAGATCATCCGCACGCCGTAGGAGGCGATGATAGGGCCAGACAGAGAAGTAATCACGACGTAAACAACTCCCACGATCATGGAGAGGGCGGATATGGCCGTCGCCCGGTATTTGCTATCAAATTGCTCATTGGTATAGCGCGTTAGGACAATCCAACGCCCAGTACCCACCATAACCGCACCCGCAATAAACGGCACGGCCCACCATCCTTGGAAAAGAATTCCGGGCAAAAAACAAAGGAGCATCATAGCCGGAAAAAAGTATATCAATCGCTTCCGCGTAAAAATGTGATTGTTTTTCAAAAAAGCCGTCAGCACAAAGACATTAAACAACCGGATGCCGCCAATCAGGTATCCGCGCATCGCGTCGGCAAACCCGAGCTCCACGAGGATAAAATCGAAAAAATAAAGATTATTCGTCCAGGTAATGCCGGCGACAGCAATATAAAAAAGTGACATGAATGCAGCACTTTTTGACTTAAATGCTTCGAGTAACCCACGCTTCATCTGAAAAAAATAACTCCTGATGGTAAACCTCGCGGAGTCAATCGCCGGTTCGATAAAAAACAGTGCGATGATCCCACCCACGACACTCGTCGCCGCCCATCCCACGTACGGTAGTCCTTGCCAAATTCCGTACAACACCCCGCCGGAGGCGACGGCTACGACAAGGCCGATCTGATACCAGAAACTGTTGCGGGCAGTCACCTTACTATACGTTTGCTCCAACCCATCCTGTTTATGCGAATCATATACAAGCGCCTCAAGCGCCCCGGAAACAAGTGCATCGCCTAAGCCCCAAATGATGACAGCGATAAGCATCTCGGCAAATCCATGACTCGTAAGGAGTAAAATTGCCGCCAGAGCCCACGCGATATGGCCAGCGACGACCGACCATTTCCGGCCAAAAATATCCGCAAGCGCGCCTGTGGGAAGTTCGAGAATAAGCTGAGACGCATACTGAACGGCAACAAGAAGAGATATCTGCACGGTCGTAATGCGCTGTTGATAAAAAACGATCCAGATGGGGATAGTGAATATGAGGGCGCTGAAGAACTGGGATACAATAAATATGGTGTCGTTGCGTTTGGAGATCATATGCGTCACCCTATCGTGACTCCCACGAAGTCGATCTTGGGGAAAACTTTTTTGACCTCTGCCCAAAACTTCTCGGAGAGCTTTGCCGAAAACTGACCAAACTTACCGGTCGCCATATTGGCACAAAGCCGTCGTTCGTACTCGCGGATTACTTCAACAACCTCCGCGCCGTACTGATTAAATAACTTCTGCCACTGGGTGGGGTTCATGGCATACTCCCTATGGATATCCGCGAAGTTATCAAAGAGCTCTTTGTGCTCTTCCATCATTTTCGCCATCATTTTTTGATACTCACTCATACCAGGTAGTAAAATTTCGCTGTTCCTTGCGGAACAAAAACTCATCCTCGATGAACGTATAATCTCCCCATATACCAGATAATTCAATTTCACGATGTGTCATCACGTCGTGCGAAATTTCACTACCTGGCATAATTTTTCACTCATGAAAACAATAATAATGCGATCCCTACGGTCATGCCGCCAACAGCAGCGAACTTTTTCCATGACAGATGATCTCCAAAGAGGAGGGCAACGAGCACCGTATACACGGCGTTGGATGCGGCGTTGATGGTGCCCACGTATCCCAAGTTGGGGGCGGCGATTTCCGCGGATAATTTGAAAAAATAGAATCCGGAAACCGATATGCCCAAAAGACCAAGCAGCCCCAATATTTTTGCGTCCATCTTCTGTCTTTTTGTCTGCACTCGCACAATATCCACACCCGTCAGGCCAAGGGTGGCGATACAAACCCAAAAAAGCTGCGGAATGGTTCCGATCCCCTGTTGAGCGAAATATTTTCCAGAAAGAGAGGTCGTCCCAAAACACACCATGGCAACGACTGCGTAGATGACCCATTCATAATTGATTCTATTCATCTTCTTTCCCCGCTGATACGCAACCAGTGCCGCGCAGACAAGGATGAGACCCGAAAGAGTAAATTTATACCAAGATATTTCGGACCCATAGAGAATGACTGCGGCAAACAAGGTATAGACGGCATAACTTTTTTGGATGATCAAGCTGTAGCCGGCGTTGGGTGCGCCTTCCATCGATTTGTATCCGGCAATTGTTCCAATGTAATTGAGGACCGCCCGGAAGACAATAAACGAAACAAGCAAAACGACCGGATACATCAGGGGCAATTTGTTGATAACGGCAAGAACAAAAAATACGACGGTGGGAAATGCATAGTTTGCGATGGTGTAGATCCGTTTATCGACCCCAAGCATCTGCAACTTTTTTACCGAAAGGTAAAAAATGATAGAGCATACAAACATGAGAAGGCTTGAAATGATCCAAGACATAGTCCTAATTATATACAACAGACCGGTGTCCCGCAGTGATAACAGTTATGATCCCATCTGTTTTATCTACCGTATAAATAATTCTATACACCCCAACGCGCAAGGAAAATCTACCGGTTAACTCACGAGTAAGCGGTTTGCCGATAAACGGGTCTTCTGAAATTTCTCCTAATGCTTCCAATACGGCTTTCTGGTGGTCAATCTTCAATCTTTTTAACCCTTTTCCTGCTTTAGGTGAAATGCGAAGTTTATACATGAAGCTTCAGATCCTTTTTCAGCTGTGGAAAGGTGATATATCTGCCTTTTTTAATATCTTCTTCTCCTTCTCTAATGGCCTTCATGAGCTTTGGGTCACTTAAAATTTCTAACGTTTCTTTCCATGATTCAAATTCAGCAACAGACATAAGCACTGCCGCGGGGTACCCGTTGACGGTAATAATATACTCATCGAGACGCAACCTCGCGTTATCCACAAGCGTGGTTAATTCTTCTCGTACTTTTGTGATAGGAAGTGTTTGGATCATATCATGATATTACATAATTCTGTACAGAGTGTCAATATGCATGTAATCCAAAATGATTAAATATATCCAATACCCCATTCTCATTGACGTCCGGACCTATATAATAGGTTCCTTTTGGTCTTCCCGCAACAAGCTTTTTGAGATCTTCACTTGCATTTCCCATAGCGCTGGCAAAGCCGCAAACCTCAAGAAAGTTCCAGTCCGTCAACCCGTCCCCGACGCCCAACGTTTGAGCAAGGGGTATGCCTGTGTGTCTGGCAATGGTGAGCGCTGCGCTCTTTTTCGAAATGCCGGGAGCCGTAACAATTCCAAAACGATATGGTATTGCAGTCGGATGAAGTCCCCACTGAAGCGAAATTGTATTTCCATAAGGAGCAAGCGCATCGATAATTTCCTGCTTATCGTTCTCATCTTTGGAAACCGGCATGATTTTGACGACGTCACTCGTCACGACTACATCAGAAAGGGAATCGACGAGAGCGGGCTGGCGACCCAGTATCACTGTGTGTTTGGTCGTGATATCAGATGCAGCATCCTTGGCTATGAAGTACCCGTCAACGGTATAAAGTTCGACATACGTCCCACGAGACAAAAGTACTTCTAGTATCTTTTTTGCAATAGTTCTCGCGATACCATGCTTTTCGATCACGGCATTATTGAAAAAATCCATCACCACCGCCCCTCCATCACCGATATGAAGATTGTTGAGATGTGCGGCTTTTACAATTTCTTTAATGGCAAATGTGCCTTTGCCGGTACAGAGGCTCACGGGTATACCCTTCTCCCGAAGATGTTTGAGGGCCGCGATGACATGAGGGTGCGGCATCGGATTATTGATACCTTTTTTGCTACCGACGATCACTCCATCCACATCAAGAATAATGCCTTTAATCATACCCATGATAAATGTTTCTATCCAATTCTCTATTTATCTTTCTTCACCCTATATTTCACTTGTAACAAATCATCGTTTATCTTCTCAAAACTTACGAGCTCCAACTGCATATAGGGAAAATCTGCTTCAAACAGATGGATACCTTTTGCCATTATTAGGGGATGAATATCGAGGATGATGTCATCGATGAGTCCGACTTTGAGAAACGACCCGTTCACGTGGCCGCCGCCGATAATAAGTACGCGATCTAATCCTCGTTGTTCAACAAGTTTTAATACTCCTTGCGGTGTCGCATCGGTGAAGATGACGTCTCCCTTTGATTGAGTCAACAGCGCTTTGTCATGTGTCATGACGATATTGAGAGCGCCTTTGTACGGGAATGCGTTATATTTGACGCACTCATCATACGTCCGCTTCCCCATGATGGCCACCCCTGCCTTCGCCGTCATGGCATACAACGCATCAATATCTTTGACCCACTCCGTATCGTCATTGGGGCCGGCAACAAATCCATTGATCGTGATAGCCATGAGTAAGGTGACACGCATAGTCTGTAGTATAACCTCACGAACCGGATCTTGGTACTGTTTGCATCTTCCCTGCTACCCAACCACTTGCCCATGCCCATGAAAGATTAAACCCACCCACCATGCCATCGACATTGAGAATTTCCCCGGCAAAATAGAGTCCGTTCGCTTTCCGGGACGCAAGGGTCTGCGGATCCACCTCTGCCGTGTCTACGCCACCGGCCGTAAACTCCGCTTCGTTCCATCCTCGAGTCTCCGTCACATCCGCCGTAAAGGCGATAAGCGTTTTGACGAGTCGGTCAATTTCCCCCCGGGTGATCTCTCCTGATAGCCGTTCCTTGGGAATCTCTGCCACTGCACAGGCTGCTCCGGATGCTTTTTGCGTGAGCAGTCCCCATAAGCTGTGAGCCACGGGATACGACGGGTGACGTTGCCACCGCTCCGACAAAATTTTTCTCACGCCATCAACGGGCGCATTTGGGAAAAAAGACAATCGCACGGATGTATCCGTTTTCTTTTCACGATTAATCCGCACAGAGAAATCGAAACTAATATCCAATATTGCCGGACCGGAAAATCCATACTGGGTAAACATGACATCTCCGACGGCAGTCGTCCGGTCTTGTCCACCCACAACGGACGTCGCCTGCATCACCATTTTTTCTCCCTGGAGGAAATGCGATAGAAAATTTTTGGAAACAATAGGGACGGCGCTGACCACAGGAGGAATAATGGTGTGACCGATACTTGCGGCTAAGTCATATCCTGAACCATCAGATCCCAGGGATGGATATGTTTTTCCGCCGGAGGAAAGAATAATTATCCGGGCAGCATAGTCTCCTTTATCAGAAACGATTTTCCATGCGACTCCATTTTTGACAATCGCTGAAACAGACGTAGTACAAAAAATGCTGATCCCTTTTTCCACTAACGCGTCCACCAGCATATCGCGGACGGTCTTGGCGTGATCAATAACCGGAAATATTTTTCCTTTGTTCGTTTTCCTTTCTTCATAGACCGGCACGCCCAAATCATCAAAAAACTTCATGATATCCATGTATCCGAATTGGTTAAAGACAGACGAAATGAATGGCATGTCCCCATGAAAAAAGCCATCGGGACCCTTATCCAGATTCCTATTGGTCAAATTTCCCCGACCGGCCCCGGCGGTCAAAAATTTCCGTCCCAATTCTGTCGTCCGGTCAATAATGGCAACGGAAAAAGTGGGGTGATGATGTTTCACGGAAAGGGCGGCCATGATCCCCGCCGCACCCCCACCGATAATTGCGACATCAAATGATGTGTGTTGTGGTGCCATAAAATTCAGGATCAATCGGGGTCTTTATATTTATCCAGCAGATGGAGTCGGCTTTCGATCCCAACGATGAGCCCTTAATTTTTTTATTAATTCAGAATGCAATGAGCCTTTTTCACTCGCTTTTGCATTGGCATCAACATTAATGACCTTCCGCATGCCGGGGATAACAGTACTCACATCAGGATTAGAAAGAATAAACTGAAGTGCCATTTCCGGTAATGTCACATCTTTTGGTAAAAGTTTTTGTAGCTGTTGGGCCCGCTCGACGCTTGCCTTGAGATTATTGGGGCCAAAATAGCTATTGCGCCAGTCGCCTTCCGGCCAGTGACTTTCTAAACTCAGTGTTCCAGTCAACGTTCCTTCATCAAACGGGACCCGCGCAATGACCCCAACGTTTAACTCGCGGCATGCCGGAAAAAGTTTTTCTTCGGGAGCCTGATCAAAAATGTTATAGATTACCTCTACCACGTCGATGAGCCCCGTCCGCATGGCGCGGATGGCGTTCTCCGGTTCCCACCGGTCAATGCTTATACCAAATGCCTGGATGAGTCCATCGCGCTTCAGCTCTTCCACGGCTTTTTGCCACACCTCATCGTCCGCCCAAACATCATCCCATCCATGGAGCAATACGAGATCAAGCCTATCCAATCCTAAATTCGTCAAACTTTTCTTTGTGTATTCTAGGAGATGTTCTGACGGAAATTCTTCGAGGAGTTTATATTCCGGTTTCATGGGATAACGGAAACTCTTTGGGGGGATTTTTGTCGCTGTATATAATCGTTGGTTTGGATAACTTTTCAGAAGCTGTCCCAATAATTTTTCACTCCGGCCATTGCCATAGACCCACGCCGTATCAAAAAAAATTACTCCTAATTCTACAGATCGATGAAGTGCATCAAGCGATTCATTATCATCCGACCCCGTCCAACTCCCCATGCCCCACATGCCATGGCCCAATTCACTTACCTTCCACCCTGTTTTTCCAAGCGTACGATAGGTCATAATGGAAAAAAATTAAGCTGATGCTCTGGTATTCCGAGAGAAGTTCCATAGCGTTTCACTAAGCCATATTGCTCTTTGCTTTTTCGCTCTATATAGAAAATCTTATCACGAAAAATAATATAGTGATTGGTCTCATTTTTGAAATCTGCATACCATGAACCACCATGATTCCGGTCAAGGGACGCACTAATTGCTACGCTAATTTCTTTTGCCTTTCCATCCGGGACTTCCACTGTGTGAAGGGTCCACTGCGTAAGCCAAGGTGTTTTATGATACCTCGTCACCGCCTCAACATTCGTTGAGGTAATTTTTACCATCTTGAGAATATCGAGATTCTCAAGAGATTCCTCGATGATCACCCCATGAAAATATACCATATGAATTTAGGGATTTTATTACTATTTCTTTCTAATACGAATTCGTCGCAAACCATACTTCTCAAATTCAATTTCATAAATAACAATGCATTCTGTTCTTTTTATAAATCGTTCATCCCGTGACATGTGCTTTATTTCCGCTTCTGTGTACTTTTCAAAAAAATCCCTTTCTCCCAATCCTTCAGCCAACTTATCCCACATGCTTTCCTCATCGTATGCTTCATGCATCCTATGAACATCGGTATTTTCCTCAAATACCCGGGTTGGATAATAACGATCTCCATCGGACGCCTCATGAGCCATATATTTATCTAATCCAAACTTTGGTGCTTGAGAAAAAATATAATCTTCAACTTGCTCATAATCTTTCCGCAAATCATCCACTCTATACCCATTAGCCATCCAGTTACCCAAAAACACTGCTTTCATAACAGTAAAAAACTGTTGCTTGGTAAATACGATGGAAATCGTAGGATTACTTTTTTTCATATCTTCGTTTTATACTCGCATCTCGCCCCCCTATTAGCTTCAGATTATTTGAAAAGAATTTGAACCCCTAATCCCACTTTGTCAAAAGCATGATAGTGCATAGAATTATTGTGTCACACGACGTAATCCTGTCTCAAATTGTCCGTCAAAAAGTTTTTGAGCGCTATCATGTCTTTTTTCTCTGGATCGTATAGATATGATGTGATACCAACCGACTCCGCGCTTTTTACAACCTTTGGATCATGCTCAAAATAAATAACGTCGTCTGGTTGTAATCCGAATTGTCCAAGCATTATCTCATAATATGTTGGGTCTGTTTTCTCTGGATTATGTTTGAGTGTAAAAACTTCATACGGCGTATTTTTCAAACCAAACTCCTCAAACTGTTCATCATTTGCTCCTGTCAATATAATTTTTCTGTTCGGAAATGTTTCAAGCAGATCGTACATTTCCTTAAAGACACCATCGCCCTCTATTACAAACGTGTCTACCGCATCAACGAGAATTATTCTCATATATCTAAATCTCTTAATATCTATAACTTATTTTCTTCTTTCCAAATGTTGGCTACTGCTTTTGCAATAATATTAGGGACGCTTTTATCCAGCGGGGAAGGAAGAATGTTGGTGGCGGTTGGATGTTTGACGGTCGAGGCCAGAGCAAACGAGGCGGCGATCTTCATGCTGTTGGTGATTGTCGTTGCCCGCGCTTGTATCGCTCCCAAAAAAACTCCGGGGAATGCCAAGACGTTGTTGACCTGATTAGGAAAATCAGACCGCCCCGTTCCCATGATAAAAGCGCCGGCTTTCCGGCCCTCGTCCGGCATGATTTCCGGATTAGGATTTGCCATGGCAAACACAATGGGTTTTTCACTCATGAGTTTGATCCACTCCGGACGCAACACGCCGCCGGTGCTGACGCCGATAAAAACATCTGCGCCATGCATGGCATCTTTCAGACTCCCCTCTATATCATTTCTGTTGGTAATCGCGGCGAGCCGCCTCTTCCAAGGGTTCTCTGCTATGTCCGTTCTCTTTTTAGAAAGTATTCCTTTGGAATCACACACAATAATTTCCCGGACGGGCTCGCACACGTTCGGATCATGCCCGACGCATAAGAGAAGTTGAGCTATCGCCGTCCCCGCCGCACCTGCACCACTTATGACGACCTTTAGACTTCTCATGTCTTTTTGGGCTACCTTCGTTGCGTTGATGAGCGCCGCAAGAAGTACAATTGCCGTGCCGTGCTGATCATCATGAAATACAGGGATGCCGATGTCCTGGAGCGCTTCTTCTATCTCAAAACACCGGGGTGCAGAAATGTCTTCGAGATTCACGCCTGCAAAAACCGGGGAAATATTTTTGACGAGATTAATGATTTCAAAAGAGTTTTGCGTATGAACAGTGATGGGGAATGCATTGATCCCTGCGTATTCTTTAAAAAGAAGAGCTTTCCCTTCCATGACCGGAATGGCGGCATACGGTCCGATGTTTCCCAGTCCCAAAACCGCGCTTCCGTCAGACACAATGGCAATAGAATTTCCCTTCATCGTCAGGTCATAGGCTTTGAGCGGATCCCTCGCTATGTCCCGGGACACTTGCGCGACACCAGGGGTATACACGAGCGCAAGATCATGTTTATTTTTGACCGCTACCTTTGCTTGTATCTCAATCTTACCTTTTAGTTTTTTGTGAAGCCTCACGGACTCCTGATAGATATCCATAGGTACTACGTAAGACAATAACTCAATTCGGAAGAATTCATTATCCTGCCGATGGCGCCGGTTTCCGGTCCCAGCGGTGACTTCGTAATTGTTTCATTAATGCAGGAGGCAATGACCCTTTTTCACCCGTAATCACATTTAAGTCAACGTTTTTCATCTTTCGCATGCCGGGGATGACCGTGCTCACGTCAGGATTAGTCAGGATAAACCGGAGTGCCATTTCCGGCAAGGTCATGTCCTTGGGTAATACTTTCTTTAATGCTTCTGCCCGCGCGACGCTCGCTTTGAGATTTTCCGGTCCAAAATATATGTTTCGCCAATCGCCTTCCGGCCAATGACTATCGAGCGTGAGATTGCCCGTCAATGTTCCCTCGTCAAATGGAACACGCGCAATGACTCCGACGTTTAGCTCGCGGCACACAGGAAATAATTTGTCTTCAGGCGCTTGGTCAAAAACATTGTAAATAACCTCAACCACGTCTATGAGGCCCGTTCGGATAGCTTTGATAGCATTTTCCGGTTCCCAGCGGTCAATGCTTATTCCAAAGGCCTGAATCAATCCTTTGCGCTTGAGCTCTTGTACGGCCTTTTGCCACGCATCATCATCCGCCCACACGTCATCCCAACCATGAAGCAATACCAAATCAAGCTTTTCTAATCCTAAATTTTTTAAACTTTTCTTCACATATTCAATCAGATGATCACGAGGATATTCTTCAGTAAGTTTATATTCCGGCTTCATGGGATACCGGAAACTTTTCGGAGGAATTTTGGTAGCCGCATAGAGGCGTTTGTTTGGATACTTTTGTAAAAGTTTGCCAAGAAGTTTTTCGCTCCGGCCATTGCCATATACCCACGCCGTGTCAAAGAAATTAACTCCACGTTCCACTGAACGATGCAAGGCATGAAGTGATTCCTTGTCATCCGATCCCGTCCAACTCAATTCGCTCACCTTCCATCCTGTTTTTCCTAGTGTACGATAGTGCATATGTTTTGCTGAAGACTATTATATCAGGGTTAACCCCACGCTAGATGATATAATCCTTCCATTGGAGGAGTGGCCCAGCGGCTACGGCACACCCTTGGAAAGGGTGCGGGAGCAATCCCTCGCAGGTTCGAGTCCTGTCTCCTCCGCCATCACGTACAAAATAAATATCGGGTTATTCTGGCAATCCGGAGTGTTAGAAAAGCATGTTCTAACTGAAAAGTGAATTTGGCCTGAGAGGGGGCGGGATTAGAACCTAAAAATATGAATGACAGAGAATCATTGCCTACCTATCGTGTCGATGGGGATGTAGCTTGGTATGACCATTTTTTGCCAAAATTTGAGGGGAAGTCACTAATTGGCCTCATAAATGGTATGACCAAGGAGGACACGGTTAAGGTTTTGGATCTTGGTGCTGGAGATTATACATTTGCCATCGATAGTCAGACCCGATGGAATGGAAAAGTAGCTATTACCGGTGTGAGCCGCGATAATTTTCTAACTCCAGAGCGGATGCGGACGATTGTTCAATTGGGAATTCAGACTATTCAGAGTGAAACGGTTGATATACCACAGAAGCTTTCTCCCGATTATCAGCTTGCGGTATCAGTTCTAACTAATATTTATGACACGAAAGCAGATTACGTTGATATTATGTGGAGAATGCTAACAAATGGCGGCATTGGACTACTGGATAATTTACCCATAGCTTCTAAAATAAATGTTGCGGAATTAACAAGAACATTACGTCGGGAAGGATATGTGATTGAGATCAAAAACGCTCATCAATTACTCCCAGATCGGATCATACATTCCAAGCCGCCTGCGACTCAACCGGTGCCTCAAAATGAACGTTTTGTATACCGTAAAGCATTGGAACAACTTCAGAATGAACAATCGAAACCGAGTAAGGAGCATGCTGTGCCGGTTACCGGCATAGCATTCCGGAAAGTTGATGGTAAGGGCAATTTAGGTAGGAGGATCCGGGAATTAACTCAGCGGCAGTAAGGATTGATTTACGTTATAATTCAATTGCTTAGGATGAAGCACGGCAGTCTGGAAATAGGTTATAACTTTGTAAATGGTTCTCCGCATTGACGTTTCTTTGCGATCCTGAGAAAAGTCGAAGGAGAGCTTAGAAACGACAATGCCCTCCTAAATTTGCTCTTCGAGCCGCGCTACGAATAGTAAGTAAGGCGAGAAGTAAGAATGGAAGGGCAAGTTTGAATCGGAATTTAGCCTGAGCCCGACAGGAAGCGGGAATAGAACCCAACCTTAAATCATATGGAAATTGCGAAAGTTGACCATATACAGGAGGCAAAGGTATTGCTTGAACTGGATAATAAAGCATTCCACCGAGATTTTGATTTACCCTCGAGAAACCTCCAAGAACAGATAGATTATTTGCAAGGAAGTGATGTTTATATTTTATACGATACTCATAAAGCTGTTGGATTTTTTGCTTTCAAGAAACAGGAGGATGGCATAGAGATTATGGCAATAGTGGTAACTCCGAAACAACAAAGAAAAGGATACGGAAAGACTATGATGAAAAAACTATTAGAATTAACTACTGGTAATTCACTTCATTTAGTCACACATCCTAAAAATTCAGGTGCAATATCGTATTATCTAAAATCAGATTTTGAAATTTATGGATGGAAAGATAACTATTATGGGGACGGTCAACCAAGGTTATTGTTGAAACGGACAAATTGATATTGCGATGTTTTAAAATAGGTTCTGATTAGTCATGGTCCGCATTGTTTTCTCCGCATATGAAATATAAAGCAGTAATTTTTGATCTCGACGGGACCGCTATTCCTGCTCTACCAAACGGTCTACCTTCCGACAGACTCATCAACACGCTCAAGTCCAAAAAGGGTGCTCTGTATTTTTCCTGCGCAACCGGAAGAGCGTGGACGTTTTCTAAGCATGTGGTGCGGGCGCTTGACCTGCATGATCCGTGTATCATTTCAGCCGGTACGCAAATTGTTGATCCTCAAACAGGCAAAATCTTGTGGCAGGTGCTTATTGATCCGCCTGACGTGACACGAATTATTAAATTACTGAAACCATACACCTATGAAATTTTAGTCAATGATGAATATCCGGGAGATGGTAAGTGTGCTGCAGACCGGGATCATAATTTTGCAATTAATTATATTAATGCTCAAGCCGTCTCCATGACTGATGCGACGAAGATATGCAAGAAACTAGCAGCTGTAAAGGGAGTCACATCCACTAAGGTTCACAGTCAAACGCCCGGCCGGATCGATCTTCATATTACCCATAGTCAGGCAACAAAAAAACACGCAGTCCATAAACTTTGTGAAATGTTGGAGATTGCCACAAGCGAAACAATTGGTGTCGGAGACGGACTCAACGATCTTCATTTGTTTTCCGGAGTCGGATATAAAATAGCGATGGGGAACGCGGTACCAGAATTACAAAGCCAAGCTGATCGAATTATAGATTCCCTGGAACACGATGGGCTTGCCGCATATATTGAAGAATTGACAACGGAATACGTGTAATCCTATGTCCTCCCGAACCAAAGCCATCATTGCTATCATCATCGCATCCGTCTTGTGGGCTACGTCCGGAGTGTCTGCTAAGCTCCTCGTCCAGGTACTCAACCCTTTCGTCGCGGCATTTTACCGCTTCCTCATCGCATCGTTTTGCATACTTCCTTTCTTCTTGCGGGCAAAAAAACCAAAAGGATATCTCAAAAATCTCATACCGTTGGGACTCCTCGGTACCGCCAACATTATCTTTTTTTACATAGGCATGACGACCACGACAGCCAATGCCGCGGCCCTCGTCTACGCAGGGACACCACTTGCGACCGCGCTTCTGGCAAAGCTGCTCATCAAAGAAGACGTGTCGCGGAAAAAGTTTCTTGGGGTTTTGATCGGTCTCCTGGGAGTCGTCTTCATTGTCGTATTGCCGGTCTTGGACAAAACGAACCAGCTCGTCGGTGATCTACGCGGAAATATATTTATATTGCTCGGACTCCTCTCCTGGGCGACCTATACGATATTTTCCCGAAAATATTTATCGAACGGTACGTACACGCCATTTCTCATGGTCGGCGTGAACTTCTTCACTAATTGCGCCGTCACTCTGGTCATTGCCCTTGCTACCCGGCAGCAATTTCTTCCTCCGGAGGCTCTTACCTTCCGGTTTCTCTTAATCCTCATCTATACCGGTGTACTCCTTACCTTCGTGACGTATGGGCTTTTCCAATGGGCGATCCAACACATATCCGCGACAACCGCGTCGCTGAAAAACTATCTTGAGCCGGTTTTAGGAGTAGGTTTCAATTCCTTGTTGCTCGGAGAAACGATTACGGGGGGATTTCTCGCAGGAAGCATCCTCGTCATTATCGGCGTTATAATCACAACCGGGACAAAACTCATGGAGCAGGGTAAAAAATTACTTCAAAAACTCTTCGTGGATGGTGGCGCGTAGATTTTTCCACCAATCGTGGGAATCGGATGCTGCCAAATCCTTCGCGAGCTCAATGGCTTCCGGCAGTCGGAGGCGGGTCAGGTTACCGTCCAGCCACTCCCGCGCATGGGTGTTCCCTTTTTCCTCCAAAAGTTTAAGTTCAACGAGAAACGCAATCACGTTGGCTTCATAGGCGACACGCGCCTCAAGCGACTCTTTTTTCTCAAACTCATCCAGCCGGGCTAAAAGCCCATCATCGATACCGGCAAAAATATCCCGGTTGGCTTTATCCTGATCCCGCGTCATGTAAAACGTGGCGATTTTATCCAGGTCCCCCGTGCGGGCTTCATGGAAATCATGAAACACAGACATCACGAGCACTGTCTCGAGATTTGCTTTCAGTTCCTTAGCCAAAAAGTAGGCAATAACGCAGGTCATAAACGTATGCTCGCCGACCCCTTCCTGATTATCTCCCAGGATTTGCCAGCCGGTCCGCTGCATCCGTTTGACGACGGCTGCTTCGTAGACGAGATTGGTGATAGATTTGGTATTTTTCATATGTTGTTGCCCGCCACGTTTCCCGCCAACGCGGGATTACGTGGCGCACCTGGCGAGAATCGAACTCGCATCACCGGCTTCGGAGGCCAGTACTCTATCCGTTAAGCTACAGGTGCTACAGGTGCAAAATTCGTACCCCGTAAGTATACCTCAACTGCGTGATGAAATAGAAATTTTACCGTAATAGAATAGACAAAATACACCACGTGGTGTATTTTGTCTCATCAGCGGATTTTTGTCAGGTCACTATCCAAAACTACTGGCTGAAGAGCGTGCATTTCCGTCAAGTAATCCATTTGAGGAATTGGGTTTAGGAGAAATATCTTTTTGCCCAACCAAAATGCGATCCCCATTTCTAAAAAGGTGTTCCCGCCAATATATCCGGCAATCCCCTTCTTATCTAAATTGAGAACCAATATCGCATCAGACTCATGAATAAAGTTAAAGTGATCCCGGATGACATCATACTCAACTTTGATGAGTACTTTTTCCTCATCAGTGTCTTTGTATGACTCATTTTTGGTGATGTCGTAAACCCCCTTAGGAACAAAAACCACGTGACCAAACTCCTCGAGCTTCTTTTTATACGCGAGCATCTCTTCGTGAAACTGCATGCTACCGCAAATTGTGATCGTCATAGGTGTATATCTTTCGTTTCAACCGCATTATAGACCTCATCAAAAAACATATTTTTCCGCCACGGTGTAATGGAGATGACATTCTCCATAAGTGCTCCAACTTCTTCACTCGCTTCGTGATCTCTCGATGAAGGAATGGTGCCGACGGAATACGTAAACCGGTGGCTCTTTCCATCTTTTTCTATTGGGTAGTTATAAAATGTCTGTACATTATCCAATGGTTTCGTGATCCGAGCGTGCATCGTCGCTTTTTCAGGAAAATTAACGTTCACTATGGCCGCCCCCCATACATCGAGTGAAAATATTCTATTCAACAGCGATGAAAGCGTCTTGATGGGATACGGATCATAGCCATCAAGTGACTCGTTGACGTCGTGTGGACGTAAATAATGCTCCTGTCCCACGTGCCAAGAAAGAATTATTGCTTTTGGCGCGATATGTAACGCGACTCCATGCACCGCTGCTGATATAGTGCCAGAAGGAATCCCTTGCCCTATGTTTGCACCGAGATTCATACCGGAAATAATATAGTCAAACGGAGGATAATTTCCCGCGACGAACTCCATGACGTCTGCCGGATACCCATCTACCCATAACGCCTTCACCCCATCAACCACATCCTCTCCCCACGAAGCGCCGGTCTTGAGACTGACGTGACCGCCGACTCCGCTCATCTGCGATTTGGTCGCGGCTATCGTGATATCAGCGAGATCGCCAAGCGCGCGGATGACCAAGCGCGTACCGATTGATTGGTATCCATCATCTCCGGTGAGCAAAATCCGCTTTTTCATAATTTGATCTTGTGTAATTCTATCTCATAATCCACCCAACCGCTCGGACGAAACCCCATCTTTTTATACCATGATTTAGGAAATACTTGTCTATCATCTATCAAGAAATGTATTCCGTGAATACGTTTTTTCTTAACAAGCGACACGAGCGTTTGAAAAATAAGCTTTGCAACTCCCTGTCGTTTATACGGCTCAAATACCTGTAAAGAATCAACAAACAAATACTGCCCTTCATAATTTGGGTCCAACCGACAAAACACCCCACCCAAACAGACGCCTTCATCATTAACCACAGCAAAACACCAATCGGGAAAATTCGTAAGGCTTCTCCTTAAATAATCGTTTGATGTGGCGATCGTAAATCGGCGGCCTTTTTTCTCTGAATAAATTCTGGCGAAGTCGTGAACCAGAAGATCAAAATAATTTTTGGTAATGGAGACAATTTGCATAAGCGGTGGGGGCGAGATTTGAACTCGCGTGGGCCTTTCGACCCCCATGGTTTTCGAGACCAGGCAGTTAAACCACTCCTGCACCCCACCTAAAACTGCCCTAGCAAAAAATGCGCACCCGGCGAGATTCGAACTCGCAACCGTCAGATCCGCAATCTGATGCTCTATCCATTAAGCTACGGGTGCTTCTGGGACGAAACCCATATAATATGGACGTATTATACCTTGAACCCTAGGTAAACGTAAATTACGCAGCGGGTTTATCCAGAGGAATTTTTTTAGAAAGCCAGGAGGCGGCGTTATCCGACCACGTCCGATCAGGCTCCGATCGGAAGGGTATGTGCTTGGCTATGATATCCCGTACCTTTTCCGGCTTCTCATTCCCGAGGAGTACAAATACCCTGGGAGAAAAATACGGATGCAGGACAACCATGTGCTGATCCCATTGTTCCTCCAGCCAAAAATCGATTATCTCCTCCCAACGGTAGAAATGCCCGGCGCTTTCTATCCCCAGGTTGGTAATCCGATGAGATACTTCCTCCGGCGGAACCGTCGAGAGGACGTAAATGAGAAATACGATGGAGAGAACGGCGGCAATAAGAACAAACTCACGCGCAAAGACTAAAATAATGGTGAGTAAAAATACGATCGCCCCGATGTTGGTGAAGTACGCGCGGTCACGCCGCTTAAAAAGACGCGAGGGGCTCGTCCAGGAAAGGAAAACTTCCTCCTCGCGACTCTCACTCACCCGAGCAGACTGTTTATCCATGAAGTCAGTATACCATATCAAATTCTGCTATAATCAATGCGCTTCCTGAGGAGAGTGGGCCGGACGGTAAGGCACAAGTTTGCTAAACTTGCACCGTGAATAACGGTGAGTGGGTTCGACTCCCACACTCTCCGCCCAGGGAGGGTGGGCAGGACGGTAATGCGCGAGTCTTGAAAACTCGTGGGCGCAAGCCCTAAGAGGTTCGACCCCTCTACCCTCCGCAGATTAATCCCGACTCCGAATAAAAAGTGCTTTGCCACGATGAACATTGATCGTGGCAACATTCCCACGGATTTCGTTGCTGATGCCGAGTGTTTGTCCACGATGAATAATCGTATGGGTGAGGTTGTAGGCGAAACCAATAAGAGAAACCTCTATGGTTTCTGTGATTGCAAGAACGGAAACATATCGAAAACGAGCTTCTTTTTTGATCGTCAAAACGTTCTCGACAACCATTACCTCATTGTTCTCATCCCGGATCACTCCCACAACCCCTTTATCATGTAATCTCTCTAACAGATGAACGTTCGCCAGGGTGTGATCCAGCCTATCTCCAACGGCTCCATAGATAATCACTTCTTTTGCCCCAATCGTTATTGCGTGGTCCACGGCAAGCTCCATATCCGACGCGTCTTTTTTCTGCGGGTGCTCTTCAATCCGCTTACTCTTCTGTTTAATGAACCGAAGCTCGCTTGCGTTCACTGAATCAAAATCACCGATGGCAATATCCGGAATGATGTTATATTTAATTAACCAATATGCCCCACGGTCAACACCGATGACGTAATCCGCACCACTAATCCCCGAAATAAACTTTTCACTAAGCTCCCCGCCCCCAATAATTGTGATCGTTTTAATCTGTTTCATTTTTAATTTTCTCAAGGCCACCCCTTGCAAACGCCAAGGGGTGGCCTTTAACACGATATTATCGGGCCATCGTAACAGCCCAGACGAAACGGGCTCCCGCGCGCTTGAGGGTCTCGGCTGCGGCCCGCATGGTCGCGCCAGTCGTAAAGACATCGTCAAAAAGTATTACATAGCTAGATGGTTTGATGGTTGGATGGTTATAAGAAAATACATCTTTCATATTTCGAAGTCTTTCCCGCCGGTCTTTCATTTCCACCTGCGGAGTAGTCGCCTTGACGCGCCTTAGAATATCGACTCGCATGGGGATATGCAACTGATCAGCAAGTAAACGACCTAACACTTCGGCTTGATTGAATCCGCGATCGCGGAAACGAGAGGGATGGAGGGGAATGGGGATAAGAGTAGCTTCGTTAATTCGTAGTTTCGTTGCTTCGTTAAAGAATGAAGCAGGAATAAGCGATACAAACTCTTTGACGAGGTCAGTGACGCGGCGATATTTGAGGGTTTTGACAGCCTTCTTAATGATCCCGTCGTAACGGAATATACTCGTGAGGCCATCAAGAGAATATTTACTCTGACACCGCGGGTGGGTGAGACCCCCTATCGCCGGGCGTTCACAGATGGGGCAAATAGTTTCCGATGCCCCGATGACTCGAACGATGGAGGCACACCGGTTACAAAAATACTTACCGAACCGCCAACATGTGAGGCAGCGTTTGGGGAAAATGAGGTCGAGGATATGCATTTTCTTAAGGTACTTCCTTGCTTCTGCAAGGAAGTACCTTGTAAAACCCTGTGGAGACGGAGAGGAATGACCTCTCGTCCAAGAACTTGTTCTCAACACATCTACAGGCGTAGTCAATCAATAGTTGTCATTCCTTCCGTAACCGATTGACAGGAAAGAAGAAATCAAGACGAATTGGGCTTGACCATCCTTGGAACGTCATACCAGGGCGGCTGCATCCCGACTGTGTTTTCACCTCTTGATAGTCACCGGGCAAACAACTCAAGAGATGGCTGTATTAGGCCGCTAACGGTAAAGCCGCGTACCTACCAGCGAACCTTCGAGCAGAAAGCGCTTGCTCTGCAGCAGCAACTTGTGCCTCAAGTTCATCTAAAGCTTTATCAGCATTTAGGTTTTTTAAGCTTGTTTTACGACCACGCTCAAGGTCGGCCTGCAGTGTAAAAGAGCAAATTCCTGTCGAATCAATACGTCCCCATTTTAATAAACGAATCGAATTTCAATAAATAAATACTTCTCATTCGTTTATTAGGTTATTCTATTATTTCCTTATTCGTTTATTACTTCACTTTCCCCCGGAACTCGGTTTCCAGTTCTCTCTTTTGATCTTCCCGCTTCTTGATTTCGCGCTTTTCGTACTGCTTTTTTCCGCGCGCCAAGCCTACTTCGAGCTTCACCAGGGAGCCTTTAGTATACCAAAAGAGTGGCACGAGGGTCAAATTGGCGCTATCGAGCTTACTCTTGAGACTAATAATCTCTTTTTTGTGGATAAGGAGCTTGCGGGTCCGGGCCGGATCGTATCCTTCCGGACGCGCATACATATACGGAAAAATCTGAGCACCAACCAGGAATAGTTCTGACCCGATCACTTTGACGTAAGACCCATCCAATTTTGCGTTTCCGTTACGCAGTGACTTGACCTCGCTCCCCACGAGGTGTATCCCCGCTTCAAAGCGGTCCAGTATTTCGTAATCAAACGTGGCTTTATGGTTGACGATTTTCATTTCAGTTCCACAGAGTATATCTTTCCGTCAGCTAAAAGCAAAATACGCTTGAGCTTTTCAGAAACGAAGAGCTGGTTGGGGACCATGCTTCCGGCCCAAACGTATTGGGCCTGATACACGCCTTCTTTGTCCAAAACTACCACGCGTTTGTTGTCGCTATCTAAAACATAAAGAAGCTTATCCTCTTCCGTGGTGGCGACCACCAGTGTTTTTCCCAATGACGGCTCCACGCCACGGGGCGCAAACGTTTCTTCCTTCCCCTGCACAAAATGAATAATTCTCCTATCCCCGGTCCCCACCCAAATCCCACCATCCGCCGCCATACCCGTCCCCTGCGATAAATCCGGAAGTGTATCGGGATTGAGATACTCACGAATTTCAGAAAATCCCTTCTCTGTAGCAACATACTTCCAAATCCGACTCTTGCCGGTGTCCAAGAGA
The DNA here is from genome assembly GCA_038062895.1 of Patescibacteria group bacterium. Taxonomy (GTDB): domain Bacteria; phylum Patescibacteriota; class Microgenomatia; order UBA10105; family UBA927; genus CAZLDC01. Next base: position 48,661 of record JBBTWJ010000005.1, read on the forward strand.
TACAAATTGCCCCCATAGGAAACGACTGACGCAATAGTCCCCCATTGAGTATCCCCCCTTACCACTAATGGCGTGGTCTTCCCGTCGCTCGCTGACACACGATGAAGACCTCCATCTACAAGGACAAATATTGTATCCCCGTGTACAGCGAGAAGGCTAGCCCCACGATAACTTTCGCCGCCTCCGATGATCCGTCCATTCTTCGATTGAATGGCGACGACTGCCGCAGTCGGCCCACGCGTATCCAAAAGTGCGAGCGCATCACCATCTGATCCGAATGAAGAAATCGACGCCGACGCCTTGAGCAGGGTAAGGTCATAAAATAGTGAGGGTTCGCCGCGGTAAACCTGCATAGCAATGGTCAATTGATCCACGACGTCTTTATAAAGTTTTGCCACTGCTTTGCCTTCTATGCTGGAAGGGGCCAACCCTTCACGAAGCGGCGAAAGCAACGTCTTGGCATCGCTTAGCCGTTCCCGACCCTTAACCGGATTAAGCTCGAGAAGGGCAACTCCCTCATCAAAAGCGTGCTGCGACTGGGCGAGAACCTCCGCAACGTGCGTTTCCACTTTTTGCCCCATCTGTTTGACAATTCCCAATACGACGCTTAATAAAAACAGCAGAACAAGAATGGCGGTGATGGGCACCATTGGCCTCTGCCACGGGATAGGTACATTTTTCAGGCGGTCTTTGAGACGTCTCGGATGAAGCATATAGGTGGCTATGCGCCTCACGCGGGATAGCCGAACAATCCGGGAAGGAGGCGCTTCTTTTTCCACTGGCACAAGTCCCTTCACTCTCACGATGAGGGCTGCTCCTCCCAAGCTTGATCCGCCTTCCTCTGACGGATGCTCGTGGATGGCAAGGGTCATTTTTTCCGCAACGTCCGCTGCGTCTCCATCACCAAAAAGCGCATTGGTTTCTTCATGAGAGAGCGTCCGGGCAACGCTTTTTGTCATGAGAATAAGTGTATCGCCCTCCTCTACTTGCCCAGATATGGCACCCGGCTTATCCATAAGGGTCGCCAGGCTCGACCCTCGCTTGAGGGATACCCGTCCCTCTCCCAACAGCACCACATAGAGAACCGCTCCCACTGGCACCAGAAGAATGAGACTGGTCACCGGCTCCTCCATGGCGTGGATGGCGATTTCTTGAGCTGCCTTTAAACTTTTTGGTGGATCTGCAGTCTGCTCGCTTAACCGGGCCAATACCTTGACTCCCCAATCCCGGGCGCGTCCGTCGGGATCCTCGATCTCCACCACACCATAGGCCACGGGAGATGATAATACCTGTCCCCAATGGAAATCATCAGCCGGTCCGAGGACGAACCCAAGTGATGGCAATATCTTCATTGAAGATATCGTACCACGAAAACAGAAATCAGAGGATAATCACGGCGAGGATAAAAAGGCCCACGGCCGCCGCAAAATGGAGAATGGTCAGGATGCGAAGGATGGGTTCAAATCCTTCCTCAAGGACGGCTGCCATGAGTTGTTCTTGCCGGATCATGATTCCAGCAAAAAGGCTATAGAGCCCCAAACCCACGAGCGTCAATACTTTGATGATCGTCAGCGCGATGGTCATGATCGGTGGTGTCATATAGATCCGGGCAAGTTCTCCGTGAGACTTCGTATCTTTTCAACGACTTTATCCGGACGCGGCACGGCAAGAAACTCCAGGTTAGGCATTTCCCCGGCCGTCTGAACATACACATTACCATAGTGAAACACCGTAGCAAAAATGCCGCCCGAAGTATAGGAGATATCCTGAATGCGCTCAAGTTCCGCCTGAGAGAACCGCTTGAACAGGAGGTATTGGAAATCTATGTCAATGATGCGCTCGTTGGTGACGATGTAGATATTGAAAAACCAATGGAGAAAGTTCACAAGTGCAAATCCTAGCGTCACCAAATACCATGACAGCGTCCCGATCAGGACGTAGACAAACGGCAAAGGAGCAGGAAGACTTCGGAGTATCAGGGGAAAAAGCACAGACGGCGCCAGAAGAAATATGATGGTCACGGCAATCCACGGCACGTTGACGATGAGATGCTGCCGCAAGAATAAAGCAACCTGCTCTTCTGCTTCTTGCGTTTCAAACCGAACGCCATATGGATTGACGGCAAACGCGGTCAGCGGACTCATGCGGGCGTGGGCATGCGTCTTGATGGGTTTTTTGACTGGTTTGGTAACGGGAGCTTGGAAAAGTGTAGGCATTTCCCGCTATTCTACTACTTTCGCTCTACATTAAACAATGGTCCGACAATTTGAATGTTGGCCGGAGCGCGAAGGTTAAAAAAGTCTTTAAACTCGCTTCCGTCAAACGTAGAGGTCCCGGCATTCCCACTCACGCTTACCTGTGTCACCCGCCCTCCTCCCCAGTCGACCCCGCTTGCGCGAATTTCAGAAACGGAGGTAAACGGAGTAACCCCACGGGAAGAAAGTTCCTGACGAACTTTTTCGCGGCTCCACGAATCGGTGCCGGCAGGATTAGGTTTATCCGGCTGATAGAGGTGCTCCTTCGTGCCTCCGTCTTGACGCGCGAGAAGGATGACATTGACGATGTCAGCCACTTCTTCTTCTTTGAGCCATGCGGATTTGGCATACTCACCACGAAACCCCTGGGCGGCATAAAAACACGGCGAATCACGGTCGTACCCTTTGGACAACAAATCGTCAACGTTCCCCACATCCCCTGTTGTATCCCGAAGTCTTTTCGTCCAAGGCCTATGTGCGCTTCCCCACACATCATCGTTTCTAAATGTATATCCGCCAGCTGTAGACGCATACCACCCGGTGACCACTTGCCCGTCGCGCGTCATGACCTCTCCTTCGGTCTCCCGCACTGCTTTTTCCCAATCGCCTCCCTTGTTGCCGCCTTTATAAACCTGACAGGCTTGAGTCGTACAAATTTCTTTGGCGCCGTTGCCGGTATACGAGAGAGCATAGGAGCGAGCCGAGACAACTTGCGCTTTGAGCGCCGCCATGGGCCAGTCGCCGGGCATCTCATAAATACCAAGCATATACTCATCCAAAGCCATTTCGCCATAGCCCTGTACTTTAATCCGCATATTTTTATCCTTTTTCTCAAAACTAATACCGTCAAAGTATGCACGCAAAATATCCTGATAGGACTGACCTGCTTTTGCCCGGCCATACGCTCCATACTGGCTCAATCCCACGCGGTGTGGGATGCCGAAGGTAAAAAACGCCCACGCCGGACGGAAACCGGGATCAAGCTTCCGGTCATCCGTACAATACAGTGGTCCGGCCCCGAGACTGGTCGGCAAGCCCAAGCCTGAAAGCTTTTGCGCGAGAAAGGATTGTTGCTTAACCGTAAGACTCCCGATAATGCTCGTAAGCTTCCCCTGATACGCGCTTGCCTCGCCCACGAGCTTCCTCACAGATACAGCTCGCTTATCGGTTTCTTCTTTCAGATAGGAAAGCGAGGCTGCCTCCACTTCCAGTGTTTTTTTCCTATTTTCTAAATCTTTGACAGAGATGGCTGTCTGGGTTATGGCTTTTTTGTCTTCGTCCAGTGCCGCCATCTGATAAGCAAGGGACCGGAGGACCACCCCAATATTACTGCTCCCTAAAAACGTCACGAGTGGGTTATTGCTCTGTACGCGGATATAGAGCTGTCGGGCGCGCCGGGATGCAAGCTCCAAAAGGCCTCCTATTTCTTTTTCTCCGGCGGCAATAGCTGCGACTTTCTTTGCTAAATCCGCTTCAAGCAGTTTAATCCTGCTTTGAAATGCCGCGATATCCGACTCCATCTTACGAAGAGCGTCCACATGAGGTTTTTTGGCTGTCTCCATCTGATTCCAGGCTTCCTGACATTTGTCTATTTTAGCCTTGCACTCGCCGGGATTTCCACAGGTAGGATCGCACGATTGCGCAAGCACAATCGAATTATCCAATAATCCAATTATCCAATAAACCAATAATCCAATAATCAAACCCTTCAAAACGGTTTTCATTTGTTGATGTATTCTACCATGCCCTGATCTTTCCTTTTCTTTCTCCCTTTGGTACACTCATATATGTATGCGGAGACTATTTTGGATCATTCTGGCAATCTCTGTGTTTGTGTCTACGGGAACCGCGTATGCCGCGGATCCGTTCTGTCCCGGCAATAAACAGGGGATAAACACTGCGATCGGCTGCATTAACGCCGACGGCACCGGGGGTATCGTAAAAGAAATATTCCGATTGGGAACGGGTATTGCCGGAGGCATCGCGTTTCTTCTCATTCTTTTCGGTGGGTTTCAGATCATGACCAGCACCGGCAATCCCGAAAAGCTCAACGAGGGTAAAGAACTTATCGCCTCGGCCATCACCGGACTCCTCATGATTCTTTTTTCCGTATTTCTCCTCAAGTTTATCGGTGTAGACTTACTCTGTATTCCCGGTTTCGGTTCGTGCTAAATCACTATGGAATCCGTATTTGCTCAAAAACTTGAAATACCAGGCAATGGCCCAACTAAAGAACTTATCGAGGGGCCAACGGGGTTAACTATGAACTCCATCGGAGATATTATCAATAAAGCAATCCCCTACATCTTCTCGTTTGCCGGACTCGCTCTTCTTCTCATGCTCATCATGGCGGGATTTGACCTCCTCACAAGCGCCGGGGACGCAAAAAAACTGGAAATGGGCAAGCAGCGCTTGACCTATGCGGTTGTCGGCATCATCCTGATCATCGTGGCCTATTGGCTGGTACAGATAGCCGGCATCATCTTCGGGGTTGCAGAGATACAATCAGTGTTTAAATGAACCAGATCCTTCGACTCTCCCTCGACATCGCTCGGGATCGCTCAGGATGATCGCGATTACTTTCGCGATCATTTTCCAAACCGTCGTTTTCGTTTTTGAAACTCTTCAATCGCCTCATCCAGTTTTTCCGGTGTAAATTCCGGCATAAACCACGTCGGAAAATACAGCTCGCTATACTCCGACTGCCACGGGAGAAATCCACTTAACCGCTGTTCTCCGCCGGTGCGGATGATAAGCTCGGGATCAGGAATACCATGCGTGTCTAAATACTGATGAAAATCTTGTTCGGTCAACTTTAAACTTTTAACTTTAAACTTTAAACTTTCGCGCCATCTGTTGATGGCGCGTAGTATCTCATCTCTCCCACCGTAGTTGAGCGCAAAGACCGCCGTGATGGTCGTATTATTTTTCGTTTGGTGAGCGACGTCACTCAAGGATTTCTGGATATCAGCCGGAAACTTAGCCAGATCACCGATTGCGCGGACGCGGACGCCTTTCTCATGAAGACGGGCCCATCGGTTCTTGATCACATGACGGAATATCGTCATGATTCCGCGCACCTCTGGCGCTGCGCGGTTCCAATTCTCTGTAGAAAATGCCCAAAACGTCATATATTTGACTCCCCGCTTTGCGGCGTGTTCGATGAGGGGCTCAAGCACATCATTGGCCACCCGCCTGTGTCCTTCGAGAATCGGAAGTCCCCGTTCCTTTGCCCACCGGCGGTTGCCATCCATGATGACGGCGATATGGGTTGGAATATTCGTTGTATTTCCCATAATCATTTTTTGTGTTTCCTACTCTTAATATATTTCTACACTTCTACATAGAAGTGTAGAATATTAAAATAAATGATCTTTAATAAGATGCGCTCCGCGGGAGGGTTTGTTGACAATGACATCACGAATTTCGTCAATATCAGTTAATTTTGCTTTCAATGCGTCAACAGTGTTTGAATGACAAATAAGGTGAACATCCTGTCCGGTGTTAATAGTAAAATAGACTTCTATCCCTTCATCTCGCCACTTCTTAATAAGTCTTATAACCTGGAGCGTCCCCGGTGTCCAATAGATGAGTGGTGGTCTTGAAGTGAGCATCACCGCGTGCATCTCAAGAGCCTCTGCCTCAATAAGTTCTCCAAGGAGAGAAAAACGTTTTTCTGCCAACAGTTTTTTTGCCTGTATTAATTTTTTTTTCATCCCTGCCAGACGCACCGGAAAAAAGGGGCTTGATGCAACGCGCGCCATTCCTTGAGTCGTGGGTACGGATTTTTTTCCTTCATTAACGACTACCACGACATCAACGATATCCCACCAATCCGGCGGATAAAGGGAAACGCCGTAGGATGTATCACTCGTGTTGCCGTCGATCCACTCCACAAACCCATCCGGAATAGATCTGCACGCAGAGCCGGAGCCCTGACGCGCGAGTATCGACAATTCTTTTTCATCAAGTTCTAACCCGGCTGCAGCAACTGCGGCAACTGTTAGCGCCGCAAATCCAGAAGCAGAAGAGGATAATCCCGTACCAGAAGGAAAATTATTGACGGTGACGACTTTGGCGTAATCGTCCATACGCGCAACCTTGCGAATCCGATCTAAATGCGTAATCGCTCTACTTCCATCAATTGCTTCCTGGATACCGTTAATCTCTATAACGTCCTCCTTATGCATTGGGCTGAATTCCACGGTCGTTGTTGTCATCAAACCAGAAAGGTTCATTGATAAACTACCGTTTTCCGGCAAGCGTAATGCGTCATTTTTCTTTCCCCAATACTTGATAAATGCAATATTTGAGGGAGCAACAGCTGTAGCTTTCATGATAAAATTCCTGCTTTTTTGAGCGAAACTTCTGCACATCTCGTAAGCACAATTTCCTTCGTTGCCACTTTAAATGGTATCTCCCGGGGAGAAAAAAATTCCACACGATCTACTTCCTCATGATTTATCCGAAACGGGCCATTGGATACCCCTCTATATAGCGCTGCCATTTCCGACTCCTGGTTATCTTGTACGACAAACCTGGAAAGCGGGGTAACTGGCATATCGACTCCCAGTTCTTCCTGAAGCTCGCGGTGAAGCGTCTCTTCGTACTCCTGACCTTTCCGCACATGGCCCGCGCAGGATATACCCCAAAGTCCCGCGCCCGTATCTTTAGAACTGCTCCTTTTTTGGAGAAGCACATTCCCTTTTTTATCAAAAATAACGGCTCCTACCGTGCGATGGATAAGTGACTTGTCATGATGGCAGTCATAGCGGCTGCGAAACCCAAGCACTCTGTCATCTTTATCGACGACGATAAATTCTTCTTTCTGGTCATCGGTTGTCTCGATGCGGACACCTTGAGCGTTTGGGTGGACATCAATCGCTTCACCACCCGCATCCGCTATCGCTTTTTGTATGGCTTCTCTCTTATCGCTCGGCCCAAGGGCGATCATACAATCTCCGCCCCCTGCACCGGAGAGCTTGGCGCCCCAAGCTCCTGCCTTTTTTGCCGCACTAATCATCGCTTCTAACTTTTCGCTGCTCACTCCCAAATCCCGCAGGTACTCATGATTAAAATCCATGAGTCTCCCCACCCGTTCCCAATCCCCTTCCAACATCCGCATTTTCGCTTCCTCAACCAATTTGGTTATCGCCTGAAAAATCCGCTCCACTTTCTCCGGATTCTTTTCCTTCTTTTCGGCCACTTGTTTTATAAGCATCGTCGTATCCGCTTTCACTCCCGTGTATCCAACAATGAGTGGCATTTCTGATACAGTTTGATCGTTTGATTCCCGGTATTGAGCGTGGATTTCTTCAATAACTTTGCCGCCGGCAATGAAATAGAGGGTTCCCCCATACACGGCCGCTGCCACATCAAATCCGCTCCCCATCCCCTGCACGGCTAACACCGTTTTATATGAAAGGTCAAAAAGCTCGCGCGACGTCACTTCTTTTTTGAAAAGCAAGGCAAGCGCCTTTACTACCCCCACCGTTACCGAGGCAGATGATCCGAAACCATATTTGCCCGAAAAGTTACTTTGTGTTTTGATCCGGAACCCAACCGATGGAATACCCCACCCTTTTTGTGCCTGCCGGACCGCTTCATCCACAAAGCGGGTATCACCCGCTTGGGGCGCATCTACCACGACCTTACTTTCCTCAATTTTTTCCACTCCAACCGTAAGCCGCTCATCAATCGCGGTAACCAAAGAAGGATAGCCGTACACGACGGCGTGTTCACCCATTACCATTAATTTCCCTGGCGCGGAAATTAAAACCATAAATTGTTATTGGTTAGTTAGTTAATTAGTTACTTAGCTATAATTTATCTAACTAACAAAGTAACGAAATAACGAACTAACTTTTCTTCTCCAACCGTATCCCTTCTTCTCCTAATCTGATCGGTTGAATGGAAAATCCATATGGCTTGCTTATGGCAGATATCTTATCCGGGTCTTGGGTATAGCATAATAAAAATCCCACACCCTCCGCTTTTCCGCCGCCACCGAGGATCTTCGCTGCACCTCCGGCCTTTTCAATTTTCCTGATGAGCGGAATGACTTTCCTGCTTACCACTTCCATTCCCTCCAAGCTTCGCTGTCCGGCGGTCATTGCATCCATCAATTCTTTCTCATCCCCCTCCTTGATCGCCACCGCGATATTTCGAGTTTGTATTTCATTCTCATCAAATAATCTATTCATTCTTGACGCCTGACGCCTGACGCCTGACGCTACCAAAGAAATCATCTCCCCTGTCGTCTCCTTCGGTTTCCCGGTATTGATGAGAAAAAAATGATTGAGACTTTCGGGTATCTTGAATGGCAACTGCCAGATGCTTTTGAGAAATTCAAGTTCCTTCCGAAACCAAATAAGTCCGCCCATGGTCACCGTCGTATTATCTCCGCCGGAAGGATTCCCGTGCATTTTTTTCTCGACTTCATAGGCAATCTGGTTAATCGCAGCCGGATTCCAAACTTTTTTAAGATAATAGGTTAGGGCTCCGACGACTCCAACGGCTACTGCGGCCGATGAGCCCAAATGATAACCGGCAGGAATATCGGAAACAACCGTAATCTTCATCGGTGGAAGATTTGCAAGTTTATACTCCCGCTTGACCACCTCAACTACATGACGGATATAGTCGGACGGCTCACTGGAGTCGATAAGTATTTTTTCTCTGGATCCCCGCGTTCGCGGGGATGACAAAGAAAGCGACTCGACAGTCACACGCAAACGGAGGTTGATGGCGGCAAGAAGCGCGGGCTTACCATAAACAACCGCGTGTTCGCCCATTAAATGCACTTTACCGGGAACGCTTACTGTAACCATAAATAGTTAGTTAGCAACGCTAGTTACTTCGTTACTTAGAAAAAATTTCTACCAAGTAACTAAATAACGCGCGTTGCTCGTGTTGCTAACACGGTTTCACTTTTATCCCATACGGAATCACGCCCTCATTGTTTGGCTTAATGGTGCGGCGGACAACAGTAATAACCTTCATTCCCATAAGCTTTTCCTTCCCAGCCTGTCCGCCGGCTGGCGGATCTACAAGTTGTGCGGTTATTCTTTCTCCCCCACTAAGCTCGACAAGGACCACGGGATACGGAGCCTGATCGGAAAAATCAGCCGGAGGAACACGCACCATGGTCCACGAGATTATTTTCCCGATTTTCCCGAGCATTTTACCAACGTTCTTTTGATTTCTCCAAAGCTTGACCGGACTAAGCATAATTGTTACTTGGTTAGTTGGTTACTTAGTTATTAGTAAAAAATTTTTCTAAGTAACGAAGTAACTAGCGTTGCTAACTAACTTTTAAGTATATGAGCCACCGCGGTCGCTCCGCTTCCTCCGACGTTATGGGCAAGTCCCACGCGCGCGCCTTTCACTTGTCTGGCTCCTGCCACCCCCCGAAGTTGCGTCACCAATTCAACAACCTGCTTGACGCCCGTCGCGCCAATCGGATGACCACAGCCTTTCAGTCCCCCAGACGGATTGACGACTAATTTTTTCGCTTTCCCCAGCGTCACTTCTCCCCGTGATATCGCTCGAGCTGCCATTCCCTTGCGATAAAATCCTATATCTTCCAGAGCTAAAATTTCTGCAATCGTAAAACAATCATGCACCTCGGCGATATCAATATCGCGAGGCCCGACGCCGGCAATCGCATAAGCGCGACGCGCAGCTTCTTGAGAAGCCGCAAGCTCGGTCAAGCTCTCTCTTTGGGCAAGTCCCAATGTGTCTGTTGCCACTGCGCTTGCGACAATTTCAATCTCCTTTTCCCTTTTTCCGTTTACCTTTTTCCTTGAAAGTATGAGTGCTGCTGCTCCGTCTGAAATCGGTGAGCAATCTAATAACTTCAGGGGGTCGGCGACAGCGTGGCTTCTTAGAACCTGCTCGATGGTGAGAAGACTTCGAAATTGTGCGTTAGGGTTTAAACTCGCATGAAAATGATTTTTTACGGCAACTGCCGCCAGATCTTCTTGGGTCGTCCCATACTCCTGCATATGAATACGGGCAAGAATGGCGTAGAGCCCCGGAAACGTACAACCAGATGAACGCTCTTGAGCAGTCCCCGCGCCCATGAGCGCTGTCGCCACATCTTCTGGCTTGTGATCCGTCATCTTTTCGACCCCAAGTACGGCAACCGTCTCATACTGACCGGAGGCGATGGCGTTAAATGCGTTGTGAATAGCCAGGCCTCCCGACGCGCACGCGCCTTCAACCTTAAAAGCAGCAGCGTGAGTAAATCCCAGTTCCTCTGCAAAAAATGCCCCCAAATGCTCCTGTCCACCCAACATGCCGGAGAGCATATTGCCTACGAATAACGCCTGAATGTCCCGCGGCTTCATAGCAGCATCTTTCAGCGCGCCGTCCATGGCCTCATGGGCGAGCGTCCTGGGAGAGACGCTCCAAAGCTCACCGAATTTAGTTGTAGAAGCACCGATGATAGATACATTCATAGTTGCTTGGTTAGTTGGTTACTTGGTTACTTAGAAAGAACTAAGTTGCTAAGTAACAGGTGTTGCTAACTAACAATCTAGCGAATTACCATTCGCTAGATTTTGTGTGTCTGTTTCAAATATTGCACGTAATCAATGTACGTTTTTTTCGCTATTTGCTGCTGCACTAAACTTTGACTTTTGACTTTTGACTTTTGACTTTTGACGAGCGCTTCTGTCGTCTCCCACACAAACCCGTCGCTGCCGGCTCCCGATCCGTAGGACACCATAAAAATCTTCTCTCCGGGTTTGGCGATATCCAATACCGCGGCAAGCCCCATCATGGTAGAAGCTGAATAGGGATTTCCAATGGTGTCCACGACAAGTGAGGGCAGTATCTGATCAGGCGTAAACCCTAAGCGCTTCGCTGCGTCCCGGGGAAATCTCCCGTTGGGCATATGAAAAACACAATAGTCAATATCAGAAGGTTTACACTGAACCTTTTCAAAAAGGCGACGTGCGGCCCCTATAACATGCGCAAAATATGCCGGCTCTCCGGTGAACCTCCCTGCATGAGATGGATAGGCCACACCATCACGTCGCCAAAAGTCCGGCGTGTCCGAAGAATAGGAAGTGTAGGCAAGAAGTTTTGCAACGATAGGTTTAGTTGTTCCTTGGGGATCAATTTTCTTGCGGCCGCTTTTGTTTTGATCCTCATCTCCTTTTCCCATTAAAAACGCGGCTCCGGCGGCGGCGGACGTGTATTCCAACACGTCGTGGGGTTTGCTTTGGGCCGTATCAGCACCCACGGCCATACCATAGCGCATATGACCGGATCCCACGAGCCCTGCGATTGCCTGCATCCCCGCGGTCCCCGCTTTACAGGCAAACTCAAAATCTGCCGCCAGATAATTATTTCCTACGCCAAGAAGTTCTCCGACAATCGTGGACGTTGGATTAACCGCATACGGATGACTTTCTGATCCCACAAATAGAGCTTCTATAGACTGGGGACTTAGCCCCTCTACTCCGCTCAAGGCGCTTCGGGCGGCTTCAAGGGCTATCGTCACTGCGTCCTCGTCTGGAGCCTGTACGGATTTTTCCGTAACGAGAAGCGATGAAGTGACGTCCTGTCCGTCCTTTTTCCACGCAGCAGCGATATCGCTTAGACGGATGCGGTACTGCGGAATATAGGTGCCGTATGAAACAATTCCTACCATATATTTAAATCCAAAATCCTAATTTCTAAATTCTAAACAATATCAAAATTCAAATATCCAATGCTCTAAACTGTTTTGTATTTTGAATTTTGGTCATTTGAATTTATTTTGAATTTAGGATTTAGTGCTTAGAGCTTCCGCGCGCAAGACGTTGATGCGCGCGGGCTAAGGTTCCCTCCGACAACGACGCAAGAAGTGAAATTTCACCAGCGAGTACGGCGGCTGCAATAATCTCCGCAAGCCGTTGAGCGTTTTTCCCATTATCCCCACCGGCAACGCCAAGAATGTTCAAGGCTTCTTTTTGTGTCCCAAGCCCTGTCCCGCCACCAACCGTCCCGACCATAAGATCCGGGAGACATACATTGATATATACATCGTGACCATCAACTACTTCCATCGTCGTTATCCCCACGCTACACTCTCCCACGTGTCCGAGGTCTTGCCCTGTCGCCAAAAACATCGCCGCGATAACGTTGGCGTATTGGGCGTTAAATCCCATGGATCCGCTTATCGCGCTTCCGATCATACATTTAGCGAGCCATACTTCATAAACCTTTTGTGCCGTTGTTTTAAGAACATTTTTAAGAACACTCGCAGGAATAGTCACTTCTGCCCACACCTTGATCCCGCGATTTTCTATGAAGTTAAGCCACGCGGATTTTTTGTCTATGTCAAAATTCCCGGCAAGTGAAAGGCATTTCACCCCGGTTTCCTCTTCGATATATGAGGCAAGAGCGTCGCTTGCTATTGTTGCCATGTTCATGCCCATAGCATCCTCGGTGTCAAACGTAAATCGCACAAACCGATATCTCCCAACCCCACGGGTCAACAACTTCTTTAACGTTATATGACGTGATGTTTTGGCGGCTACCTCCTGTAGATCATTCAAGTGCTCATTCAAAAATTTATATAAACGGTCGCTCTGTGCAAGATCTTTCACTTTAAATACCGGACCCCGTGTCGCTCCCACCCGATGACTATCAACCGTCGACCCACCGCTTTCGGTGATCGCTTTACACCCCCGGCTCACGGAAGCGACGAGAGCGCCTTCGGTCGTGGCGAGGGGAATATACCCACTGAAAACTTTAAACTTTAAACTTTTAACTTTGAGGGGGCCGGCGATACCTAGTGGGACTTGTGCCGCTCCGACCATGTTTTCGCAGTTTTTCGTTGATGCAACGGACTGGTCCAGAGTAAAGCTGCCGATGTTGATTAAATCAACCTTCAACTGTTTCTCCAGGGCGCTTCTGCGGTCCGTAACTGTTTTGTAATCACGAAGATTCATAAAAACGGTACTCGAAATATTCCCAACCGGTACATCCCCCAACTCCAAACTCCCATAACCGGACCGACTACACCAACAACTGCCAAAATCCGCCAAAGATCAAGCTTGAGTCCGAACCGGAGCGTAAGATACCCAAGCGTCAGCTTCCAAAAAAAGAGTGTCGTGCTCACGACCAGAAATAACACGCTAAACCCCGTGCCCGCAATACTCGCGGTCCTTGGTGGGGGCAGCAATATATAGAGAAGCGAGGTCATAAAAAACCAACAAACCGTGGGAAGCATCGTATATCCCCAACCAACCGCAATTCCTTTCATTGTCCCCTTCCCGCCGAACTGCTTCCCCACAAGCCAAACCACACAGACAACAAGCATATAGGTCACCAGTGCGGCGACGGCCAGCACGACCGCGTGCTTAGAGAGAAGAAAGGGTCGAAACGCTGCGACTTTGACCAGGCTTGCAAGAGAAAAGTAGACGATGGCCAACGCTGCGACATACACAAGCTCCCACGCGCCTCCCTTGCCTACAACCTTGCGATACGTTTCGTATGGACGGACTACGAGACCAATGGTGGTACGACCAAATGCGATACCGGACATGATGAGCTGATCAAGCATAGTATGAAAAAGTAGTGGTATGAAGTTAGTCGAAGGATAAGGGCTAAAACCCGCGGTTAAAATCCTCTTTGGAGGAGAGTAACAAGAAGGGTGATGGTTGAACCGATCAGGAAGTACAGGATAAGCACACATGCCGCAGCCGACAAAACAAAATACGGCCATGGCATAACTTTCAGCCTGCGGATAAACGATTTATAGACAGGCGTGAACGGTCCCAACGTCTGTGGGGGGAGGTCTACAACCTGCTCCCAACGGGTAAGAAATTTTTTGTAGGTGACGTCTTTCATGATTTTGACGTCATTCTGGAAGCCGAAGGCTGATAGAATCTCCAGGGGATCCTATCGCTTCGCTCCAGGATGACATTTTTAAATAGAAAGGAATGCTTCTACGAACGCTTTTCTCGCTCGAAACAGTTGCGACTCTGCGCTTTTAAAGCTTATGGTAAGTTTTTCTGCAATTTCTGAAACGCTAAATCCATCTGCGTATTTGAGAACGAGAACACTCTTATACATCGGCAGAAGCCGACCCAAGGCTCTATAAATTTTCTCCCGAAGCAGGCTCGCATCAAGCTCTTCCTCCGGTCCTAAAAGCGGAGCTACAAATGATTCAAGTTGCGGCACCGCAGAAAACACGACGTGACGGATTTTCTTTCTCCTATACCAGTCAATCACCTTGTGGCTTGCGATCGCGTAAAGAAACGTCTTGAGCTTGGACGCTCCGGTAAAATCACGGATGGCCTCAAGAAACCCAAAAAGCGCATCTTGCAACACCTCTTCGGCATCATCGGGGTTGGCAATCTTCGCGCGGATAAAGAGACGAAGCTTCGGGGTATACATCCGGTAAAATACCGAAAGTGCCTGGCGATCGTGCGCGAGGATTTGAGTAATGAGTTCCTGGTCATTCATGAATTGAATGCAAAACGACTAAAAGACTATATCATGCTTGGCGGTTGAGCGCAAAACTTGCAAAGTCAGTAAGAAGCGCTCCCATGCCGACAGACGCATGAATCGCTTGGGTCGCCTGAGCCGTCTGCTTTCCAAGCTTCTTGGCCTGTGTGCGGAAAGCGTCCTCACCAACTTCACCATCAAGGAAATCATCGCGCAGTTGATATGCCTCTCCCACCGCCAGGCCGTACGGTACAAACGATTCGAGCGTTTTCTCATCCGACCCGGCGATGCTCGCTCCGATCTGAAGAGGCCGGACGACGCTGTACCAAGCAGTTTTATAACGGTTAATCGTTGCCCTGTCGGCGCTGGGCAATCCAGCGGAGGCCAACACATCCAGGCTCTGACCCAAAATCACCTCTTGTTTCATTTTCTGATAATTTACCCACACGCTCGACCAATTCCGGGAATCCTTTGGATTCCCGGAATTAACGGCCCGGTTCATCAGTTCATCCGCCCACGCCAATGCGAGGTCGCCGGCGAGGATAGCCATGCTCTCGCCGAAACGCGAACTCCCCATCCGATTCCGGGAATCCAAAGGATTCCCGGAATCTAGCGCAACCTGCTTAAACTTTTCATGAACAGTGGGACTGCCGCGGCGCATCGCATCTTCGTCAATAATATCGTCATGGATGAGAGCAAACGACTGAAATAGTTCAATTCCCATCATGGCAGAGAGCACGTTGTCATCCCCGACCCGATCGGGGATCCAGGTATTGCGCTGGATTCCCGCGTGCGCGGGAATGACAGACTGGTGCCCCAGCCATACCAGAAACGCCCGGGTCCGCTTGCCGCCGCGGGAGGTGAGATCGGCTATTTGGTCAACGAGTTGTATGGTCTGCGGATGGATGTTTTTCGCTTCACTGTGTTTGGTCGTAAAAAAGTGTTGAAGTTCATGATCGACGTTCTTCTTGACATCATGAAGGGCTGTAGTGAGATCCATGGGAGAAGTATACCAAATTTCATAAGGCCACCCCTTGCAAACGCCAAGGGGTGGCCTTGAAAAACACATTTGAACTCTGGATTCCCGCCGTCGCGGGAATGACAATTCTTCGCATATTGTTGACAGTCGCCTTCAGCTTTCCGTACACTTATACTCATGGAGCGTATCTTTGCCGTCGACCTTCAAAATACATCACCAACGTTTAGCGCGTATCCCACGTTCGGGGCATTAGTCACCATCATCGTGCGCAACTCATTCGTGCTGGCTGGCATCATAAGCTTCCTGCTTTTGGTTTTCGGAGGATTTAGCGTTATAATGGCAGCAGGATCTGGCGACACGAAGGAGCTTGAGAAAGGTCAAAAGACGATCACGTATGCGATCCTGGGACTTATTCTCGTCGTCACGTCGTACTGGATCGTCCAGATTATCGAAAAAGTGTCGGGTGTCAAACTTATCACACCATAATATGTTCATGTTTACTTCTAAAATTTTTGCTCAAGGAAGCGCGGCAAACGACGTCGTCGGTAGTGTCACAAACCCCCTGGTGGCTTACGGCAGCGTCACACAAGGGCTCATCCCGTTTTTTACCAATCTCATCCGCCTCATGTTTGTCGGAGCGGGTATATACGCCTTCATAAATTTCATTATTGCCGGATACCAGTATATGAGCGCGGGCGGCGATACCAAGGCGCTTGCTTCTGCCTGGGCGCGCATTTGGCAATCTCTGTTGGGGCTCGTCATCATCGTAGGTTCGTTTGCCCTGGCGGCACTTTTTGGATATCTTATATTCGGCAACGCGGGCTTTATTCTTAATCCGGTCATTTATGGACCGGGAGACAAATAACTATGAAGGTGTTTGCTTCAGAACCACTTGGAACAATCGGGGGCGAGGGACTGGGACCCTGGGGCTTAATCGGAAAAAACCTTAGCGCTGATAACGGTGTTGCCGGATTAAGAGCAGTTACCGCAACAATTTCCGGGGTCATCGGCGTCATGACGGTGGCTGCCGGCATCTGGTTTATCTTCCAAGTCCTCATCGGAGGCTTTTACTGGATCACATCAGCAGGCGACAAAACGAAACTCAATGAAGCACGCGACCGCATACAAAATGCGGCAATCGGACTCGTCGTCGTCGTCGCAGGATGGTCGATCCTCGCGCTCGCCGGACAATTCTTGGGGTACGATATTGTCATCAGCAATCCCGGAGAAGTAATAAAACAATTAAAAATACAATAACAATTTACTCTGGATTCCCGCCTGCGCGGGAATGACACACATGAATCGAACACTAGCTCAGCTTATCAATCCCGTCATCCCGGAGATCATCGGCAAGGGACCAGTCGAAAAAGGAAGTGTCGCCATCGGCATACTCCTCACACAAGTATTTAGCGCGCTTTTTTTATTCGCATTCATCACCGCATTTTTATATCTCATCACCGGAGCCATGCATTGGATCACAAGCGGTGGAGACAAAACCAAGCTTGAGGAAGCGAGAAACCGCATCATCCACTCAATCGTCGGCATCATCGTGGTGGCCTCATCATGGGCGATTATCACGCTTATTGGTCAATTTATCGGATTGGATCTTGAAAATCTTCCGATCCCGACGATCAAATAGACCTAACCGTCTATTGACAAACAGCGTCCATTTGCAGAACAATAAGAAAGAGGATATAATCGATACTAGCTGATAAAGGAGGATCCATATGTTTGAACAAATTTTTGCCGCAGGAGAACCAACAATAACAATTTCCCGGGACAGAGCACAGTTTTTCAAAATCCAAAATTTGGGCGAGCTCATCAGTGCCGCTGTGGGCGCACTCTTGGTCATTGCCGCTCTCCTTGCGTTTTTCTTTCTTATCCTGGGTGGCATCCAGTGGATCACCTCCGGTGGAGATAAAACCGGCATGGAAGCAGCCCGCAATAAAATTACTCACGCCGTCGTGGGTCTCGTGATCGTCGGAGCCGCTTGGGCCATCATGATCCTCGTCCAGAACTTCCTGGGCGTCACGATCATCGGCGACACACTTACGCTTCCCAAGCCATTCTAACAACTACGTGATGGGTGAATGAGGGATGAGTCAATACCATAACACTTCTGGACTTTGTTCTATAAACCCGCGATAATACAAGTATCGTATGACTCGCAAAGCGTTTCCCTCATTCTATTATTCTCTTATTCCATTATTCGTTTATTTCTTTATTAGCTTGTCGCCCGTCAATGCCGCCCCGTGGGGCGGGTGTGTCATTGAGGAGGCGGCAACCCTCCAGTGTCTCGTCCCCATGTTTGAGCGCATCGTGCAGGGAATTCTTGCACTCTCCGGCGTTGCGCTCTTTGTGATGCTGGTCATCGGCGGATACAATTTTCTCCTCTCGGGAGGCGACCAAAAAAAGCTCGAGACGGCCCGTAGCACAATCACCACGGCGATCTTGGGGCTCGTGATCATGGTGATTGCCTACCTCATCATCAAAACCATCGCAAACTTTACCGGTGTCCAGTCCGTCACTCAATTTAATATTCCGCAGTAGAAATAGAAACAAAGAGTGCCTATACTTATCGTATGAAATCGTTTTTCGTTTCACTCTCGATTCTCATCTTCGCCTCGCTGTTCGGTCTGACCGTCTTGGCCAAACCCGTCCACGCCGCATCCTGGGCCATGCCCGGCGTCAACGATCTCCTTGATGCTATGTTTAAAACCGAAAACGGGGGAGTTAACGCAAATGGAGCTAATGTATTTGCCGGAAGAACCCAGATGACATGGCTAGTATGCGAAATCCTAGGATGCACTGATAAACTCGATGCCATTGGAGGCCCTGCAGTATTTCATTATAACAATAGCGCGGTCGCCGGAATGGGGAACGCTATTGCAGGGCTTTATGATAAACCTCCTGCGTCAACGTATGCATTTGCCATTGAAGTGGGAGAAACTCTTGGGTTTATTCCTAAACAAACATACGCTCAGGGCGTTGGATTCGCCGGCCTCCGACCGCTTTTGGGTATCTGGAAGGTGTTCCGAAACATCGCATACGGCATCATCGCTATCATCATCGTTATTGTTGGATTTATGGTCATGCTCCGGACGAAAATTGATCCTAAAACTGTCGTGTCCGTACAAAACGCCATACCAAAAATCGTCTGGGCGCTCATCCTTGTCACGTTTTCCTACGCCATTGTAGGATTTCTCATTGACATTATGTATGTACTTATGCTGCTTCTCGCAAACCTACTCATCGCCCCTTATAGCGAACTTTATACTAATTGGGCGAACGCACAAAAATTCGTCTTCGTTCCGACAAATTGGGTCGATCAATTATTCCCCACCACAGCGGATAAATTTATCTCTAGTGGTTTTCCTACAACCATGTCTGTCTTTTTCCATGGTGGTATAACGTCTTTCTGGGGTATCCTTAAATTATTTCCCGTTGGGGTTCATGTGGGTGCATCCGTCATAACGGGCTTAATCGGATTTCTTTTCACCGGCCTTGGGGTAAAGGGAGCAATCGCTGGAGCTTTCGCCCCACAAATACTCATCCTTTTCATAGTCGCAATTGCCGTCATCATGGGTCTTGTACGACTGTTTTTTCTCCTTCTTGATGCTTATATCAATATCATAGTCGCGCTTCTCATCTCGCCTCTCCAACTTATGCTCGAGGCGGTACCAGGAGTGGATGCTTTCGGGTCGTGGATAAAAAACCTCATAAGCAAATTGCTTGTGTTCCCTGTGACTGTCGCCCTTCTGCTCATCACATTCTATCTGACAACAATCGGCGATACGGGAGAGCTCTGGGCTCCACCGCTTCTTTGGGGATCACCAGCTTCGTCTTCAGAAGGGCTTTCGGGATTGATCGCGCTTGGCATGCTTTTATCTATTCCAACAATTGTCGGTGGTCTCCAAAAACTTCTCAAGGCTGAGCCCGTGGTCCCGGCTGGGATTGGTCCGATATTGGGCCCCATGACCAGTGGCTTGGGACAACTCATCAATCTCTACTATCAGTTCAGCATGATCAAGGCGTACTCAAAGAAAGAACACGCGCCACCCGCCATGTCCTCAGCCATGGGCGCCGGGAAACAAGATCTGGGAAGTCTGATCAAGGGCGGCGGGGGCGAGCAACATTAAAACATCATCAATGACTTGATTTCTTCTCTTCTATGGACTGCGTGGCCGCCAACGCAATGGTGGCAAGGAGCACAACCCACCAATATTTACGCACCATCCCCAACAGTCGCCAATCCACCGTCGTTTTAAATTCTTTGCGCAATTTATTGGCGTAGGTTGCATTAAACAGTCCATCATTTTGGGCGGTCACAATAAGTCGTTCGATCTCCCGTTCATCAAAAGCATTCCCTTCGGATCCATCATAGCGGACGGAATACGATAACGCTTCCGCCACAGAATGTGGAAATTTTTCGATGTGCTTTTCTGATATTTCTTTCCAATGCGGGATAATCCGTTTAAACAGCGCATGGTTTTTCATATCGCTCCAGTCTGCTTCGGCAAAAAGCCGAACAAGAGTCGTTGCGCCGGGAATGGCCTGAAGGTTTAAGGCTCGATTCCGGTTAAACTCGATAAACACACGGAACATTTCATACGTTGCATTATCTGCGGTGACGGGATCCGCGTAGTCCTGAATCGCCGCACGGTATTCTTTCAGTTTTTTTATGGTTTCCATCGGGTCATTCGGGGATATGAAATCCACGTTGGAAAGAAGCCCAATCCACGCGTCGCGTGCCCGCGCCATCGCTTCCATGTCGCGACCCCGCCGGTCCATGGCGATAAGGCCGAGCTGAAAAAAGTTGGCGTCTTTCCAGTTAAAGTCCGAGAGCATGAGCGTCATCGGAAATTCATGTTCCACCCATGCATCGCGAAGGCTTTTGTGGAGAAGCGCTTTTCTCCCGTCTTTTTTATCAATTTTTCTTTCATGTTCAAATACTTCTTTTAAATCGTGAAGCACTTCCTGATAATTATGTGCCCGTGCTTCCGGCACCCCCATCTGCTTTAAAAAGGGCATGACGTGCTCGGTAAATCCTTCTTTACTCGTCAGGTCCACGTGAACCACTTTAAGCTTTTCGTTGTCCCAAAGCTTCATCTCCGCCATGGAGAGCGCCCTCTGAAAAACCTGCAAGTCTTCCGCGTTCATGTTGTGAATCTTCAAGACCATATCCCTGTCTTTTCCGAGGAGTTGTAAAAATTTGGATGGCGTGCGCTCCATCATGAGGTTAAAAATACGCAACCGTTCGTCCCTCTTGTCCGTTCCAGCTAATAGAAGTTGGATTCCAAGCGCCTGGTTGTCCAGTATTGCCCCGTCCGGTAATGTGTCTTTGAGGCGCAAAAAGCGGCTGCGGATTTCGTCAAGCACGCCCTTCTCAAGCCGCCACGCCGACCCATCAAAAGACCCACCGCCTTTAAAAAACCCTTGACTGAGTATTTCGGTAAACGGAATACCGACGTCTTCTTCGGCAAACTTGAGATACGCGCGCGATAACTTGGCACCAGGCGAGTGATCAAAATAATGCTCTTCATCTTTCGTCCATGATTCAATCTGTTTCGTATCGTATTTTTTGGCCCTAAGGAGATTGCGTTGAAGGATGTTTCTTGCTACTTTGCCCCGTTCATACCCCATGCCGAACCGGTGCATAAACAGGTCGGGATTAAAAATGCGCTGGTATTCTTCAAAGGCCGGAGAGCGCATAACATCTTTGCCGGTGGCTTGATATTCGATAGCCGGCCGGATGCCCATAAATGCACTGATTGCCGGCAGATGGGCGCTGCCGATCATGGCCTGACGGGCGGCCCAGATCGCGCGCTTGATCTTCCATTCCGGCACCTTCTCGCCCCTTGAATCGAGGTAAATTTTGAGCCGCTCATAGACCTCGCGGTCCACGCGGGAGTAACTGAAATTTTTATCCAAATCTTTGAGATTGCCTTCGGATTTGCCGTTGTTTTTATAGAACTTCTCAGCGCGAAGCGGTATCTCGCGGGTGAGGCGGTCAAATTCAAACTGTTCGGCTTCGTTGAGTTTGACGCCGGAAGCGACTTTTTTGTCGAGCATAATCTTTTGCCGCTCCATAGCCTGAAGCTCCATGCCCAGTTGGGAATAGTTGATGACATCCTCGTCCCAAAGCATCACTCCGCCCCGGGCGGTATCCATGGCCTCCCCTATCTCGGACATAAGCAACTGTTGGTCTTTTGTAAGAAGACCAGTGTTATTTTTTTCCTTTAACACGTTGAATAATTCATCCCTTTTGATGTTGCCGCCGAATGGATTAGCCACTTCTTCTTTAAGCCAAACGAGCTTGGCTTGATAATCGGCTCTGCGGTCGTTGAGGATGTCCATGACTGCCTGCTCATACATGGGCATGGCGTAGTTAGCATAGTCAAAATTGCGGACATAAAACTCGAGATCGTCACCCGTAAGCATCCGGAACCAACGCGTCTTATCTTTCGCGTCACCGGGTTGATACAAAATACCGGTCACGATGGCCTGGTGACGTCCGAAGTCTTTCCAAAGATAACGATATGTCTGAACTGTGGCTGAGTCCGCTCCATACGCCCACTCAATATACTTCTCAAACTCATTCCACTCGGACATCTCCGGCAAGTCCGGCTGGGCCCGCTCGCGACCAAAACCATATATTTTATTTAAGAACCGGTGCGCCCACTCGTCGACCCCCTCGTCACCTTTTCTGAGTAACTTCGCATCATCCGGAGAAATATATCCGAACTGTCCAAACTCATCTCCATCTGCGTGCTGAGCCGGCTTACTAAAGTTATCTTTTATATCCCCCCAACGGACTGTTTCCACCTCCTGGCCTCGCCTGTTGCGGCGAATCTTTTCCATTTCAAATTCATTCTGCTTTGATTCCCGAATGACATCGGTCAATCTTCTCACTGATTCTTTTACCTGTTCAGGGGGTAAATTTTTTGCAACACCTTCTTCTTTGATTTTTTGTATGTGCTCGGCGATTTTATGAGTGTCATGAAGCGCCCCCTCGTCATACCGCAGCATCTGTTGATATGCCTTTAATTTCTCGTCAAGCCCGCTGCCGGCAAGGGCATCTCCCCCGTCCGCATCATACAACCGGTCCACCGCCGACCATTGAGAGAGTACTTCTCCCTGAAGGCGGAGGTCTGCAAGCGATGCGTGCTCTGCGGTAATTCTTCGTAGGTATTTGTTGGCTTCTTTGGCAGTGTCCGTTCCCGGGCCGGACTCATCCATGATATGCAGAAGCTTCTCCCCAACCCGACGCATGGCCGCCGGATCGGCAAGCACTTCTTCTGGTGCGTCAATAATTTCTTGAACCACGCTTAACACTCTGGCGTCACGGGGGCGGTCTCCCTCCTTCACAATTTTTTTGGTTGATTCCGGCACGCCCTTGGTGAGCCTTTCGGCAAGTGCCTTAAGTTTGTCGGTTGCTGCCTCTACAAAACTCTTTTTTTCGGGGTGTATCGGAAGATCCCCAAGCTCGTGGGCGCCCGGCGGGATAGCCCCCTCCACGGGAACATCACCGCTTCCTAATGCTCGGGCTACCGACTCTGCGACTCGCTTCAGTGTTTCTTCTCCGGCCATAATGATCTTCCTCTTGTTGCATTTTACCCTGCCGGGGATGAATAAACAAACAATTTATTCTTTTATGCTGCTCCCGTATCGCTCGCGTGAGCTGCGGATGACTTTTTCACGATTCTGATTTCTTGATCGCGGGAGGGGCAAGGTCGTGGCCGAAAACGGAAGACTCGTTTGGTTATCGATAGATAATTTGAGAAGAATTTGATAATTGCCCAAAGACACAAGCTCTGCTTCTGTATATTTTTCCCCAAACTCGCGGCTTAACGCCCGGGCGTCGGCCGCTCCCACTCCAAATGAAACGATCGACCCCGCATTACCAAAGATGGCTTTTTGGACCTCCTCGTCTATCTGGCCAATATATTGGTTGGCAAGCGTCAAGCATAGCCGATACTTGCGCGCTTCGGAAAGAATTTTGATAAACGAGTTGGTCGCGAAATTTTGGAACTCATCGACGTAAAGATAAAAGTCTTTACGATCCTCTTCCGCCTGGTATACGCGGTTCATGGCAGCAAGCTGGATCTTGGTAATAATCATGGCGCCAAGAAGCGCGCTGTTATCCTCCCCGAGCTTGCCCTGGGAAAGATTCACCAACACGATTTTTCCGTCATTCATCATCGTCTCCAGGTCTACGGTTGATTTGGAGTGACCGACGATATTCCTAATCGTCTGGGAAGAGAGAAATTGGCCTACCTTGTTTAATATCGGCGATATCGCTTCGCTGCGAAGCTGCGGCGACATTTTATTAAATTCATTGACCCAATAATTTTTGAGGACCTGGTCGGGAAGCTTATCAACCACGCCCGCGCGATACTTATCATTGGTCAGAAGCTCCGGCACTCCGAGAAGCGTCGACCCGGGGACGTACAGAAGCGTCAAAATGGTGTTTCGTAAAATATACTCGAGCCGCGGCCCCCAACTGTAACTGTAGAGTTTGTAAAAAATTGAGACAATACCGGAGGCCACAAGCTCCCGAAATGCTTCGTTTTTCACCTCCAGAGGATTGAGGTGAAACGGATGCTCGCTATCGGACGGATCCAGATATGCCACGTCGTTAATCCGGTGAGACGGCACGTAATCCAAGATGATGTCGATGAGGTCTCCGTGCGGGTCAACCACGGCGACTCCTTCGCGGTTTTTCATGTCGCCCACGACCAAGTTGGCGATCATGGTCGATTTGCCCGTCCCCGTTTTTCCGACGACGTACACGTGCTTCCTCCGATCATCTTTCTTGATGCCAAACGTCGCCGGTTTATTGCGAAATTCCGTACGGGCAAAAAAGTTAATCCGTGCCCTCTCCTCTTCGCTGTCGGTAGAAATAGGTAAATTTTCCGGCGCTTCACTGGTGAGTTTCTCCCCCCACGCGATATTTTTTATCATCGCAAGACTCATGCCCGGCGGATGCCAAAGGCTCGCTAGCTCCGCGGCCCCAAAAATTTGGTTTTTCGGAGAGCCATCGGACGCGCGGGCGACAAACGCCGCCTCGGTGCGCTTTTTTTGCCAAAACGGGGGTTGAGCGGCGTGAAGACTGTTTCCTTCGCCAAGAGCGAATGCGCCGTATGATCCGACGAGGTCGTGAATAAGTGACCAAGCCCGATCCTGGTCCCCCGCTACCGCAACGACCCGAAAAGCGACCGTAAAGCCTGTTTGATTTATTTTCGACTCGATAAGCCGCGCGTGCGGATGGGCTTTCGTGCGGCCAAGGGTCGATGAAAGATCCGGAATGCCCGCAGCGACTGTCCGGGCGGCTGACTGCTGCCATCCGGAACCCGCGGGGGCCACACGCAGCTGTACGGAAACCGCTTCACCCTTGGGGAGTTGAGCGAGTTGACCCAAAAGACCGGCGAGCATGTCCAGATCGCGCACGTCTTTGTAGGTTTTCAGAGGATAATAATATGCGTTACCTAATGTAAGGTGGGCCACCGCATGAGGAAGAGACAAAAAGTGCGGGGCGTAATCAGGGACAGGGGCGAGCATCATCTTGGGGTAATGTGCGGCAAGCTGACTTTCTAAAAATACGGCAACCCCTTTGGGGGCAACAATAAAAAAATGAATAGCGCTATTGACAGACGCCAGCTCAAAACTCGCCCATCGCGCCGCCGCCGCGTGGCCCCCGCCAAAAAGAGACTCAAAAAATCCGCGGTGTGCCCCCCCAGTCCCCAGGGCGGCAAACACTTGCTCCATGGCCTCCGGTGTTTCTTCGCTCTCTCTATTATTTTTAAGCTCAAGAATAGATATGGCTTCAGAATCCATGAAGTAATCATAGCAGAGCAAAGTTAATTACATAAGGCCACCCCTTGCGGCTCTGCAAGGGGTGGCCTTAGAAAACAAAAGCTGTGAAAACTAAAAAGTGGAGTTTTCACGGTCCTGATGCGCTTCGTCATACTTGATCCCCACATAAATCCAGCTTACAATGATTTTACGACGCTCATACGTCTTATTTATAAACAACCATTGATAAGCACATGATTTAGAAACGCGATATACACATGATTATCATGTGCTGATCACGTGTTTTTCATCACGCGCTCATCTCTCGTATTCATGGAACAACATCCGGTTCCTCAAAACGTCACGACGTTTCAGTTTCGGCTGATCGGTGACATGACCATCAAGCAGTTCGGTTACTTGGCCGGCGGCATCATCGCGGCGTACGTCTGCTACAAGCTTCCTCTGCCTTTTTTCTTTACATGGCCCCTTGCTGTGACCTGTGGACTTTTAGGCTTTGGCCTGGCCTTTGTACCCGTCGAGGAACGGCCCATGGACGTTTGGATTGCGTCGTTTTTTCGAAACATCTACAGCCCCACACAATGGGTTTGGTCCCGCGAAGCGAGATCCGGCTCCGCCGGACAAAAATCCGTAACTCACGAATTGCCCATGACCACGACGCGGGTCTCCTCGGCGCATCACACATCAATAATTGATCAAACCATGAGGGCCTTCTCTTCAACAAAACCCAGTCCTCGTTCGACTGCTCCCACAATGACCGCGCCACATCCCACCTTCTCAACGAGAATGGCGACGGCACCATTATTGAGCGGAAAACCCATGATAACAATTCACGCCCACACGGGTTGGGTTGAATGGCTTGAGGCACTGTTTCATGATAAATCCAAGCCGTCGCCGAGGCTGTCGCCAGGACTTTCTTTTACGGATGCCCTTGCTTTTAAACAAAAACCGTCTATTGTTGGCACCCGCGTTGCGCCAACTACACAGCCACAACAAGCGCCCCTACCAACGCCAAAACCCGCAAGCGCTCCTCCTGTGGCGGTGGCGGCGCAACAGGCCCAGGCGCCCGTGCGGGCGCCACAATCACCAGAGACGCACGATCGCGTCGCCCTGCTGCAAAATCAATTATCAGAAATGATGCGTGACCGCGAACGGCTACAAGGGGAACTTCTCACAATGAGACAGCACGCAGAGGGTCGCCAACCAACAACCCCTCTCCCGCCTTCACGACAGGCCTCCGTGATGAGACCGCCCGCCGCCCCATCCACCCCCACCGTCAGAGTTATCTCACCCGCAGCAGCAACAGGGGCGGGGCTTCCCCGATTGACTACGTTTCCTAACATTGTCACAGGAATCATCAAAGACCAGTACGGCAACCTCCTCCCCGGCATGCTCATCACGGTACGCGACCGCAACGACGTGCCCCTTCGGGCGCTTAAGACCAACCGTCTCGGCCAGTTCGCCGCATCCACACCACTTCCGGACAACACCTATGTCGTAGACATTGAGGATCCTAAAGCTTCGTTTATATTTGACAAAGCTCAAATTCAACTCGCCGGCGCCATCGCCCCACCCCTTGAGATCACTGCGAAAAGCCAAAAACAGGTGGAGCGAGACCGTCTGGCTAAGGAGATATTTGGAAACCAAATGCAATAAAAATAACGAAATAAACGAATAATGGAATAAACGAATAAGCTAATGAATAATTTATTCGAAATTCTATTATTTCATTATTCAATTATTCATTTATTCGCTTATTACTCATGACACAACCCATCATACCCATCCGCTCAACCACGCAGGCATTCACGGAAATCGTGGACATTGACCGCGACGTCGTTCTATTTGTCGATGGATCCTGTGCCATAGTCATCTCCACGACCGCCGTAAACTTTGGTCTTCTCTCGGAAAAGGAACAAGAGGCCATCATCTACGCATATGCGGGACTCCTCAATTCGTTGTCGTTTCCCATACAAGTGCTCATCCGATCTCAACATAAAGACATATCATCGTATCTTAAGCTTCTCGAGGACCAGGAGATGAAACAGAAAAACCCGCGTCTTGCCAAAAATATCGCCAACTACCGCGCGTTTGTGGCATCAACCGTCAAAGAAAAGGACGTGCTCGATAAAAAATTTTATATCGTCATCCCGTTTTCAAGCCTCGAACTTGGATCTTCTACAAAAGTCCTTTTTGGCAGCAAAAGCCGCGGGCTGCCGTATGACAAAGAATATATTTATGAAAAAGCCATAACCGTACTTACCCCAAAAAAAGATCAGATTATGCGACTCGTTTCGCGCATAGGTCTCCAAGGTAAACAACTCACCAACGATCAGCTTACACGATTATTTTTTTCTGTCTACAACCCCGGTGTGCCACAACCGGAGCAAATTAATCCGACCAATTTAACCAATAACCCAATCCGACCAATGAATGAAAATCGGATTGATCAAATTAACACATGAATATAAAAAAAGCATTCAAACAGTTTATCAACCCCATGCCCGAGGATGTGGCGGTCAAACATGACCCTGCCGCCCCCCTTGAGGCACGAGACATGATCGCGCCACCCACCATTCAAGTGGACTTTGACCACATCAAGGTGGGTGATCAATTTCACAGAACACTCTTTGTGGTGGGTTACCCGAGGTTCGTCACCGCCAACTGGCTTGAGCCGCTTATTTCATTTAACCATACGCTTGATGTTTCTATGTATATCTACCCCACACGGTCTGAAGAAATTCTTGAAAATCTCAAGCGGAAAATCGGTGAGATGGAGGCCACCATACAGTCCGATATGAAACGCGGCAGGGCTATTGAGCCGTCCGTCCAGGTGTCTCTTGAAGACGCGCTTGGTCTCCAGCAAGAGCTTGCCAAGGGCGCAGAGCGGTTTTTCCAGTTCGGTCTTTACATCACAATCCCTGCACGCACCATAGAGGAATTGGATAAAGTCACCAAGCAGGTAGAGGCCACCATGGGATCACTCCTCATCATCACAAAAAAAGCCGTACTTGCTATGGACGAAGGATTCCGGACTACCCTCCCTATGGGGCAAGACAGAATAATGGTCACCCGCAACATGGACACGACCACGCTGGCGACCACGTTCCCTTTTACCACGTCTGAACTTTCTGCAAACGAAGGGATCCTCTACGGCATGAATGAGCACAATGGAAGTTTAATAATTTTCGACCGGTTTACTTTAGAGAACGCAAACATGGTGGTGTTTGGCAAATCCGGAAGTGGAAAGTCGTTCATGGTGAAACTTGAGGCCATGCGCAGCCTTATGTTTGACACCGAAGTCATCATCATTGACCCGGAAAACGAATATGAATCCATGACCCACGCGCTTGGGGGCGAATATATCCGCTTTCATTTTGGTACGACGACAAAAATCAATCCGTTTGACCTGGCACTTCTTCGCGCCGGAAGCGGCGAAAGCGAGCTCAATCAAAAAATCCTCGCGCTTCACGGATTTTTCCGGGTCGTCATGGGGACGCTCACACCCACAGAAGACGCACTTATTGACCGGGCTCTCATCCTCACCTACAAACAGCGTGGCATTACGCCAGACCCGGCAACACAGGGGCGCGAGCCACCACTCATGGAGGATTTATATAAATCGCTCATCGGCATGGAAGAACCGCTAGCGCGGGGCCTGGCTGACCGCATAGAAAAATTTGTAAAGGGGAGCCTGGTGGGAATATTTGACCAACAAACCAACGTGGAGATACGAAACCCTCTCACGGTGTTCTCCATACGCGACCTAGAGGAGGAGCTTCGCCCTATCGCGATGTATCTCATTCTTGATTTTATCTGGACCAAGGTAAGGCGAGACCTAAAGCGCCGGCTTCTTATTGTCGACGAAGCGTGGTATATGATGAAGTTTCCGGACTCGGCCTACTTTATGAACTCTATTGCTAAAAGGGCGCGCAAATATTATCTAGGCGTCACCACCATATCCCAAGACGTCGAGGATTTTCTTGGCACAGACCTCGGTCGCGCGATCATCCAAAACAGCAGCCTACAGGTCCTTCTCAAACAATCGCCTGCCGCCATAGACCGCATCGCGGAGGCATTTTTTCTCTCTGAAGGAGAAAAACACCTCCTTCTCTCCGCTGACATTGGCGAGGGGCTCTTTTTTGCCGGACCAGCCCACGCTGCCATGCGCGTCATCGCAAGCCCAATTGAACACGACCTGGTCACCACTAAGCCGCAGGAGCTTATTGCTCAATCACAAAAAATAAAATCTGAAGAGCGGCTGCTGCCCACGTCTAACCGCCCCCTTTTTACCGTGGAGGCGGTGACGGGCAATAACGGACAATAATCATGGCTCAACAAACAGAAGAAAAACAAACGATAAAAGAATTTATCGACAACCTCCTTGACGACCTATCCTCTGGAAGGATAACGCCCGAAGCCGCCCTCGTGGCCGCGGGACAATATGCGGGCTTACGAAAAACACTGCTTCAAGAGCTTGATGGCACCCTCTCTACACAAGACCCAGAAGGGGGGCTTTCGGTTGACGTGGTGACGCGCGCACTTCGCAGCGCAGAGGCCGCCATTGAGACCTACCCACCACAATTTCAGGCAGAGCGGCCCGACACTCCGTTGTCCCCTAAAGATGTATTAGAAAGGGCGCGTTCACTTCGCGCGGCAGAGACAATTGTCACAGGGGCTTGGGCGGACCAACACACCAAGGTCGAGGAGTTGCGCAAAACATTCATTACGAGGCTTGTCAAAAATTGGATTGCCAAAACGCGGGAGGTTGGAGCGGAAGAAATAGATGAGGTCGCTCTGACGCGAAAGCTTGAGGGCGTGATTACCAGCGACCCGTTGGGGCCCGGGGCGACAAACGCCATGGAGTCGGCGCTTAGCACGGCGCCCACCCAAAAAAACGCCGCAAGAGAGATGGTTCGCGACGCACAGCCCGCGAGGCAAGAGCTCGCTGCGGCAGTGGCCAGCATTGAGAGCGTTCGGGCGGTATCAAGGGCTGTGTTTGGGCGCGCTGGATCGCCCAACGTCGACCACTTCGCTACAATCGCCACCCACATCGTCACGTCTTCGGGGTTGCCCGCACAAGAAGCGGTCAGGCGCGCCGATGCGTTATCCCGCGCGGCAGAAGCCGCGTCCTCCTCTATTCCCAACGAAACTTCCCTGCTTGCCTCCGGCCGATTTTTTAGCAATTTAGCAGAGGGACCGGCACAAAAATTGGTCGCGGCGGCGGCGGATGCATTATTTGCCCAACTTTCTCCTCTCGCCCAACAAAACGTGATTCGCTCTGCGTTTTCCAGGGCGCTTGAGGGGGCGCTTAGTAAAACTGACGACCTTACGCTCCGCTTTGGGAAAAATTTCGTGGACAGCGAGCTGTTCCGCGTCGTCATTGAGGGGGCAAAAAAAGAATTTGCCCAAGAACCGGGAGGCGGCGGAACAGGAACGAGGCAAGCCCGCAGCGTGATTGAGGACATTCTCGGATCCGTCCTTCGGGGCCCGGCCGCGGCGCCGCTTCTCGCCGGACCCCGCGAGACAATACTCAATTATTTTGAGCTTATGGCTATCAACGCCGGGCTTGCGGATGATAAAAAGTTGCCTCTTTTTGGAAAAACCGACGGGTTAGCGCTCCTCCTTTCTTCTCCGGCGGGAAACGGAAAAGCCGCCCCAAGCGCTAGCCTTGTCGCGGCTGCCGCCTCTCTTTCGGGACAACTCCCATCTTGGCAACAGTATTATATGATGGCAACTTCCCTTGTCTCGCCCGCGGCCGCGTCCCCATCTTCTTTCCCGTCGGGCCCGGGCGTCCCGCAGGTTGGTTTTTCCGGGGGTGGATTGGGGGGCGCCATAAGCGGCGCCCTGGCGGGAGCAGGCTTGGGCCTTGCGGGACTTGGGGGGCGCATGGGTGGCAATTTTTTAAACACGATATTTGGCGGCGCCCCCTCTTCCCCCTTCGGAAGAAGGTCAGAAAAAACCAGCTTTTGGGACGACACTCCCCTCATGATCTCCGTGTTTATCGGTGTCGCGATCGTGCTTCTTTTTGTACTCCCGACGTTTTTCAATGTTGGGTCTATAAAATCCAACACCATTACCTCTTCGTTATTAAACGCCGCAGCTGAAGCCGAAAGACGCGGACGAGACAGGGTGGGTGGATTTGACAAACAATATCCGCAACCTCCAGACTATCTCGACCCATCGCTTTTTACTGGAAAAGAGTTTGCCTGCTTGTCGTTTGGAGACGGGTTTGACACCGGCGCAGGAACAAGCCGAAAAATCACCAACACAGAAGCTTCTCGACTTGCGACCGTCCTGACAAAATTTCCTCAAATAAACGTGCTCTCTTGTGGCTTGTCGTGTCCTGCAAAAAAAATTAACATAACGGTTTTTTCTGAGCTAAGCGACTATGGTGGCTTTGCCCCGCCGTCCCACCCAGGAAACGTCATTCTCTATCAACACGTGTTTACAAATTATGACGACCAACTCCTCGCGTATCTCCTTGCCCACGAACTGGCTCACAA
Organism: Patescibacteria group bacterium; assembly: GCA_038062895.1. GTDB lineage: Bacteria > Patescibacteriota > Microgenomatia > UBA10105 > UBA927 > CAZLDC01. Next base: position 80,661 of record JBBTWJ010000005.1, read on the forward strand.
CATTGATTGGTTTCAAGATCCTCTTTCTGTGGGATTTCAAAAACTTGGGTGCGGAAGCGTGCCCCCATCAACATACCATTTCGGCGGGGACTCCCACGAGTCGTTTGCCGAGTCGGTGGCGCTTTATCTCATAAACCACCCGGAAATAAAAACGTACTGCGATGGGAAGGCATATAACTATTTAAATGGCGCGCTTAATCAGTGCAGACAGTGACCTTCGCCGTCTTATTCCGAGGACACTCTCACGGGCATGATGATATGGAGGAATGCGAGATCTTTGGACGACCGAAAGGCCCCGGGGTTTAATGCGCCGGTCATTTCAAGCGCCACATCACTCCCTGGAAAATTAGCAAGAAGCTCTGCGAGAAACCTGCTGTTGAAGGCAATGTCTCCCTCCTCCCCTTCGGTTTTCGCGTCCACCTCGACGGTGTTCTCCCCTACTTGCGGGGCGTTGGCGGAAATCGTGAGTGAGTTTTTTGCAATATGAAGCCGGACAATATTGGCGCTGTCGCGGGCGAATATGCTTGCTGATTTCACAGCCCTCGTGAGGGCCTCTACGTCAAGGGTTGCTGTCGTTGTGTGTTTGGAGGGGATAATTTTTTCAAAGTTGGGGTACTCTCCTTCTATCCGGCGGGTAATAATGGTGGTATCTCCCACCGCCACCACCAGCTGCCCGTCCCCCGCATCAGAAAGCAAAACATCTTTAACCTCTTTATCTTCTTGGCATAAGCGCAAAACCTCTCCCAGCGCACGGCCAGGAACAACGAAGCTCGTGTCTTTCGGAAGAACAAGCGTGGACTGATATACCGACAGGCGGTATCCATCGGTCGCGGCAAAGAGCGCCCCTTCTTCTTTTTGAACGATTCTCACCCCCGTCAGCAAGGGCCGCCCCTCGTCCGTAGACGCCGCAAACAAAACGAGAGACAAAATAGAGACCAACCTTCCTCTCTCAAGCGGAACTTCTTTCTTTGTGACGGCTTTGCCCGCAGGAGGAAACTCCCCGGCAGCCACGCCCGCAACCGTTGCCCGCACGCCCCCACAAGACACGCGAAGCGACCCCTCCTTCTCTTCGAGTGTCACGGTGTCCTGTGGAAGAGAGGAAATAAGTTCAGAGAACACCTTCGCCGGCACGCAAAGACCCCCTTCTTTTTCTACTTTCGCGCCGACCAACACCGTCTCTGTCGTCTCTATGGACGAGGCAGTGATCAAGAGCCCTTCCTTCGTTGCGTTTATCAAAAGATGAGAGAGGATAGGGAGAAGGGGCTTCGTTGAAATAACTCTGTTCGTCCGGGTTACTGCCTTTACAAGGTTTTCTTGAAGTATAGAGACTTTCATTGTTTATTTATTCGTCGTAGTAGTAAGTAACGAGCGTGGAAAAGTGTACGACGTTTGCGTGCGGGTGTCAACGACAAGGAGAAGGCGGGGCGAGGGGCGTGGAAAACACGCAGTTTCTTTGTGGATAAAGATGTGGATAAGGGGCGGGCGAATGTGGAAAAGTGGATATGTTGGGCCAGGGAAACGGACTTATGCCCACAACCGCTTCTTTATCCCCTCTACGTCTGTGCGGAGACGCTCGTTGATGGAGAGCTCTTGAGTAATGGTTTCAACCCCATGCATGATCGTGGTGTGGTCGCGGCCCCCAAGAAGGCCGCCGATGTCCTCAAGCGTTAGTCCCAGTTCGGTTTTACACAGATACATAATGATTTGCCGGGGCCTTGCGATGGGGCGGTCTCGCTTGGGGCTTTTGATCGTGGTTGGTTTGATGCTGAAATAGTTGGCAACCACCTCCAGAACCTCTTGTGGTGGTACGCGCTTGTCGTGTTTGGCGATGCCGCCGCTCCCCACGACCGCCTTGGATCCCAACAGCGACGCGACGAGCTCCGGGGTGGCCGGCCCAACGCCCGGCGCGGTAAGTTTTCGTAAAAATCCCTCGATGGCCCTCGTGTCGGTCAGGTTGGCCGCAACAAGTTGGGCGGCCTCCGAAGGAACCGTGATTTCGAGAGCCGCTGATTTAATATTGACGATTGCCACCCGTAGCTCAAAGTTGGGCGGGGCGATGTCCACCGTCAATCCCCCCTCGAACCGGCTGCGGAGCCGGTCTTCAAGTTTGGCAATCTCTGACGGCGGTCGGTCGCTCGTGAGGATGATCTGTGTCCCCTCGCGATGGAGCGCGTTGAAGGTGTGAAAAAATTCCTCCTGGGTTTGTTGTTTGCCGGCGATAAACTGGACGTCATCGACCAAAAAAAGCTGTGCCGTGCGGTATTTTTGTCGAAACTGGCGGTTGGTTTTTGTTTGGATGGCCTCAACGATTTCGTTGGTAAATTCCTCTCCCATACAATAGACGAGCTTAACGTTGGGCTTTTTAGCAAGAATGGCGTTTGCTACGGCGTGCATGAGGTGCGTCTTCCCCACTCCGACGCCACCATAAAGGAATAAGGGGTTATACGCGCCGCCAGGATTTTTGGCGACGGCGGTGGCGGCGGCATAAGCCAGCTGATTGGTGGTGGATACGGCAAAATTGTCAAACGAGGCGTCAGCCCGAATATGGAGCCGTCGGGCCGCATCCAACGGCCCGATTGTCGACGGAACAAACGAGGAAGCGTTTTGTGTGGAAAATAATGGGCCAGCGTCGTCACCCTCAAGGCGGTTGTGTTTGGCGGCCACCACAAACACCAGGCTCACATTTTCATTGGTGTGGTGGTCAAGGATGCTTTTGATGAGGCTGTAATAGCGCGATTCAACGAGCGTCCGTATGGGCGCATTGGGGATACCGATGGTTGCAACACTGCTCGCAAGAGACAAAAGAGAAGACCCTTTGAATTGGGTATGAAAAGCAACGCGAGAGACAGAAAGCTCGACTTCCGCAAGGCACGTTTTCCAGAGTTTTTCCAGATCCATATGTGATGAGCACGTGATAAAATAATCTGATTAGCGCGTGACGTGGGCAGAAGGAGGCGTGGATAACTTATCCACATCCTAGAAAGTTTTACTATGATTGTCAAGGGCAACATAAAAAGGTTTTTACAACAAGCCCTATCTGTTTTTCAAAACAATGGAGAAGTTGTTATTTTTTTCTTCTTTCTTCTGGCGTCTTTATTTTTAGGAGACGGGAAGCAGCCGCTTGTCGATGTGTGGTGGGCGTTGGGGATTCTGACGATGTATGGGGCGCGGTATTATCAAAGGGGCAAGCTCGATCTCCAGCCACTCTCCCGCCCGACTGGATTTTTGTGGTCGGCGCTTATCGTGTATTTCATTATATTGATTCCTTTTTCCGATAGCGCGGGATATTCTATCAGCGCAACAATGCGACTGATTGAGGGATATTTGGTCTATGTGATGTTTCACGCGGTTGCTTCAGAGCCCCGCGGCAACGTCTCAACAGCGAGCCCCCTCAAGGGGAGTCCAGTTGATTTGTTTGCCCGGGGACTTCTATTTGTTGGGGTAGTAGCAACAAGCGCTTCATTTGTGTTTCTTCTCTACCCTTCCTTTGCCCGGCTTTTGCCGCCCATGAACCTGCTTTATGCCAACTACGGACACAACCATCTGGCAGATTTGTTGTTATTTATCTTTCCCGTCGCGATTGGGTTGGTTGAAAAGAAAAAAAACACTTGGGTGTTTGGGGCGCTTGGGTTATTTAGTGTTGGCATGCTTCTCACCTTTGCCCGCGGGGCGTGGGTTCTTCTTGTTTTTTACCTTTTATTTCTTGTCGTAGGAAGCAAAAGTCAATTAATAAGAAGGGTTGGGCTGTCTGTCGCGGCGGCTTCTGTCGCGGCCCTCCTCACTGTTTCTCTTGTTTCTCTTCGTGGAGCACCACAGGGCAGCGGCTTAATGGCGAGACTTGCGAGCCAGACTCAAAAATCATCGCTCCTGCAGGACGGGCGGTGGGAGTACTGGGGGCAATCCATTGAGGCGATAAAAGAGCGTCCCCTTTTTGGGAGCGGCCCGGGGACGTTTTATTTGGAGTCGAAACGGCTACAGTCGCGCCCGAATTCGTGGTCATGGTTTGCCCATAGCTTTCCGCTGCAAACAACAACAGAAATTGGATTCGTGGGGACATTAATTTTTTTGTTTTTGATTTATATCATGCTTCGAGAAGCATGGTTTGGCTTGTCATCAACCAAAGACAACGACGGTGCGCCGCTATTACTATCAGGGGCGGTCCTAGTTTTTTTCTATGGATTTTTTGAGTTCACCATGGATTATGTCGCGGTCTGGATACTGCTTTGTGCGACACTTGGCTTGTTAATTGAACATGATGCCAGCATTCATAAGGAGGGATCAACGCGTGGAGCCACTGAAATTGCCCTGATTGTGTTGGCGGCATTTTATTTTTCGTCTCTCGGTAGCATTGTGGCCACAGCAGCAAACAATAAATCATTTGCGTTTGGACTGGCCCCATATAACGCTGGCGCCGCAAAAGACGCGCTTGCTTCCCAAGGGCCCATGCAAATTACGGCGCTGACCGGTAGGATTTTAGCTTTTTTTCATAAAGCCAACCCGGAGATTTTTTCATTGCTTGCGGCCGCGGAGAATGATGTGCTTCGTAATGCGCGCGCGCGCGAAACTCTAATTGAAATCGATCCCTGGGGGAAAACAGCATTTGAAGCGGCAAAGAATTTAATTCTACAAGGGTCGTGGGACCGGGCCGGATTAATAATTTCTTCCAAACAGGGACACGAGGAAAACTACGCAGAACGCAAAGAGCTTTCCGGTTTAATGCTTGATCTGGGAGATGGACTTTATAAAGCGGGAAGATGGGCCGAGGCGGGACAATGGTATATGCGCGCACAAGAAGAAGACGCGTGGGCGCTTAACCGGCATGAACCGGCATTCCTCCGGTTTCGTGCGAAACCCCAGGAGGCGCTATTCTTTTTTGACAATCTGATCCCAACCCCTGGTAATTATTTGGGTAAACATAGAGACGCCTACGCTCGTGAGTGGCTTAGTGCGCTGGTTGAAACCATTCGATCGGGGGAATCCGCCGATGTGGCCAAACACGTTCGTGCAATCGGATTGCTCGCTCCATGGATGAAAAATCAACTATGGAAAGATGTTGGATTACTGCTTGTGGATCAATCAAAAAATGATGAAAATAACGGAAATTATTCTGCGGCATCAGAAAAAGCCCTGTTAGTCTTTGCGCTATATCATGTATTTCCTGAAAATCTGTCTAATCTTGATTGGGAGCTACGTAAAAAGGCCTCGATAGAGATGATGGAATTGGGAAATGTTGTCGCGTCACGCGACCTCATCATCACAGAAAAATTGCAGGAGGCCGCCATGGATATGGTCTCATGGGTCGGGCGGTATGCACCTTCGTGGTATGAAGATCTGAATTCAAAGAAAACGACAGCAGAATTGCTTATGGATTATCTTGATAGCCCCAACAGCAAAGTTGGAAATTGGGCAAACAAAAGTCGCACACATGCGGCGATATTGTTGATAGAAAAACTTATTGACGAGGGCAATCCTAAAGATGTTTATAGTTATGCAAAACAAATGACCGCCGTGAATGAAGTTAATTATGAAAGACGAAATAATCTTGTCGTTCGTCTTCAAAACAAAATAGATAGTTTATTGCTCGCAGGCAACGCGTCGGATGCACAACATCTTATGCGGTCTATGAAATTACTATTACCGGACGATTACTGGGTACAAGCGCAAGAGGGATATTTTTATCTCGCGGCAGGTAACGCCGGAAAAGCGAAAGAAGCCTTTGCGGCGTGTACAACATCCAGGCCGCCGGGTCATAAAGACTGCACGTTGGGACTCGGGCAATTACATGGAACAACATTTTCAAAAACTAGATATCAGCAAATATCTTCTATTTTACAAAAAAAGAAACGGTGGCAAGATTTTACCCGGTAACAAATGAGACCAAAAAATTTTTTTATTGGCCAATTGGCAATATCGATGCTTATAAAGAGAGGGCTTCTAGTGGTGTCGGCAATTTTAGGTGTAGCAGGGTCGTTTGTTGCTATAAACACAATCCTTGAGATCACAAATATAGGCATGTCCCCTGTTTATTCTGATTGGACGCTTGATAGAACCATTTATTCGCCGCGATATATTTATTGGGGGAAAAATTACTGTGAGTTGTTCCCTCAGAACTGCGAAGCGCCGGAAGAGGAGCTTGTCACAAATAAGCCAGAAGTTTTTAATAGCCAGGGTTTAAGCGATAAGGAATGCAAAAAAATTTTATTTCTTGGCGATTCTTATACGTTTGCCCCTTGGACAAAACGAGGGGAGTCTTATGCTGCCATATTTTCGAAGCTGTACGCTTCTGAAAAAAATCAGTGCGTGGTGTTGTATCGGGTGGCGACAGGAGGAGTTGGAAATGACCAGGAGTTGGCGCGGTTTATCGATGTTGTCGAGCGGCTTCGTCCAAATATCGTCGTATGGCAATTTTATGAGAACGATTTATTTGAAAACGTTGTTGCCGAGTTATTTTCAGTAAAAAACGAAACGCTTTACAGAAATAACGCATATTTAAACATAAGATTTCTCGGTGGATTTATTAATCAACATGTCCCCCTCGTAAGGAACACCGCGATAGGAAAACACCTTATGTTTTTGGGAGAAACAAATGATGTTTTTCGTGTTTGGCCCACAAATCCTTATAACCAGGAGCAAGTAATTGTCTATAATCAGAAAAAAGTAGTTAAAATGTTGGATTATATGGATAGTCTTGGTAAATTATATCAATTTACCAATTTCACCACCCTGGCCCCGGTGGAATGTGGGATTGTTCAAAAATATCCTTGCCAAGAAGGTAGCATGCGTTTGCACCAAGTCTTGAAGGACATCCTCCTTACCAGGAGTAATTATCTCAGCATGGAAACGCCATCGGGAGACAACAATATTCTTGGAAGCCAGATTGACAGAGATGAAGCAGGCGAGGGCGAAGGTCTTTTTAACGTTGTTGATGATAAGAATCCGCCGGGGGCTCGACACCTGTCTGTCAAAGGGAATAAAAAATTTGGTACCATATTTTATGAAAATTATCGATCAAAAAAGGGACTGTAATCGCGAAGCCCATGACGCAGTTTTTGCCAAAGCGGCTTGACCAGTATTGCTAACATAAAATGAATATTACCGATCGCATACCGATACCAAAGCCTTCGTGGGTTTTGACAAAGACGGTAGAGCCATTCGAGGCCCAACCGTTGCACCCGTGGGTGTGCCTGTTTTTCTACTCCGGCTAATAGATTAAAAGCAGCACCGACTCCGATTAACGTGTTAGCATTTATTTTATTGTGATTATTAATCATCCACAACTCTTGGTGAGGACAACCTAACCCCACAAACACCACGTGAGGTTTATGTTTATTGATTTGATTAATAATTTGACCGTTTTTTTTCTTACTAAATATTTTTACCGGTGTATCTAATGATCCGACGAGTCTAAGTTTTGGAAACAGAAGAGCAAGACGTGAAATCATTGCGGCACCTTGTCCAAGAGAGCCGCCCAAAAGGAAAACTTTCCAATTATTTGATTGTGCAAGGCTACACAGTTTCAACATTAATATGGGGCCATACACCCGTTCAACGTGTTTACATCCATGTAATTTTAGCAACCAAACCAAAGGCATTCCGTCTGGTGTTACAAGGGTTGCCTTATTAACGCCGTCTAATAATTTAGGATTGTTTTGGCATTCCACAACGAGGTGAACGGCAGCAACGCAAATATACCCCTTTTTTCTTAACGTGATCACTGATTCAATCAGGCGAAGACAAGAATGATAATTGATTGCCGAAATATGAACACCGAGGATGTTTTTGAAGGGAACCGTCATAGATCTTATTGTTGGAACAATGGTATTATACCTGACAAACGTATGAATATTCTTATGCTTACCTACGAGGTGGTTGATGAGGGGGGGAGTTTTATCCGTAGTTTTTCTTTGGCAAAAAAATTGGTGAAATTAGGACACACAGTCACGTTGTTGGCATCAAACAAAAAGCCGGGTTTATTTGAAAGAAAAACCAAACGTCATGGAGTTGTTGTCATAGAAATTGCCTGTCCCCTACCCCATCGTATACGACACAACGGAACAAGCCCGTTTCAAACAATTGGTAGGACTGTTCATGTTTTGCGTCACCGCTATGACGTGGTACATGGATTTGGTCACCGGCCATCCGTGTTTATTCCGGCATTCATTCATAAGTTTCTCTACCGGCGACCATATGTCGCAGATTGGGCTGACCTTTGGGGATGGGGAGGGCTTGGGAGTTATCGTGGGGGCCTGTGGGGAACGACAGTTGGATGGCTGGATGATATTTTGGAAAAATTTGTATATCGTAACAGCGATGGTGTAAGCGTCATAAGCCGTGCTCTTTTTCAAAGAGCGCGGCGATTCGGCGTTTTACAAAGCCACACAGCGATCGTTCCGCCAGGGTCAAGCGTTGACGAAATTGTGCCGCTTTCAAAAGCAACTCAACGTAAAAAATATGGATTTTCTATCCGTGATCATATATTGGTTTATGTTGGCAACGCACCATATGACGCCCGCCTGTTGGGTAAAGTGATTGTAGAAGTGATGACGCAAGACGACAGGGCCCGCGCAATTATTATTGGTCGACACATGGAAGAATTTGATAGTGTTGTGAGAATCAGCGGATTTAAGAAAAGAATACGGCATTATGGTTTTATTGCTCATGATCACATTTCTACTTTAATGGCATGTGGAGACGTGATGGTGCTGCCATACACGAATCGAGAGATAAATACCAATCGTTATCCGAATAAAATTGGTGACTATCTTGCTGCCGGACGTCCGACTGTTGCCAACGCAACGGGAGACCTGGCGAGGTTATTCAGGGACTATCCCATTGGAGAGACAGCACCGGAAGAACCCATCGGATTTGCTCGCGTTATTTTACGGTTGTTAACAGACGCCAAAAAAAGGAGGGTTTTAGGACAAAATGCACGCAGACTCGCGGAAAGAGAATTTTCATGGAGACGGTCTGCTGAATCGTTAGATGCGTTTTACCTGTCAATTCTCGAGGAGTACCATTCGATGTCAACGTTACGGAGCCCGGCTTGACGAACAAACCCCCGCAAGAATAGAAAATCATGGAGTTTGATGAGTAAAAAAACTACAACTTTTTTCCATACGTTGAGGTTTGTGTTTTTTAGCATGGCGCGAAATTCAACTGGCCAAAGCTTAATCCTTCGGAGAAAATAAAGTGCCCGGCGATCCGGAAGGTGAATAAACTCTCCTTTTAGGTTCCATTTTTGGCTCAATTGCATTGCGAGCATTCCTCTGTAATATGCTTTTTTTATTAACAAACAGACGGTCGGCGTTTCCTCGTGGGAGATCACCATGCGGGGGTTGTAGACGCCCCTGATCTTTTTGGATGTCAATTGAAATCCCAAGTCTGTGTCAGCAGAATCATATCCGAAGATCTGAAACGAAGGGTCAAAGCACACCCGCTTTGTTACGAGTATGTTTTTTTTGTAGGCAACGTTTTTGGTATCCATAAGGAAGGGAGATGGAATTCCGTTGTGTTTTTTTAACTCGTACAAAAACCAGTAGTTGTTTCGTGTTTGGAAGGCCTGGGCGACGACGTTTTTTGGGTTAAAAAGAAGAGACCTTCCTATAACATATGATGCACCCGCGTTGGTCAAGGAGAGTAGTACCGCTTTTGTCCATAAGGGGTCCAAAACGCAATCATCGTCTGTAAAACCAATGATCGCGGTTTTACACTCAGCGATAGCCTTATTTCGTGCGTCTGGAACAGTGGTATTTGGTTCATATATATATATGAGGGTTGATATTTTTTTTTGGAACAATTTTATAACAGGAAACGCTGTTTTATTTATGTCGTTATCGACAACAAGAACCGCATGCGGCTTAATCGTTTGCCGAGCGACACTTTGCAGACACCTCGCAAGTTTTTGTGGGTTGTTTTTTGTAATGATTGCGATGGATAATCCCTGGTTCATATGACAGAGAGATATGCCAGAAGGACCATAAACATATCGAGAGACGGGTCTTGATGAAATAATGTATGAAATTGGGAATTAACCATAAATGTTGCTGCACTAACCCAAACACTAAAAGAGATCAGAGATTTCGTTGCCCGTCGGAGTGTAGAGTAAAGAATACCGATAGCAAATATGATAAAAAGCAACCCTCCCGGGATGCCCGTTTCCGAAAAAAAGAGAAGAAATGTATTGTGTACAGGAAAAAGAAAATTCCGGACAACAACCGGAAGATCTTGAGCTGACATAATCTCGGTAAACCGATTTAGCCCTACGCCAAACAAGGAAAATTTTGATATTTGATAGAACGCTTGTTCTAAAAGGTATATCCGTCCAACTCCGGTTCCTTGAGACCATATGGCGTTCAATGATGTTAGCCGATCAAGAAGAGTTCCTCCAAACAAGACAAACAATGAAAGGAAAAATATGAGAAGTGCGAGAGATATTTTATTATAGAATCTACGAAAGGTCTCGAGATTTACCACCACCAATAGGGCGATCGCGCCGCCAGTGGCAATCCACGCGCTTCTACTGAGTGTTCCGAAGAGTGCGAGCAACCCCAATATGGTTGTGAGTGAAAATAAACCAACAGCAACATAATTACGCCTTTTTTGTATAAAGGATAGCGCCGTTAATGCAGAGGCAATCGGTATAACGAGAGACAGATAGCTTCCAAAAAACGTTGGATGTCCAAAGAGGCCGGAGACTCGATAGAGTTGTGCTCCATCAGCAGTAAAAAATCCCATTACATTACGAAACGCGTTATCTTCTAAAAACAACCCGATAGGCCTTTGAGAGAGAAGCTGTTTGGCTCCAATAAGCCCAAGGAATGCAAGTCCCGCAATGAACACCTCGAGGGCATGAAATCGGGTTTCTCCCTTGACGAAAAGAACCCGTCCGGAAAAAAAGGCAGATAAAGGAATGATAAGGGAAATTAACCCAAGCCAGCTCACCGTAGAACCACCGGTGACAACAACGGACAACAGAGCCCATCCAAAGAAGGATGCAAGAATCCACAAAAAGCCCTCCCCTTTTTTGGTCAACGGGGTCTTTATTGGGGATAAAAACAAGAGCAAAAGGATGGCAAAGGAGAAAATAAGTTTCAGCGAAAATCCAAAATAGAAGGCATATGCGGACATCCATGGTTCCGGCCCGGCAGTCACGACGGAAATATTCCATCCGCGGATTCCCCGTTGAAAAGGAAGCACAAATAATAACATAAAAAAGAGGGTTTCCAAGGGAGGACGCTTGAAATACAAAAAAAGTACAATCCCGTAAAGAAGGACCGTGATGATATAAGATTTTTCGTTATAGATAAAAAAAAGAAGAACGTACGACAACAGCGTCCATAAAAAAAATAGGTGTTCTGATATGAGTCTATAGAGACGGGGCATCTTGTATTGATTGAATTGTGGCCATAACATTCACTTGAGAAAAATATATCCAGATTTGCTGTCCGATTTTAATACTCTGATGTCCCCCAAAGTACCACCCGCTGTCGTGGTGTTGTGCTCGTAGGCGCACCTTCATCACGACATCTTTTGCCCGAGGATCTATGGAGAGAAACGTATTGTTTGGTGGGTTGTCGATTGTTGCGTCAGATAGAAATATCGCACTTGTGGGGGGCTCTATGGAAATAGTTTCCACAACAGCAACTTGTTTTTTTTGCGGACCATTGAGCATGGTGTCTCCTACACGCAGAGCTTCAACGACCCAAGGATCTTCATTTCTGACTCTTACTGTAGCGACAATTTCTTTTTCCGGATATCCCTTTTCGGGTACGTTATCATCAATGATTTGTCCCAACACGTCTGCCCGCGTGAGATGAAGCTCTATGAAGGCTCCCACTTCGACCGGCTTGCTGTTGTAGATGAATTTATTCGTCCGGCCGTTAATTTCTCCTTGAAGTTTGGCCGTGAGATACAAATCAACATCTGTGCCCCAGCGATCATATTTTTCAATGGCAATGATTTCTCCAGACCTCCAGCCGTTGACCGTGGTTTCCACGTCACCCACCTGAATGTTTTCACTTAACCAAAACGGCGGCCGATACCCGGCGTAATTATTGTAATTTTGAGTCCATGATTTACCGACGACCTGAATTCGAATAATCCGCTCCGTTGGTTTTCGACCGTAAAATTTTACGACGAAAATAGTTAACCCCACTAGTATGAGCAATACAAGAACGTGTATTGGGCTTAAGGTCTTTATTCTTTGTAAGAATAGACGTGTTAGGCGGTGCATAGTTTCGTTTATAGATTTTATCACAATGGAGGGATGATGGACGTTCGTCGCAGAGAAGAGACTGCGGACGAAAAAATTTGCTTGTTCATTATGGCCCAGCAGATGCGCTTCTCATTGTCTTTAAAGGGAAGATCAGATGGATGGAAAAGCCTTTGTTTCATTATGGAATATAGTATACGTTGAGGCAACCGGAAGGAGGCTCTGTATTTTAGAGCTGATTGCAGGATGTCCTTGGGGAGGGAATTGGGGAATAGGTCATTGAATAAACACGCAAACCAGTGAAAGTATGGTATCAAGTGATACGTACGAATAAGTCTCAGTACTTCGTCCCAGCGTATGGATTTTTTATATGTGCGAACAACGCGGAACAGTTCGTAGTAACGAACCGCTGATTGGAGGTTATGTTGGTATAAAAGGTGTACGAATAGGCTTACAAACAACGCAGTGGGTGAAAATATATACACAGGAATACCGTGGTATAGTCTGTGTTGTTTTTGATTATATAATTCTTGTGTGAGAAGCCGATTGTTGTAGTCGGACAGAATTCGACTAGTAAAGCTGGATGAATTAACGATAGCAGTATGAAGCTCTACGGTTGTATTACCTCTTATAAATATATGTTCACTCAACGGAGCATAGAAATCTTGATGTATGAGCGCATTTTTAATGGTCTTTTTGTGGTTCCAGAAACATTTGTACCCCAATTTTGTGAGGATACCTGCGGCTAATTTGACAGCAGAAACAGGTAAAAGGATGTCCAAGTCACCAGGGATTTTAATCGGCGCTTGGAAAAGCACATGTTCATGCGGAAGCGTTTTCATTATGACAAATCGTATGCCTGCATTTGTGAGTGAGCGGACGATATCCGCAGTCGTCTGTTTTTTTATGGCTGACATATGCTGTATGGCCAGCTGATCTGCAATCATGTGTCGCATAAATTCTTCTGGGGCAACCGATTGAAATACAGGAGAATTAAAAGAATCTTTACAAATTGCTTGTAGCTGGTTTTGCCGAATGAGTGCTAAAAGTTGTTGCCAATCAATGAGACCGGCCAATTTTTGTACTACGGCATATGTTTTTTTCGCCGCGGCCGCGTTATTACTCAACTCCAGGAGCACCTGTTCTTCTGGGGACAATCTGATCCAGGGCATAATATAGGCGCTTAACAAAAGCAAAGAACGGAAAATGTTCATAGCCGGTATTAATTTTTTTGTTTATCCTTGCGTCGAGTGCATTATAGAAGTCGGTGAGACGACGCACAACCGTGCGACCAACGATCCAAACCAACGGCATAAACGCCGGATCACAAGAAATCCGGCTATGAAGATCAAAAATATAAAAGATTTATGTGAAAGCGCGCATATGATATATGCTTCCTCTTCCCACAGTGACACACGGGACGAGTCGTATTGGGGGAACAGTCGTTTGATTTTTAGATCAACTGTAAACCGTTTTTCCAATAGACCCCTACTCGCTTCTTGCATATATGCCTTTTTATACAAAGAGAGAGACGTTAAATTATCTTTATAGTGTCGAATATCAAGTTGTGGTGCATATTGAATGGTATACCCCAGGAGCTGAAGCGCTATGCAAAGAACAGCTCCGTCGTCCAGAGGTATAGTTTTTGGCGAAAACCATTGCGCAAGTTGCCGAAGTGTTGCTTTCTTTAGACAAAAACACTCACTATGAAGATAGGTCAGGTGCCGGCCGTTTTTCCAGGCAAGTTGCTTCTTAGTTTGGACCCAGGAGTACGTATCCATGGCATTGAATACGTCACCCACCCAATTGCTTTTGGGAAATACAAATCGGTTTTTTCCCTGGTACAGAGTTCGTTGGTCTATTCTATTCACGTGTTTTATGTAAGCAATGTATCCGTTCGGGATAATGCAGTCGTCGTTTATAAAGAGGAGCACATCCCCTTTTGCCTGTTTTGCGGCGGCATTTTTGATTTTCAGCATGTGATTGTCGGACGAAGATAACCAAACCAGCAAGGGGCGGGACGTTTTTGTTAGCGTTTTTGGTTGTTTTCCGTTGTGGACAATGATAATCTCGTCATTGCGTGTCGTTTGTCGAGCCAATGCATTGAGACATGCGTCGAGTCTTATTGATGAATCATTCGCGGTGATAATAGCTGAAACATTCATCTTGACAGGCCTTAATGGGGTAACTTAATATACTATTATATATAAATGTGTATTAGGAAAGGAGGAAATAATATATGAAAAAGATAAGTTCTCAAAAAAAGACATATAGTAAGCCCGCGACAAAAATTGAAAAGATCGTGATTCAAACCAGGTCTTGCTAACGGGATTTGAATGTCAGAGCCTCTCATGCTTCTTCAGCCATCAATTGTGTTGAGTAGCTTTTTGTTGAGATAAACGGTTAAAAATTTAATAATATCCTCTTTTGCCTGTGCATAATCAACGTCAAATTCATCTGTAACCATATGAATAATATTTTGCACAGATCGAGGCTTGCGTAAATACTTCCATATGGATGTGGCGGTTTCATTAAGTGTATGAATGGTCTCCGTCACCGGATCTACGATATAGATCGTTCCGTTGTGTTCTTTTTGGATAAGTGTATTATTGATACGCAGGACCGTGCTTAAGCGAAGAAGCATGGTTCAAATACTAATTTACATCATTGTGCATGTCAACATTGACTCATCAATTCTTAAATTTTATCCTCGCTTTTTCGGTTTTTGGTCTGATTGCCTTTGTCGCGTTAAAGACCAAATGGACGAACAGGAAGCTTGATCTTCTCAGCTACATCTTTGTCGCGCCCAGTCACATAAAAACCCATCCGTGGCTATGGATAATCTCACTGATTTCGATCGTTCTTATTCGCGACTTTTTGGAAAACTACTCGGAATGGTCAAAGTGGATAATTCCTCTAGACGTTCATATGGAGTATTCTCTGTTTTGGTTTTCTCTTTTTTTCACCTTTTCGCTTTTTCTTAAACTTTTATCGCGAGAAGGTATTGATAAAATATCGAAATTTTTGGTTTGTTCCTGGTTTGTGACTTATATTCCACCGCTTGTTGACCCGATAATATATTTTGGTCGTGCCTTCCGTATGACGTACGTGTATAAGGAGCCTCTACAGAAGTTCCTCACATTTTACGGTACAAGTCCCTTCGGTCGGGAGGCGACAATAGGCATAAGAATCGAAATTATTCTAGTTGTAATCCTTGCCAGCCTCTATGTTGCCAATAAAACCAGAAACTGGTTTAAAACAGTATTAGCCGGTTTAGGGGGCTACAGCATCGCCTTCTTTTATATGGCAATGCCTGTATTTTACAAAGGTTTGAAGACTATCTTGGGATTTCCCCCAACAATGTCGTACCCTCGTGAATACGTGGATTCTTTAATCTATATCATGCTTGTGCTTATTCCGATTTATTTATCAATGTATAAGAAAAGGGAGAGGATTCAGTTTTTTGAGAAATCTTTTGAGCTTATTAATATTAGACGGTTCAGAGTGAGCAGAGTGATCATTGTGACGTTAATCAGAAACATCAGACCGTTTCGACTGATTCACTATGCCACGCTTTCATTTTTTGGGATGTTTATTGCTTACCGGTTTGATCCCGGTGCTTCTTATTCCTTTAATGTTCTGAAAATAATACCGGCAATTCTCTCAATGGCTTTTGCCTGGCTTTTTGCAGTACAAATTAATGATATTTTTGATATACAAATCGATGAAATATCAAATCAACAAAGGCCTCTGGTCAAGAAGTTTATCGACCGAGAAAATTATAAGCTATATTCTGCAATCTTTTTTATATTATCTTTAATTTTTGCATCTTTGATTAACTTCGCGGCTGCAAACATGATACTATATTATATGGTAGCCTACTCGTTCATCTATTCGGCGCCACCACTAAGGCTCAGGAGATTTCTTTTTATTCCAAACGCCATTATCGGGCTCTGTAGTGTGTTGGCGGTTCTTTTTGGCTTCTCAACGGTCGCCAACTCAAAGACTTTTGCCTTGATGCCGTGGCACTATTCTTTATTTATATTTTTAATATATGCGCTTGCTTCGACAATGAAGGACATTAAGGATTACAAGGGGGATAAAGTCAATAAAATCGATACGTTGCCGACAGTGCTGGGTCTCACTCTTGGAAAAAAAATTATCGGTTTTTTTATTGTAACAAGCTTCATATTAATGGGAATTCTCATAAGCTGGATTCTTCCCTTATATCCCAAGAGCTGGTTGGCCCTCTTTACGACAGTGTTTGCTGTATTAGGATACTTGTTTACCGTAAAAAAGAATGAGAAGTGGCTTTTTTCCATAGAATATATTTACCTTACTGTCGTGCTCTCAACAGTGTCTTATTTCAGACTTATGTAAAATATACAGAGAGAATGTCCCGTTAGAAATATATAGTTATTTGGCAACAAGCCCACACATTTTTAGATGATTGAATATCATGTCAGTGCATTCTTGCGGCGTTTTATCGAGCGTATGGAGATGAACCTCCGGGATTAGTGGCGGTTCATACGCATCATTTATTCCGGTAAAATGTTTTATTTTATTTGATCTAGCATTTTGATAATATCCTTTTGTATCCCGCGCTTCACACGTAGCTAGCGGACAATCAACATACACTAAAATAAAAGATCCATGCGGCATAAAATAACGAACCTGCTGTCGAGTTTGTTCGTATGGGCTTATAGCGGCGCATATGACTGCGCCGCTATGATGGACTATCTCTGATGCAACAAATCCGATTCGTAATACATTCGTGTCACGATCTTCTTTCGAGTATCCCAGACCCTTCGAAAGATGCGTGCGCACAACATCGCCATCCAACAATGAGACTTCTCTTCCGGATTCCTGAATGAGATTTTGTAATAATACAGCGATGGTAGATTTGCCCGCGCAAGGGAGCCCCGTGAGCCAGACGCAAAACCCTTTTTTATGAAGCGGGATATACGAATCGGCAAGAATTTTTGCAACTTCCGGACGGGTGAACCACCCCGGTAGTTTTTTGCGGCCGGTTAGGTATACGTTGCGCACGTCCGTTCCGGAAAGAGCCGAAAATTTATTTTTTTTTGAAATAGAATAAGATTCTGTGTATTTTTTTTGCGAACGGTTGTATGCAAGCTCGTTGAATAGTAATGGTTTGATTCCAATTTCAGCTGCTACGCTCTGTATTAATTTTTGAGCAGCGTCAGGGGCATAAAACTGTTTCCCTTGAATATTGACACCGGGACTGGCGTGATTTCTTCCGACGATAAAATAATTAGCACCGTAATTTCGTCTGATTATGGCGTGCCATACCGCTTCGCGTGGGCCCGCAAACCGCATTGCCAACGGAAGAATGCTTAACACCGTTTTGTCGTGAGGGAAGTATTTTTGATACATAGTGTTATAAATTTGGACGCGGGTTATGTATGGAATGTCGTCTATTTTTGTTATTCCGACTGTTGGATGAATGAGCAGTGTCCCGTGTACCTTTTCCGCTGCGCGCTTACAAAGCTCTTCGTGGGCTCGATGCATGGGATTTCGCGTTTGAAAGGCAACGACATTATTGTTTCCGTATGTTTCCAATATGATGCGTAGCGATGCGGGTGTTTGACGGAGGTTAAAAAAGTTATAATAGTGGGGAAGGTTGATAACCTGTATTGGTCCGGAAACGCAATAATCAGGCCAGTGACACATTTCCGATACCATCGGATGGGTCGGATCCGTTGTTCCGTATACCAGTTGACATTCCTTCTTAAAATCTCTTTTATATATATCCTGAACGGACATGACGGCGATAATTTCATTGAACTGGTTGCGGAGTGTTATTTTCTTATTTTTAAGGATAGACCGGTCGTTTGATAGTGGAAGTGTAATGGGGATCGGGAACAGCGTCCCATTGGATAACCGCATGGATTCAATAACACGGTGATAGTCGTTGCGAGTCATGAATGTGGAGAGCGGTGAAAATGCCCCCGTAGCGAGTAATTCCAAGTCTTGCATAGACCGCTCAGACAGCTGATATGACGGGATGTTGATGGCGCGGGCGAGCAATTCTGCGCGTTTTTCTTTATCAACCACAAGCGAAATCAGCTTCCCGCCATAGGGAGTGATGAGTGACAGTGCTGTTTGATGGTTATTCATTGGACTTATTTAAGAGCGTGACGTCTGATGTTAGAATACCCACATGGTCTTTCGCCACCTTGTACGACAATCAGTATAAATGTTGTTTCTATTTATATTAGAGCTATGCAACACGATATATCCATGACGGTTGCTGATATATGTTTTTCTTTGCGTTTTCCTACTATAAGATACACAAATTTTTTTAAACGAAAATATGTAAAGTATCTTCGACGTAAAGGTAGAGAACGGGCGATAACCTTTCCATATGTAGTTGATTACCCAATACAACGATTGCCATTTTTAAAATTTAATATGTATTTTCGAAATATTGCCTGTTCCGTATTAAAAAAGCACGGAGGGCTCATTCTTCACGGATCGGCATTGGTACATAACAACTTGGGATACGTTTTTGTCGGTCCTCCCGGAGCAGGAAAATCAACCATGCGGAAGCTTTTTTCTGATTATACATGTCTCGGTGATGACACGGCAATCGTACGAAAAGTAGGTAAGAGATACTACATGTTTGGCTCTCCATTTTATCAGAAAACAAATATTGCTTATTCAAATGTGAAGATTCCGTTGCGCGGGGTGTATATTCTCAAACAGGCAACTATAACAAAACTCGTACATTTATCTTATGCAGAGAGCCTGTCTCAGATATTAGCGAATACGTTTATGTCAACTGTGAATAGCCTATCGGATGAACGAACGAAAACCATATCGCTTGTTATGCATATGATCGATGAAATACCAATAGTTATGCTTAATTTTGAAAAAAAACGTTCATTACTTGAATCTGTGGTTTTTCGAAAGCCCACAACTTGAACACATCATCATATGTTTGTAACATCGGGATCGAGCATGGCCCCGTTGATCGAAACGGGTTCAAAGTTGATTATTGATTGGCACCCAAAGATATTTAAGTTGGGAGACGTCGTCTTGTTTTTTAGCCACTACAACCGCTTGGTCGCGCATAGAATAGTAGCAGTTGCTCCCTCAGGAACAAAGAAGCATTATTTAATCAAGGGGGATAATACGTTCCATGATGATGGATGGTTTGAAGAGGCGCAGCTCGTTGGTAGGGTTCGCAAAATTATCCGGAGGAGAAAAAGCTCTTGACCGAGATCGATTTGAGAGCTGCTGCATAAGCAAATTATTCGAGAAAAAATTTGGACCATTCGGTTTTTTGAAAATAACGTTTGAGTTCTGTGTAGTTTTTTAGTAGATACGGAAGCGGAGTGGTATTGAGCTTGATTAAAGAGGATGCAAGGGGTTTTTGTTGGAGTTGTAAGAAATCCAGAATTTTGGCCGACCGCTTTTCCTTATTTGTGACCATGCTTTCGTATGTAATGGAAAGCATATCACTGTTTTGAAAAAAATCATCATAATACCGCTGATGCGTTGATACGATCATAAAATATTTGAGACACTCTTGTGGATTGATCGTTAATCTTATTTGGTGGATGTGTGCCTGGTTTGTTGCCATTATAATATTCGTTTTTAACGTTAAAATTGTAGAAACGTATGACGCAAGGAGATTTGTTCGTTTAAGATGAATGATTTTTATTTCACGATGATCGCGTAGCCATGTCCAGATGTGACCGGCTCTGCAATTAATTGCCTGCGTATACATAAGCTTAAATCCGACTGCACGAACATGATTAGGATATTGTTTATATATATGATGTCTCAAAAATATCAACGGAAAGCAGTCGCGTACATGAGCGAATAGCCATGGCTCAAGAGCGCTCCTATGGGGGAAACGATTGAAATAGGAAGGATGAAAACACTCACCATATGCCCGTACCATTGGATGGCTGTTGAGTAAGGAGAGCAACCACACCGTACCACTCCTGTAGGTAGATAGAATAATAAATCGCTGATAATTTTTGTTCATACAGGAATAAGAGCCTGATGGGGAAAATTTCCCTTTAATTGATGTACGGCAATAAGTGTGGATGTTGTTTTTCCGTTTAAATATAAATGATGGTTCGGAAACGCACGTTTGTAATAACTAATAATTTGTTGCACAGAAGATTTTTTGGCGCCGAGGAGATTAACAAAGACGATCGTCCGCATCTTGCTTAAACGCGCGAGGGTGTGAATAAATCGCCACCCAAGTGAGTTCTTCGGTATTTCCGAGTTTACAAAAAGATCTACGATGATTATGTCATACTGTTTTTTTGTGTGTGTGACATACTCCGATGCATCACGGAGTAGAAGAGTAATTTTTTGAGTCTCCCTCGGAGATAAAAAAAATCGTTTTGTGATTGACACCATGGTCTTTGATATTTCGATCACATCAATGTGAGAGGACGGATATTGTTGAATAATAGTTTTTGCAAGAGAGCACCCACCCCCTCCCAGGAGCAAGACGGCCGCATTGTCTGGAATAGATTGTGCCTGTAAAATAATCCGGATATTGTCAAAATATGCCCATGTCGATTGTTTGGTAAAAAATATTTTAGAATCGATTGCGTTGCTATTGAATGTTGATAATGATCGATAATTATTAAGTGAATGAAATGGTTTGTAATAATCCTTAATTTCATATTGTTTTCCATATTCCATGAATGAATATCTGCGGATCACTATGCCGTATTTGTAGGCAGCAACAACACATATGAAGGCCAAGGTAATAAACGATCCGACGATAACGTAGCCAAGTGATCGAGTGAGGTCGTGACCCCATACAGCAAAAATACCGCTATTTCGACGCCGAATAAGAGCATCAAGCGTTTTACCCCTACATTTATATATGCGATCCAAAATATTGGCACGATGGGCATCATATTGTCTTATTATGTTTTTCGGTGCAAATAATTTTTGAGTACTGTATGAGAACTATTAATTTTAATAATTGTTCCTTTATGCATCCAAATAATTTTTTGGGTGTGTTTTCGAATGGTTTCGAGATTGTGAGACACAACAACCAGAGTCAATGTATGCGAAATGATTTTTTGTAGTGCTTTTTTTAATTTTGTTTGAAAGTTTATATCTCCTGCTTGTAACCCTTCGTCTAAGATCAGAACATCGGGGTTCGTATATACAGAAATAGCAAATC
Organism: Patescibacteria group bacterium; assembly: GCA_038062895.1. GTDB lineage: Bacteria > Patescibacteriota > Microgenomatia > UBA10105 > UBA927 > CAZLDC01. Next base: position 102,059 of record JBBTWJ010000005.1, read on the forward strand.
CCAACCGCAGTTTCATCCCTTGTGAATAGGTAAACAGCGGAGCATCGATAAAGTTGTCAATATCTGCAAAGGCGATTATGCGTTTGAGTTTTTCGTCAATTTCTCGCCTTTTCATCCCCAAGAGCAAGCCGTTAAGGTATACATTCTGTTCGCCTGTTAACTCCGGATGGAAGCCGGCCTCGAGATCAATAAGGGACACGACTTGGCCATGAGTTTTTACGGTACCGGAGGTCGGCGTGGTGATACCAGCGATGATTTTGAGCAGCGTGGTCTTCCCCGATCCGTTGGAGCCGATGATGCCTACCCGCTCCCCCTTGCGGATGGTGAGATTTACATTGTTGAGTGCCCAAAATTCTTCGTCTTTCCCTTTAGCAAGCCGTTCCATCAGTGTCGGCTTTTCATGGTGGATGGTATACTTTTTACTTACGCCACTTAGTTTAATGGCTATTTGGTTATTCATAATTCACGAATAGACACGAATCACTCGCGAATAGAGCGCGAATTGTTAATGATACGTTTATATTCGAGCCTGGGACGACGGAAGTTTACCAAAATAGCTAGGGGCAGATTTGTTTCTACGAGATATGCCAGAGCCTGCTTGAAAAATTTAGGACTATATGCCACTTGAGCCTTCGTTTCTAGAATGATCTGATTTTCGACAATGAAATCAAGAATATACTTGCCTATCGGCTCTTCTTTGTAGGTGAGGGCGACGGAGATTTCCCGTTTATACGCGATTTTTTGATTATCGAATTCTTTTGCAATGGCTCGTTGATAGTATTTTTCTAACAAAGAGGACCCGAGTTCGTTGTGGACGGCAAACAACGCACCCATGATTTTATATGATAGTTCTGGTAAGACGATAGGCTTGTCAGTCATATTTGATTATTTCGATATGCGATGTGTGCCATGGTTCCCATTGCATGAACAGGTTGCCGTGTTTTAAATCATTGATTTGTTTATTCGTGCACGCGGGGTAGTTGGAACCGATGTCTCTGTTTGGGATGCAGAGCCTATCGAATTTTTTAAGAAATTTTAATTCGTTTTTCTCGGTATATACAAAAAGAAATGATGGAACCGGCGTATGTTTATTTAGTTCTAACAGACCCAGTATGAGCATGCTGTTTCTTTCCCGGCCGCCGGATGATCCGTTTCCCCCGCGGCTGGCGACTTTTTGATCGTCTTGCTCCCAAACAAAGATGTTGTCATACGGGTTGCGCCAATCAATCCAATTGAGCGGTTCCGGCAAGCAGTAATACCGTTCCCTGTCGATCTGAACGCGGTTTTGAAAAAGCTTTATGTGATTGCGGTGTTTGGCAAGAATTGCGCGTTTGTATCGCGGTTCCAGTTCTCGCTCAATTATAAAGTCATCTATTGTTTCATATTTTTTACTTTGTTGCCAAACAGGGCGGTATCGTTCAAGCCACGTAGCAAACAGATCGTTTCCTTCTCTCTGGCCAAACTCCTCAAAGAACAGGGAATACAGGAGCTTCCGGTATTTGCTCACCATCGGCTTTTTGGTTTTTTTGACGTATTCTTTTCTGTTTCTTAACTCCCATTTCAGCGGGTCGATAATGACGGTAATCGTATACGGGTTTTTATCCTGCAGTGCCGCGGCGATCTCTCGGTGCGTGCGGAACAGTGCGTTGGACCAGGAAATGTTTTCAAAAAGTATTGGGTCGAAATCCTTTTGGAGTGCGGACGGATTGATTTGGATGGTTTGTAGGACATTCATAGTGCCGTTAGCATCAGATAAAACTTTTGACTTCCTGCCGCAGAAGCCGGGGGAAGTCTTTCAGGAGCGCGTGAAAACCTGAAGGGAGAAATTCTGTCAGTTCTTTGGTAAAAAACGCCGGATCATGAGGAATAAGAGCGAGTGCTCGGGGCAGCACCGTGCGCTGCGAGACAGGGAGGAGGTTTGCCCGGAGCATGTAGTAGAGGTCAAAAAAATCCCGAGGTTTCTTGCGTGAGAGGAGCGCCGTTAGTTTACCGCTCATAATGAGATCGCGCGGCAAAGCGATGAGACTGTAGTTTGGGAAAAACTCGCTGGTGATAATCACGAGATCACCGCGTGTTTTTTTGCTGCTGCGCAGGGAAAACTCGGTGCGTATATCAATCGGTCTCCCATGGAGACGGAAGACAATGTTTGCGAGATATCCGCCGCTGGTTGGTGCGGCCCCTTTGACATCAACGGCAATATTGGTTCTCCCTATGGCGATGACGGTGTCCGTTAGGACATCCTCAATCGTGGCGATATCGTGCTTTGTAAAATCGTACGGTGTTTTTTCTACGTGTTCAAAATCCAAATCTTCGGAGAAGCGCGGACTTTTATATACAAGCCTGATAGCAGTACCGCCCTTAAAGCACAGTGACGCCGAGTTTTTTTGCTGGTAGAGCGCGCGCAGAAACAAGTGTTGGCAGTACTCGCGTGCGACATTGGTCTCGCTCGTTTGCAGTTTTGTGGCCAGCGCAATGATCGTGTCATGCGATATCATGGCGCCACCTTTCGTATCAACTCCTCAAGGATCGGACGCCGAAACAGTTTTGCGTAGGCGCGGAGCTTTTTTGTATCTATCTCCTGAACTGAAAGCCGGTCGTTGAGCGTTTTTTGACCCAGAGATACGAGGTAGAGGTAATCGACAAGCGCTTTTTCGCGGTCCGCCATCAGGATGAGGCGGTTTGCGTCGGAGACCGGTGTATAGCCCGTGTATGCATCGCGTTTCACTGTGTGATAGATGTAGGTTTTACCCAACACGGTAAATCTGCGCGTTGGTTTAGTGGTCGTCGAGGTTATGGCATACACCGCTTCCGGCATCATGTTGTACCACGCTAGCGCGTACTCAAACGAGATATATGACGGCTCGTAGAGCCGGTTGGCGAGTGTCTGCTCGTCCGGTAAGCTCGTTTTTACCCCATAGAGGCCGCGTTTAAACCGAACAAGGAGGCCCTGTTGGGTGTAGGTCTCGAGGAAATATTTTCTTTGATACGCCGTGGCGTGAAAGAGCCGCGTAAACTCATCCGGCGTAAAGACGGTCATCCCTTTCTCCAGGAGCTTTTCTTGGACGGAAAACGGTTTCAGTAAGGTAGACATTTTTATACTTTAATGAAATAATACTGTTCCGTATAAACGCTGTCAAGTTACAGCCAATCATCAAAATATCTACTCTCGCGTTGGAAAACAGAAATACCAAGGATAGCAATGATCAAAATAACACCAATGTTAGATAGGAGCATGGCCGGGCCGGGGCCTGGCAAACCCAAGATGGCCATTTGAAGAAGTTGGAGGATAGACGTGAGAGGGTTAAATCTCCAGAGCCAGAGGAAACGGGGCGGGATCATGGTAAGCGCATACATGACAGGGGTTGCATAAAACCAAACAATGAGGAGGGCGGAGATAAAAAAACTGACATCACGAAAGCGCACATTGAGACTTGCGGTCAAGAGGCTTAATCCGACAGTAAATGAGAGTAATAACACAAAACTCAACAGAATGAGAGGAGCAGAAAATATGGAGAGTGTCCCGAGGAAAAGAACGGGTATGAGGTAAAGGAGGAATGCGAGAAAAAAATGGATGAAGTTGGAGAGGATAATGGAGATAGGGATGACGGCGTGGGGAAACCGCGCTTTTTTTATGAGTCCCCGTTCGTTGACGATGGACGGGGTGGTTTTGGCTAGCGATAGCGAGAAAAAATTCCAGACCAACAGTCCGTTAAAGAGGAAAAAATAATAATTTTTTACCGGCTGTTTGAGAAGGAATGTAAACACGAATCCGATGACGAGCATCTGGAGAAGTGGGTTGGCTACAAGCCATAAAAATCCGAATAGTGTGTGTTTGTACCGCGCGCGCAGTTCCTTCTCCGTCATGGCGATAATGAGTTCGATCGCGTGAGCCACTTCTTTTCGCATGGGGAATAGTATACTCTATAGTACGATTTATGCACGCTTCATCTTCTGTCTCTATCGTCATCCCTACAATCCGGACGCTTGAGTTTCTTGATGTCTGGAAAAATCAGTTGCCGGGCGTTTCGCTCTATATAATAGAAGATCACCCGACGAAAGAACTGGTCACGCCTATCCTTGATGGGATACGGGTCCATCATTATAGTTGGGAAGACATTCACCGCGAGTTTGGGGACGATGAATGGATATTTTCGCGCAAAAATGCAGGGATCCGCTCGTATGGATTTTGGAAAGCATATCAGGACGGGGCGGATGTCATCATGACGCTTGACGATGATTGCTACCCCGCGGGTGACCAGCTCATTGCGGGACACATCGATAATCTTTCCTACAAAGCTCCCGCCTCATGGATGAGTGTGTACCCGGATCCCAAACATCTCTACACCAGAGGGTTTCCGTACGGCGTTCGAGACCAGAAACAAACAGTCATAAGTCATGGGCTCTGGTCCGGGGCTCTTGACCTGGACGCTAAGACCGAAGTAGTGAGCGGAAAACTCAATGAGAAACCGTATCCCCCGCTTCGGACAATAGTGCCGTCTGAAGTGTTTTTCCCAATGTCCTCAATGAACCTTGCGTTTGCCCGCGTCATCACGCCTGCTATGTTTTTTCCGATGATGGGATATGATCCGAGTGGCCAGCCGTGGGGGTACGACCGGTACGATGATATTTGGGCGGGTGTCTTTGCCAAAAAAATTTGTGACCATTTAGGGTTAGCGGTGGTAAGCGGGTCTCCGTTTGTGGATCACCGGAAAGCGTCGGACCCGGGAGCGAATCTCCAAAAAGAAAAAACAGGAATGGCGGCTAATGAGACGTTGTGGAAAATCGTTGACTCCGTAAAGCTCACCAAGAGCGATCCAGCATTCTGCTACAGCGAGCTTGCAGGGAAAGTGAAGTTTCCCCGTCTCCCCTACTTTGACAAGTTACGGCGGGCGATGAGGATATGGGCAGAGCTATATGAAGAGTAAGGAGAAGATAAATTAGTAAGGCGTTGACAAAATCGCCTTACTATAGTAGGATAGAGATCCTATGTATCAAACGGCTACGATTACCAGCAAGCGGCAGCTTACTATTCCAGCGGAAATGTATCGGAGGATGAATTTTGAGAAACGGCAGAAAGTCGTTCTTTCTTTGGAAGCTGATGTGATCCATATAGAACCGGCGTTTGATTTGGTCGAGCGGCTTGCCGGATCCCTTTCTGTGCCACCAGCCTATCGGGGAAAAGATGTAGATACCATGATTGCAGATGCGAAGCGAGTATATATCCAGAAACGGATGAAGCGTCGATTGGTATGATATTTGTTGATACAAATTATTTTCTCCGTTTTTTCCTCGGGGAGCCCTACGATCAGGCTACCCACGTCAAGACACTCTTCCAAAAGGCCGCGCGCGGGGACGTGGAGCTTGGTACGTCAGTAGTGGTATTTTTTGAAGTGTACTGGGTCGCCTCATCGTTTTATCAGGTGGATGAAGAAAAGATTGCAGAGTTTCTCCAAAATATGTTGAAGATGGAGTTTATCCGCCTGGAAAATCGACCGATTTTGATTGAGGCGGTGTCACTGTATCGGGGTATGAATTTTGATCTGGAAGATGCCTATAATTTGGCTTTTGCCCGCACCTCTCGCGCTAAAGAGTTTGCAACGTTTGACGTAAAACTCAAAAAGAAATCTTTGGAAATTCTCAAAGGAACGGTGTAAAAAATTTTACGTCATGGACCTATGAAGCGTTAGGGTTGTGGGGTCCAGAGGCCGCGGGTGGCACCTTTTGCCCGCTCTTCGGCAGCTAGGAGTATAGAGAGATATTTGGGTTTGATTTCACCCTTGATGAGCAACACTTTCGCCAAGCCGTCATCGACCAGTCGCTCATTGATCATGGTGTCCCCTATCCAGACGAACGCGAGTATCCGTCCGTATATATCGCGTGTTGGTCGATCAATCTCAATTCGTACCGTTTTTCCCTCGACGAGATCGCGGTTGGTTTTGTACGCGACCGTGCCCCACTTTTCGTCATTTTCGGGTGCATCTATTGCGTGGTAACGAACGCGTTCGCCGGAAGAAATTTCAATTGTGTCGCCATCCAGCACCCTTACCACCTTATAATATCCAGGTTGCGGCGTGGGTACGATTGCCTCTCGAGGAGTAGGCGTGAGTGAGGGGTATGATAAGGGAGATAGGGTTGATTCGGGAGATGAGGGGGTTGATTTGCCTACGATCAGACCAAAGAGGAAGGTGGCAATGAGGAGAAAAAGTCCGATGGCAGAAAGTCGTTTCATGCGGGTAAATCTTTTTGGAGCAGATCGTGTGTCAAACGGGGAAGCTCCGCAATAATTCTCCGTTGGGACCTAGGAAGGAACTTGGCGATATCCTGATACAATTCCTTTTCACGCCACGAAGCGACAGCGTCAAAAAGTATTTTTGGTTCAAATGCTTCATGATAAAACAGTAACTTTTTTTCGATAAGAGTTTTGGTCACGGGCGTACCCGTATGGAGTAAATACCAGAGATCGTATATATCCCTCCCCTTCCTGCGGTTGATGACGGCTCGGATTTTTTCCGCGAGAATTTCTTCTTTCGATACGGTATCGACCAGTGGGGTACCGGCAATAGGGAGCGATGTTTTTATGGCGGCAAGTTGCGGCGTAAGGACGTCTTCGCGCAGCGAGAAATCCAGCTTAATAGTGAGAGGCTGATGCGAGGCAAAACTCTGCAGGGAAATTTTGGCGCTTTGTCCAGCGATGGTTTTGACAGGCTTCATGGAAATATCCGGCATCTCAGCCTTGAGTAGTTGAATAGCTTTAGTTGCCTGTTCAATCGGATTGGTTTTTCCGTGTGTGACTGTAAAATCCAGGTCTTCTGAGAACCGATCGGATCCGTATGCGAGACGGATGGCTGTCCCCCCTTTGAAGAAAAAGGATTTTGGTTTAACGATCCGAAAAAATACATCCAGGAATCTGATTTGTACATATTCCCGTACGATGGTGTACGGGTCTATTTCCTGTTTATTGGCAAGAGCGATGGCCGTGGGTTCATCTATCATAGGATATGTTTTGACTTGAGGAATCGTTGAAATTGTCCGATGGGTGTTTGCCGGCAATACTGCCTGAATATTGTTGTGCGAGCCGCGGATAGGTCCATCTCATCAAGCGGATAGGATCGCAACCCCTTGGACATAAAATAGAGCGCGTCAAAAAGTGCTTTCTCCGGGGTGGCGATGAGATAATCCTCTACTTTCACAAAACCGAAATAGAGGTGAGGTGCGATGTGGGTATATTCAAACGACTTGTTTGTTTCGATCGTACGGCTTCGTGCGGTGGTCACCGAGGTGACCACGAAGGGAAACTGCGCAATGATGCTGTAGCGGGACAAGGCTGATTCGAGACTCACGTAGGACTGCCGGTACAGAGCGTTAGCAAGCACAAAATCGTGGATCTTTGCGTCGAGCAACTGATAGGTCCCAGATCTGAGCCGTCGAAGAATATTCCCCTGCTCAAGACGTCTCATGAGCTTATATGCCGTATTTTCATTGGGGACGTCAAGAAGTTGCTGGATGTCATGTTTTGAGAACAGCGATAATCCAGAGGATTGAAGGATACGGAACACATCGAATTTTTTTAACGATGCCATAGTTGGTACTAATTTATACCAATATATACATCGTTGTCAAGGGGCAATATATTATGGCTGTGGGGTCCAGAGGCCGCGGGTGGCACCTTTTGCCCGCTCTTCGGCAGCTTGGAGTATAGAGAGATATTTGGGCTTGGCCTCTTTTGCGACGAGAAACACTTTTGCAAGACCATCATCCACTAGTCGTTCACTCACAAACACATCGTTAATCCATACGTGGGCAAGCGTTCGGCCATAGAAATCCCGGTCGGGATGATCCTCCTCAATGCGGACAAATTTTCCCTCGACCAGATCGCGGTTGGTCTCGTAGGCTAGCGTCCCCCACTTTTCGTAGAGTTCCGGCGCATCAATGCCCATATACCGAATCCGTTTGCCGCCCTTGATTTCAATCGTGTCACCATCCAGGACGCGCGTGACGAGAGAGAGCCCCGTCGGCGTGGGGGTGGCAATGCTTTGCGCAGCGATCGTTGATGGTGTGGTGGATATAGGTGATTGGGTTAATTGATCCGATGGGAAGGTTGGCGAGGTTCGGCCGGCGGAGAAGCCCAGGAGAAATGCGGTCAGGAGAAGGAAGATGCCAACAGCATGGATGCGCCTCATATTTATGTATGGTAACACGAGGAGTAGTTATGAGATATTTGGAGAGACTACGGGAAGGTAAGGGAACAAACGGGAGGTTGTGAGAGGTGTGGTATGATCGAAACGAAAAACGCATATGAAGCGAATGATGTATCGGATCTTCATTTCCCTCTTATTCCTTAGCGCATTACCCGCCATGGGGGTGATTGCTATTTTTATTATGCTCATCGATGGCACCCCAGTCCTTTACCGACAGAAGCGGGTGGGATATAACGGCAAGCCATTTACGATGGTGAAGTTCCGGACGATGGTGCGGGGGGCGGATACGTTACAGAAAAAATACGCAAGGCGTAATGAGGCAGAATGGCCGGTGTTTAAAATCCGCAATGATCCGCGGTTTACCCGTATGGGGAGATTTTTGAGCCACACGGGATTGGATGAGCTTCCTCAATTAATAAATGTCCTTCATGGCGACATGGCACTCTTTGGTCCACGACCGTTGCCCGTGGCAGAAGCAAAAAAACTCAAACCCTGGATGCAAAAACGTCACGCGATCAAACCCGGCATCATCAGCCCTTGGATATTTGAAGGCTATCACGCCAAACCGTTTGATGAATGGATGGAAAGCGACATCGTCTATACACAGCAAAAATCAATATGGTTTGACCTCACGCTTTTAGGTAAGGCGGTAGTGTTTGTGGGAAAGCTATTGAGAAGAGAAGCGATGGATTGACGGGGATGTAAAAAATGTGTATTGTAGAATACAAATGAAGACGAGGAGGCTGATTGATTTTGGTACCTTTTATAAAACGGCAGTATGAACCCCGCCCCGGCGGGGTATTTTTTTTGGAAAAATTATACGAAATGAAAAATTGTAGTATACTTTACCCATGGATATACAGACGATTCGACTAAAAATAACCCCTTTATTGAAGCATTACCACGTGCGTAAGGCATCACTGTTCGGTTCTGCGGCGCGGGGCGAAGTACAGCCGGATAGCGATCTGGATATCCTCGTTGAGATGCCCTCGACAAGCGGGCTCTTTGATTTCCTCGCGCTCCAGAGTGATTTAGAAGAACTTTTTGCTCGTTCGGTGGACCTGGTAGAGTTTGATGCGATACGAGAGCGACTGAAGCCGTATATTCTACACGATCAAACACCTATTTTTGCCGTATGAAGAAAGACAACACGATCTATCTTGATGACATGCTCGAGGCAATTAAAAAGATTCGTGATCTTCCGGAACTCAAAAAAGAGCTCACGGCGCTGCGCACTTTGGTAGAAAACCAGCGACGGTAATATAGTATGAAAATAAATCCAAGCATTTATAATTTTTTGCACGACGGAAAACAAACCTCCGCCCCGGCGGGGTATTTTTTTGGGTATGAAAAAAATTTTCTACACTAAACACGCGGAGGAAATGCTTGCCGCGCGCGGCATTGACAGGAACGTGGTTGAATCGTGTCTTTTGCAACCGTCCAGGATTATACCGGCAAGAGATAATAATTTTGCCTACTTGAAAGATTTTCATACCAACATTCTCAAGGTGATCGTGGCAGAAGAAAAAGAAACGCTGGTAGTCATAACGGTCTATTGGATTGCAAAAGATCGGATGACCCAGTAAACTATGCTCATATGAACGTCACTTTTGACCCGAAAGCGGATGCCATGTATATCTATTTTTCTGACAAAAAGAGTACGAAAACGCTCGAGTTTCAAGATGATCTTCTCGTGGACTACGCTGGAGAGGAAATGGTCGGCATAGAAGTGCTCGATGTGTCACAAAAGGTTGCCAAGAAAGACATCACGTCGCTCACGTTGAGTATTCCAGCGGTATACGCATCATAAATTATGATCACTCATCCGGACATGTTTATTACATCTTGCAAAAAGGAATAAATCCCCGCCCCGGCGGGGTATTTTTTGGAATAGTATTGACGGATGACGCATTTAGTGATACTATAGGTTTTTATGATACCTGTTGATTCAGAAGTTCGCATTGGCTCTTGGCCACCAATTCCCATTGGTTCTATTCTTTCTGACGAGGTGTTGAATCCAATTACGTTTACAGACGCAGCGGCAATCATGGACCCTTTGGCGACAGCCATTGTTCCCTCTCGATTGGATAACCACAATTTGATTAAATCCCCAGACATAACATTCCTTAGTGTGGACAACATTCTTGCGTTGCCTAGCGTGAGAGAGCAAATTCAAAAAGCAGAAACCGTCATTCAGATAAACAAAGAATGGAGCGAGGCTTGGGGGAAAGATGGAATAAGCAGATGGAATCGCTGGGATGGAACCGAATCATACACACAACCTATCATCGATCCAAACATTATCCAGATCGCCGTGGCAGAGATGGTCGGAAGACACCAGGCAGGCTATGCGTCAGACGCAGAGACTGTAGATCATAACACCGTTGTCACTTTACACGCGAATTATGATGCCATACAGACGCAGATCGCAGAATTTGAAAATAAGCACCCCGATCCAGAGATGTGGTCCAATAGAGAAAGAATCCAACATGACAGACTGTTAAGAAATAGCGATAGAGCAGCCGTGGCGTGGGGGGAAGCGGATATCCAGCCTGAGCGCCGTATTCTAGAAAGTCAAACAGCAAAGCTTGGTGATTTATCCCGCGCAGCAGAACAGGCGGTTGCTGACGCTTCATGGTATAGCGACGGTATTAATCGAAGTGCTGACGGGTACCAGCACGTAGCCAAAGCCGGAGAGAGATCTGTTTTATTAAGCCATCAAAGTTTTAGTGCGATGGAAGCCATGCGATTAGGAGAAAAAGCTGATGAGGCGTTATCCGCGGTCGATACGCAGATAAAAGAGAATGCAAAGGATGAGAATAATGCGGGATGGGCCTACATGATGGCAGGATTACCGTGGGCCGGCATAGTTCTAAATAACAATTTACCTGCATGGAAAAGGGCGATATTTGGTGCTGGAGCATTTGCCACCGCTTTGTGGTCTTGTGTCCCTCTGGTTCCCGGTCAAGGCCCTAAACCGACCCCGACGGAGCCTTCTATGGGCTTGGTAAATGATGGATTTGTGATCGCTCCTGACATCCGCAGTCAGATCGTCCAGGCGGGAATCAATGTTGATGGGTGCCGGAAGGATGAACGATTCTTTGCCGATTTAGCGACAAATCATCCGGGCACGTTAGATCAGTTTAATACGCTTTCACAGGTTGCCTACAAAGCATATGAAAAGTCAGGAACAGGCGCAGGTATCGGTGCGATCCAATGCGAGTTAAGCAAGGATGGCAAAAATGTGCTTGTCTATTACACGACTCGCGATTGGAAGAAGATCCTTATTCCCACGCTGGAGGGGCTTCTCATTCCAGGAAGAAAGACTGATAGCGGGGCGCTGGAGGTCATCGATCAACCATCTGCTACGCCGATTGTCCCGGACACGAGGGCGGTTCGCGTTCCTGATGCTATTCCTCCCGCAGGTGGAGCAATACCAGAGCTGTTGCGTGCTGGTGAGCCCGCAGAAGTAGCGAGATTGAAAGCGTCGTTGGTTAAATTTGGAATAAATCCGGACGACGTTAATATACAATTTTTTGACGATCCTACAGGATCCTACCAGTGGGCGCACATCATAACAGCAAAAGATGGGTCCTATGTGGCGCTCCCCCATCTTACTAATGGGCAAATTGCTTCACGGCCGGATTTCACTTCATCATACGGCGAAGTGAAATTTGATGGATGGACTAAAGTGCAGATCCCGAAGGGAGTTTCTGGTAATATCGTCGGAGTTTTTGTAGAGGGAAACGATTTACCTCAAGTACTTATCATAGATAAAACTCCGGGAGCAGATGGAAAGATGAAGGTGTTAGCCGTATTTGATCCGGTAAAATCAGAATGGAAGAAAGCAGATGGAGGCAGTCTAGTCCCACCAACTCCAACCCTTGCTCCTGTCCCCACCCTCGTGCCGATCTCGACGCCGGAGGTGCGGAATTGGGTGATAAACCCACCAAAGAATTTTGCGGAGTGTTGTGCAAAATTTGATGAAAAAACAAATAATTTTGCAACGGTGAAGGCTAAAGAGCTTATGAAGACCTATCTCTCAACCCACGACTTGCAAGCTGATTTAGCAAAAGCAAAGCCTTATTATCGGGCCCCCGGTTTCTTTTCAGAAGCCGATGTAAATGACGAGGGGAGATTAGCGGATACAAATGTTGGTCGACTTCGCAGCGCGATTCATATTGGTACTTTTGCTGTGGATCTCCCTCACATGAATTTTGGAACAGAAAAAGATATCACGATTCATGCTGATGTCGGGGTGTATTTGCCTCAAGATAATCCGGATCCAGACAAACCCATAATTGCCGTTAAGCAGTTTTCATTTGTATATACGGGGTCAGGTAAAAAAATAGCATTTGGTATGGATTGGGTGTTGAAAGAGACCATCGTTGATGGGAAAACCGTGATGAACATTAACAGTGATAGGACAGCAGAGCCGATTGGTCAGGCCGTGAGCTTATATGAGCTTGTCGCTTCGGCTGATGCTGGAATGTATGAAAGAGGTCTTGATCCGAAATACAAAAATGATTCGAGATATAGCCCAATCGCTGCAGTTGAAGGCAAGTCGCTCATGGATATATTTGATATGGTCGGTCCGGTCCAGCTTACGAAAGAAATGACCGATGCACAGGCCGCTGGCGGTAAGGAGGCAATAGCAAAATTGCTTGGTGAAAAGCTGGATAAGCGCAAAAGCATTTTGCTTCATGCTGTCATTATCAGAACTGTCCCCGGATCTAAATATTAAAGCACAGGTTATTACTTCATAAGTAATCCTCTTCCGGTAATTCTCTTCCTCTCTTGTGTTTTTCTCCCAAACTTGTTCTAATGGTTGTAGAGATATGCCCACAAAAAAATTAGGCTTATTCCTTCTTGGTCTGCTTGCAATTAGTGTTCTTACTTTTGTTATTGTCGGGCTACGGAAACTTAGATCGCTTCCTCCTCCACGGCCCATCTTCGTAACGGAGGCAGATCGGAATACCCCGACGAATCTTCTGGATAAGAAGCAGGATAGAAATTATGTAACCACGCTTTCCAAGTCTCCGAATATATTCCAGATCCAGGGGGTGATAAGCGGGATTACGAGTGGGTCATTTACTCTATGGTCGCAGAAAAATTATTCCGTCTCGACGAATGATAAAAGTGTGGTGGAGTGTCGGGATAAGTTCATAAAGATGGCCGATGGAAGTTTAGCTCTGGCGTACTCTACGTTTCTGGACCTTTCTAAATATGTGGCAACACTTCAAACGAATAGAGATACGTTCCTTAAACAAGGGAAAATATTTCTGTATAAGGATGTATATAAGAAAATAGAGCCGGATACATGGGTGACGGGGGTTTTTCAGGAACAGGAAGAAAAAGAGAAGAAGTATCTATTGGATGTAGTACTCGTCTATGGGTGTAAATAGTCCTATCAGAACCTTCATAGTGATGATAATAGGGTGTATTTTGGCATCGTTTTTTTTCGCGACAAGCGTATCGGCTCAAAATTTTTGTTCGGCTAACTGCGGGGAAACATCGACATCGTGTACGTCAGTAAATCAGGTATATTGTACGCAACATCAAGCGTGGGTAATGTTTTATTGTAATGCCTATTCAGAGCCCGGGTGTGTAGATGGCGAGCGATTAGTGAACGTAGCTGATCCTGATTGCATCATAAGTCCTGCCCCTTGTGTCCAGGAAATATGTTGCACCTACTGCGTTCCCGGAGATTGCGGGACGGCGGCGCCGACGGCGTCACCCACGCCCGGCGCGACCGCCACGCCGGGGCCGTCACCTACGCCAGGACCGACGAGCGGTGGGGTGCCTCCGCCATCAGGCACTCCCGCGCCGAGCTGCACCGAGGGAGGACCGTACATCAGCGCGTGGTCGGTGTGTTCCGGAAGTCCGGCCAAGCACAGTAGGACGGTGGGATATGATTGCTATACAGGCTATATAGAGACGGTAGACTGCACCGGCGCCATCCAGGCAAAAGCCGTGCAGGTCTCGGCTGCCGATACATCTTGTGCTGCTGTGGCAGCCTCAACAAATGGCATAACCGGTACGAGTCATGCCTTCACCCCCGGGTCAGCGAGCCAACCCACGGCCCAGGTCCAGTCAGGAAATAATTACGTGTCCTTCTTCCCTGTCGTTGGCGGGAGCTACACCATCGCGTCTACAGCGCTAAGCGACTATACCTTGGCCCGTGCCTGCTGGAGCAGAGCGCTCAATGCCCCATTAAGCGGAGAAGCATTATCATCTACCCTCTCTGTTCCGACGGATGGCGATACACTGACCTGGCGGTTGGGCTACACGTTCTCCGGTCCGTGGGTGCAAACCGGCGGGGGCGGGAATGTGTATGGGGCGGGGGCGGTGACGTCTCCGGTTTCGGCGCTTGCCGTTCCCAGATTATTCAGTGTGGATGGCAGCGGCGGGACGCCGGGACTGGTCACCTACGGCACGAGCTATGACTTCGACTCCAATCCGCTCCTGACAGGGGAAACGTATGTCTCCTCCGCCAACTGGCTTGCTAATGATGCATACACGAACATAAATTACTATGACTTTTTTTACCGCAAGCTCGGGGGGATGACGATAGAAAATGCCACAGATGCCGTGGGGGCCGCGATAGACAAAGGTGCTATGACCAAACCCGCAACGGGCACCTATTACCTAAAAGGTCCGGTCACGACGAGCAGCATCGGTTGGGTGATGGGTGCAACAGAGAAGACCATTATCATCATAAATGAATCTACTCCAGGAGCGGGAGATGCAGGTCTGACGATAGGAGGACCAATCACCATAACCGCGGGCGGATTTGTAGCATTCATCGTCAACGGAAATATCACGGTTGCCTCCTCCGTGGGTGGACTGTATACCTTGGACACACCAACCGTTGAAGGTGTTTACGTAACGAGCCCGACGGGGACCCTCGCCACATCGTTAGGAGCGATCGGCAAAGAGCGGCTCGTGGGGCAAGGGATATTCGTAGCCGGCTCCTTCCTCCTTCAACGAGATCTGGTGAGTGTGGTCGCAAATACCACGACGGCTGCGGAATTATTTCTTTACAATCCCCGCCTGCTCATTAGTATGCCCGATTCGATGAAAGACGTACCAATAACTTGGGAGGAAGTAGCACCATAGTACCCCATGTCCGACTCTCCCTCGACTGCGCTCGGGATGAAGCACATGCGGGATGTCCCGATTACATGGGAAGAGGTTGCGCCATAGTTTTCAATCACGTGGCCCGCCTTCGTCCCTCAACTAGGCTCGGGACTACGGACGGGTGAAAGAAGAAGTGGCTCCGTAACATAAGAATGTACGGAGTAAACGCCGTAAAAGAAGGTACGAGAAGTACGAAAGGTACGGGAAGCCCGGCGGGTGAGCTAATCATTAAATACTGCCAATAGGAAGCGCTTGATTGTGGCTTAATTGTGATTTGTTCTGTGGGGAAGTACAATAGAAATGGCATGACCCTCAAAGAACGCTTCTACAAGGTCTATAATAATTTACCACTCAATCTGCGGGAAGAAGTGATAGTGGTTTTGAGTAACGAGCCGATTACCTGGAAAGTGGCAAAGCTGGAAGTTGATCAGGATACAGAGCTTTCTCGTATCATTTTGGAAAAACTTGATGGGCTTGGCATGCTATGAGAGATATGTATAACAAAAAGAAAGTGACAGACGAGGAAATCCGTCAATTGGTCGTTGCCCGGCTCCGGTCGTTTCCTTCGGGCAAGAAGATATCCATCGGTTCCGACGGGGAATTTTCCAAAGAGGAGCTTATCGATCGCGTGAGTAAAAACGATCCGGTGGGAAATAAGATAATTCAGATACAGCTTTCCTACCTCCAATCGTTCAAAGAAGGCCTTATTTTTGAAGAATAAGTCCATGGTTATCACCCGTCCCAACCACGACATCACCACCAACTACCTCTCTTTTTGGAGTCAATTGGTTATTGATTACGCCGACAAACGGTCCTTGCGGGTCATAGATCTATGTGGGTCGCGAGCGACGCGAAAAGAATTCGAAAGCGTTTTGCGCAAGCGCGGTGGCCAGGCGTTTATATTTCTTAACGGCCACGGCAGCGCAGAGAAGGTTGCAGGGCAAAACGATGAAGTGCTTGTGGAGGTCAGAGGAAACGATGATGTATTTTTCGGTACTGTCGTGTATGCCAGATCCTGTAGTTCTGCGGCAGCACTCGGGCCAAAGAGCGTGGCAAAGGGAGCGATTGCCTACCTTGGGTACACAGACGATTTTGTATTTTTTATTGAAGACGAATGCATGACCCGGCCACTTAAAGACAAAACTGCGCGATTGTTTCTCGAACCATCGAACCAGGTGGCAATTGCGATACTTAAAGGACATTCTGTGGGTGAGGCGAATGACCTATCGAAAAACATGACAAAACACACCATACAGACTCTTATGACGAGTGAAACTCCGAAAGAGGAGAAAGAACTGATTCCTTATTTACGCTGGAACGTCATCCATCAGGTGTGCCTTGGAGACCAGGGTGCCCGTCTGACGTAGAAGAACGGCTCGTGGGACAGGGAATTTTTGTCGCCGGCTCTTTCCTCCTCCAGCGGGATCTCGAGAGCATCACCCAAAACGATACAACGGCGGCCGAACTTTTTCTCTACAACCCCCGCCTCCTCATCGCCATGCCCGACTCTCCTTCGACTCTCTCGTCGATAAGAGCGCGATCGCTCAGGACCATGGCCCCTCGATTTCGCTCGGGACTTCGCATGCGGGATGTGCCGATCACGTGGCCCGCCTTCGTCCCTCGACTAGGCTCGGGACTACGGACGGGTGAAAGAAGAAGTGGCACCATAGGGGCAAATACTACTCCCCGCGGAGCGGGATCCACGATGCTGTATTTCCGATAAAAACCGGAAACAGCATCGGGACAATTCTATTAATCATCAAATACTACCAATAAAATACGGAAAGAAATTACTAGCGGGAGAGCCAGTAACGAAATGAAATATCTGGGGCAATGACAGACAGGAATTTGACGGCGGAACGGAGTGTGACATATACTTACCCGTAATGAAGCAAGACGTACGCATCACCACAGATCCGATGGTTTGCCACGGGAAGCCGGTGATCGCCGGAACGCGGGTGATGGTGTGGCAAATCCTTGAGTCTCTTGAATCCGGTTTGACGGCAGGTGATGTGCAGAAAGCGCATCCAACGCTTCCAAAGGGATCGGTGGAAGCGGCACTCCACTATGCTGCAGAACGGGTCAAATCCATAGAATATGTCCCCTTTGCGCCGCACCAACAGCCCTACGTTTTTGCTTGATGAAAACGTGAATGTACTACACGATCTTCGTGGCGAGATACAGAACCGATGTATTGTATTAGGTGAGCGAGGATATACTATCGTTTCATAATGGAAAACAAGTACGTGCATATTCATATCCTGCGCTCCTCAGGGAGATTTGAGCCGTATTTTAAAATTCTTGAACGAACAATACAACGCGCTGTTGAGAAAACAGCGGACTATATTTCTCTCCATCCAATTGATATTGTGGTGTATGACGATTCGCGCCAGGTGATTCCGGGGTTTGGGCATGGGGGGCGAACCAACAATCCGCATACAATGTGCGTATTTCTTGATCCGGCTTTTCCTGATTTTGAACATACCATCAAAAAAGAAATTCCAAAAACCATTAGTCATGAGCTTCACCATGCGGTGCGATGGAAGGCTGTGGGATATGGGATGACACTCCTGGAAAGATTAGTGAGTGAAGGACTCGCAATATGTTTTGAACAGGATGTATGGGGAGGAACGCTTTCTCCCTGGGCTACTGCACTGAGTGGTAAATCCTTGGCGGATATACATGAAAAGGCAAAATCGGAATATACCAGTACAACATTTCATCATGGCCGTTGGTTTTATGGCACGGGTGATCTCCCTCGCTGGGCGGGATATTCCCTTGGTTATCAGCTTGTCGGCGAGTACCTGAGGGAGCATGCTGATAAAAACGCAGCAATGCTAGTTAGCACGCCTTTGCAGTCAATGATTGCAAGTGGATTAAGATAATTTAGGAAACGTCAATAGAAATTTTTCTGCCGGAATTTTTGCAGGGTGGGGATGACCCTTGTTCCGGAGCTCCTTTTCCCGTATACTTAAAGAGTTATGCCAAAGAGAGTCTATCAGCCGAAGAAGAAAAAGAGAGCGCGAAAGCACGGATTCCGGAGTCGGATGGCAACGCGTGTCGGACGCAAAGTGCTCAAGAGACGAAGATTGACGGGTAGAAAAAAGTTAACCGTTTAAAACATATGAACATTCATCATTTCACTGTCGTCTTTCAGAAAGAACCGGAGGGGGGCTATACCGCTATCGTTCCGGCGCTTCCCGGATGCGTGACATGGGGAGAGACAGTGGAAGTGGCTAAGACAGCAGCTCGGGAGGCTATCGAATCGTATCTCGGAAGTCTTGCAAAAGACAACGAAGATACCCCAAGTGATATAAGCTTTGTGTCAACCATTGATGTTTCTTCGTCTCTCATCCCCCACGCATATGCCTAAATTGCCGGCCATCCGGCCGCGGGAGCTCGTCGCGAAACTGAAAAAACTGGGATTTATCGAGCATCATCAGGTAGGAAGTCACCTTACTATGAAAAACCCAATCACAGGAAGCCGCGCAGTAGTTCCCATGCATCTCAAAGATGTGAAAAAGGGAACATTAAGCGCATTGCTGCGGGAAGCGCGCGTTGAAAGAGATGAATTTTTGGGCGCTTGAATACCTATGCTACCACGCAAGAATCGACTCCCCTCCCCTGAAATCAAATCCATTATGCGCGCCGGGTGGAGGACGAATGGCGATGGGGTCTCCCTTATATATAGGAAGCGTATTGATTCCGGGAATCCTCCGGATTCCCGGAATCTGAAGTTCAGCCGGTTTGCGTTCGTCGTTCCAGTAAGTGTCGATAAACGCGCGGTGGGGAGAAACCGCTTGAAACGGCTAGCCCGCGAATCGGTGCGCTTGGCTCTCTCCCATCTCGCGCCCGGATGGGATGGAATTTTTATGGTGCGGAAGGGATTGGGTGAGGAGTTTGGTGTGGTGGATGGGAAAGTGCGGGAGCTTCTTGGTCGGGCGGGAATGCTTAACGAATCAATAATGACACAGAATAAGACTGGATCCCCGCCTTCGCGGGGATGACACACTAAAGATGAAAACAATACTTCTTTACGCCATCCGTTTCTACCAGCGGTATCTGTCGTTTGATACGGGGATCCTCAAATTTCTCTTTTTGGCCCATTCGACTCGTTTCACTCGCTCAGGGCATGTTGAGAAAATCTGTCGATTTTCTCCAACATGTAGCGAGTACATGTATCAGGCTGTCGATCGCTATGGTATAATCCATGGGTTGTGGCTCGGGGTCAAGCGGATAGTACGATGTCACCCATGGAGCGCGGGGGGAAGCGATCCTGTAAAATAAAATTATCCAATTCTCAAATTATCCAATAGTCAAATAATCCAATAGAACGCAAAAATATTTATTGGATAATTGGATAATTAGTTGATTGGATAATTGGATAATTGTTATGACTAATCCGAATCTTTGGAACCAATTGTTGATTTGGCCCATAGTAAATGTACTTGTGGCATTGTATAAATTCTTTGAATGGCTCCATGTGCCGGGCCCTCTGGGATTTGCCATCATTGGGTTGACCATTGCCATCCGCCTCCTCCTTTATCCCCTCATGCAAGCGCAGCTCAAAAGCGCCAAAAAGATGTCAAACCTCAAGCCGCACCTTGACGCCCTCAACGCCAAACACAAAGACGATAAGAAAAAATTACAACAAGCACAATTGGATCTCTACAAAGAGCACGGCGTCAATCCCGCGGCCGGGTGTCTCCCCCTCCTTATCCAGATGCCGGTCTTGATCGCACTCTATAATGTTTTTTATCAGGTATTGGGAAACGGGAATCTCACCACCCTCATGACGGAAATCAATGCGATCCTGTACACACCGTTTATCAAATTGACGCAGCTTGACCTTACATTTTTCGGCGTCAATCTGGGGCTTAAGCCGGAGGCATGGGCTACGCAGGGATGGTGGTTGCTTTCAATCCCCATCATCACCGGCCTCTTACAGTTTTGGCAGAGCAAGTTGATGCTGCCGGTAAGTCAGCCTTCAGCTGTCAGCTCTCAGCCGTCAGCTAAAAATAAATTGAAAACAGGTAATGAAAAAACGGAAGAGAAGAAGGAGGATACGATGGGAGATATGCAGAAGCAGATGGCCATGATCACGCCTATCATGTTTGGGTTTTTTGCTTTCCAGTTTCCCTTGGGTTTATCGCTCTACTGGAACGTATTCGGACTTTTTGGTATTATGCAACAACTCGCGGTAAACCGCGAAGCGGCAAATCCTAAATCCTAAGCACAAAATCCTAAACAATTTCAAAATTCAAATATTTAAAGCTCAAAACTGTTTAGAATTTGATGTATATGGAACCTATTGATCAAGTCAAACAAATTACGGAAGATTTACTGAAACGACTCGAAGTGGTCGGGACGGTGGCCGTGGACTTGGATGAAACCGGCGCGTACCAAGTGCAGATCGACACAGAAGAAACCGGACTCCTCATCGGCTTTCATGGACGGACACTCGAAAGCTTTCAGATACTTCTTTCTATCATCGTTTCCAAAAAACTTGAATCCTGGGTGAAGGTGTACGTAAACGTGGGCGACTATCGGCAGAAACGGGAAGAGACGCTTATGCATATGGCCCAACGGGCTGCCGAGCGGGCGTTAGCTTTTGGCAAACCGGTTGAGCTTGCCAACCTCTCCGCCTCCGAACGGCGCGTGATCCATATGACGTTGGGCGGCGATGAGCGGATTGCGACGGAATCCGTAGGGGAAGGAATGAATAGGACGCTTATAGTAAAGCCACGATGAAATCCTAAATCCTAATTTCTAAATCCTAAACAATATCAAAATCCAAAATACTAATGTTCCAAACGTTTTGAATTTGAAATTTAAGACATTTGAATTTGTTTAGAATTTAGGATTTAGTGCTTGGTGCTTACGAATATGCATGTTGGTATCTTCGGCGGAGTCTTTAACCCCCCACATCTCGGGCACCTCATGATCGCCCAGCAGATCCTGGACTTTACAGATATAGAGGAAGTTTGGTTTCTGCCCAATTACGGACAGCACCCTCCCAAACCCCACGTGGCTCCTGTTGTGGATCGCTTGGCGATGACGAAATTCCTTGAAAGGCCGAAGATGAAATTGTCTACTCTAGAGGTTGATCATAAACTCGACGGGAACACCATCAATCTCCTCCCCCATCTTCCGTCCAACAACACCTACACATTTATCATGGGTGCGGATTGGCTGCCGGGATTTACCACGAAGTGGGGGCACTGGGAAGAACTTCTCAATCGGATTCCGTTTCTTATATTCCCCCGTAGTGGCTATGCCAATGCGCCAATGCAAAAAAATATGACCCTCCTCACTCACGAGTCGTTGGTGATTTCAAATCTATCGTCAACAAAAATTCGTGAACGGCTGCGGCAAGGACTATCCATCGATGCATTTGTCCCACAGGCAGTTTCTACATATACAAAGAAGCATGGGTTGTATAAAAGTTGACATATAAATAAAAGCTTTTTATACTGCGTTAAGTATGCCTAAGATTATTGAATCAAATCCTCAAGTATTAGGAGGTAAACCGGTTATCAAAGGAACACGCATTCCCGTCGCACGGATTCTCGCGTTACTTGGCATGGATTATACACTCACGGACATACGGAACGAGTTTCCCCAACTATCTCTACTCACGAAAGAAAATCTTTCTGATATTCTTACCTATTACCAGTCAAAACTTCAGTATAGATAACTATAAAACTTTTCAAAACAAGAAAAAATAAGAAATTTCGTTTGCTTCTCGACGCTGCCTTTGCAAGACCACGTACTTTTGCTCGACTGTCTAAGAAGGCAAATGTCACACATGTCGTTTTTGATTATAATCTTCCACCTCAGTGTTCTGATGAAGAAATCTATCAGTTGGCTGTGAAGGAAGATAGATTTGTCGTTACCATCAATTACCAGGACTTCAGGAAGCTTGTCAAAAAGGGAAAGCCGGGAATTATATCGATACCCTCCGAGCTTTCTAATCAAGAAATAGATCAATTGTTATGTCGTTTCCTATTGATGAAAAATCCTGGTGATTATGTGGGGTCTGCAATAAAAGTATGATGTATTGGGACAAGACTACTATTGAGCGGATCCGAAGAGGATATTATACTGCCGCCTACTTCAACCGGACCAAATATATTCTCGAGCAGGAACACGATGAGACGATCGTGACGATGCAGATATTTCAACGGAACGAAAACAGTGTTTTGTGTGGCGTGGATGAAATGGTTGAACTTCTTCGCATCGGAACGGGAACGTGGCGTGGCAATCGATGGATGGGAAAACGACAAACACTGAAAGTGACCGCGCTCTCCGACGGGGATATAGTCCAGAGTAAAGAGCCGGTGATGCACATTACTGGTCCGTATGTATATTTCGCTCACCTCGAGTCGTTGTATCTCGGAATTTTTGCACGGCGAACGATGGTGGCGACGAACACGCGCCGGGTGGTAGAAGCGGCAAAGGGAAAACCCGTTTTTTTCTTTGCCGATCGATTTGATGATTTTAGCAATCAGGAAGGCGATGGGTATGCGGCGCGCATAGGCGGCGCTGCGGGTGTGTGTACCCAGGCTCATGCCTCGCGATGGAACGGAATCCCGGTCGGCACCATTCCCCATGCACTTATTGCCGTTGGCGGCGGCGATACGACAAAGGCGACGCAACGGTTTGCCAACCACATAAAAGACGTGAACGTGGTAGCCCTTGTCGACTTTGATAATGATTGCGTGGGAACAGCGCTTGCGGTCGCGCGGGCTCTCGGAAAAAAATTATGGGGAGTACGTATAGATACGGCAGAGAATATAACGGATGTTTCCGCGTCTTCTCCTGGTGTCAATCCAACGCTTGTCATGCGTGTCCGCCAGACGCTTAACGACGCGGGGTTTACTCATGTTAAAATACTCGTGTCCGGCGGATTTACTGAAAAAAAGGTACGGATGTTTGAAAGAGAAAAGACACCGGTCGATGGGTACGGCGTGGGTTCAGCACTCGTCCATGGGAGCAATGACTTTACCGCTGACGTGGTGAAAGTGAATGGGAAGCAGCAGGCTAAGGCTGGAAGAATGTACATGGCAAACAGACGAATGAAAGGAATAAAAAACTTTTTAAAGGAGGAAGTATGAAGAAAGGAAAATATGCAGCGATCGTCATCGATATGCTGGAAGATTTTGTTTATGGAGCACTGAAAAATGATCGGGCGAAACGAATCATTCCCAATATCGAGAAACTTCTCGCAGACGCAAGAAAGAAGGGTTGGCTCGTAGTATATGCCAACGACGCACATTTGTCGGGAGATCCTGAAGAAAGAGTGTGGGGCGCTCACGCGCTTGCCGGGAGTCCCGGCGCTCAAATAATAGAAGCATTAGCTTCTAAAAAGGGAGACATAGTGCTTGGGAAGCGAACCTATAGCGCGTTTCATGAAACAGGGCTTGATTTACTCCTTCGGCAACACGATATCAAAACAGTGATACTTGTTGGGCAACATACGCATATTTGCGTAAGGCATACAAGCGCTGATGCGTTTGCAAATAATTATTCGATTGTCGTTCCGGATGATTGCGTTGAGTCCTTTAGCGATGAGGATCATCATGGGGGTCTGGCTTATCTGAAAATGTGCTACGGAGCCACGATCACATCTGTGAAGAAACTTTTGAAGTAATGAGTATGAAGTCTGTCGACATAAAGCAAGTTTATCGCAATGCCATTGATTTTCTTGGCCAGTCGATGAAGCATGCCGGATTCCGCTCTGCAGTTATTGCCCTGTCCGGCGGGGTGGATTCGAGTGTAAGCGTGGTACTCTCGGTTCGGGCGATTGGAAAAAATAATGTCTATCCCCTACTTCTTCCCTACGGTAACTTGAATTTTCAAGGTGTTAGTGATGCGCAACTTGTCATAAAAACTCTTGGGATACCTCCAGCCCACGTGAGAGATATAAATATTCAACCACTTGTTGACCCGATCACTGCTCTAGATCCCGATCTGCCTGCCGGCAGGCAGGTGGATCGCCTCCGGCGCGGCAACACCATGGCGCGTGTGCGGATGATCCTGCTATACGATCTCGCTAAAAAAAACAATGCCTTGGTCGTGGGGACGGAAAACAAGACGGAACATTTACTAGGGTACTATACGCGCTTCGGCGATGAGGCGAGCGATATAGAACCATTACGGAATTTGTATAAAACAGACGTTCGCCGTCTAGCCCAAGCGTTGGGGTTGCCCCAGACGATTATTACGAAAGCACCGACGGCCGGACTTTGGGACGGGCAGACGGATGAAGGAGAGTTTGGATTTACCTACGAAGAGGCGGACCGGGTTCTTGCGTTGATTGTAGATGAGAAGAAGTCCATTGATGAAGTTATTGCAAAAGGATATGATCGATCCACCGTGGAGAAGGTGGTGAAGAGAATGAATGATAATGATTTCAAGCACCGTCTTCCCTTCGTTCCTTCATGAAATGGCATCAACGATTTTTTTGGCTTCTGCTTTTGTTTCTTCCTACACAACTAGGCTACCATTTTTGGCCCCAGTGGGCGGGGGTGCTCGGAAGGAGAGTAGATTACCTCGCCCCAACCATTTATCTTACAGATATTCTTATTTTTTTGATCATTGTTGCCTGGGTTGTTCCTCGCGTTGTTCAAATGGTGCGAGGAAATCCTAAATCCAAATTTCTAAATCCTAAACAAATCCAAAAGTTCAAAATTCAAATATTACAAACAAAATATCTGTGGATGATGGCAGGAGTGGTGTTTGCGATTGTTAATATTTTTGTCGCTACAAATAAGCCCATCGCCATATACAAATGGATAAAGGTGAGTGAGTTTGTAATGCTGGGATGGTATATCGTGCGGACGAGGCCTACGCTATCAGCTATCATCACTCCCCTATCGGTTGGCATCCTGTACTCATCGATTCTTGCGATCATCCAATTTATTCTGCAGCACTCCGTCGGGGGCCCACTTTGGTGGCTAGGAGAACGGACGTTTGGCGTCGATACGCCGGGGATAGCGCGTTACGATTTCAACTTTCAACTTTTAACTTTAAACTTTCAACTTTTTGGCCTCCGGCCGCATGCTACGTTCCCCCACCCGAATGTGTTGGGAGGATTTTTGGCAGTAGTCTTGCCATTACTTATTTATAATCTACAAATCTACAAATCTACAAATCTACAAATGAATGATTCATTAAAAAAAATGTTGCAATGGGGGTTGGGTTTGACAATTTCAATTGGAGTTGTTGCTTTGATTCTGACGTTTAGCCGGAGCGCGGTAGTAGTGGGGGCAATCGCAATTGCTTTGACCATTGCGAGAATTAGGAATGATGCCCGCCCGGAGCGAGGCCGAAGGGAATTACGGATTATGAATAGTAAACGCTTTGTAGTTACAGCCGTCATTGGATTATTAATTATACTTTTGGCTTCATACTTCATGATTCATAATTCAACAGAGGAAAGTGTTGTTGTTCGTGGACAACTCAACGCAGCGGCAATAAAGCTTTGGCAGACCGCTCCCCTCTTCGGCGTGGGACTCGGAAATTTTCTTGTGCGGCTGCCGGAGACACTCCCCACCCGGACGATTTACTTTCTCCAGCCAGTCCATAATATATATTTGCTTATACTGTCAGAGACGGGAGTCGTCGGGTTTTTACCGGTTCTTTTGTTGTTAGTAAAGATTTTTCTCTGGACAATAAACAATAAGCAGAAAGCACGCGAATCGTTTGTTTATTGCTTATTGCTTACTGCCCTTCTTGTTTTGGGTCTCGTCGACCACTACCTCCTTACGCTTCAGCAAGGACAGTTGCTGCTCACTGTATTTACAGGATTAAGTCTAACATTGTTACAAAATAACAAAATAACAAAATAACAAAATAACAAAATAACAAATGGCGAATTGCGGTACAATGGGGAACATGACTTCTACCAAATGGAACGTCGCATGGAATACGGGGAGCCAGCTTCTCGGAAAATTAGTCGGGAGTGGCGCGATGTTTTTGGTCAGCATCCTGGTTGCGCGGGGCTTTGGCGCTCAAGGATTTGGTGACTTCACGAAGATCATCACTTTCGTTGCATTTTTTTATCTCCTGGTTGATTTTGGACTCAATGCGGTGTATCTGCAGAGGCAGACAGCACCTGCCCGCAATGCTATGCAAAGCGTTGTAGGCGGGGACAGCAGCGGCCCGCCTACTGGCGGGGCAGGCAAAGCGGATTGGGGAACGCTTTTTAGCATGAGGCTTCTGGGCGGCATACTCCTCATGTTTTTTGTGGTCGCAATTTTAGCTTTTCTTCCTCACGGCACGGATCAGGGATATACGGGACTGGTCCGGCTTGGCATCATTCTCTTCTCCCCCACTATTCTCATCCAAGGGTTGATCGTATCAGCTAATGCTATATTTCAGAAACACCTGCGATATGACTTGGCAAGTTTTGCTCTTATTGCTGGATATATTGTAACCGTGTTCCTTGTTGCTGGCTCTGTATTTGGACTTTCTTCCCGTGTAGGCGTTTTGGGTGTGACAACTTCCCTCCTTCTTGGTTTGGGTGTCACGGGGTTTGTTTCCCTTTTTTTTGTGCGTCGCATCGAACAATTTGCTCACATTTCTTTTGATAGGAAGACCGCCACCATGTTATTTATGACTGCTCTCCCCTTAGGGATCACTCTGCTTTTTAATCAAGTGTACTTCCGGATCGACAGTTTTGTTTTGACGTTGACACGCAGCACGACTGAAGTTGGCCTGTATGGCCTGGCGTATAAAGTGTTTGAATTGCCTCTCGTGATCCCCACATTTTTTATGAACAGCGTGTACCCGCTACTTCTTGCAAAGCAAATGACGAAAGACGTAGGACGTAGGACGTATGAAACCAAGAAATTATTAAAAAAATCCGGCACCATCTTATGTCTTATGTCCGTAGTCTTATCTCTCACGTTTTGGTATGCTGCTCCCCTCCTTATGTACATCCGTCCGGAGTTTGCTCCTAGTATTCCTCTTTTGAGAATCCTTACGCTTGGCTTGCCGTTCTTTTTTCTCTCAAGTCTCGTGATGTGGGCACTTATTGCTCTTGGCAAACAGATAGTACTCGCGGGTATCTATGGAAGCCTGATGATGGTCACAGTACTATTAGATATTCTCATCATTCCAACCCACGGGGCTATCGGGGCAGCGTGGATCACGGTGGGGTCGGAAGGAGTTGTGTTGTTGATATCAGTTTTGTATCTTCGGAGGGTGTTCCATTATCCCACGGCTGTGTCGAGCGAATCTACAAATTACAAATCTACAAATATGCAAATGAATGATAGAATGCATAAATAAATTAATTAATCAGTAACGAAGTTGTTAATTTGCAGATTTGAATATTTGCAGATTTGTAGATTATGAAATTAATTGTACATACAGATGGGGGAGCGAGGGGGAACCCGGGACCGGCGGCAGTGGGGGTGGTGATAGAAAGACAGGAGGAGTCAAAAGTCGAAAGTCCCGCCGCCGAGGCTTTGGCGGGCAGGCAAAAGTCGAAAGTACTTGCTGCGGAGTTTGGGAAACGGATAGGGGAGACGACGAATAATGTAGCGGAATACACCGCGGTAGTGGAAGCACTGACCTACTTAAAAATTAAAACTTTAAACTTTAAACTTGAAAGTGGAGAAGACCTTCATATTCAGTTTTTACTTGATTCGAAACTTGTGGTCGAACAACTCAATGGAAATTTTAAGGTGAAGGATGGCAGACTCCGGGAACTTATGATGAAGGTGAAAGTTTTGGAGCAGGAGGTTGGTCCGCCTGGCGGCGAGACAAGGGGAGTGGTGACGTATGCGTATGTGCCGAGGGAGCAGAATAAACGAGCGGATTATTTCGTCAATAAAGCACTAGATGCGTGAGCCTCATGTGTCGTTCTTGTATGTAGCCTCGAAATACTTCTGTTGTTCCGTTGTTTTCGGGACTTGCTTTTGTAATAATACACATACCCTTATTCCCGAATATGCCAGGTAGTAGAATTTCGATCGCATCGTATAGCGCTACGATGCGCTAAATTAAGATATACGTATCGCTTATTGTTAGGAATATAGTTATGAATGTTCTATTAAATTAGTTAGTTTCGAAATTTCACTACCTGGTATGACTAAATTTGATGCCCCGAGTCGAGTGAATGCCCAGACGGTGGATCTCCCCATAGCGCATATCGACGCGCAGGATATACAGTTGTCCCTGTCGGTGCAGGAATATCTGGAGCTCAACGGGTGCGCGGTCGTGGTGAACAGAAAACCTGCGGTTCCGGCGGTCTATCATATCGTGATCGGCGATGAGGAATATGTGAAAGAAACTCTTGCGCTATCTCAAAAAAAATCTATACAGACTTTTGCAATAATCTATACGACGAAAAAGAAACAGACCTTCAGCGATCTTGGTGCAATCCACGCAAAGATCGCGGTGGTTTCTGCTTCCTCAATCGGCACACGTGAGACGCAACAGCTCTTCGCTTACTTTTTTACCGGGGGCGACGATATCCTGTATCTCGATGGCACATCGCCGCTGCCCGTAGCCCGTGAAGCCGTCGCTCCCGTAGCAGAGAAATGGCAGGACGAACGACGTGAGGAAATATGGAAAGAACCCGCGCCGCACGTGGATACAGCGACGAGGATATCGGCGACTATTGATGAATTATTTGGGGTTCACAACATTTCCCCAACGAAGACTCCGCGTATGAGAAAGAAATTCCATTTACCTACCTATACATCCCGGCGAGTTTTTGTCAGTGCGCTTGTGTTTATCGCGAGCTTCATCGTCATCCCGGTATGTTGGTATTTGTTGAGCATCGTTATCGCCGGATCGGCACAGTGGTATGTGCTCACTTCAATGAAAACGGAGAACGTGGGGAGTCTCGGAAAGGCCGCGTCTATTACTTCGTATTGGATTGGACAGGGAAAGCGTTCGCTCCGCTTTATGAGTGCGGCCGCCGGGAGCGTGGGACGAGAAGATCTATTCAGAAATCAGGAGCGGATTTTGAGCGTCGTCGAGGGTATTGCCGGGGCAGAGGAGAAAGCGGCTCGGCTGCTCTCCGAAAGCACAGCAATCATGCCAATGCTTTTTTCGCCTGGTGGTGGACGCGAAACGGAGTCTCTTTTGGTTTCCATCGGAAGACTTCTGACAACACTGGAAGATTTGACGAACTCTCTGGGATTAGTAAACGCAGAGCTTGAGGTCATAAGAGGACAGCATCAGTTTCCGATGACCTTATCGGTTGGTCGGGTACTGGTGGCCAACGCGCGGACACGGATTGATCGGGCGGTGACCCAAGTGTCCCATGCACGCAATCTTCTCGCCCTTTACCGTGCGGCCGGAGGATTTGATGGGAAAAAAACGTACCTCATTCTTCTCCAAAACAGTATGGAACTTCGTCCCACAGGAGGATTTATCGGGAGCATAGCGACAGTAAACGTAGAGGACGGTATCTCGGAAGTGCCGGCAATCCAGGATGTCTATGCCGTGGACGGACAACTGAAGGGCCACGTGGATCCGCCCAAACCGATAGCGGAATTACTCGAGCAGGAACACTGGTATTTGCGTGACAGCAATTGGGATCCGGACTTTGCCGTGAGCGGGGAGAAAGCTGCATGGTTTTATGAGAAAGAAACGGGGGTGACGGTCGATGGGGTGATTGCCGTATCCACTCCGGTTTTGACAGACCTTCTCGGGGCGTTGGGTCCTGTAGAGCTTCCTGACTACAATGATCATATATCCAAAGATAATTTTTTTGGTAAATCGCTTTTTTATACGAAAGCGGACTTTTTTCCCGGATCGACGCAAAAAAAGGATTTTTTGGGAAGCCTGGGAACCGCGCTCCTGGGGCGACTCATTTCGGTCCGTGCCGAAGAGGGACAGGCCGTATTTTTGGCGATGAGCCGTGCGCTTGAAGCCGGAGATGTCCAGTTTTGGTTTCCGGGCAGAAAAACACAAGCCTTAGTAGAGCAAGCGGGTTGGGCTGGGACACTCTCGGACATGGCGGCCTGTGAACAAAACGAAGTCCCCTGTACCGTCAATCGCATCGCACTGGTCGAATCGAATATGGGAGTCAACAAGGTAAACGCGTATATGACGCGAACGATGAAAGCCAGGGTGGATATCGATGAGCAGGGTCTCATTGACGGATCTGTGACGGTGGCATACCAGAATACATCAACGGACGATGCGGCATTATCCGGCGGGGGGATTTATCTTGCCTATCTGCGGGCATTTGTTCCCGCTGAAGTGATCGTCGTTTCTGCTCTCATAGACGGTAAGGAAGTGCCGATCCGCGTCATAAAAGCCAGCAACCGTACGCTTCCATATCGTGATACCGATGAGACTGGCCGTGGACAAACGGGAGTAGCGTTAGCATTTACCGTGCCACCATTGGCAAGCCGGACCATCACGATCCGGTACCAGATGGAAAGGCCGCTCACCTTTGTGGGTGAAGAAGGAACATATCTCTCCATTCTGCGCAAGCAGCCGGGCATACCGGACACGGGAGTGGATCTGGCAATCGGATACCCGTCCGGGTGGAAGGCGGAGACGGATGAGACGGTTGGATTAAGCGCGGACAACGGCTTCCTTGCAAACGCTAAGGAAGTCCGATACAATACAACTCTCGATCAGACAAAAAAGTTTGTGGTGAAGTTTAGAAAGCAAAAGGACAGATAACAAATAGCAGAAAACAAAGAACAGAGAGCAGAGAAAAAACAACGGAGAATAAAATTTGAGAATATGAAAAAGCATTCATTAGCAGCTATGAAACGTGACTCCCTCGGGCGCAAGGTAAAAAAGCTGCGTGTGGCAGGGCAGCTCCCCGCAACCGTCTACGGCAAGAAAGTTGAGAGCGCATCCGTGACCGTCGAAGCTGATGCGTTTGCAAAAACCTACGGTGAAGCGGGGGAGACCGGATTAGTTGAACTTTCCGTGGGAGGAACGGTCCGACCCGTTCTTATCCATCATGTACAGAAGCACCCCGTGAGCGGAACCATCCTCCACGTAGAATTTCATCAGGTAGATCTCAAAGAAAAAGTACATGCAAATGTTCCGATCGTGCTGGTAGGGGAGTCGCCGGTTGTGAGTGAGAAGCGCGGCGTCGTGTTGAGCATATTAGACGAGGTGGAAGTGGAAGCATTGCCAACGGAACTTGTCGAAAACATCGAGGTTGACGTGACGTTATTAAGCGAAGTAGGGCAGGAGGTAAAAGTTAAAGACTTGAACGTCCCCGCTGGACTTACGGTCTTGTCTGATGCAGAATTGACCATCGTCAAGATCGGATCCCTCATAACAAAGGAAGCAGAAGCGGAAGTCGCGGCGGAAGCTGCAAAAGCCGCAGAAGCAACTGCGGCAGTTCCGGCGGAAGGTGCCGAGGGCGCAGCAGCAACAGCTCCCGAAGGAGCAGCCCCGGCGGAAAAGCCAAAGGACGAAAATAAAGAAGCGAAGAAAGAATAACCCCGAAGTCGTCAGATTCCCTTCAGAAGATCAGAGAGTTTTTGTGCTGTGGGATGATTGGGATCCAGAGTCCGGGCTTGTGAGAGCCACCTTTTTGATTCATCCAGCTTCCCCAGTTGGTAGGCAAGTGAGGCAAGCGTTATGTATGCATCACGATAGTCGGGCTTGGTGATGGCAACGGATTGCCAAAAGGCGTACTGCTTATCCCATTGGTCTCTCTCATGTTCCCATTGGGCGAGGGTGTCGGCGGGACTCGTGGTGA
Source organism: Patescibacteria group bacterium (assembly GCA_038062895.1). Lineage (GTDB taxonomy): Bacteria > Patescibacteriota > Microgenomatia > UBA10105 > UBA927 > CAZLDC01. The sequence continues at coordinate 134,099 of JBBTWJ010000005.1, forward strand.
GACCTAAGACATTGACCGTTCCACCTTCTCCTGCAGCGATGCGTCCGGTAGTGGAAAGCAATTGGGCGGCAACCATGAGATTGCGCGCCTGGTCCTTTTGGCCTTGCTGCCAGAGGAGAGAAGCCAAATCGATATGCCGGGATACTGATGAGGGAGTCTCAAAAAGCTTCACAAGCGGCTTCCAATGGAGCGGTGTGAGAGCTTGTTTGGCGAGCAGGTTGACGGCAAAAAGGGCAATAAGAGCTATCCATAAGAATGTCATTTCGAGGCCAAAAAAGAGTCGTGCGGGTTTTAATTGGGGAAAGTGCGGGAATAATTTCGGTAGTGAGTAGGTCATAGAGTGCGGTGCAGAACTTATAAAATAAGAATGGTATCATTGTAGATATCTATGACCGTTATCACAAGGGGGGAGTCGGTACAAAAGAGGACAGAACGAGCATCACAAGTGGTTTCACTCCTAAAAATATTCTATCCGAAGGCACAGATCGTTCTTCGATACACAAATTTCTGGGAACTATTGGTTTCTGTTATTTTATCCGCTCAATGCACGGATGTGATGGTCAATAAGGTGACAGAAAGACTGTTTAAAAAATATCCAGCCTTTGGGGATTATCTGAAGGCTGATACTAAGGAGTTTGAACAGGATATTAAATCGACCGGCTTTTATCATAATAAAGCGAAGAATATCTTAGCCGCGGCAAAGCTCATTCAAGAAAAATTTAAAGGCGAGATACCCAGGACAATGGATGAAATGCTGACGATCCCGGGGGTGGCACGGAAAACTGCCAACGTGGTGTTGGGCAATGCGTATGGAATTGTGGAGGGGATAGCGGTCGATACCCACGTCCTTCGTTTGAGCCAACGGTTGCGGTTGGTGGACCTGGAAAAGATTGGTGGAAAAAAGAAATTGCATTTCACAAGGCCAGGACTTGCAGACACCAATGAGTTTATTGATTATAAAAAAGACGCCGATCCGGTGAAGATTGAGACGCAACTGATGGAGGTATTGCCAAGAGAAGATTGGTTCAACACTACCTATCTCCTCATAGATCATGGCCGTGCTGTGTGCAAAGCACAGAGTCCAAACTGCAGCCACTGCGTGCTCCAAAAGTTTTGCCCCTCCTCGCGGATTTGATCATCGGCACAGCGGATTGTGCTTTCCCATTGGGTGTGGTATGCTTTGGCGATTGACGAAAGCCAGGTAGTGAAACTTCGATCTTGCTTTGAAAGCAAGGAAAACATACTTGGTAAAAACAGTATTGATTGATTAATAAAGGAGGATTAGGACAAAAGATTTTTTTGGAAGAAACAAAAAAATTATCGAAGTTCTACTACCTGGTATGGCTACACGAAAATCTGCACAGAAAAAAACTTCAGTTAAACGAAATGTAAAAAAGAATGCATTGATGGCAGTTCCCCCCGCAGACGAAGCCCCACTCTCCGTGCCGGTAAAGCAAAAATTTAATACAAAAATCCTTTATCTCATTGTCGGGCTCCTTGCGCTGTCCGCCCTGCTTCTTGCTAATAAGAGCATGTTGGTAGCAGCGGTTGTGGATGGGCGGCCGGTGTGGAGCTGGGAACTCAACAGTGTGATGGCTGACCGCTACGGGAAACAAACACTCGAGGGCATGATCAGCGAAAAGTTGATTGCCAGCGAAGCGAGAAAGCAGGGCGTGGTTATGAACCCCGAAGAAGTAAAGGCGCGGGAAGAAGAGATCGTCAAAGGATTAGGGGGAGGCATGAGCCTCGAGGAAATTCTTAAGATCCAGGGACTCACCAAATCTGAATTTGACCGGCAGATTACGCTCCAGCTTACGGTGCAAAAATTGCTTGGGAAGGATCTTGCCATCACGGATGCGGATGTGGATAATTTCATCGCGACCAACCGGGCGACGCTGGTGGCTACCGAAGAGGCGACTCTTAAAACAGAAGCCAGACAGGCAATTCTGGATGCCTACATCGGAGAAAAGCTCCAGCCGTGGTTTAATGAGCTGAAAGAGAAAGCCAAGATACTTCGTTTTCTTTAATATGATGCCATGGTTTCTTGGGAATAGTAGTGGGATGAATTGGGACTGGTCATTGGGGTGGCAGATTAGTTTAGTTCCCCTCATGATTTGGTCTATGGCGTGGTCGGGACTCGCGCTTTGGCATGCGGCAAAGCGAGGCGAGAAATGGTGGTTTGTTCTCTTTCTCCTGGTTCACACCGTTGGAGTTTTGGAGATCTTTTACTTGGTGTTTGTCGTCAAACTTTTTGCCAACGCAAAACCTCCTCATAAAAAGAAACGGTCATAGACCTGGCCCTCCGGCTTGCTGGGGGCAAGCAGAAATTATCCATGAAAACCTGGCAGAAGTTAAAAGCGAACCCGGAACTTTGGGAACGGTACTTCGTCCGCGAAAAGGTCATCAAGGCGATCCGGCTATTTTTTGAAACGCAGAAGTTTCATGAAGTAGAGACACCGACCCTCATGGCTCACCCGCCTGCGGAATCGTATTTGGACGTTTTCCAAATGACGCTTCTAGACCGCAATCGAAAGGGGATCTCCGCCTACCTTTCCACGTCTCCGGAAGTAGCATTAAAAAAACTCATGACGGCTGGTTTGGGAAATTGCTACGCGCTTACCAAAAGTTTCCGCAACATGGAAACACAAGGAAATCTTCATAATCCAGAATTTACTATCCTCGAATTTTACCGTGTGGGAGCCACGTACCTTGACATTATGAGGGACATCGAATCGCTGATGGTGTTTATCGCGCAGTCGGTACACAAGGATTCACTGGTCGTCACGTATCAAGGAACATCAATTGATCTCACGCCTCCATGGGAACGGCTATCGGTCGCCCAGGCATTTGAGAAATACGCTCATGTGGATTTCGAGAAATTTTTGGATGAGAAACAAGCGCGTGAAATTGCTAAAGAAAAAGGATATGCCGTTGAAGCGAATACAACCTGGGAACAACTCTATAACCAAATTCTTCTTAATGAAATTGAACCTTACCTGGGGCAGGGGAGGCCTACGATTCTGTATGACTTCCCGTCTTCCATGGCGGCGTTGTCCAAGAAAAAAACGAGCGATCCGCGGTTTGCCGAGCGGTTTGAATTCTACATCGCAGGGCTCGAGCTCGGCGACTGCTATAGCGAGCTTACCGATTGGAAAGAGCAAGAAGTGAGGTTTGAGCGAGAGCTTAGCGAGCTGAGACGATTAGGTAAGACAGTTTACGACTATGATCACGATTTTATCGAAGCTCTGAAAGTTGGACTACCGGATTGCAGCGGGATCGCCGTCGGCGTTGATCGGCTCATTATGCTCCTTAGTGACGTCACCGATATCGCCGATACGCTTTTTTTTCCGGCCGGGGAGATGTTTACGTTTTCAACGTAGAGAGAGCGATCGTTTTTCGAAGCAACAATGCGAGGGCAAGCGGCAGGACGGGGAGGATATACAGCCAGTTTTTTGCCAGTTGAATTTCATTCCCGAACTGCAGAAAGATAAATAGTCCGATGAAACTTACGGTCCGGAATATTCCCAACACAATATCGCGTTCAAGAAGTAGGTGATATTTTTGCTGCCAACTTCCTTGGGCTTGGTCCAGCACGCCAAAGTAGACGATCGACAGTTTATTGTTAAATATCGGAACGGTGAGTCCGGAAATAATAATATACGCCCAGATCCCTAGCGGCGATTGATAAAATGCAAACACAATGATCGAGAGGGCAGATCCAGCGACACCGATCCAATAAGCAGATGGGAACTTTGTGAGAAGCGGGATAGCATAGAGATTGGACACGATTGCAATCGTCGAAAATATCGTGAGCACGAATCCCAGATCCGCTTCATTTTTCACTATGACGAAAAATAACACGCCCGTCACGGTGCCGAGGGCAATATCAAATAAACCCAGTACTGCATTTTGTCCCAGGATGAGTTTCCAACTGCGTGTCCGTTGATGGTCCAAGATGTGATGGTATGAAAAATCCAGTGATTCATGCGCGGGGAGTTTGCCGATGACAAAGATCGTGATGATATTGATGATGGCGACCAGAAAAAATAACAGGAGATAGCCGTTTGTAACACCGAGCGATGTTTTACCGACGGTGGTGATAATCAGTCCTCCGATTGCCGGACCCATGGCGTTGGCAAGATTAAACACTGCCCCAGCCCACCCAAAATATGAGACCCGTCTTCCGGAATGGGCGAGAATATATTGATTGAGATTATACGAAGCCCAAAAAAACCCACCGGAAAAACCGGAGAGAATGCCCAACGGGAAGACAAAGGCGATGCTTTGGTCTTTGAGAAAAAATAAGAGAAGATAAAATATTGATCCGGCGACGAGACTCATTTTCATCATGGTACCGGAAGAGATATGCCGGAGTGCCCAACCGGACGCCCCATAGAAAAACGTCATGGAGGCAAATGCCGCGATATTATAAAGCGTCGTGACCTTGAGATCTCCATGGGAAAAGAAAAAAACCGTGACGAAAATATTGGCCAGAGATCCGGCCAGGATATCTAAGCCCTGGATGAGAAGGAGCTTCCGTTCGTCGGGGGATAAATTCTTCATGTTTAGTACTAGTATAGCGTACTGAGGCGCGGATCACGTGGTTCTTGACATAAATCATGTCAATTGATAGAATTGATAGATATGAATATAACTGTAAGTGCCATGGATGCACGCAAACGATTTGGAGAAATTTTAAATAGCGCCTTCTATCGGGGGATATCGACGGTCATTGAGCGCAAAGGTAAGCCTATCGCAAAAATTGTTCCGGTTTTAGATGACCGAGTCACGCCGGGCAAATCATTGTTGGCATACGCAGGCATGTGGAAGGACGACGGGGATATCCGGGCGATGAAAAAAGCAATTGCTCATATCCGTCGTTCTCCTGCGCGCGTCGTGAAGCCATTATGACGGTGCTTCTGGACACAAATATCCTTATCGATTTTTTTCATGATAGGCCGCGTTCGGTTGCCCTCCTCAAGTCGCTTGCGGAAAGCCAGTTTCGGATAAGCGTGTTAACCCTTATGGAGATCATGCATGGGGCATACAAGACGAAGACACCAGATCGCTACATCAGCGAATTTAAGAACTTTCTTACAGATTTTGGGGTGGAAATTTGGTTGGTGGATGAAGAGGTTTCTCTGCGTTGCGGCGAGCTGATGGCTGCTCTGGAGAGCCGCGGAATACGATTGGGCGTGGTCGATGCGCTTTTGGCGGCAACTGCCCTCGTTCATACCTGTCCAATTGCCTCGGGTGACCGGGCGTTTCAAAAAATACCGGGACTTGAGGTATATCCAGCGACATAATGAGCCCTCTGCGTTGCGGTTTGATTGAGTTTTTGGGATAATAGAGGCACTCCCCAGGATCGGGAGTTTTTCATAGGGATCGTCCGTAAACAACTTCCTAGGTGTTTACGGTTACGGCCCTTTGTGCCGCATCTTCAAAGAAAATAACGATAAAGATATTTTTGGATGCGGCCATTGGAGTACACTTTAGATATATATGTCAACTATTTCCACAGCAGAATTTAGAAAAGGCGGGGTTATAGAATTCAAAAGCGAGCCGCACACGATCGTCGAGTTTACCCATGTCAACCCGGGGAAGGGGAGTGCATTTGTGCGCACGCGCCTCAAATCCCTCAAGACCGGAAAAGTGCAGGACTTCACCTTCAAATCCGGAGAGAACGTCACGGAAATATCCGTTGAAACCCACGAGGCCCAGTATTTATATAAAGAAGGAGTCAGTTACGTCTTCATGGAGAACTTCACCTATGAGCAGTATCAAGTGAGCGAAAGCGTGTTGTCTGATTACCTTTCATATATTAAACCCAACGATACGTATCAACTTTTGGTCCATGAGGAAGAGGTGTTGGGACTCCGGTTTCCCAAAAAAGTCCGGCTTCTCGTGACGCAGGCCAGCGAAGGCGCGCGCGGGGATACCGTCGCCGGAGCCGGGAAAGTGGTGACCTTGGAGACGGGTGCCACTGTCACGGTGCCACTTTTTATCAAAGAAGGGGATACGATTGCCCTCGACACGGAGACCGGACAGTATTTGGAGAGAGCATAGATTGTACGGGTCGCGCCGTTCTTGCTTCAGGAATCAGTTTTTTTGGCCGCTCGATTGACTTCTCCTATATAATAATTATTCCCCTCTCGCTAAATGAATCCCGCCAATAAAAAGTTGATCCAGATTGTATTAGCTGTACACAGCGGGATTCAGGTTGCCAAAAAAACTGTTCCTTACGCATTCGCGTTTTTTGTCGTGACGGCACTTCGAAACGACTCGCTGCCCTGCGCGTAAGGGGTGATAGAATGAGCGTATGAAACGGTGGGTGAAATATGGGGTGATTTTTATTCTCGGCGGGTTGAGTGCATTGGGATACAATTTTTCTTCGGCTCCGATAAAACAAACAGTGATTTCAGAGGGAGTGGCGACGCATTCTGCGGTCGTTGTTTCCGGAGGAGAAATAGCGGTCGTGGGTCGGGTGATTGACGGGGATACGATTGAGCTAATCGACAAACGGAAAGTCCGGTACATCGGAGTAGATACCCCGGAAAGCGTGGATCCGAGGAGAACCGTGCAATGTTTTGGAAATGAAGCGAAGGAGGAGAACCAAAGACTCGTAGAAGGGAAGACTGTACGACTTGAGAAAGACATTTCTGACACGGATAAATATGGGAGACTCCTTCGATATGTATATCTTAGTGATGTATTCATCAATGACTATTTAGTGCGTCAGGGCTTTGCGCGCATTGACACCGTCCCGCCGGATGTGGCGCACCGTGAACAGTTTTTCGCTTCCCAACAAGAGGCGAGGAATGAATTGCGTGGATTCTGGCAAAGCTGTGGCGCCCGCGAGTGAACCACCCTCTCTCTTGTGCTGTCGTCATTTCCTTCGTAGACTGGTGCTATACCCATGAGAAAATTTCTTGCCCGCATTCCTTATTTATCCATACTGGTTATTTTTAGTGTGCTATCGGTCGGGGGATTGGTCTATGCATATCAGATGATAGGGAGTCTAAACAATAGCATTGCTTCAGAACAAAAACAACTTGATGAGACGAAGCAAACCTTAGTGACAGTCCAAAGCGAAGACCAGTACGTAAAAAATAAAACACTAGAGGCGACCATAAGTGCAATAGAAAAAACATATGGCACGACCGTGAAGATGTATGAGGAAGTCCTTTCGCTCAAAGAGTTTACAAAAGACGGAACGATATTTGATGGATCCATTTCCGCGGTGTTGACGTTCCTCTCTAAACGTGAGTATGCGTCTGCCTCCGCGATGCTTGATACTATTGCGCGGGACACCAAAGCGCTCCGCGCAAAGCTCGCAAGCCAAGCTCAATCAATACCGGCAAATGTCGTAGCGGACAATACGCTTCCGGGGGGAGGATTTCGTAGGCAGTCGGTAAAAAATGAGTTTGGTACGTATCTCGTCGATGTGATTGCCGCGGACCTTTCTTCAACAAGGGCGATAGTCGATACCGCATCGGATAAGGATTGTGGAAATGACTGTCCGACGCTGTCCCTGGGAGAATATGTATCCCGAAACGGAGGATACGCCGGGGTAAACGGCTCATACTTCTGTCCGAAAGAGTACCCGAGCTGCGCCGGGAAGACGAATACCTTTGATACGCTCCTCATGAATAAAAATAAAACGTACTTTAACTCCGATAATAATGTTTACAGCACCGTGCCGGCAGTGATATTTTTGGGGGGATCTGCCCGGTTTGTGGGAAAGTCGCTCGAATGGGGGAGAGACACGGGAGCTGATGGAGTGCTGGCCAATCAGCCATTGCTTCTCATGGGTGGTAACGTCCAGTTCGGCGGCGATGATGATCCGAAGAAAGGCTCGAGGGGGTCACGAAGTTTCGTGGGGAGCCGGGGGAGCACGGTGTATATTGGGGTTGTCCATGGCGCGACGGTCGCGGAGGTCGCCCATGTGCTCAAAGCGATGGGAGTGGAAAATGCGATTAATCTGGACAGTGGAGGGTCGGTGGCACTCTGGTACAATGGATATAAAGCAGGACCTGGGAGAAATATTCCCAATGCGATAGTACTAGTAAGAAGATAACAGGATTTATGCCAGGTAGTAGAAACTCGATACAAAATTTTATCCGATTTTAAAATCATGATTATAAATACAATGATTGTCGAGTCCAAAATAGTGCTATAAATCTTGAAAATTTTGTTTCCTCGCTAAGGCGAGGGATCGAGTTTTCACTACCTGGTATGCCGGAAGAATTTTTTGAAGTCTTAAGCAATCATGCGACGCCGCCGGTCTACCGTCATTTCAATGGAAAAGAATGGGTGGAGAGTGCGAGTGGAAAGACCGTCGAGGTTCGTTCTCCCATTGATGACAGCGTGGTGGGCGTCCTCCAAGTGGTGACCACGGGGGAAATTGACGCGGTAATGATGGCTGCTAAAACAGGACAGGTGAAATGGGAAGCGACTCCCCTCAATCAGCGGGTGAAGATCATGCATCTCTCTGCCGACTGGATCCGGCATTTTGAAGAATATCTCACGACACTGCTTGCCCGCGAAATTGGCAAGACGACAGGAGAGGCTAAAAGTGAGATTGTCAGAACAGCTGACCTCATCGATTACTACGCCGATGAGGCTCAATCGATGCGTGGGGAGACTCTGGATAGCGATAATTTCCCGGGATACGACAAAGGACGGATCGGACTCATCGAGCGCGTGGCGTGGGGAACGGTTCTGGCGATCGCTCCATTTAACTACCCCGTCAATTTATCGGCAAGCAAAATTGCCCCAGCACTTCTGATGGGAAACAGCGTTGTTTTTAAGCCACCGACACAAGGTGGCATCAGTGCTCTCCATCTCGTGCAAGCATTTCTCAAAGCCGGTGTCCCGGAAGGAGTGCTCACCTGCGTGACCGGGACGGGCGCGGATATTGGTGATTATCTCGTTTCTCATACGGGCATCGACTGTATTACTTTTACGGGAAGTTCTGATACCGGAGAGGCGATAGCCAAGCATGCCGGTATGAAGCCGTTAGTGTTTGAGTGCGGCGGCAATAATCCGGCTTTAGTCCTCCCTGACGCGGATATGAATCTCACGGCCCGCGAGATTATCAAAGGCGCATTTTCCTATGCCGGGCAGCGGTGTACGGCGATAAAATACATCCTTGCCATGCCCTCGACGATGGAACAATTATTGCCGGTGTTACGCAAAGAGTTTGGGGAATCAGTGAAGATGGGTGACCCCCGCAGTCCGGAAACGAAAATGGTGGGGCCGGTCATTTCTGTGGGAGCTGCCGAACACATCCAATCGCTTATCGATGAGACGGTGAAGGCAGGAGCCAAGATTGTGTCCGGAGGGAAAAGAAATAATGCTTACATTGAACCCACGATTCTTTCCGGTGTCCGGCCGGAGATGCCGGCAGTCGCTCAGGAAGTGTTCGGGCCGGTGGTCTCACTCATTACCGTCAAGGATGTGAGCGAAGCCACGGGGATCATTAACGCGTCGCGATTTGGACTTCAGGCTTCTGTGTTCACAAAAGATGAGGGAGCGGGGATAGTCGTTGCTAAACAGTTGAGCGTCGGAACCGTGCAAATTAATGGGAGCCCACAACGCGGTCCCGATCACTTCCCATTCTTGGGCGTCAAACGATCAGGATTAGGCGTGCAAGGGGTACGGTATTCTCTGGAAGAAATGAGCCGCTTGCGGCCCATTGTCATCAATAAGCCGCAGTAAATCGAGAAAATGCTTTCTCGGGATCAGCACACTAGCGTTATCGATTACTTTATTTAATAGACAAAATAAACCACGTGGTGTATTTTGTCATCTTTCCTTGAGAGCTTTTTGATTTTATTCTATCTTTAATGGTAATGAGTGGGAGATTCCAGAAGTATCTAGACATCAAAGAAATCGCGGAAGCTTTGGTCGTTTTCAATCGCAGCTACGCGGAATATTCGGACGTATTTCCCGATCCCTAGATATTCACGAAGAAATATGAGTTCTTTGACGCATGGATATGCGTGAAGGTACATACTCTCGTGTAGGGGATAGAACCGCCAGACGCGAAGATATTCACGGAAATATGTACGAAGGTGATCCAGGGCGCGTGGTATATCATAGCTGACGAGACACCACGTTTCGTCCCAGCGTGCGGGTTTTTCTATAGTGATTTCATCAAGCGCATATTTGAGTACGCGCCGTTTTCCGTTTTGTGTGAGCGTGATAACGTCGGCGTCACCTTCTTTGGAAATTTGTACAAGCTTTGCTTGCTCAAGGCGCGCGAGGGTGCGTTTGAGGTAGCTTAAGTTAAAGCGCTTCCATGTTGGGTCATCGTCATTATGATGAGTATTCAGAAATGGCTTGAGGACCATGGGGAGAGTGGGGAAGGCAAGCGAGGCAGCGATGAACGCTCCGGCGCCGACGAGTTTGAGCACCAGTGCGACTTTTGCATATTTTTCTGTCCGTTCTTGGCGATCTATCTTATGAAGAAGTGATTGGCAAAGCGTTGCGATTTCTGCTTCCGTTTTTTCGGTAAGCGGCAGGTTTTCAATTTTTTGTTTAGGCTTTCTTGGACGAACTCGAAGCGAATTCATGGTAGAGACAAAATAAACCACGTGGTGTATTTTGTCAAGATTACTGAGATTACAGAAATGGGGAGATAAGATCCAGCACATTGGCGCCCGGCCATTGATTTTCAGAGAGAGTGAGAGTACTCTAGGTGTTGATGGTTGGACTTGACCAAAAAGCGGAAATTTCTCCAATACTTCCCGAGCCCACGGAATCGGTTCTTGGTGGAGTAGGGGACGGGAGACCTCGCGTGTCTTTCGGAATAATATTAGGTCAGAGAGCAGCAGAGGACCCTACGCCCGTACAGCAAAAAATTTTCGATATTTCCCATCCCAAAGTACGCTACCGTTTAGCGCAGAGCGTGCACTATTGGGATCATGCAACGGGTGGCCAAAAAGTTGCTCCGGGGTTTGAAACGATTACCTATGCAAATGATAGAGGTGTTATTGTTATAGATCCATTCTCTGAACGGACAAGCGATATCATGCAGCCCGAAGAGTTTGCGAGACAAACGGCGAACAGCGATGGCGTTTTTTCTTTGGATTTGGCAACCGCGCGGCATACATTTAGAGTAAGGAATCCTTCTATTTTTCCTTTCGTTAAGGAGGCATTTAATGCGGTAGAAGAACTTCTTTTTCATGGACAGAGTATAGCAGCGTTGGAAACATATGATGGAGATCTAAGCCGATCAGAGTTAGAGACCCTTAAGTCGCGAAGAATGAAGCTTTTATTCAAGAGAGATTGGGATTTTGACCCAAAGAGTAAGCAGCCAAAGCAAAAATGGGATTGGAAACCTCAATATCCACAGATTAAATTTTAATTTGTAGTAAATTATCGTTTTATTCCCACTCCATAGTCGCCGGGGGCTTGCCCCGCACCAGGCGGTGCGGGACTGCGCAGGTTTATCACTACTCCCATTCCATGGTGGCAGGCGGCTTGGTGGTGATGTCGTAGACAACTCTGGAGACATTGGGGACTTCGTTGACGATGCGGGAAGAAATCTTGGCGAGCACGTCATAGGGGATGCGCGTCCATTGGCTGGTCATAATATCTTTTGACTCGTATGCGCGGATAGCGACGACTTCGGCAAAAACTCTTCCATCACCCTTTACGGCTGTAGAATACGCGCCAGTCATGACAGCGAAGCATTGAAAAACCTTGTTGTAGAGTTTGGCGGTCCTCATTTCTTCGACCACGATACTATCAGCAATCTTGACTTGATCGAGACGAATAGGGCTGACTTCTCCTCGGACGCGTACCGCGTAACCGGGGCCGGGGAACGGCTGTTCGCCCACGATATCCTCCGGCAGCCCCGCGAGGCGACCTAACTCGCGCACCTCGTCTTTATAAAAATTCCGTAAAGGCTCGAGGAGTGTGAGCTTCATGTCTTTAGGCAGGCCACCAACGTTATGGTGGGATTTGATATGGGAGGCGTGGCGGCTTCCTTTACTTTCGATCACGTCGGAGTAAATCGTTCCCTGGCCCAGAAATTTTGCGTCCTGATGCTTTATTGCCTGTTCCTGAAAAATATCGATATAGAGTTTGCCAATAGTTTTTCTTTTGATTTCCGGATCAGTGACTCCCTTGAGTGCATCCATAAATCGTTTTTTAGCGTCGATAATGACTAAATTAGCGTGAATAAGCTTAGTGAAGATGTGACGCACCCGTTTATCTGTATCAGGCCGCATCAGACCACTCTCAACATAAACGGGAATTAAGTTTTTCCCAATTGCTTTACCGATGAGAAATGCCACGACGGTCGAATCCACGCCACCGGAAACTGCGCAGATGACTTTACTATTATCAACAGTTTTTTTAATCGAGCCAATTATGCTTTTGGGATTTAATACAAAAGGAGAGAGAGTCTCGCCGCAGACGTCGACGGCGAAGTTTTTCAATAGTTCGGCTCCGTGTTCGGTATGATCCGCTTCCGGGTGAAATTGGACCCCAAATAATTTTTCTTTTTCGTTAATAACTGCGGCATATCGCACTTGCTTGGTCGATCCCATTGCCGTAAATCCCTTTGGCAGCTTTGTGACGGTGTCGCCGTGAGACATGATGACGGTGCCGGAATGTAATTTCATAAGGTACTTCCTTGCAGGATTGCAAGGAAGTACCTTGAAAAACTCCGGACCGTATTCTTTTTTCGAGTGTTTGACCGCGCCTCCCAACAGATGCGCCATGAGTTGCCAGCCGTAGCAGATTCCTAACACCGGCAGACCGAGCTTGAATATCTGTCTATCAACGGAAAGAGAGGCGTCGTGGCTGATATCGTTGGGGCCGCCGGAGAGGATAATTCCTTTTGGATGTTTCGTCTTGACGGTAGCTAGTGCGTCTTCGGGATCGGAATATTCGACGGCGACACCGAGAGCGCGGAGACGGCGGCCGATGAGGTGGGCAGTTTGGCTCCCAAAATCGATGATGAGGATCATATTAGTTGAGCCTTTCTGGATGTTTGACGTTATTATCGCGATCAGCCCGTTGGGCCGGTGAAGGATCCGCATCTCGTTTTAAGTATTCATCCGGGTCACTTTTGCCGACTATTTTGGCACGCTCTTCTTCGAGCACTTCGTCAAGTGTCGCTTTTCTTGGTGTTGTTTTGTTTACCAGTGGACTTTCGGTGCTCATGGTTATGGCTTAATAACGACTGTATCATGTTTGCCGATTTCGATAACGTGGATGCAGGAGTAGACCTTGATGCCGAGCTTGGCAACTTCCTCCAGTCCCCCTTGGAATACTTTATCAAACAGTACCGCAAACCCGGCGACTTTGACCCCGCGCTTGAGGAGTCCTTCGATGATTGAAGAGCCCGTCCCGCCGGTTGCGCAGACGTCGTCAACCAACAGCACGCGGTCATGGGGCAACACAAACGAAAGGTTGATGCCGGAGAACACCGTCATGCCACTATTACTTGTGGTAAATGACCGCGTTTCGGCGCGGAAAATATCTTTCCAGGTGGTTGGGACATTTTGATCTTTGCGGGAACTATGGAGCCGGAGCGAGGGATTGTCCAGAGCAAGAGCAACGGCGGTGGCCAAGTAATTGCCGGAGTGGGGGATGCCATGGACGATATCAATTTTTTCATCTTTAAATTCGTGAGCGATCAGACGCGCAGCAGCAGCCAAAACAGAAGGCTTCATGCGAAGGTTAAAGGATGAGGCGGAAACGTATCCACGCTCGAGATCAATGACTTTGGCATCGCGGAGGAATTCCTGGTGGAGAAAGTCGCGATCCTTTTTCAGATCTTCTGGAGCCATGTTACAGTATACCACTTTCACCTTTATTTTCTTGCAGCGCTGCTATGGTTTGTTGAGCTGCTACGATTCTTTCATAAACTGGACCACAAGCACGTGCGGTGTTTATTTTTCCTGAATTTACTAGCATGGTAAGTTCAGCGGTTGTGAGCGTGCAAGGACCAGGCCATGCACCTGAACAAAAAGGAACACACGAAGGGTCGCCGTTTGGAACGGGACATCCCTCGACAACGACAACAGGATCTGATGTGACATCGATAGATATCACGCTACCCAAATTATCAGAAAGGAGAATATAAGAGTCTGTTCTTACAAGGGCGGGATCTGCATCAAGTTTTTTCATGAAATGCTAGTAACGACGTGCTATCGAGGTCCCAAGTTTTTAATATGTTTTATTTTGTTGTCTCTGCGAGCGTAGCAGCTTCGTCCTCTTGTGAAATTGTTGGTTGCCATAAAATCCTTGGTGGCCAAGTCCATTCAACGAGAACGCCAGCTGCGGGAATGGGGATTAGCGTTACTTTTTTTGCAGTGGGTAACGGTGTCCTATCGGGGAGACGGAGGTCGCCGGGGTTTTGCATTCCTAGTCGTGTATCTGCAGACATTATATCTCCTTTTCTGCGCCGGAAATTGTAGTTATATGAATATCACTATCCACCACATCTCGTGCACTCGCCTTACCTACTATTCGTAGCGCGGCTCGTGCTCTCGATTGTTGGTGGATTGATGGTTACTAAGCTCGTGAATAAGTATTCACTCGCAAAGTAACCAACAAAAAAAGGGCGCGTGTCTAGCCCTATAAGGAGAGAATAGAGGATAACAAGAGGGAACGTCAAGGGGTTGATTTTAAAGCCGAGCTTTCAAATGGCAAAGCTCGGCTTTGGGGTTCTATTGCCGGACGAGGGAGAACCAGGCGTCAAAGCCGTTAAGCTTGAGTTTGCCGGGGCGCATAGAGTCGATGGAGAGAAGTGAGATGATTTGAGAATCGGAAAATCCTGCTTCTTTGAGTTTTTCGCGTCCACCAAACGGCTTTTCGATGACATAGCAAAACCCAACAGGTATAGCTTGGGCTTGCGCGACGATTTGGAGAAGATCAATAGCGGTTTTGCCGGTATCCAAAAAGTCGTCGCAGATGAGGACGCGCGCCCCTGCGGGGAGGCAGTCTTTGGCGACGGTGAGATCGACGGACTTGCCGTGGGTGTACGATCGGCTCATCGCATGATACGCATTATCGATGGTAATGGGCTGTCCTTTGGGCGCATAGACTACATCAGGAATTGGGGAAAGGTGGATGGCTGTAGCGATCGCGGGGATATTGCCCGATGAAGGGGCGGTAAGAATGATGTCCGGTTGGAGGATAGTTGCCAACGCCGCGAGTTCTTCTCCTATGGCCATAATAAGTTTCGTATTAATGCGGTGATTGAGGAAATGGGTGACATCTAAAACGAGAAAGCTTTGGTCGCTATCGCTTGGCGAGTAGGTGAACGACCGGGATTGGGCGACGAGCGAGGAGGCTAAAAGTTTTTGTGCACGGGAGAGAAGAGAAGAGGAGATGGTTTGTAATGCGTCTTTGGGTTCGAGGATGGGTAGGTCCGGGTAGTCATTCATATATTATTTATGATAATGGTTGTTAACAAATTCGATTTGATTGGTAGTATACCCAAGATGAATAAGAAATGCGCGGATATCCGCTTTTGACTTCCCTTCCTTCATCATTGTGGTGGTGAATGTCGTCACCCATTCGGTGACTTCGTGCGGCTGAAGAATCCAGGCGCTGGTTTGTTTGGCATAGAAATCCGGTTTGTATACGGAGTGGGGTTTGTAAAAAAGCGCGGCGGTGGTGATGGAGGCGGGGTGAAACGTTTTCAGATACCGGATAGCCCGTTTAAACGTCTTGCCGTAGTCGGCGATGTCATCGACAAGCAAGATATGTTTGCCCCTGATCTGTTTGCCGAGCTTACTCGTGATCGTGAGCTCTCCTTGTTTTTGGATATCCGTATAGCTTTGGATGGTGATGGTGGAGATGGGTTTTTGGAGAAAGTCGGTGAGGATAAGCCCCACGGAGAGCCCGCCGCGAGCGATGGCCACAATTTCATCGATGGGCGTTTTGTGTTCAAGGATTTGTTCGGCAAGAAGAAGACTCAAGGAGTGAAATTCGTTCCAGGTGACCGGGAGATACTGGCCTGCCATGCGTTATTATCTCGTGGTCCTTGACGGATGTCAATATGACCTTATAATAGGAACATGCCGCGTAGTGAAACTTCAGAAGATTATGTTCTTTTACGTTTATGTATTGAAAAGCGTGGAGAATGATCATCTGTATATTGGATCAACAAGTGACCTGGCTCGTCGGGTAAAAGAACATAATCTTGGACTCAGTCCATCAACGAAGCCATATAAACCGTGGAAGCTTATATACTATGAAGCATGTCTCAACGAACAAGACGCAAAACGCAGAGAAAAATATATTAAAACCAGTCAAGGAGGGAGACTTCTCAAGCGCAGATTGAAGGAATATTTCTTTTCTCTGCGTTTTGCCTGAAGTTCTACTACCCGGTATGGAGCCAGGGAAGAACGGAAAGAAGCCGCTCAAGTATTCTTCTATCGCCATGTCCGGGCGTCCCGGGGCAGGAAGATCCACACTTCTGAAAAATCTCCGTCCCTATTTAGAACCCCTCAAATGGGAATTTTTTTCCGGAGGAGACTGGTCACGGCAGTTTGCCATCAAAGCCGGTACCCATGATGCAGATGATGCAAAACATCATTTGGCAACGGCGTATGGAGATGACGTGGATCTCCAAATAGATGTGGCAATGCGGGAGAAAATTGCGAACCCGTCGGTTCACATGGCTATTGAGAGCTGGATCGCCGGGTGGAACGCGCGGGGGATCAAGCACGTGCTGAAGGTGCTGTTGATGTGTGACAGTTCACTGCGCATTGATCGCATCGTCAACCGCGACAATATCACCGTCCAGGACGCCAAAGCGCATATCCGAATGCGGGAAGACTCCAATCTAACTAAATGGAAACGGATGTATAAGACAAAAGATTTCTGGGATCCCAAGCACTATGATCTCATCATCAACACCTACTCCCATGGGCCTCTGGAAACTCTTGAGCTTGTTCTTCAGGCGTTGGGCTACTTCAGCGCCAACGGCCAAAAGCCAAACGCGTGATAAAATATCTTCATGGAACGCTTCAAAATGATCGCCTCCTCGTATTTGATTCTCGTTGTTGACGGCCAAGTACTTCTCTCGCGGCGGTACCAGACGGGGTATGAGGATGGGAACTATAGTTTGCCGGCCGGACACGTGGAGGACGGGGAGTCGCTTACGGAATGTATGGCGCGGGAAGCGCGTGAGGAGATTGGCGTAATGGTTCCACCGAAACAATATACTCTCGTTCATGTGATGCACAGGAAAAAAGCAGATATCCGGATGGACTTTTTCTTTACGGCTGATATTGGCAATCAGAAGCCTGTCATCCGGGAGCCGGAAAAGTGTGATGACCTGCGGTGGTTCCCGTTAAAGAAATTGCCGACCAACACCATTCCCTATATCCGCCATGCAATCGAGTGCCATCAGAAAAAGATTTTCTATTCTGAATTTGTGTGGGAGTAGCAAATATGAACTTATGATTCCGACTGAAGAACAGGCGCGGGCGCTCTGGGATAAGTACGAGCTGCCGGAGAAAAAACGTCAGCACGTGATGCTGGTGGCTCGGGTGGCGGAGTTCCTTGCACGACAAATTGACAAAGCAACAAACCAACAAATTAACCAATCACTTCTTCAAGCAAGCGCGCTGCTGCATGATATTGATAAAAATGTGGAAAAGCTTCCCGGGGAACGGCATCCGGATGCGGGAGTGAGGATATTACGGGAAGAGGGGATGGGGGAGGTAGCCGAAATAGTAAAAACCCATTCGGTGCATGCAATTCTCGATCCCGCCATCATCCCGAAGACGTGGGAGGAGAAACTTCTGTTTCTTGCCGACAAAATGGTCAAGCAGGAGGTGATCGGTGTGGATGCGCGGTTTGCCCAGTGGGACGCAGAAGATTTACCAGCATCGGAGATAGCGATGCTTCGTCGTGCATACCCCAACGTAAAGGAATTGGAGAAAGAAGTATTTGATTTGATCGGAATAGAAGCGGAAACATGTATGCGAATGATAAGAGAGGATAGGAGAGGTTAAGAGATTTTATGAGAAGGATTTGCAATCGTATTGTTATCGGGCGTATACTGGGGGCTAGTTTAAGGAGGAATCATGAACATATCATTGGTCACCGTATTATTTGCTTTATTTTTTAGTTTTGCTTCGCTATCACCTTCCTTCGCTATAACGACACCCACAAAAACGACAGTATCAAACCCTGTGGTCGAAGCCATAAAAGTACCTGCGGAAAAAACCGATGGAGGTATGGAAAAAAAGCAGGAATACCTGCTCCCATTCCCGGGAATTCTTCCGGATCATCCGCTCTATTTCCTCAAACAAGTGCGCGATGGAATCATGGATCGGCTCATCGTAGACCCTTTGCGTAAGGCAGAGTTTCATGTGCTTCAGGCGGACAAGAGACTCAACATGGGCAAGGTATTGGTAGAGCAGAAAAAAGAGAAGCTCGCCGAAGAAGTGATCTCTAAAGGGGAAAAATATTTGGAGCGCGCGGTGAGCGGGCTTATGGCTTACAAATCTTTAGGCCGGCCGGTGCCGGCAAGTATCATCGATAAACTAACGCGCTCTCTGGAAAAGCACGTGGAGGTGTTGACGGACCTCGTCGCCAAAACTTCCGGTACTGTCCAGTCGGGATTGACCGGGTCGCTGGACTTCGTCAAGAAATTACAAGGGGAAGTGGAGAAACTGAAATAAAAGTACGGGAGGTACGAAAAGTACGAGATGTACGGGAGGAACAGGGAAAGAGACAAGCGGATTATTATCCACAATATATGAATAGTTCTGAATCATTGAACACAATTAATACATATATCGCTGGTCACTCGTTTTTTGTCTCCTGTCGCTTGCATTAAACCCCGTACTTTTTCCTCAATTCTTGGCGGCCGAGGCTAGCAAAAATGATTGACTGTATTTGATCTAGAAATGACTAGTTGACGGGGCGCGGAAACCTTCATATAGTGGTCTAACATTGGTGTTCGCTCCACAGGTAGTGTTTTTTGTTTCACGGTGTGGCGCGCGATTAGCACTTGATAAAAGATACATGATGAGCACATGATCACGAGCTGATCACGTTGGTTTCCATCACGTGCTCATCGCGCGCTTTCGCGCGCATGAAGTGTCCATACTGCAATCACGAAGAAACAGAGGTTTTGGAGACGCGCGACAGCGAGGATTTAGCCGTGACACGCCGCCGCCGAACGTGTACCAAGTGCGAGAAACGGTTTACGACGTACGAACGGCTTGAATCCGTGCCCATTACGGTCATCAAGAAAGACGAACGGCGAGAAACATTTGACCGGGAGAAGCTCAAGCGCGGGATTGTGCATTCAAGCGGAAAGACAACGGTAAAAGCTGAAGACATTGATCGAATCGTTGATGAGGTGGAGCGCGAGCTTATCGGCGGGGAAAGCGTGGAGGTCACCAGCAAAAAGATAGGGGAGCTCGTCGCTAAGAGATTGAAAAAATTAGATAAGGTGGCGTATATACGCTTTGCAAGCGTGTTTCGAAGCTTTGTGGATGTGGAGGATTTTGAGCGGGAAGTGAAAAAATTGCTCTGAGCAATTTTTTCATCCTGAGCGAAGTCGAAGGATCTCATTATGGATCTCACCGGCATCAGACAAAAAGTATTCTTAGACCGTTACGCGCTCAAGGACGAAGCGGGTAACCCTACCGAAAAAACGCCGGAGGAGATGTGGCGCCGGGTCGCCCATGCCATAGCCCAAGTGGAACCTAAAAAACAGCGTGAGCAGTGGGAGAACAAATTTTATCAGGCGATGGATAATTTCGTCCTGGTGCCCGGGGGACGGATCCTTTCGGGTGCCGGAACGGGGTATAAAGTCACCTATTATAATTGTTTCGTAATCCCGAGCCCCCATGACTCGCGGCAGGGAATCCTCAACACTCTTTCACAAATGGTAGAAATCATGTCCCGCGGCGGCGGGGTTGGGATCAATCTCTCGAGTTTGCGTCCCAGAGGTGCGCGCGTACAGAAGGTCAACGGATTCTCGTCCGGCCCCTGCAACTGGGCGGAACTTTTCAGTGTCGCGACCCGCGACATCATTCAACAAGGGGGAAGCCGGAGGGGCGCTCTCATGCTCATGCTCTGGGATTGGCATCCGGATGTCGAGGAGTTTATCACCGTGAAACAGGACCTCGCGCGCATTAATGGCGCAAACCTCTCTGTGTGTGTCTCGGACGCGTTCATGGAAGCGGTGAAAAAGGACGCGGATTGGGATCTCGTATTTCCCGACAAAAGTGATCCCGAGTATGACGAGAAATGGGATGGCTATCTTCCTAACTGGCTAAAGCTTGGCAAGAAAGTCATCGTTCAAAAAACAATAAAAGCCCGTGCATTATGGGACCTCGTTGCACAAGCCGCATGGAAGTCTGCAGAGCCCGGGGTTGTTTTTATGGAGCGTAATAATAAATGGTTTAATAATTATTATTGGGAATATGTCAATTGTGTTAATCCCTGCGGTGAAGAACCGCTGCCGAATTATGGGGTCTGCAATCTCACATCCATTAATTTGTCTGCATTAGTCAATGAACAAGGCGATATGGATTATATGCGGCTCTCCGAGGTGGCCAAGACAGGCGTACGATTCCAGGATGATGTGATTGATGCTGATGTATACATATTCCCTGAGATAAAAAAACGACAAGTTGAAGGCGAACGTCGGATTGGCTTGGGGACTATGGGGCTAGGGGACGCGCTCATCAAAATGAAGCTCCGATACGGATCAAAAGAAAGTCTCGCGGTGATTGATAAGATTTATCAAACCATCCGGGACGCTGCCTACGAATCCTCTGTGGAAGTGGCGGCCGAAAAAGGCGCGTTTCCGGCAATCGATATAAAGAAGCATCTGGAGGGATATTTCGTCAAACAACTTCCCGAAGAAATCAAAAAGAAAATAAAAAAGCATGGCGTGCGAAACTCGGTCATCCTGCAACAGGCGCCGACAGGGAGTACATCCCTCATGGTGGGAGTGAGCTCCGGCATAGAGCCGGTGTATGAGTTTGAGTTTCTGCGCCACGACCGTTTAGGTGAACACATCATCCGCCACCCATTATATGATGCGTGGGTTTCTCAATTTATCGCAACGAATAGACGAGAACCGAATAAAGCAGACCGGCCGGATTATTTTGTGTCCGCAAACGACTTGACCCCCGAGGACCACGTCTATGTCCAGGCTGCAATACAGAAACATGTCGACGCTTCGATCAGCAAGACAGTCAACGCCCCGAAGACCCATACGGTTGAGGACGTGAAGCGGCTGTATACACTCGCTTATGAATTAGGGTGCAAGGGAATCGCGTACATGCGGGAGGGGAGCAGGCAGGGAGTGCTCGAGCGGATAGAGGAAGCGAAACCCACGGTTGAGGGAAAACCAGATGAGGTGAAAGTAGCCGGTCAGTATGTGCCGGAGGTCAAGCCCCGGCCGATGGTCGTCCACGGATCGACCTACCAAGTGGAGACGCCGGTCGGACAAGCGTATGTGACCATCAATACCAATGGAGGCCGCCAGCCGCTTGAGCTTTTTATGAACATCGGGAAGGCAGGGAGCGATGTCACCGCGATGGCGGAAGCTATGGGTCGGCTGATTTCTCTCATTTTCCGAATTGCCTCACCGGTTTCCCCAATCGAACGCGCACACAAAGTAGCGGCAGAGCTTATCGGTATCGGGGGAGCGCGTTCTCTCGGGTTTGGGGAAAACCGGGTGCGGAGTTTGCCGGATGCCGTCGCGAAAGTCATTGACCGGCATTTTGGATTTTTTACCAAGCATAAGTTGACCGATGTCCCGCAACCTGCAGCAGGAGGCGACGTGATGGCGTCACACGAAACAAACGGAAATGGTTCGACTCCGTTCACCACAGGTGGTGCTGCCATGACGACAACTTTAATGAATGGAGCCACCAATGGAAATGGTCATATGACGGAATTAAAAACGGACAACAATGATGATAAAGAGCAGACAGTGGACGCGGCATCCTACCAGCGGGCGGTAGCCCAAGAGCGGGTGGTGACGGTCGATCTTTGCCCGAGCTGTGGCGAGGGGAGTCTGGTATTTGAGGAAAGTTGTAAGAAATGCTACTCGTGCGGATATTCGGAATGCTAAGCCGCAAACTCTAAGCACTAAATCCTAAATTCTAAACAAATTCAAATGTTCAAAATTTCAAATTCAAAACGGTTTGAATATTTGGATTTAGGATTTTGATATTGTTTGGGATTTAGAAATTAGGATTTGGGATTTATATGGCAATTTATACCCGTACCGGCGATACCGGATCAACGTCCCTCTTTGGCGGTAAGCGCGTCCTCAAGTGCGAGGAGCTTGTGGAGGTCTATGGGTCGCTTGATGAGTTAAATTCGTGGATTGGGCATGTCGCATCACTCTTTCCTTCTCCGGATGTCAAACAATTTCTTCAGACCATACAATCCGATGTCTTTACGATCGGCAGCACGCTTGCAGGGTGGAAGAATGGAGATTTGACTGCACTGGAAAGCCGGGTAAAGGAAATGGAAGCGCGGATCGATGCCATGGAGGAGAGTTTACCTCCAATCCGGAATTTCATCCTGCCGGGTGGCGCGGAGTTGGCCGCTCACACACATATTACGCGCAGTATTTGCCGGAGAGTGGAGAGGCAACTTGTTTCATTGAAGGTACGAGAAGTACAGGAAGTACAGGAAGTACAGGAGGTACGGGAGGGAGATGTTGACGTGATGATTAAGTACCTCAACCGGCTTTCGGACTTGTTTTTTATGCTCGCGCGGTTTATAAACAAGCAGGAGAATGTGGAAGAAGTGATTTGGAATGGAAACCATTCCAAATCATCCTGAGCGAGTAAAGCGAGTCGAAGGATCTTAAAAATACAGATATCAGGGGAATCGTGGTGTGAATCCACGGCTGTGCCGCAACTGTAAAGCCAGAAAACCTGAATCGTAGACCGTCTCTCGAGCAAGGGGAATTTTTTTGGTGTAGCCCTCTTGATTATGAGAGGGCTTTTATTATGGAATTTACCATACGACAGGGGACAGAAGAAAAAGATTTTTCGCTTATCCAAGCGCTTAACGCCGCTCTTTTTGCGGAAGATCAGAATCATGACGGCGCGCTGGATACCCATTGGCCGGTGAGTGTCGCGGGCGTGGAGTATTATATGAAATCCCTCATGGACACGCAAAAAATTGTGTTCATTGCCGAGGATGATCAAACCAATCCTGTAGGGTACATCATTGCCTCGATGGTCAATAAATGGCGGTACCGTATAGTAAAAACCGGAGAACTCGAGAACATGTATGTCACTCCGGCTGCCCGAAAGCAAGGAGTGGGGCGTGCTCTCATCGAAAAAATAAAAATATGGCTGAAGGCAAAGGGAGTGGAGCGGCTCTATGTTTCCGCGTATACCACTAACACCAACGCGATAGCTTTTTACGAAACAAACGGCTTTGCGCCATGGGAGACAGGGATGGAGGCAACCCTCTAATATGGCAGAATTTGCCCTTGGTGGAGACAACGGCGGACACAGTTGGAA
This sequence comes from Patescibacteria group bacterium, assembly GCA_038062895.1. Classification (GTDB taxonomy): domain Bacteria; phylum Patescibacteriota; class Microgenomatia; order UBA10105; family UBA927; genus CAZLDC01. Next base: position 157,600 of record JBBTWJ010000005.1, read on the forward strand.
TAATGCCATCGCCCACGCGACGTACGAGGAGAACGTGGAAAAGTTTGGCGCAGATACAGCAAGGAATTATTTACGGAAGGACATCCGTAGCTTCATACAGGAACAAAAAGGACAGGAAAGCCAATGGTCGCTTACTGTGCAGGGCGGCCGGATGGTAACGGAGACGGGGGTAAGCCTGGACGAAATGACCGCGAATATTACCCAGGGGCGATATAGCAATCTCGTGCCGGAGAACATAAAAGCTACCGCACCTCTAGAGGCAGCGACACTCCGGGAAGCGACAAGGCTTGCAGTTGATGGTGCGGAAAAAATTATTTTGCCGGAACAGCATTTGGACGCGGACGGCAATATCGTTTCCCGCTATCTTTCTGTTTGGACGAAGAATGCTTCTGACTCCACACGGTATGACGGATCAAGAATTGATTTGGGAAAAAATATACGGATCGAAGACGTGCGAACCGGCACGTCTTTTACTGCATTTGAACAACATGAAAGTATCTCTTTTCATCAACATAAAGATGAAAAACGAGCGTTCGTACTGGCGATTCATTCCAATTCAGAAGACTCGTTTCGAGTGGTGAAAGATTCCTTAGTGACAAAGGTGCACAGATCTCATCAGGAAACCTATTCGATTCCCGTCGTGCGGGAAGGACGACAGAAACAAACAGATATCAAAGAGAACCGTCATGCTGATATGTTGACGGAGGTCCCCCGTGCTGTTTTTCGTGATGTTCGTGAAACGGCAGGGAGCGTATCGATCTTTTTACGGAATAAAAAGGAACAGATTAACTATGATAACGAGAGAAAGAGCGAACGATTAACCCTCAAAAAAATCCGTGAGAAGCCAGTGCGGCTTGGTCACGTTATCGAAAAGCGACACATCGAAATGCGCCGCGCCGTAGTATCAATCGCCGTGATCGCCGAGACCGGAGTCGCCCTCCACGCGGTGCCGGTGTTGCTTGCGAGACTCTCTGAAACGTCGCCTGCGCCGATCCGGGCGGTCGAGAAGAGTATACGAAGACACGAGAAAAAAGTACCCCACTTCGCTAAAGCTTCGCGGGGCAGGCGGGAGGTGCAAAAAACACGAGCGGTAAGAAGGAGTTTTGAAAAGGTTCAACCCTTGAAACCCTTGATGTCAGAAAGGATTGAACCTTTCAGAAGCGTTAAAGAACGTAGGAAGAGGGTGAAGCGCGGAGGGGAGAAGTGGATCAAAACAGTTGCGGCCGCAGAGATATTGGCACCGATCGCCACAGAAAAGCGGGAGAGGCGAGTGTGGAAACGACTGCGACGGATCATGAGGAGAGCGGAGCGAGTTCTCGAGAGTAAGCGAATGCCAAAACGAGAGAAGAAGCTGTGGCGAGCGTTGGCCGTGACTGCCGCGAAATTAGCTTCGCAAGGCCAGGCCTTGCGAAGCTGGGAAGTAAAAAAGCGAAACGATATCACCCACAAGAGTCGAGACGTTCTGACATCGAAGCCAGCCCTCGAGGCCGGGAGTTTAGCAGGGCGCAAAGAACAGGCGGCAATGGCGGGAGTCCGTTTTGCGTTCGTGGTATGGGCGTTGCTGAACCGTGCTAATTTCCCTCCGGTCGAGAGTAAATTAGCAATATTTACTTCAAAAGAAGGAAGAAGAAGAATACGTGCCAAGCTAGTTCACCCGAAGGGTGAGAAGAAGGGTGAGGAAAAAGAGTTGACGCCGTGGGTATTGCTATCCATCATTTGGTATATGACCGCGATACGCGAGCAGGGGAGAGGATCAAATCCGACCAATCCGGCCAATATACCAATCCGACCAATTAAAAAGGTTCTAACATTTCCGCAATATGCAGTCATTTTTGCGTATGCTTCGTGATATGATAAATATATGGATGGCCTACCAACCCCGCCGATGGCGGGGAATAACCCAATAAATACCAATAATCCAATAATCCAATCAGGAAATATTTCTGTTGGGAAGGAGTTGGAGTCAGGTGTGGTGGTGAAAGAAGAGCCGGGGCTCAAGGATGTATCGGGACAGGAAATAGAGCTACCCCGCGAAGTGGCGGCAGCCGGAGTGTCTAACCAACCGACGACGGTGCAACTCCCGCAGCCGGTCTCACAAATGGGGGTAAAAGTAGTCGGGGATGCAGTGGTGCCGGCAGCGCCGCCGGTGGCGCTTCCTTTGACTGATGATCAGATTGCATTGGGACTCAAACAAAGTGTAACCACCTCTTGGCGGTGGCTCGCAGAATTCTGCGTACGGAAATTGAAACAACTACACAAAACATTAGTCAAAAGTCCAAAAGTCTAAAGTCGATAAAGTCTAGAAAGTAAACACTTTGAGACTTTCAAACTTTACGGACTTTAAGACTCATTTTATGCCATTACAATTTGCCGATCTTACCTATCAGTTGGAAATATTTGCCGTAAGCCTCTTATTATTGGTGGTGTTTTTGACGGGCCTCGTGATCCTGGGCTATATAGCATTTCTTTTTTGGAAGTACCGAAACCGTGAAGAGCGAAGCCTCGAGTATGTGCTCATGCAGATAGCGGTCCCGAGGGAAAACGAGACGAAGATTGATGCGGCAGAGCAGTTGTTTGCAAGTTTACATTCCATTTCTCATGGTGGATTTTGGTCCTTCCTCAAGCCCCAGGACCATATTTCTTTTGAAATAGTCGCCAAGCGTGAAGATATCCGATTCTACGTATGTGTGCCCCGGCGGCTCATGGATTATGTGGAGAAGCAAATACACGGAAGCTATAGCGGGGCAGACATCAAGGAGGTAGACGAATATTCTATATTCTCCCAGACCGGCAAGGTCGCATTTGCAGCGCTCAAACTGAAAAGTTCTAACTACTTTCCAATGCGGATATATCGGGATTTGCCGGTGGATCCACTCTCTTCCATCACCTCGGTGTTGGCTAAAATGCAGGAAGGGGAGGGGGCTGCCGTACAAATCCTCATCCAACCGGCGGACAGTAAGTGGCGAAAACTCGGCCGGGGATACATATCGAAAGTAAAAAAAGATGAGGCCAATCCCGAAAAAGCGAACTTCAAAGTGGACCCCAAAAGTCTCGAGGCAATTGAAGGCAAAGTGAGTAAACCCGGATTTAACACAGTTGTCCGATTGGTCGTATCATCGCCGAGCGAGGAATCGGCAAAACAGCATTTGGAAAATTTGATCGGATCCTTCGAGCAGTTTGCCAGTGATCATAATAATTTTACGAAAGTGAAGCTTCCCATGAAACAGCTCTTTATGGTGGACTTCATTTACCGGTATTTTCCGGTGATCAACCTGCCACTTCTCCCGCAGCACAGCGTGCTTTCTACAGACGAGCTGGCGACTATTTTTCATTTACCGAATAAATCTATCGAGACCGCACACATCTTTTGGCTCAACGCCAAGCGCGCACCGGCTCCGTCCCAGATACCATCCTCGGGATTATTTATGGGCATCTCGCGCTACCGAGGGCAGGACCGAAGAATATATATTGGCGAAGATGACCGAAGACGGCACATGTACATCATCGGCAAAACAGGAACGGGTAAATCACAACTCCTGGAGGAGATGGTCATGCAGGATATCCATGCCGGTCATGGACTGGCCGTCGTGGATCCCCACGGAGATCTGGTCGAGAACATTCTCGCCCGTATGCCCCCCGGTAGGGCGGAGGACGTCATCTACTTTGATCCGGGAGACAGCGAGCGGCCGATTGGCTTGAATCTCTTGGAAGCCAAGACCGAACTGCAAAAACACTTTGTGGCAACGTCTATCGTCGGGCTCATGTATAAGCTCTTTGACCCTATGAAAACCGGTATCATCGGGCCCCGGTTTGAACATGCGATCCGAAACGCCATGCTTACCGTCATGGAAGCCATCCCCAACGGCACCTTCATCGAGGTTGTCCAGACGCTGCAACGCCCGGACTTCGTGCAGTCACTTCTGCCACTCGTCAAAGATCCGATTGTACGGCGGTATTGGACGGATCAGATTGCCCAAACCGCGGACTTTCATAAATCGGAGGTCCTGGACTACATCGTCTCGAAATTCGGGCGGTTCATCACCAACAAGCTCATCCGCAATATCATCGGACAATCCTATTCCAGTTTTGAATTCCGCAAAGTCATGGATGAGGGGAAGATACTCCTCGTCAATCTCGCAAAGGGGAAGCTGGGGGAGGAGAACAGCAATTTTCTGGGACTCATCCTTGTTCCCCGGATTTTGATTTCTGCTATGAGTCGGCAGGAAATACCGGAGGAGAAACGGCGGGACTTTTATCTGTACGTGGATGAGTTTCAAAATTTCGCGACCCCCGACTTTGCCCAGATCCTGTCCGAAGCCCGGAAATACCGTCTCAACCTCATCGTTGCCAACCAGTTCATCGGGCAGATGGAGGAGGAAGTGAAAAATGCGGTATTTGGAAACGTAGGTACCGTGGCTTCGTTCCGTATCGGTGTCACCGATGCCAACTACCTGCAGCATGAATTTCAGCCGACTTTCAATGAAAGTGATCTCATCAACATTGATCGCTTCAACGCGTACGTCAAAACGACCGTTCACAACGAGCCGGTCAAGCCGTTTAGCATGGATTTGACCAAAGACATGAGTAAGGTCACGGCGTCCAAAAATCCGGCTGTGGCCGCGGCCATTGTCCAGCTCTCGCGCCTCAAGTATGGCAGGAGCAAAGAGCTCGTGGAAGCCGAGATAGCCCAGAGAGCAAGACTATAAAAAAGTACGGGAAGTATGAAAGGTACGGGAAGTACGGGAGGGTAGAGCAGAAAATCCTATAGGCTTGACTTCTTCTTCTTCTTCTTCTTCTAAACTCCATTGATACGTAGGCCAATAAAGAGCGTCACAAAGCGATGTTTATTTTGTTGGTTTGCTATTTTTGTTGCTCATTGACAGGTTGCGGAAAACATTCAGTTGTCTTCTATTCAATACAATGGATAGCATCTTTAGCATGATTATTCGTGCTTGAAATGCTATCCATAGGTATGGATAAATATAAAATAAAAGGAGAAAGAAAATGTTAGAAGATACGTGGTACCAATTATATGTAAAGTCTCCATTGGGAAACGGTTATACAACGCCCCAAGCAATGAAACGCATAGATGACTATCTCATCTCAAAAACCCCTGCGTCATTTGTTGCGCCAACAGGTCTGCCGGAACAAGGTGAGGACGGAACATGGGAAATTCGAGTGCATCAGCAATCAGCCCTTGTACTTGTTAAACGCATTCTCACTGAGCATTATGGTTTAGAAATCGTCCGAGAAGTGGAGAATGCACCAAAGGTTGAGGGAGAGGCGCCGATGGACGATGACATTACAAAACGAGCCCTGACAATCGCCGAAATGGAAGATCACACGATTAACCCAGGTGCGATCAAGGTTCTTGGAAAGCTGTTTGCTAAGTATGGTGTGGGTGACATATCGAAGATCGAACAATTGAAACTCACCTATATACAGGTGTGGGCACGTTACAAAACAGCTGGCTATGACATTTCGATTATGCATCAACAGCTATATAGTTGACCGCAACATTGAGACGCAAGACCCCCTCCGGAGTCAAATTTGTTCTGATGAATATCGGAATGATTTTGATGTTGATGGAGGGGTTTGTTTTGTAAGCACTGGTGTACGCGCTATGATCGTGATGATTTTTTCGAAGACGATTTCCGAAAAAATGCAACGTACATCAAGAGAAAGACGATGAGAAGCAGCGCATACATAACAGAGATGTTGTTGGCGATTGTAGTAAAGTTCATGATTGACCTTGCACCTCCTCTCGTAGACTTTTGGCAATAAACAGAGAAATAATGCCAAGAAAAAAACGAAAAAGCAGTTCCCACGGGGTTTTGAGTGTTCCTAGTTGCGGTTCGATAAATACGACGGCAAACCACCCTGCAGAGAGATTAACAAAAAGTTCTGAAACTATTTCAAACCATACGGTCGAGATAGTCATCATGATGCTACTGTATCAAGAAATTAGTGGAACTGCAACGTTAAACTGCAACGTAAAAATTATTTCACCCCTTTACCCAGCACCACGCGATGGCGCGGGGTTTACTTTTTATTGCAACTGCTATAGTGTTGTTTATCATGGGTGATGAAATTACCGTTTATATCGCCAACATGTCTGAGGACGTGTGGCCCTTCATATCCAGTATCTCCGACAAGAAGATGTTTGAGTTTGAGATAGAGGATAACGCACACCTGGGAGACCGCGACATATTTGCCGTCGCCCCCAATGGCGGGATCCTTTGTGTGTTGCCCCGGACAGTGAGCGAGGCGTATCTTGCCTACTACAGTCAGATCATGAATGTGACGAACGCCCGCGTGGTCGTGCCCCCGAAGCATACGGGGGAAATCTGTGAGGATATATTGCGTAGTGAAAAGACGTTAGACGCGTTGATCGAGGCCTCGGGCGAACATAAATCATTGACACTTCTCTCTTACACGACATCCTTGCAGTTTTTGCAGCTGGTAAAAGTTTTGCGGGAGCGGGGAATAAAAGTAAATACTCCGGAAGCCCCGGAAGAGGAAGATGCATGGATTGTCAATTTTTTTGGCAGCAAATCGGGTATCCGGCAGTTTGTCCAGAAAAGCGGTGCGGTCGAACCGGATCTGCGGATGCCAGAGGGCCTGTTTTGCGTGGGGATCGATGACGCGGCGCGGATCGCTGCCAATAAATACGTTGCCCGCGATGGGGTCGTCATCAAAACCAATAAGGGACACTCGGGAAGCGGGGTGCTTATTTTCCGTCCCGGGGAACTGCCCAAGCAGTACAGTGTGTGCCGCGAAAAAATCCGGGAGACGTTATCAAAAGATGTGTATTGGGACCGGTTTCCGATCGTCATTGAGGACTATATTGCCGCTAACCCTGGTGTCGGGGGCGGGTTCCCCAATGTGGAGTTTAAAGTGCAGAAAAGCGGGAAAGTGGAATTCTTATACTACTGTGGGATGCGGGTGACCAAAGAAGGGTCATTCCGTGGCGTGGAGATACACCACAGCGTGGTTTCGGACAAGATAGAGGCGCAGATGGTGGATACGGGATTTTTTGTCGGTGAGCAGTATGCTAAGGCCGGGTACCACGGGTACTATGATGTGGACTTTGTGGCCGGCCGGGGAGGGGAGCTTTTTGTGACGGAATCCAACGTACGGCGTACGGGCGGGACGCACGTCTACGCTGTAGCCAACCGTCTGTTCGGAAAAGAGTTCATGTACGAGACGTATACGCTTTCGTGTAATACCTATCCGCTGCCGAAGGGGAAGAAGTTTACGTTTACTTCGTTGCTCGAAATATTGAAACCAGTTCTTTTTGATAAAAAGACGCGCGAAGGGGTCATATTAGTATCTGAAAATATGTTGGAGATGGGGCAGATGCAGTACATCATCTTCGGGGCTAATAAAAAGAGAGCGCTCGAGATTGAGGCGGAAATGGAGAGATTGTTAGTTGGTTAGTTCGTTACTTAGTTACTTCGTAAAAACAGTTTTTTGATATAATGCCTACGTTACGTATAGAAACGCCAAATAACGGGGCTGTAGCTCAGCGGTAGAGCGCTACTCTTATAAAGTAGATGTCCTTGGTCCGATCCCAAGCAGCCCCACCTGTTGGCAATTATCCAATTATCCAATTTCAAATAATCCAATAATCCAATGGGAGAAGAGGTCGTAGTATTAGTTGACGATGATGATCGTGAGATCGGATTAGCGCCGAAAGAAAGCGTTCATACCACCAACACGCCGCTCCACCGTGGGTTCTCCTGCTTCCTGTTTAATTCCAAAAAAGAGCTGCTTCTGACAAAACGTGCCTCAACGAAAAAAACATTTCCGGGCGTGTGGACAAACACCGTCTGCGGGCACCCTGCACCGGGGGAGAGCGTGGAGGAGGCGGCCTTGAGGAGGCTCAATGATGAGTTGGGACTGACAAGGTTGAACCTTGTCAAGAAACAAGGTTCAACCTTTTTACGAGAGATTACCCCCTATCGATATAGATTCACCGATGCTAATGGCATTGTCGAAAACGAGATTTGTCCGGTGCTCGTTGGGTACTGCGATACGGACCCTAAGCCGGATAAGACGGAAATAGAAGATTGGAGATGGGTACGATGGGAGGAGTTTTTGGAAGATATTAAGAAAAATCCAGAAATTTATTCCCCATGGAGTAGGGAAGAAAGTTACATTCTGGCCCATTCTTCAAGTATGTTTCTGTGATTGCGAATAGTCTGTAGGGTAGAATTAAAAACTTCTACCATTTTTCCACTTGGTATTCCGAGAGCGAACTCCGAGAGCTCCAATCTATTTAGGACTTGAGTTCGGTCCCCAGCCGGAGTTGAGTTTAGAGTTTCATCGAGCAAGGTGATTAAATCATATTCACATCGGGGGAGGGTGGTTACTTCCGGTTTTCCTGGTTGTTTACCTGGGCGACAATCTTCATTTGTACAGGGTTTGCCTGTAAATCGACAAAAAATCGGAGCATCTGGTGGCATATAATGATTTTTATAACTCCTCTAGTTTGACGTTCTCTGTTTGTTTGTCTTTGACCAGTTCGAGGTACTTTTCGGTCGTGGAGAGGCGTTTGTGGCCGACGAGTTTGGAAAGTGTCGTGATGGATGTTCCCGCCATGAGATGGTGGGCGATGAAGGTGTGACGCAAGTCGTTCACTTTTGCTCCATCAATGCCAGCGATGCGGAAATAGCGGTCGATGGATGTCCGGATATTGCGGATAAGGAGCGCTTTGCCGGTCTTGGTGATAAAGAGGGCGGTATTGGTAGCTCCACCCGCCGGAGGAGAACCGCGCTGTGTCAAGTAACTGGTGAGGGCTTCTTTGGCTGCTTTGTTTAGGGGCACGTTGCGGGCTGCATGGCCTTCTTGGGCTGCAACATGGAGTTCATTTTCTTTGACATCTTCAAGCGTGAGCGCGGCGAGTTCTCCGATCCGTACGCCCGTTTGAAGGAAAAGTTCGACAATGGCGTAGGTGCGTGCATCGCCACGGCATGCATCCCGAAGCGCCCGATATTCGAGTTTAGTGAGGATCCGGGGTGGCTTGACGTCATACTTGGGGTGCTCGATCTCGACGGCTGGATCCGCAAGAATTAAGGCGGTAGCCTTTAGAAACCGGAAAAAGGTCTTAATAGAGTTAATTTTTCTTGAGATGGATTTAGGGGTGTAGTTGTCCGACCCCAACTTTTTTAAGTATGCATCGAGTTCGTCACGGGAAACCTCTGCGATGGTTTTTTTGCCCATATTGAGCAAAAACCCAGTGAGTTGTTCTATGTCTTTGCCGTATGCTACGATGGTGGCGCGGGCGCGTCGGCGGGAGCCCAAGTACTCTATAAATTGTTCCCGGGCGGCTTTAAGATCAGTTGGTGTAGGAGCCATGTATATGTTTTTGGCAGATGGTGGCAGGAAGCCTATTTGGAGCGTATCGACGCTGTGAGGCTCAATCTAATGACCTATAATATCATAGAAGAAGTTACTTTACAAGCAACAAATTGACGATTGCAACAAAATGACAAAGGAACTAGGGAACTAGGGAACATAAGGAGACTAAAATGGGGAAATGGAGAATTATTCGGTTGATCATTATCGCGGTGAGTGCCGTGCTCATCGTGAACCTGTCGCGGTCGATTTGGGATCTGTGGTGGAGGCGGGATATCCTGGGGGAGCGTCAGGCGGTTTTACAGCGGCTAGAGGCACAAAACAGAAGTCTCCAACGTGAACTTGAATACGCGCAAAGTCCGGAGTTTATCGAACAGGAAGCGAGAAACCGGTTAGGACTCGGGAAGGAAGGGGAGGCGATAGTACTTATGCCCAATGGGCAACAAGAGGGAAGAGACAATAAACAAGAAACAGAAAACATAAAAGAGAACGTGCCAAATTGGAAGCGGTGGTGGAGGCTGTTCTTTTGAGGCTATTATCCCGCTTGGCGGGACCAGCCTCATCGGGTTGGAAGAAAAAAGCTCCGTTAGTGAGGAGCTTTTTTCTTTGATAACCCGAGTGCCAGCGGCAGGGATCGGACCTGCTACCAATGCCTTATGAAGGCACTGCTCTACCATTGAGCTACGCTGGCTTCCGTGACGGTCTTTATTGTACGAAAAGAAGCGCGGGAAGGCAACTTGACAGTTGTGCGGGGATAGTATAAACTATCACGTGATGGTTGATATATTTGACCGGCTGATCATAAAGAAAAAAAAACTTGATGCACTCAAGCCCCGCCCGGACAGGGAGCGAGAGAGCCTGCAGGAGTGGTTGGACGTGGAGTATACCTACACCTCCAACTGGATTGAGGGCAATACCCTCACGCGTCAACAAACGGCACTCGTCCTCGAAAAGGGGATAACGATCGAAGGAAAAACGATCCGCGAACATCTGGAGGCGACCAATCATCGGAGAGCCATTGATTTTATCCGTTCGATGACCCAAAAAGGCCACCAATATATCACGGAAAACGATATTAAAAGCATCCACAAGATCATTTTGACGGGTATTGAGGACCGGTGGGCGGGAATTTACCGACAATCACAAGTTTTTATCCGCGGCGCGGCCACCGAGCCGCCACCCCCGCAAGAAGTGCCGTGGCGCATGAGGAAACTCGTTGAATGGTTGGGGAGTATACAGGGAGAACACCCGGCAAAAGTCGCTGCGGATTTTCATCTCCGGTTTGTCGATATTCACCCATTCATTGATGGCAACGGGAGGACGGCGAGATTACTCATGAATCTTGTCCTTTTGGGGCACGGGTATCCGATGGCCATCATCAAAACAGAAGAACGGCAGGTGTATATGAAAGCGATAGAAGAGGGAATACTGACTGGATCGCTTGATTATTTTTATCGTGTCATCGCCGGAGCGGCAGAACGTTCATTAGATGCATGGACTGCCGCGGCCAGAGGAAAATCCGTGACCCCGTATTTCGTTGACCAGGATAGCGCAAAGCAGCCATTTATTTTTATCGGCACAGTGGCCAAGGAGGCGATGGTCTCTATTCCCACAGTACGCTACTATGTGTCCCAAGGGCTCATCCGGCCGGTGCAGAAGAGCAAAGGGGGATTTATGGAGTTTGATCCGTCGGTTGTGAAACAGATAAAAGACATTAAAAAATGGCAGCGTGAAGAGCGGCTCACCATCGAAGAAATTAAAAAATGCTTAGTCCAAGATTTTTCATCTTCATTCGACGGCTCCAGCGTTTGATCTGGGCTTCGCGTTTGAGCGCGACGGATCTGTTTGGTTGTGTTTCTTGATATATGATGCGTACCGGAGGGTGGCTCCTCGTGTACGCGCCGCCTTTCCCGCTTATATGCTCAAGAAGCCGTTTGTGGGGGTCTATGGCGATGCCGGTATAGAGGCTGCCGTTTCGGCACAAGAGAATATAGACAAACCAGGGTGTCGCGGGATTAGTGTTCATTGTCTTGAAGTATACCTAATTAAAAAGAGGATATCTTGGTTTACTTCAAGCTAAAAAAATCCCCCTCCTTGTTATCAACGCTATCGCCAATATTTGGCAAATAACTCCGACTCGGAGGGGGTCTTGCTTATGGATCTGCGGGGTGGGTCATCGAAGGAATGCTGCCAGGAGCATAGCCATTGGGTCAACTTCACGTGCTGGCGTTCTAACAACGATTCCAGTTGCAATATCGTCGCCAACACGTTCGCCATCTGTTTGACCGTAGTCCCGTTTCGTTTCTTGCGTGACGACGCCATATAAGGCGGTCAATACATCTTGACTTTGGTCATACAAGGCGTTGCAATAGGCTTCGTGTGCTTCGATTGGGAAACCCATGTCGCGCAGAGCAGATGAGATTCGGAAGCGAAACGCTTTATCGCTTTCATCTTTACCCTGTGGTGGCAAATTATGTTCTTTTGCCCTTTCTGCAGTCCAATTCACTTGATCGGCCATTTTAAATACCTCCTTTCTTTTTTTGATTCGGGTAACCACGAGATTAGCCTCAATATATATTGAAACCTATCTCGTGGTTACCATGATAAGAAAGGATTTTCCGCAGATTGTAAATGTGCAAGATGATCAAAATGTAAACCACCAAAAAAGCGCTAGCTACCAAGCGCTTGTTGATGCGTTTACCTAACGAGGGATTTTACAGAGAGAGAGAGTTAAAGTCAAGCCTATAGTGGGTAAAGTGTTTATTTAAGGCCTATTTATGGTATTGACAGGGTCTATAAATATGCTAGTATGGTACCTATATGCAATCAACATCGTCCACCATCAAGCTCAACGTGTCATCTGGGATACTGGCTAACGCTGATGCAGAGGCACGCCGGATTGGTATATCCCTTCAGGATTTTATCCGCATGCTCATGGCTACCTACTTTGCCAACACTCAATCTGTCCGGGCAGTTTCTCGGGATCAGTCCTTGTACGAGCAGGCACGCAATGAAATACAAAGCGGATCATTTGTCCGTGTAAAGAATAAAAGGGAACTCAACGAATATTTAAACAAACTCAACTCCTAACGGCATGGAACTGCGATTCACTCCGTCATTTGAACGGGAATACAAAAAAATTGTCAGGGGAAATGAGACGCTTCAGAAGAAGGTCAGAAAGCAGCTTACCATTCTTGAGAAAAATGCAAATTATCCGTCACTTCGTCTGCATAAGCTTGGTTCGAGTAAGTACTGGTCAATTTCTATAGACACAAGTATCCGGGTACTTATCATTCTTGAAAAACAGTGGATTTACGTCTACCACATTGGGAAACATGAGGATGTGTATTAGAGTTGATTTGAGAACTTCATATAGAAAAAACAATCTATGGTTTCCGTTGGACTGGCAATCCATTTAATAGTTCCTGCATTACGGTACCCGTTTTTCTCCCAGAATCCGAAGACGCCGTTTTTAGCGTAGGGGTGGTCAATGCTTAACGGGACGCAAAATTGGGTGCATCCCAATCGTTTGGCTTGGTCTTCCGCAGCGAGTAAAAGTTTTGAATCTGCTTGAATGTCTTTGAAATTAGAGACGGTCGTAAACGCGATAATGTGCATCCATTTCCCAGTCATTGGCTCGGAAATTTTTAGATCCGAGAAGTCTTTAAGCTCTTGATCCTGCTCCATCACCTCAAAGACGACAAAGCCAGATATTCGTCTATTTGTTTCCGCAACGAGCACTTTTGCGTTGGGGGAAGAAATTTTTTGTTGAAAGTATTGTTCATTAGCGCCGTAGTCTCCATACGATGTCCGGTCTAGGGCGACGAGGTGGGGGATATCCTGGGACAAAGCTTCATGAATCATGTAAATCGAAGTATAGCAAAAGCAAGTCATTCTGTTCTTCGGGAGTAATATCTAATTGGTCGATAGTATGTTGATTTGGATCAGCTGACTGGAGATTGCTGAGAAGTGCAATCATTTCGGTTCGGCGAGATAAATCTGCCTTGAGTGGGACGGGCGTGTTCGATGGCATATCAATGTATCGGATTTTTAGATTTTCTTTTCCTGTATCAGCTTGAAATATTAGTCCTTGTTGAGGCTGATCAGGAAAAGCATCGTGAGCAGCAAATATCACAGCTCTTGTGCCATCTGCTTCTACAAAAACAAAGCCACCATCTGGAACTAATGGTGCGTCGCAAAATTTATCCTGGCGAACGGCAGCAAAAAAAGCAAGCGAAGATTCTCTTGTAGGGATAAATACGTCTGGATTAGCCATAGATTTATTAACCAGCGCTGTGCAGAATAAATGGAATTATACGGTTTACGGTGCAAGATGTCTACTATAGGACTATTTGAGGGTAGGATAGCAAGAATTTATTTTTTTGCACAGGTAAAAATAGATCGACCAAACAATGGTAATTTGAGATCGCGACCCGCGATTCTTCTGAAGGTAGTTGATCCGGGAAAGCCTTAGTGAATGAGCCTGTTTTTAGCTTATCGCACTGAATGTGTATCAAGCTCGATAGGAACCTGCTCACTACCGTTCAACGTTTCTTCTGTAATACGCGAAAACATAAAGATGAATAATGGCAGTAAACCGACCAGTATCAAGGCGGTGGGTAATGATACACTAGCCACAAAACCAACGACTGGATTGAGAAGCATAAGTGTAAACCGTCGCAACATGGATATTGACGAGAGCACCGTTGCACGCTGCTCTGACGGTATGTGTTTATTCATATATGCAGACATGAGTTCAATTCTCGTCATTCCAAACCCACCACTTAGTGCAATAAATAACCCGATTGTGGCTAAATTTGGAAAGAGCGCTACGAAGAAAAATGGCAACGCAGTAAGGAGCGCTGTGTAGCGAAAATACGCTCTGCCTGATTTCAGAAATTTTTCTATTCTTATAAAATTGCTGGCAATCAATATCTCTGTGCCTGTCAGGAGAACATGACCAAAACCAAAATAGAATAGCGGTATATTCATGCTCTGCAACAATGGTTGATATAGCCAAATGACGAAATATCCCCCTGCCGCTACTATGACGGCGTCCAAAGCCATTATTCGTAGGGGTTTATGGTGATAGAAGAACGAAAAACCTTTTTTGAGAATCTCAATATACCTCTTGCTTTCTGATACGTTCTGATGAACTTTAGGCTCTTGGAAGGTCAATGCAATAAGAGACGCAAGAAAAAAAGGAATAGCAGAGAATAGCATGGGCGCGTTGAGTCCGAACTTCATGGCTATAAAGCTACCGATCACTGCAGAAAACATCACCCCTAATAATGTAAACGTATGAGCCTTTGCAAATACAGACTTACTTTCTCCTTCCTTATTTGCTTCGACCAGAGAATCGTAGAGTAATGCTTGATCTGCGCCAGAGGTAAGTGCCATGCCTGCCGCAAAAAGAAATTCACCAAGCAGAAAAAATTCAAATCTTGGTACGCTGCCGTAAACAAGCGCTCCTACAACGGTAATAAGTGCCCCCAGGGCCAATGAATACTTTCGTCCAACAAAGTCCGCAACGGCACCTGTTGGAACTTCTAATAGGAAAAGCCATAAAGTGAACCAAGATTGCAATAACTGAACTTGAAATAACGTTATTCCACCCCATTCAGTGAAGAAGGGGACAAGAACAGCAGAAAAGAACGCTAATTGACGCAAAAAATTATGGGCATAGTAGCGCCATATAGTGCTTCGTATATTGATCGCAATGGTATTCATCAATTCCTTCATACAGTATGAACTCTTGTATCGTTTTGACCTGTTTATAGAGGATGGTCATGGAATGATTTTAACATAAAAAAATGGAGCGTATAAACGCTCCATTTAGAATTTGTGGGAGAGGGGTAAAAAATATTACCTCCATTTTTTGGTATGCCAAAAGATAGCTACTAAATAATTTTTTTTATCGACATTCTGGTCTTGGAGTCGCTTGTATTTCTTCAAGAATAGCCTGTGTTTCCCTAAGTCTGTCAATGTCTGGCACGATGAGGTCGCCTTGGTACAGTTCTAAAATAAAACCCAATGCTTGTAATTTATTTAACGCTTCTTTGCCCATTCCTCGAGATTGGTGGCCTTCATTTCGAAAAAAATTTAGATGTCTCTTTGCCTCAGTAATATCGTCATCTTGCAACGCATGAACAACTCGATTGGCGTATTCAACCGATGCTGTCGTGTGTAGCCATGCGGCATCTTCAGCCGAAACAGGAAGAGCGCAAGTGAATCCAAGCTCGATTTCAGTGTTGGGGGAATACCCCATAGTAGCAAGGAAGCAATTAGACTGATAAGCAGTTGGGATTTTTGACATAGTTATATTATAGGTTTTGGTTAGCCATCTGTCAAAATAGCCCGTTGATACGAGTTACATTTGATTTGGTAGACAGTCGAATAACCAATGTGTACTTATTTTAACCTCAGGATTGCCGATGGATGGAAAAAGCGGTATACTAGGCATGTTCAGTCATGAACCGCGGGGTAGTGTCACGTAATACTCTATGAAGAGTAAACGTGACTATTATTACCCCAGACGTGTCAGTTAGCCGTAGCTGGCACGTTATTTCGAAGAAATTTACGTGCCGCGGGGTAGTGTACAGTTGCACAGAAGGCTCGATTATGGGCTGCCATGCACTTAGGTACGTGGTAGAATTTGGCTATATCGGTGAAACCCATTCGACAAGCTCAGGGTAATACCGAGGAAAGATCCCGATGTTACGTCGGGAAATCCGTAGAGACTATACGCCGAACCCGGATGGTCCCGCTTAGCGGGATGATATCCGGGAAGATATAGTCCGACACTCTCAGTAATGGGAGACAACAGGTGCATAATCTTCTAGGCTGGGTGCGACTCCCAGCCCCGCAACTGAGGGCATTAAGTACAAAAAAAGATCCTAAATTAGGATCTTTTTTTGTACTCCGCCCTCATGAGGCTGGTGGACAGCACGAAGTGCTGGACATGATAGCCTCAACATAATGACCCGAACGTATACAATGAAAATATGCACTACGTCTATATTCTCCAATCGTTAATAAAATCCAATTGGCTTTATAAAGGGTCTACTTCTGATCTCAAGCGCAGGGTGGCAGAGCACAATGCAGGTAAAAACTTCTCTACCGCTCCATACACTCCATTGAAACTAATTTATTACGAAGCCTATCTTCTTAAAGAAGATGCCGAAGCGAGAGAAAAATATCTCAAAACCAGCATGGGAATGAGAGTGATTAAAAAACAACTTAGTAACTATCTTAAATCTTACGCCATTAGTAGTAGGGGATGATGGGAGCGTGAGTTATACTGGTGGTATGGCAAGAAAGAATCCCTCGACTATGCTCGGGACTAAAGAGAAGCGGTGGACGAGGAGAAGGCTTATCGCGCTTGGGATTCCGGCGGTCTTGATCCCGGGACTCCTGATTGCCATGGCGCTCGGCTGGAATCCGGTGAAACTGGAAAACGTGAAGGGCTCAAGGAAAATCCCGAAGGATGTAAAAAAGGGAAGCTCATCAATGAGGAAATGGTGCGAAAGCGGCTGGCTTCCGCCGAAACGTATAAAGAGCGTGGGGAGCTCAAGTATGAAGGGAGAATAGGAAGATAGGGAGATGGGAAGAGAGGGAGATGGGGGTAATTGGAGAATGCAAGAAAAGAAGAAGGAAAGACTACCGCCTCGTGCAGTGGGAGCGTAGCCAGGAGGCGATTTCCGGCAGGTCCGGTTTTTTGTTGTCTACGTGGATCATAAAGTCCGCTCCATCGCGCGGTGTCGCCTTGAGGCGATACCCATTTAACCAGAGAAATCGTTTGGTTGCGGCCCATGCCGTTCTTTTATTTCCATCAGTGAACGGGTGATTCATGCAAAGTGATTGTAAAAGAGCCGCAGCCATGGAAAAAAGCGTGGGGTAGAGAGATTGTCCGTTAAATGTCGCTTTACATCGCTCCACTGCGGAATGAAGGAGTGAGAAATCGCGGACACCAGCCTTGGTGCCTGCACGATGGATGATCGCTTCGTGGATCGCATACGCCTCTTCAATATCGAGAAACTGTGTCATGGGTATGGATTAAGCGAGTTGGTCCAGGAGCGCACCGTCTTCCTTGAGAAACCCGTCAAGCCACGCTTGAAATTCTTTCTGGGAGCGGGTGGATGAGGTAGATGATTTGGCAATCGGACGAACAAAAACACCCTCTGCCTGAGGCACATAATCGATTGTCATTTTTTGTCCGCGGCGCCACCGGGCCTCCTGCATGATGGGAGCGGGGAGAATGACCGCATTGCTGTTGCCGAGCTGGGAAATGGTTGTTGTCTGCATGTGTACGAACTATGTTAGTACATGACGCTTGACATGTCAAGAGCACATGTGATAGTCTTTATTTTCAGTTGAATAAAAGCATTGACTAGGTTGATTGGGACCTGGTTACCCCGAAAGGGATGCTGATGAGGCTATCTGTAAGGAATGTCTCATCCGGAGCCGAAACCGTAACCCCACTTCGCATAAAGCTACGCGGGGTAAAAAAGATAGGAACGAGTGTCGTAGAAACGGAGCTCGTCATGAATGAGGTTTCCTCATTGGTCTGACGAATTCCCTAGCATACGCTAGGGTTTTTTGATGGTCAATAAGGCGACAGCACAAGGTGGTACCACGAGATAAAAACTCGTCCTTGTTCATCACGTTTTTGTGGTGGATTAGGGCGAGTTTTTTTGTGGAAAGGAGGTGAACCATATGAGTGGAATGTCATGTCCTGAGTGCAGCCAGTATTTTGATGATTATGATGACCATACTCAGTTTCATATTCAGCTGGAGGCGGAAGCAAAAGAGAACTACGAATCTGCGGTAGCTGAAAAACAGCGACATCTTTCCGAGACTCGTGAAAAACTTCTTAAAGAAGACGTTTTTTGTTCGGATTCAGAATAGTCTGAACAGTAGGCTGGTGCGTTCCAGGTAATTTTTGGGGCGGCTTAAGACGCCCCAAGGTTGCCTAAAGATGATGGGTGAGTAGTTTAGTTGGAAAAATTCCGATCTCCAAAATCGGAGTCGTAGGTTCGATGCCTACCTCGCCCGCCGCGTCATACGCGGCTGACACGTTTGACGTGTCGCCTTTGAAAGTAATTATATGAACAACAACATGATCGGCATTATCGGAGGCATGGGGCCGCAGGCATCGAGTGAATTGTATCGTCTCATCGTTCACGAGGCGCGGCATCGCTATGGCGCGCGAGAAAATAATGAGTATCCGGAGGTGCTTATCGACTCAGTACCCGTGCCGGATTTTTTGGCCGATACGGCAAAGATGGAAGAGGCGGCGACGATTCTGGAGGACCGTGTTCGACGGCTGACGGCATTCGGCGCAACAATGATAACGATGGCGTGCAATACCGCGTGCATCTTGGCTGACCGACTGCAACGGCAGACGGATGTTCCGTTTGTTTCTGTCGTGGAAGAGGTAGTGAAAGAAGTTTCTCGTGGCGCCCAACGGGTACTGCTTCTTGCCTCACCGACATCACTCCGGTTAGGACTCTACCAGATGGCGTTGGCGCGTCATAACTTTCCGTATATAGTACCAAAGAGTCGGGATTACCAGGAACTTGAATTTATTATTCGAGGGGTTTTGTCAGGGGAAGATCGCGGGCTGCTCATGAGAAAAATTACAAAGTTGGTAGCCGGGTACCGGGAGATAGAGAAGATAGATGGTGTCGTGTTGGGTTGTACGGAGCTTCCGTTGGTTTTTCCGGTGAATTATGATCTGCCGGTTTATAATTCACTTTCCATTCTCGCAAACACTATATTAAAACAGTATTATACAAAGCCCTCCGGAGCTTACCGTTCGCCTTCACGTACTATTCGTACACGGCTCACGGAGCGCTCTCTGGAGGATTTAAGAAACACTAATCTGATACAATCAGAAAAGTGTTTCTAAAAGAGGCCCTATGAATCTGAAAGATACTATCGAAAAAATACTGAAAGAGAAAAAGGTTGACTATAAATTTATCCCATTGCCGGAGGATTTACCGTTTGATGTGCCATCACATGCAAAGTTTCACAACATTTCCCTTGCGCAGGCGATGGTAACGATACTCTACAGAACGGAGAAGGGGATAGTCGCGGCGGTCAGGTGCGCGGATACACAAATTGATCAGGAGAAACTAAAAAAACTTGCAGGGGTCAAGACGCTTGCGTTTGCTTCAAAAGAAGAGTTGAAAACTCTCGGTACAGAAGCTGGACTTGTGCCATACTTGGGGCTCACTATTCCGTATTTTATCGATGCAAAAGTTTTGACGATAGGAAAAGCCTATGGGATCGGAGGCGCACGAACACTTGGCATGGTGATGAATGCAGCTGATATGCCAAAGGTGAACGGAGGAGTGGTGGGCGAGTTTGCATACCACGAGACAAAACGAGATATAAAAGGGAAACGATTATTGTCCGGTATCACGCCCAGCGGTGATGGGAGTCTGCATATCGGCAATTATCTGGGGGCCGTGCGGCAATTTATCGAGCTTGCGCGGACCAATGAAACGTTTCTTATGGTTGCCGACCTCCATGCGCTCACGACGGTGCAGGATAAGGCGCGGCTATCAGGAAATATCGAGGCGTTGGTCCTCAACGAGCTTGCACTCTTGCGCGGGTTCATGACGGTGCAAGAGTTTGCAAAGATTATCTTTTTCCGTCAGTCGGATGTTGCCTGCCACACCGAGCTTCAGTCAATTCTCAATAACGTGACTCCCTTGGGCCTCATCAAGCGCGCGCACGCATACAAAGATAAATTGCAAAAAGACGTGATGGAGGATGATATCAACATGGGGCTTTTTTCCTATCCGATGCTCATGGCGGCGGACATTCTTCTCTATAAACCAGACCTTGTGCCGGTAGGGAAAGACCAGAAGCAGCATGTGGAGATTACGAGAGATATTGCGGGCAGGTTTAACAAGACGTTTAAGACAGTAAGACAGAAAGACGGTAAGACAGGAGTATTCAAACTTCCAGAACCATACATACCAGAGGAGGTGGCGGTGGTACTGGGGACTGACGGAAAACGGAAGATGAGTAAGAGCTTGGGAAACATAATCAGCATCTTTGATGATGAGGAAAATATAAGGAAACAAGTGATGAGTACGTACACCGACCCGACCAGAATTCACGCCAATGACCCCGGACACACCGAGGGGAACATGGTCTTCACGTACCTCGACTTTTTTGGTGAATTGGAAAAAAACAACGAGTTGAAGGAAGCCTATAAGAAAGGTCAAGTGGCTGATATTGAGGTAAAAAATTATTTATACGAATCGCTGCTCAAATACTTTGCAAATGCGCGCCAAACGTATAAAGAATTGGCCGCACATCCCGAGACTGTCAAAAAAATACTAGAGGATGGGGCAGAAAAAGCCAGGAGTGTTGCCAGGGATACGATGGGTGAGGTAAGGGAGGCGGTGGGACTTATAAATAAATACAGCATACAGATAGCAGATAACAGAAAACAGATAGCAGACAACAGAGAACAGAAAACAGAGAATAGAGATCAGATAAAACAAAATACAACTGGGGTGATTACCATAGAGGAATTTGGGAGGGTGGAGCTGCGGGTGGGGAAAGTGGTCGAGGCGACGAACAAAGAGGGGAGCGAGAAGTTGATACGGTTGGTGGTGGAATTCGGACCCTCCTTCGCCAAGGCTACGGCGGGCAAGCAAGCGGAAACACGTGTAATTTTTACTGGCGTGCGGGGGTATGGGTATTCACCTGCAGATTTTCTCAATAAACAATTTTTCTTTATCACCAATCTCGCGCCACGCAAAATGATGGATGAAGAATCTCAAGGAATGATTTTAGCGGTAGATGGAGACGAGTTACCGTTTGGTGAACATGGCCCCAAAAAGCCTGTATTTGTTTCCGCTGAAGGATTGCCCGTGGGGGCGAAGATACGGTGAATCTTGACATTTTTAAATACATCTAGTACTATATAGTCATGTTTAGTACCAAAGTATATACCCCAGAACAAGTAGCCGAAATGCTGCAGCTTTCCAAAAATACCGTGTACGGGCTCATCAACCGCGGCGAGATCATTGCAAAGAAGATCGGCAATGTGTACCGGATCCCGGCACGCTCCATCGCGTTTGTGTTTAACGGTTTGGATGCGGATTTATCCGATGCGCAGGCAGCCGATGAACAAAATTTTTCCCGTGTGCAACAAGCTATCAATGCGGTCCGCGCTCCCTAAATGTATATCATGCCGATCCGTGTATTTGTTGATTCCGACGTCATTATTTCTTCCCTCATATCCAAAACAGGAGCTGCCTATCTGCTGATGCAGGACACACGTATCAATCGGTTCATCTCCGATGTGTCTCATGTCGAACTCAAGAGGGTGGCAGATGTATTACATCTCTCACAGAAAGATTTGCAGAAGCTTGTAGATGCTCAGTGTCGCGTTGTGAAGATCGGGGAGTACCCGGGTGAACGCAAACGTATGGCGGAATATACACGCGACTTGCATGACACACATATCGTATTGGGAGCGAAACTCGCAAAAGCAAAATTTCTGGTTACGTATAATCTGAAGCATTATCTGGTTGAAAAAATACGGGAGGATTTGGGAATCATCGTCCTGACCCCGGCATTCCTTTTGCAATATTTAAGGAGTTTGAATTAAATTAGACTGCTTTTTTGTTTTCACTGAAGGGATGCCTGTTGGGGCGAAGATACGGTGAAGAAGAGGTTTAAAGCTAATCCACCCGTCGGGTTGACGCTGATCTACCACCGAAGGGATGTGTATCGACTCCTGAGGAGTTGTTGGGGTAAAGGGCCCTATTGATGAAAAAACTCGAGTTCTTCGCGTGTTGGCAACGCCTCAAAAGAACCAAGACGGGTCACCGCAAATGCGCCTGCGCGATTGCCAAGCTGCACGGCACGTTTGAGATCGTTCGTTGCGAGATATTCTGCGACGAATGCAGCACGATAGGCATCTCCCGCCGCCGTTTCGTCAATCGCAGGGACTTTCATCCCGGGGAAATAGACCGGATCAGTATCTCCCTTTTCAAGTAGTACAGAGCCAAGATGCCCCAGCGTGACGATGACGGTATTTGCGCCTTTTGATTGAAGTTTTTTTGCCGCTTCACCCGCGCTTTTTTCATCTGTAACGGTAATTCCAGTCATGCCAGTCGCTTCGAATTCGTTAGCCGAGAGTATGTCGATCATGGGAAACAGATGTTCGGATAATGGCCGAACCTGCGGAGCCGCGTCACAAAAAATTGGAATATTGCGCGTATGGATTTCTTCAATGGCATAGGAAACAATGTCCGGCAGTGTTTCGAGGGTCGTGTAGAAGCAATCGATATGTATGCTTTTATTGTCAATAGCAGAGAGGAGGTCCGAGATTGTTTTTTTATTGATACGGATGTTGGCATCTTCATTGACGATAATCGTGTTTTTCCCTTGTGCATCGACATTGACCATGACGGTGCCGGTGGGGATAAAGCTATCTGTATCAACGTATTGTGTTTGAATTCCTTCATTTTTAAATAATGCGATAACCGATTCGCCGAACGTGTCATTGCCAGTTTTCCCCAGCATGTAGACTTGTTGCCCGAGACGCGCCAGTCCGACCGCTGCGTTGGTCGCTTTGCCACCGGGGGCGAGTTTGAGTCCTGAACTGATGACGACGTCATCCTGTTTGGGTATGAAGGGGACCTTTGTGACAAGATCGATGTTGATAGAACCTAAGACGGCAATATTTTTTGAAGCAGTCGTCTGTCTGGAAGAAGTTTTTTTCTGCGTGGTGAGCGCACTATTTCGTTTTGAGCGGATAGTGTCGCTTACCCCTTTGAGAAATTTAAGAACCAAGGGTTCGAGATTTTTTTCCGTATACAATTCCCCCTGGAATGCTTCATGACGGATGAGATCGCCATAATCTTTTTTCTGCGACAGGCAAAGAACAGGCTTTTTATAGATAATAGCAAGGGTGGCTTCGTGCCCGACCCGGAAATCCTCGAAAGACGCTTCGATGATCACGGCGTCTGCGTTGGCTATCCCTTGGCGGACAAATTCATAATGGACGCGGTGCGCATCGCCGAGCTTTTTGACGTTTTCATCACGAAACGTATCAAAATAGTCGCGGGATTTTTCGGGACTGACGACGGTCGCGCCGGTAGACTCGATGGTTTTGACGATGCGGTCGATATAGGGTTGATATATCTTTTTTCCGTCGTAGGGAGATGTGAAGAAGATTTTCATAGCTTTATAGTGATGATTATAGCATTCGCGCGTGTTACGGGAAATTACGGGAACATTACGGGAGATCAGGGGAAGATAGGAGCGATTAAGAGGAATTAGGAGGAAGTAGGAGAGGGGAGGAGAGGCCGAGAGCGATCATGCAATCGATTTAGCTTCGTGGTATACTTTACCATCACAACGATACGACAACGTGACAAATTGACAAAGTGACTTCAAAACCTTATGGCGGAGAAACATCCAATTGTCAAAAAAAACGGCTCGCCTCAATTCGGCGGAGCGAGGAAAAATGGGAATGGGAACGGCAAGCACGGGAAAAAGGTGTGGGAGTTTGGATTTCAGTTTAACGTCAAAAATATTTTCATTGGGCTTTTCATTGCCTTCATCGTATTTAGCCTCTTGGGAAGCCTCGGGGATAAAGTGAGCACCCTTGTCGAAAAGCCGCTCTCAACGGTCATCACCGACGTGAAAGAAGGGAAAATAGACAAGATTGAGATAGAAGAAAGCCGGCTCACCGTGAGCTATAAAGACGGTACAAAATTTATCTCCCATAAAGAACCGCAAGAATCACTCCTAAAAGTCTTTGAAGGCGCCGGGGTTGACCCCAAAGCCGTCGAGATAAAAGTAAAAGACTTGTCTCCGGGCCAACTATGGATGGGGATTATCTCCAACGTGTTGCCACTCGTCCTCACCGTCGTATTTTTTCTTTTCCTTTTCCGTCAGGCACGGGGAGCGCAGGACAATATTTTTTCCTTCGGACAAAGTAAGTCGCGGATATTCGCCAAAGATTTACCCAAAGTAACGTTTGCCGATGTGGCAGGGGTGGATGAAGCCAAGAAGGAACTCGAAGAGGTCGTCGACTTTCTCAAAAACCCCGCCAAATACAAAGCGTTGGGGGCGCGGACTCCCAAGGGGGTTATATTAGTTGGTCCATCCGGAACGGGAAAGACGCTTCTTGCCAAAGCCATGGCTGGCGAGGCACATACCGCGTTTTACAGTGTGGCCGGAAGCGAGTTTATGGAAATGCTTGTGGGGATTGGAGCCGCGCGCGTCCGTGACCTTTTTGCCCAGGCCAAGAAAAATGCGCCGTCGATCATCTTCATCGATGAGATCGACGCAATCGGCAGGATGCGATCGGTCGGGCTTATGGGCGGGCATGATGAACGCGAGCAGACCCTCAACCAAATCCTGGTGGAAATGGATGGATTTGAGCCCAATACCGCGGTGCTCATTGTGGCGGCCACCAACCGCGGGGATTTACTCGACCCGGCACTTCTTCGGCCCGGACGGTTTGACCGGCGGGTGGTCCTGGATCTTCCGGACATGGCGGGACGCAAAGACATCCTCGCCATCCACGCCAAGGGCAAACCCTTCGCGGTAACGGTGGAGTGGGACAAAGTATCCAAGCGTACGGTAGGCTTCTCGGGCGCAGATATGGAGAACATGCTCAATGAAGCGGCGATCCTGGCCGCCCGCGAGGATAAAAAAGAGATCGACATGAAAGACATCGAGGAGGCGGCAACAAAAGTAAAATTGGGGCCGGAGAAGAAACGGCTGCAGTCAGACTTGGATCGCAAAATGACGGCGTACCACGAGGCTGGTCACGCGGTCGTCAATTATTACTCTCCCAATCTCGATCCCGTGCACCGCGTGTCCATCGTCTCGCGTGGGATGGCTTTGGGATACACCATGGCGCCTCCGGAGAAGGACCGGCTGCATGAGACCAAGTCCCGGCTTATCGACGAAATCGCCATGACGATGGGGGGACGGGCTGCCGAAAAGTTAATATTTAATGAAATGACCAGTGGGGCAGCCAACGACATCGACCAAGCGACCAGAATCGCCCGGTACATGGTGATGGAGTTTGGGATGAGCGACCTGGGGCCTATCAATTTCGGCCCGCAGATGGACATAACCGAGTGGGGCAAGCAGTACATGGAGCAAAATACCGTGTCCCAGGACATGCAGGGCAAGATCGACGTGGAAGTGAAGAAGCTCCTGGATGAAGGGTATAGGAAAGCCGCCGAGCTTCTGAAAAAGTATAAAAAGAAGCTTGATCTCGTTGCCGAAGAGTTAATCAAAAAAGAGACGCTGGAAGGAGAAGAATTCCAAGTAGTCATGGGTGGGCTTAAGCACCGAAGTAGCACGATGAGCACTTGATGGATGAACTTGATTAGCACATGATAGAATTATGCCTCGGCCGATAAAGAGCCCAACTGTTTATGAAGAGCTAACATATAAGATAATAGGTTTGGGGTTTGATGTTCAAAAAGAACTCGGGAATATTCATAAAGAGGTTGTATATCAAAAAGCTCTTGAAATAGCGTTAAAAAACAACCAGATTCCGTACGAACGAGAGAAAAGATTGACGGTCGAGTTTCAAGAAAAAAATGTTGGGGTATATATACCTGACTTCGTCATTGACAATAAAGTCATTGTTGAAATAAAAGCAATGGAAATGCTTCCTTATAAAGCCTCTGTTCAGTTAAGTTATTATCTAAAAACAACCGGATACCGCGTGGGGATATTATTAAATTTCGGCTCTCGTAGACTTCAGGTGAGGAGACGGATTTATGGATAATTCAAGTGCTCATCATGTTTCTCCATCATGTGCCAATCGTTTGGTTTTAATCGACGGCAATGCAATACTGCACCGCGCGTATCATGCGCTGCCACCCTTAACGACTCCAGATGGAACCGTCGTTAACGCGGTCTACGGATTTGTCTCCATCCTCATCAAAATCTTCAATGATTTGAAACCCACCCATATGGCGGTTGCCTTTGACCGCGCAGCGCCGACGTTTCGCAAAAAACTTTATAAAGAATATCAGGCGAGTCGGCCGAAGATGGAGGATGCGCTTGTGGGGCAAATAAGCATTGTCCATGATGTGGTGGCGGCATTCGGGATACCTAATTTTGAGTTAGACGGGTATGAAGCGGATGACGTGATCGGGACACTCGTCAAACGAGTGTATGATGAGCGCGTGATGCAGAAACCACATGATGAGCACATGATGGAGAAATCACGTGCCGATCATGTATCCCGATCAAGTGCTCATCAATCACCGGAGGTGATCATCGTGACGGGGGATAAGGATATATTGCAGCTCGTGGATGACAAAAGGGGCGTGAAAGTGTTCATGCCGACGAAGGGATTGTCTGAGGGGAAGCTCTATGGGGAGGCGGAAGTGGTTGAGCGGCTGGGGGTGACCCCTAGCCAGATACCGGAGCTCAAAGCGCTCATGGGAGACAGCTCCGACAATTACCCGGGAGTGGCGGGGATCGGGCCGAAGACGGCGGTTGATTTGATTACGAGATATGAAAATATTGACACTATATATAGGACAATAAACAGTAAACAAAAAGCAGGAAAAGGGGGGAAAGGGGAGAGGGGGAGCGGGAGAGTGGGAGATGGGGAGAAAATATCCCTTGGGGTGAGAGAAAAATTGGTTAAGGGGGAGGAGATGGCGAGGATGTCTAAAGATTTGGCGACGATACGCGTAGATGTGCCGGTAGTGATGGAACCGCTTGAGCCGATTGAAACACTGGATACGGAAGAAGCTCGAAAAATACTGCAAGCACTTCATTTTCCGTCGCTCCTCAAGAGACTGACCGGGATTGATGATGGGAAGAGGGGGAGACCCTCCTTCGTCCCGCCCGGCGGGACTACGGCGGGCGAGGCGGGGGAGCAGCAGGAGTTGTTTTGAACCTATGACAGTAGAGGTTGATCAGAGCGGTAGGATAGAGGATTTATCTACCGGAACAGCGATAGCAATTGCCAATGGAAAAAGTAGCGCGGTGTTTGTGAGTGCCGGAACAAAAAGGAAGATTATCGTCCGTCTTCGCCGTAATAGTTTCATCCCCGCGAAGGATTTACCGGCAATTATTTTTAGTGTCGTATTGTTCATGTTGATTGAAGAACACAAGATTGACGTATTGAAGATTGATGAGGAATACACAGGAAAGAATGAAATAATAGAAGAGACACTTAAAAAGTTATATCTGAGAAGTCGAAAAAAAAGAATTCCAGATGTTCGGTTTGTGAGAATTGGAAAACAATCACCAGCTCATAAGGTAGCGTGGGAAGTCCATAGGTCTAAAGGGCGATCGCCTGATACAAAAAAGGTTTCGGAAAAAAATATATTACAGTACGTACTGTAGCAAGCGAGCGGGCAATAAAAAAGCCGGTCTTATCGACATCACTCTCCGCTTTTACGGCGAGGGGTCGCTTCGAATCCGACTATGAAAATAGTATACCATGATAGTAGTAATAGTCAATTATGAAAATCGCATTGGTACATGATTTTTTACGGGAGTACGGGGGAGCGGAAAGGGTTGTGGAAACCTTGCCTCGACACAACGCTTACTTACTCGCAAGGGCTACGTCCTTGCCTCGCAAGAGCGCGTGTACGGGGCTGCGGTTTCATAACGTTATATGAAGATAGCTTTAGTTCATGACTTTCTTAGAGAATACGGTGGTGCTGAAAGGGTTGTCGAAACCTTGCATGAAATGTGGCCGGAGGCGCCGCTTTATACGTCGTTTGTGGATTGGGGAAATTTGGGGGATCAGGGGTATAGGTTCAAAAATTGGGATATACGGACGAGCTGGGTGCAGCAGTTTTGGTTCATCAAAAAATTTATTTCGCCCCTCCGGTTTCTCGCTCCTTGGATCTGGGGGAGCTTTGATCTCTCCGGGTATGACGTGGTCATTTCAAGTTCGGGTTGGTTTATTTGTCGTGGCGTTCGAATGGGAGATCCTTCGACTCGCTCCGCTCGCTCAGGACGTGCTCTGCACGTTTGCTACATCCATCATCCTCC
Organism: Patescibacteria group bacterium; assembly: GCA_038062895.1. Classification (GTDB taxonomy): domain Bacteria; phylum Patescibacteriota; class Microgenomatia; order UBA10105; family UBA927; genus CAZLDC01. Next base: position 185,992 of record JBBTWJ010000005.1, read on the forward strand.
GAGGAATCTGTATGGGTATGCGACGGGCAGTGATCTGCAGAAGTACTGGATCGTGCGCGTGTATGCGGCAATCGTGAACTTCTTTCTCCGGCACTACGACTATGAAACGGCGCAGAAGGTGGACTACTTCATTGCTAATTCTCAGGAGACGAAACGGAGGGTGTTGAAATTCTATAGACGTGATGCTGCCGTTATCTATCCTCCAATTGAATTATCCAATTATCCAATTATCCAATTATCCAATAATCCAATAAAAATTCATAAGAAATACTATTTATCTGTTGGGCGGCTCACGTACAGTAAGCGGGTGGATATCGCAATTGCGGCGTGCAAAAAACTTGGATTGCCGCTCATGATCGTCGGAACGGGCAAAGAAGAGGAATCGTTGAAAAAACTAGCTTCGCAAGGCCTGGCCTTGCGAAGCTGTGGTATTGAGTTTTTGGGGAGTGTAAACGACGAGGAACTGTCTCGGCTCTACGCGGGGGCCAAGGCGCTTATCTTTTGTGCGCTGGATGAGGACTTCGGGATGGTACCGGTAGAGGCCATGGCCCATGGGACGCCCGTCATCGCTCTGGCTCAAGGTGGAGTGGTGGAGACGGTGGTGGACGGGAAAACTGGCATTCTTTTTCACGAGGTGACAGTGGAGAGCTTGATAAAAGCGTTGGGGAGATTTAGGGGATTAGGGGGATTTGGGGAAATGGGGGAAAATTGTATAAAACAAGCCGAGAAGTTTGGCAAAGAGCGGTTTAAGAAGGAATTGTTGGCGTTTATAAATACCCAGAGGTTTAAAGCTAATTAACCCGTCGGGTTGATTTGCTCCCGCTAGATTTGCATTTTTCCCCAGATAGGTGTAAAAAACGTTTCCAGGCCATTTTTTGTCAGATTGACCTGCGTAGCAGCAGATGAGTCATCGTATAGATAGAGAACCAGCCAGTGATCAAGAGCTTGCTCGTCGAAAAGAAGCGATGCAATCTGCCGGGCAAAAATTTCTCAAGGAGCACCCCGAGGTAATTGTCTGTGTGTATGTAGGATCAGCATTGAAGGTTGTTGATCCGGGTGATACGGATATTGTGATTATTGCGGAACCCAACTTTATAAAAACACGAGAAGAAGTCGATAGTGATCTTTGGTTTGGATTTAGTGCTGTTGGATTGCCTCATCCTGATACGTTCGAGGTGGTTAAAGTTCGTCCGGAAAGTATGGTTACGATCGATAATTTAGAACGTTTATTACCGGAAAATTGTCCGTATGGTCTGTTTCCGGTGGTTCGCTAACGACAATTATTTACACCTCCACATTATCGCTTTTGATTCCATAGATAGCGCACCAATCCTGGCTGCCGACGCGGGATTGTCCTTCTAGGACCGGGATGGCAAAGTGGGGAGGCTGGTAGAGGTGGCCGGCGGCTGCAAGCCGTTTGGGAAGTGCGAAACGAATCCACCAATCCATGAGCCGGGTGACGGAAAGGTTGGCGAGATTGTGCCCCACTTCGTCGTTGGTGAGATTGGCCCCAACCGTTTGATTGGCAATACGTATTCCTTCAGGATCTGAAGGGTTTTTGACCAGCCGATAGGTAATAAGATCATCGGGGCTGGCTTCCTCGTGTCCGCGTAGATGCGGGGTATGTGGACGGATTTGTAGAATAATTTCTCCAAGCTCTGTCGAGGTGACGGTCCAGCTGGCAAATTGATCACGGATTGCCGGGTCTTCACTCATTTTATTTTCCGGAACTTCGCACAGAAGGACTTCCGTGAGTGAGGGGTCGGTTTGCCATGCCGAATAGCCGCCGTATTTCCAGGGAAAATCCGGATTGGTAAAAAAATCTTTCACCTGTGCTTCGGATGTGAGCATCACCCAAGGGGCTTTACCTCGCTGGTCCGGCGAGAAGCAGGAGCGGATCGTAACATGATTGCCGCGTGAGAATATGTCTTTGGAAAGCCGGAGCATCCGATCAGTATCAGAAGAAAGAACGACGGTGTATGGGGAACGGATTTCATCAGGTATGAGGGTGTTGATCATGTGTTGGGCGCGGGCTTTGGTTGATTCATACAGGCTATTGCTTTGATGAATCGCTTCACGGGTTTGATCGACAAGGTGATTGATGCCCAGTTCGGACGTAACATATCGCCAGGGATTGCGGAGTTTGGCTTTAAACCATTCCAGTGCTCTATCGTATTCAGAACCGGTCAGGAGCTTATTTCTCCCATTTTGAAGACGGGGAATAAGCCCTTTGAATATTTCCGCTGTACCTCCATCGATCGTGATTTCCTGCGCGCTCGATAACATTTTTGTATAGGCTCCGAAGATAATGGGTATATGTTCGCCCACTCTCGTCCCGACACGGGCGATATGAGAGCCGATGCCGCCGTTTCCTGCTACAAGCCCCACGATGTTGCTATGAGTTTTGTGATCCATGAGTTTCGTCATGATAGCCAAGGAAACGGACGGAATGACCAGGACGCAGGGTTCATCCATATATTGTTGGGATTGTTCAATAGATGTCACGATCCTGCCTCCTGCGTTGCCGATCGAAATCGAGATGCCTGACCCAAGCATTTCTCCCTCGTCGCGTTTGCGCTTGACGATATCCGGATCAAGGGGAGCAGCAAGAAGCGAACGAAGCTCAAGGGTGGTCATTTTGCGTATCGCCTCATGTTCGGAGAGTTTGTCTTTGGCGATGAGTTCCTGCAATACCCGGAAATGCGCCATTGGTTGGAGCGGTACGTCGCGGGTTTGGAGAAGCCACACCGTTTTGCCGTCAAAGGTAAACTCTACATCCTGGGGATAGAGATAGTGCTCTTCGAGTAGATTGATAATGGTCGAAAGTTGGGCTTTGGCAATATCAGGAAGAGGAAGGTCGTCCACGGTGTATTGGCCATGGGTACCGCGTTCGCCGACCACTGCTGTGCCTTGTTTGCCGGATACAAAAGCCACGGAGGGAATCTTTTTTCCGGTTTGAATGTTGCGCGTGAGGAGTACCCCTGCTCCGGCGCGCGTGTCCTGACCGAGTCCCCACACGATTTGCTGGATGATTGCTGCTGTGCCGATCGTATCGGGAATGCCATTTTGCCGGCGGTAGCCTGCGGCCTCCTGTTTGTTCCAAGAATCAAAGACTCCGTGGACCGCGGCATAGATCTGGTCCTGGGGATCCTGGGGGAATTGGAATCCATGATCCAAATAGATGGATTTCGTGCGATCGACCATGCTCTTGAGTTCCATGACAGGAAGATCAGAGACACGATTGGCCTCAAATCGAGCGAGACTCTCTGTCCTCACCCTATGAAGCTCGTCGCGGGGAATCCCATACGCCTCTTGACCGAGATGGATCATCATCTCGAGATATGCTTTCCACGCATTTTGTTGTCCGATTTCGTTTCCGAGACCCCGGACCGTCTGGTCATTGAGTCCGACGTTTAAAAGGGTGATCATCGCACCAGGCATAGAAACGGGAGCTCCGGAACGGACCGAGACGATGAGTGGGTTATCCGGATTTCCTAGACGCTTGCCTGAAGATGCTTCAAGACGGGTGATTTGTGCAGATATTTCATGACTGAGCTGGTCGGTTATTTGGTGCTCGGAGGCTTCCCACTCACACCACGCGCCGGTTGAGAGAATAAATCCGGAGGGGACGGGGAGACCGAGTCGGGCAAGCTCGACGAGTCCCAGACCCTTGCCGCCGAGCGCGTCTTTTGTCGCGGGTATGGTCGACCGATCATCATCTATTGCCCGGGAAAATACGAATGGTCCTGTGGGGGATTCGGGATGGGCGACATTGTCAGAATCCTGCAAAGTTTCTTGAGTTAAGGCCATAATACACGCACATCGGCAGGAAACAACAGCGTGGGGCGCAGTATAGCAAAGGAAGGGGAGGAAGTAAAACTATAAGATAGGTAGAAAAAACTTGACTAGTTTTTGTACGGTGTTACCATCATCATGTTTTATTTCCACATTTGTTTTATGGGATTAACAACTGAGACACAGGCAATGCATCTGCGTATAACCGCGGAAGAAATTCTCAATAGCGATCAGGTATTATCACGTGATATAGACCCGTGGTCGCGGCCCATCGCTGGACTCAAATTGATTACCCCTGAAGGGAATCATACAAAGAGCTTTACTCCGATGGAAATCCTTCCTGACGCTGTCCGCCCGATCATAATTTTTGATCTCGATGATACCGTGTGGGAGCACATCCGGCACGTCGTGAGCGCGGTTTCAGATGCAACAAATATCCCTATAACCTGGGAAGAATTTAAACAATTTGGGCACACACGAAAGATTCCCGTCTGGAATGACAGTCCGGGCGCCATGGCGATCCATGATCAGATTCAGCGGGGGGAACACCCGGATTTCTTCCCATTTGTTAACCGAGCATGGCCCAAGGCTGTAGAGACCCTCGAAGCGGTACGTTTGATGGGGCATGATTTTAGTTTTTTGACTGCGCGAAGTCCCAAATTATTTGATGCGACACTACGCGTCATGAAATGGAATGCGATTGTACATGATCATGAGCAGGATCCGGTCGACGCACGGTCTGACGAAATACCCCGAAAGGGGATACTGTATTGTGCATATTCGGAATTATCCGATGTGCACCGGTATAAATTTGACGTTGTCAAACAATGGGTGAGCAACGTACAAGGCGCAGGAAGAAATGGACCGATTGTCATCATCGATGATTTGTTAAGACCATTTCAGACGCTTGTGGAATCCGGAGAGGTGGTGGGCATATCGCTTGCTGGCCCATTAAATCAGCACATGCCGCCGTACCCCAATGAGCGTCGCGTTGCTTCATGGCAGGAAATAGGCGAGATACTTATGGACATCCATCGTAAGGCCCTTGCAGCAGACCCATCACCATTCCGTTTATTTGATTGCCGTCCGATGATGGAGGATACTGTGTTGGTCGTTTCTAAGGCCGAAGCCGGCAACGGAGAATTTACACTGGAGAACATACGTCATGGGGGATTTGTATCAGCAAAACGGTGGCACAACGAACAGTCTGTGGTATTGCGGGAGCTGGGTATTACGTAAGGAATTGAACAGGATTATAGCTAAAGGGGATAACGAGGTCTGCAAAACGTTTCAAGGGATCGATGTAGAGACGGTGATTTTTTTCGACGGTAATTGACCATGCCAGGGTGTCAATATCTGACCGTCCTTTTCGGACGTCCCGGATCATGCGGCGGGCGACACGCACCTCTGTGGGAATATCCAGAAAAATCTTCATAGCAGCCATCTCCCGAAGCGGTGAACATAACGAAAAGATTCCCTCAACGACAAGAAATTTTTTGTCGTTTGGCACCTGGATGGTCTGTGTTCCGGTGCGTTCGCTTCGTTTCATGTCATACCGGGGGATGACCGCGGGTTTGCCTTGGGCGAGTAATTGTGCAGCCTGGGCGCAGGCGGCAATATCTATAGCAGGAGGAGCGTCAAAGTTGTATGTGCCATCCTTTTCGGGCTTAAGGTGAGACTTGCCAAAATAGAAGTGATCCATTTCTAAGACGAAAGCGGTCGTAAACAACCGGGCAAAAATGGATTTTCCTGAACAGGACCCGCCGCAGATGAGGATGATAGGGATGTTTTTTTTCATTTAGTGGTGAGTATTGATTGGGCTATCGCACTAATATTCAGTGTACCGAAATTATTTTTTACATCAAGCACCAGTTTTTTGGTATAGGCAGTGTAGATTTTTCGAAGTTTTGATGGCATCCATGAAGCGTCCAGAAGATTGGATACTTTATCATACAGTTTGAATAAGCGGATCTGTGGCGCTTTATTCCAAATCATTTGTATTTCCTCGTCGATGCCCCCGTAGAAGGTCATATCGTTGATGTATGCGCGGATGGTTTGAGGAATGCCGGGAGGCAACTTCATCGTCGTATCTTCCAGAACATCGTGATACAGAAGCGTGATTGCCCCGGCTCGACGGATATTTGGCGGAAGCGTCGTTTCTGTAAGGATGGTCATCGCGCACCACAGAGGATGGATGAAGTAGGGTGTTTTTTTATCCCAAAGGCGATAGGAGTTTTGAATTGTTTTTGAATGAAATTTATGTGCCCGAATGCTATAGCGGATATGGTCGTCGAGATTCATGAGTGTGGCGCAAGTTTGGTAAGCCCAGCTTCAGTATATGCATTTAATGCAGCTAAATCAAACGGTTCTCCGTTCAGTCGGCTTTTGAGTGCGCCCCAGGCTGTCGCAAAAAGTTTGCGGCGCGCTTCGTCGGTCAAGTCTGGGGTAAAGAACGCTTCGGCAAACGCCTGAAAGCTGTAGGGGAGCGCCATGGAGTTGAATAGATCCGTGTCTCCAGTTTTTTCTACATAATGGAGAAGGGCATTGGCTGCGACGCCGGTAAATCCTAGACCAAACCGTCCAAAACGGACCAAGTCCTGCATGGCAAACTCTCCGACCATCCATCCGGCGTCTATCGCCGGTTCGCCCCATACGAGCCTGCCGTCGGTGACGATCGGGACCGCTCGTCCATGGGAGTCGGTATGGAAATAGATGTTGTTGGCCCAGAAGTCTCCGTGAATTCTCCGGAGTCGCTCGGGATGGACGCCCATTTCATAGCGAACCCGTTCCATGTCCGCAAGAAGCCCGACGACGTCTTCATGGGAAACCCAGGTAGCTGAGTCGAAATCAATAAGATCAGCAACGCCCGCGGCAAGCTCATCATTGTGAACAACCGCCCGGAGCGAGCGTTTATAGAGGGATTGGGCTTCTTGCGTGGTGCCGGTAAATGGTTGGGAGGCATGGATGTCAACCATCGCCTGGGCCATAAGGAGTGCGCTTTCCTGTGTGGTTTGAGCGAGATGGTGCGCATCCTCGTCAGAATCAGTATGCGTTCTGAGGACCTCGCAGAAATTGATGGCACCAGGGGGCAGAAATTGTGCAATGGCAACGACTTCGTGGATATGGGTGAGATCAATAAGCGATCCGTCCTGCGCGATGCCCACGACTGCATGGGTGGGAAGAGCGTGCGGCATGGAGTGGGAAGCTTCCAGCATAGCCTCAATGCGTGCGGATGGGAGATCGTGACCAAATTCGAGCGGACTGATGAGACGGGCAAAGACACGATCGCTCCGCGTCGTCCCCTCCACCCGAACTTCAAATCCAGTGGCGTGGAATCCCTGACCGACGGATTCAATAGAGGAAACGGAAGCGTCCTGCCCAAGCAAGCTTTGAATCAACGGATTGAGTTGGTCCCTTTGTAAAAGCTCCGGAGTAAATCCCATTCGTCGTTACAATTGCGGCAGGGATTAATCGAATATATAGGTCAGTCGTATTTAATCTCGACCTGATACATAAATATTTACATCGGAAAGTTTTGTTATCGACGAAGCGACAGTGTCAGGATCAATACCAAGATTAATTAGCATATCTCTTTCTTTTGGTGTCATAATAACTGGATCATACGGTTTTGCGCGGAGAGCGCGAACAAGAAGATTGCCAATAATAGGATTCGTTTCACCATCCTCTATGGAATCTGGTAGTAGCGGCATATTTTTATGATTGTCGCGTACTATAGCACGAATAACAGCGTTTGACAATTTGTCAACATCTGTTACTATACATGAGCACGCATGATTGGCGTGTTTTATAACGCAAAATGAGTACTGATAATCATACGTTCGTCTTATCCCTCGGAGGATCGCTCGTTGTTCCCAACGGCGGCATTGATACCCAATTTCTTTCCGCATTTAATACGTTCATCCGTAACCAGATCTCCTCCAAAAAGAGGAGATTTTTTGTGGTGGTTGGGGGCGGGGCTACCATGCGGCAATACCGCGATGCGGCAAAGGTGGTTTTGGACGGAAAAATAGCCAATGATGATCTGGATTGGCTGGGTATCCATACGACACGATTAAACGCGCATCTGATCCGTACGATTTTTATCGATATAGCCAACGCACACATCATTGAACACTATGATCAGCCGTTTGAAGCAACGGAAACTGTAGTGGTTGCTTCCGGCTGGAAACCCGGATGGAGTACGGATTATTGCGCGGTGACGCTTTGCAAAAACTATGGAATAAAAGCGATGGTGAATATGACCAACGTCGACCAGGTCTATGACAAAGACCCGAAGAAATTTCCTGATGCCAAACCGCTCGTTGCAACAACATGGAAATCCTACCGGGTTCTGGCTGGGGACAAATGGACACCGGGACTCAATTTGCCGTTTGACCCGATTGCAAGCAAACTCGCCGATGAACTCGGCGTGACCGTTAAGATCCTCAATGGGAATAACCTCGATAACCTTGCAAAAGCGCTGGATGGGAAAGAGTTTAAAGGGACGACGATTGCGAGTTGAGTATGTCTGGTGTCTTTATAATTTTTCTTGTTCCCCTGATTTCTGTCGTATTAATCTTCCTCGCCAAACGCGTGACAACGGTAACTGTACTACTGATCGTTCTATTGTGTTTTACAGCCGCTTCAGTTGTTGGACCAACGCTCGTTTGTCAAACAAAAGAACTTATTCAACCCTCTCTCACACCAAGAGATTTCTGTGATATGGGCTTAGGAGCCTTGGTGTTTATTCCCTCAATTTTATTTGGGTGTATTGTGACGCTTTTATTATTTTTTCATGTACTTTTCTTAGTCTGGATATCATATAAGGATGGAAATAATCACTGGGTAGCTGATGTACAGTGGAGACTGGTGGGGATGATGGGTATAATCGGAACGATCGTAATTATTTTTCTTAACCCATTATATCGAGAACTATCGATGATTTTATTTGCGGTACCATTGCAGCTTATTGGGAATGATACAATAGTCCGATGATGCTTCAGAGTATCGTACTCCAAAACTTCCGAAGTTATAGTAAAAAAACGTTTGCGTTTTCTCCTACAACGACCGTCATTGTGGGTCCCAATACGGCCGGAAAAACAAATATTCTCGAGGCGATTGCGTTTCTTGCGACAGGGAAAAGTTTTCGGGCAGACCAGGATAGAGAGGCGATTAGGTGGGGGGAAGAGCTTGCGCGAGTACGCGCAAGAATTTCCAATTTCCAATTTCCAATTTCCAATGAAGAAAAAGATAAAGAAGAGCTAGAGATAGTTATTACGCAGGGGGAGGTGCAGGGGGCGAGGGCATCAGCCTTGACCGCCGTCAGGCGAGGCTGGCCGATGAAGAAATATCTGGTCAATGGAGTGGCGCGGCGGATGGTCGATTTTGTGGGAAATCTGCGGGCCGTTCTTTTTTGGCCGGAACATCTGGAGCTCGTCACCGATAGTCCGTCCATCCGACGGAAGTACCTCGACAGCGTCCTCGTCCAAGTAGACCGCGAATACCGGAGAAACCTCTCTTCCTACGAGCGGGGCCTGCGGCAGAGGAATCGGCTCCTTGACCTCATCAATGAAGGGAAGGCAGGGCGGGGGCAGCTTTTGTTTTGGAATCAGCTCCTGATTAAAGCAGGAGGGTATATCACCCAGAAGAGGGAAGAGTACATTCACTTCGTGAATCAATATCCAATGACCCTGCCTCGCCGGCAGGCAGGTAATGCCCAATATCAAATTGAATATGATAAGAGTGTGATATCGGAGAGCCGGCTGGAGCAGTATAAGGATGAGGAGGTGGGGGCCAAAGCGACACTCGTTGGGCCGCACCGCGATGATTTCATCATCGCGAAATATCCAATTATCCAATTATCTCCCGCGAAGCGGGATCTCGCTCCGCGAGACAATAATCCAAACGAAGCCAATAGGTCACGCGAGTTGAGTAAATATGGGAGTCGGGGGGAGCAGAGACTCGCGGTGCTTTGGATGAAATTGGCAGAACTTGATTATATAGAAAAAGAATGTGGAGAGCGTCCGATACTTCTCCTTGATGATATATTTTCTGAGTTGGACGAGGGACACCGGCGGCTCGTGGTAGACTTAGTGGGCAAGCAGCAAACGATTTTGACTTCCGCGGACGAGGAATCGATACCGAAAAAAATTTTCGAATCAGCAACTGTGATCAGGTTATAATAGGAGTCTATAAAGTCAAAAGTCTATAAAGTCAAAAGTCTATAAAGTCAAAAGTCTAT
>JBBTWJ010000006.1:0-120671 GCA_038062895.1 Patescibacteria group bacterium
ATACAATAGTGCAATCAGAAGTGACACATTCAGGTGCCAGTTTTGATACGCTGTCGCCCGCAGTAGAGATTTCTTATTGAACGGAGTGAGATTAGAAATCTCACTGCCCACCAGCAAACGCAGCATGAGTCGTGTACGAATAGTACTGAAAAGCCGAATGCTAAGTTGCGGTGGGCCAATATTCAATCATCTTTTGGTCGCTTTGTCATCTTGTCAATTTGTTGTATTGTTACTTTGTTCATCGGTTAGTATCTCTGCCTGGACTGGAGGAACTTTTACACAATGTTTAAAAACTTACAAAAACGATTTGAGTCGACGGAAAGCTACGTGTCACTTGTTCTGGGTATTGCAGTAGTCTTGGTCGTGGGAGTGCTCGTTTATAACTTTATCCAAAATCGGAGTCAAAAAGCAGCTACAACGCCGACTCCGGCGACGGATGAGGAAAAAATGGCTACTTCCACACCCGGCGGAAATCACACTATTGCGGCTGGTGAAACACTCTGGTCTATTTCGGAAAAATATTACAAGACTGGCTACAACTGGGTGGATCTCGTGACCGCCAATAATCTCACCAGTGGGGATGATATTAAGGAGGGCGAAACTCTCGTAATCCCGACCGTGACACCCATTATGGAGGGACAGGTCACATCAGGCACCAGCGTGAGCCAACCTACGCTCAAAACCTATACGGTTGTCGCCGGAGATACACTCTGGGGGGTAGCGGTTGCGCAATATAATAATGGATATAAATGGGAAGAGATTGCCAAAGCAAACGCGCTAGTCAATCCCGACCTCATCCATCCGGGCAACGTCCTGACCTTGCCGTAACTGGTAGAATTTGCAGTATTGATATGTTTTCACTACGGTCGCGTGAGCGACCGAAGTGCGGGATTAGTACACCGGTAGTATGCCACCTTCCCAAGGTGGAGAAGCGAGTTCAATTCTCGTATCCCGCTCAATTGGGTTCGACAGAGTCCGTCCGAAGCTTTAGCGGAGGAGGATTCCCCTCCGCCGCTCAAATTGCCATGGCAGTAACGAAATCCATCTCACAACGGAAACGCGTTTCACTGTCCTATTAAATTCCGCGCTATGTCATTGCATAGAATTGAGGCCGTAGTAAATCACGGTGAAGTTATGATCATAAAAGATATTCATATTAAAATTTCCCAGCTACCAGAACCATCTGATCTTTTTATTAACTTTTCGTCTGCCTTCATGTTCCCCGAATATTCATTTCATTGGCAACATCCATCAAATAATTTCCATCGTTTTTTTGACTCTACCGATGATAATACCGCTAGAGCGAATCCAGCTTTTCAACGATTTCAATTGCTCTATCCGGATGAATCTAGAGAGCTAACAACATTATTACAAAGAACACTTTGGGATAACGACAATGATTCGTACGCAGTCTTGGAACTTAAAGAGCTCAGACACGCCTATGCAATCATGCGGCTTCTGGTCAGCACTTCCGATCCATACTCAGATGATCCGTATTTTCTTCGCGGATAAATTAATGCTCTGTCAGATTATGTGTAAATAATACGGTAACATCTTCAAAACGAATTCAACAAACAGGTGTTGTCAACTTTGAGACAGTCTGTATGGTGTACATGCACTGACAATAAGGCTACAATAAAATATATGCAGTCATTACAAAGAGACGAACCATGCCCGCACTGTGGACGATATGCAAATCGGGGTGTTTCTATCGATGCAGTTATTATTAAAAACAACAACATTCTCCTGATTCAAAGAGGAGTTGAACCCAACAAGGGATTTTGGGGAACACCGGGAGGGTATGTGAGTTGGGACGAATCAACTGAAGAAACCGTTAAAAGAGAAGTTAAGGAAGAAACAGGATTAGAAGTAACCGAAACCAAATTGATTGGAGTCTATAGTTCCCCTGCTCGTCATCCGAAGCAAGTTATTAACCTCGTTTATCTTACAAAAGTGAATGACGGTGAGCCTAAACACAATGATGATGCGACAGATGCAAAATGGTTTTCTTTAGATGCCTTACCTGAACAGATGGCTCTGGACCACAAACAAAACATTCTGGATGCTAAAAAGTTAATTTAAGCTCCAAAGAAGATAGTGAGATGGTGACAAAATGTCACCGGTTGAAAATGATAGCAGTTTAGTCACCCACACACCTGGTGTCTGTAAAAACGAAGCCAAAAATTTCTGAAAATCAGCTAGGATTGTTTTGATGGAATCAATATCCTGGCAATCCGTAACTCTTCGTATGTATATGTGCCATTGAATTTTTGAAAAACTGGTGAGAGCCTACTATCGTCAAGCTCATCAAACGCACTGTGTATATTTGAAAGTGCTCGAGAAATCGTTGGCGTAAGAAGACGGGAAAGATCCGACTTTTGTATTTCATCTCTCTCCACAAGTTTTTCTATATGCTCCAAAATAGTGCCCTCTTTCAATTTTCGCACGTTTGAAATCTGTGCGATCGTTTTTCCTTCGTTCCATAAAACAAGCGTTTCTCTCTGTGTATTCGGTTTTTCTTTTTTTCGTTTTCCTCCGACCCGTGCAATGAACGTATCGTGCATATGGTGCAATGCAATCGGAGGGATGGTAGAAAACTTTGTTTCTGTGTCCAGTGAAGCTCGACGAAATTCATCGTCTTTGACGAGTATGTCTGGGTGAACTTGAAACGCGCGTGCGTTCCAACCCACCATATAGACGCCAGAAAGTCTTCTCACGCGTGAAAGGGCTACATAGCCTTGCCCAAATTCAAAGACATCAGATAGATCCATAACGGCTTCATCTAAGCTCATACCCTGACTTTTGTGGACGGTGATCGCCCATGCCAAACGAAGTGGTATCTGCGAAATCTGTGCAAGAACGCGGCCATTTTCTTCAATAATCCAGTCCATAGGCTCGACCATAATCTTTTGACCATTTCGCATCTTCACAATCGGATATCCCTTTGTTTTGTCAAATACTTCAACTACACCCAGCGTGCCGTTGACAAACTGTCCTTTTGGACTGTTTTTGGTGAACATCACCGCGGCGCCAACTTTTAAAGAAAGGCACTCAGGGGAAAGACACCCCTTTTTCAGTGTCGCGACTAATGAGTCCGGACCTTGATAGGACATCGGAAATACCGTAGATTTTTCGGGAATCTTACCGAGGACTTCGTCATTGATGCGATCCACATCTGCGTTGTGTGAAAAAAGTTTCGGCACGGTATCGGGAATCACCTGATCTACAATTTTTCTTTTCTGAATATGGTAGAGGTGGTCGGTACTAAATGCATTATGTCGAATTGCCGAGAGAAGTTCTAAAAGATCACCATCTTCCTGCCGGTGCTGTTCCGTCAGATAACAGATGGTCGGATTTATACTCATCCACGTCGGGCCATCGTACGCAAACCGGATGGGTGATGGTGCAATCAACTCTGTTTGTGCATGCTGTTGTGTTTCTCTTTTTACCACCGGAGGCAGCTGGAAAAAATCACCAACAAAAATTATCTGCATGCCTCCAAATGGCTCATGATTCTGTTTTACCTGGCGACACACGATATCAACCAGAGAAAGTCTTTCGGGGGTAAGCATAGATACTTCCTCAATGATGAGAACGCTCGCATGATCAATGCGGCGAGTGATGTATTGATTGGAAGTAATGTACTTCAGGTCACGCACATCCAACTTCGTTTTTATTCCGATTCCGCTCCATGAGTGAACTGTCATGCCGCCGATATGGGTCGCCGCTATGCCCGTTGAAGCGGTGACTGCCGGTTCAATGCCATGTGTACGCAAATAAGCAGCATACGCATTAACAACATACGACTTGCCACTACCGGGTTCACCCGTCAAAAAAACATTTGTACCGGTTTTAAGGACGACAAGTGCTTGAGATTGGGTCATTTCGGTAAAGATATTCTTCTTTTTGCTTTTGTAATATCATCACCTGGTGATAATTTTTCCGGCATTGTTCCACCCAGTTCGTAAATAGTCTGGCGAACTTTGCGTCCGACTTCAAAATGCGTTTGATTCGCCCTTGCTTCCCCCTGAACCTGCTCACGACGAATCTTGGCATCTGTCTGTGTCGCTCTAAATAAGTTTGCCGCCAATTCTTCGCTGCCCATGTGATCAAGAATTTTTTGCGTCGATTTTAATCGTTTTTTCGCATGAATTTGCTGCATGCTTAATCCGCCATATAATCCCATGTAGCCATAATTGGTAAATCGTCCGTAGTTAGTCACTCCCGCCTGACTAGCCGCTTCTGCTAAATGTTTATTATGTGCCGTCATTTCATCCCGAAGAAACACGCGCTTTTGATCTTCCATACCCTGATCTTGTACTTCTTGACGACGCGTCTGTATGGCAAAATATGTTTGCCCAAGCGCCACAATTTCTTTTGAAGGATCAGCGTTCTGCATCACAAGGTAACAGGCGTATCGGGAAAGCAAAGCATCTTTAATGACTCGTGTGGCAGTTTTGCCAACCTCGATCATGTCGGTGACGTCAACGAAATGATCACGGATCGTCTGGTTGCTGTTTTTACAGGATTCCTTGGCTTTTTTGAGGACCGTTTCAAAATTGCGATAATCGGCATAATCCAAAACTTTTGCCAGCTGTCGGGCGGACCAATATTCTGCTTGGTACTCATTAATTTTTTTGATGTCTTCAAAAATGGTGATGGAGTTGGTCATATGCCTACACTATACAAAATAGTGACATGACAAACAATACATAATGCAAAAAAATTAATTTAAGCACCAAAGAAGATAGTGAGATGGTGACAAAATGTCACCGGTTGAAAATAATAGCAGTTTAGTCACCCACACCCACGATGTGTATACCTACAGTATTCCCATGATGGTATACGGACCCCAAAAAATATTCATATAAAACAAATCTCTCTGGAGCGCAGAATGAACTCATACTGCGAGCTCACACCCGAATTAATTTCTCAAGCCAGGGTATGTGCTCATTTTTACGCTTCCACCAGAGATCTTCCCAGATGTAGTGAACGGCCAGCTGCTTATACTCGCCGTACTTGTCAAAATAGTTGATCAGTTTTTCGACTGACACCGGCCGCTCCGGATCGGTGTCAAAGAATAACTTTGAGTAAATCTTCTGCTCCCACGGCGAAATATGGGTAAAAAAATCCCAACGATGAAACACGTCAAACAGGAGATACCACACGGTTGCCGGCCCGATGCCGTAGAGTGTGAGGAGTACCCGCATCTGGGTATCAGGGTCTTTGTTGCGCAGTTCCATCTCGTTTATCTTCCCCTGACTGAACTGGTCGTCCGTTCTTTTTATGGATTTGGCGCGATACCCCACTTTGAGAGAACGAAGTTCCTCCTCCGGAATTCCTTCCAGTATTCCCGGCTCCCAGAAACACCAGAGTTTTTTACCGGCAAACGCAAGAAGCGTGCCATACTTCTCAAACAGCGCCTGCATCATCTGGATAGACCTGCGTACTGTACAATTCTGAAGCACGATACCGACGATGAGATACTCGTACAGCGAATCCTGGTGTCCCGGCCGCATGCCGCGGATGCGTTTGATCACCGGTCCCACGAATCCATCCTTGGCGAATCGCTTATAAAAATCTGCAAGGTCCAAATCCAAGTTGTATCTATACCGCACTTCCCTGACAAAGTCATCAACTAACTCTTCCGGTAGCTCCCTTGCCGAGTAAATCTCGACTGCAATAGTTGGCGTATCCACGGAACCGGCATTCCGAAATATCACGCCCAAATCCCGACCGAGGAAGCGAAACGTCTGCCAACGCACGCCCGGTTCCCATGCGTTATCTCCGGAAGCGAAGTGAGCCGGTTTATGGAAGGTCGAGTCGAAATGAAACGGCGCAGTCGGTTGTATGTGTCTGGTTATCTTGTGCTTCAGTTTCATACCCGATGGCCGTAGTGTAGCACTAATTGAAAATAACCGAAAAGTAGGTAGAATGGGAGCATGAGGAAAATCTCCAAAGTAGCTATATTTGAGGGTAAGAGAATCCGCCGACACTGGGATGATGAAAAAGAACTGTGGTATTTTTCAGTGGTGGATGTGGTGGCCGTTCTCACAAATAGCGAGAACCCTCGAAAATACTGGAACAAGTTAGCAGAAAGGCTACGAAAAGAAGGTAGTGAGTCGGTGACAAAATGTCACCAACTGAAAATGCAGGCTAAAGATGGAAAATACTACAAAACGGACGCTGCAAATACTGAAGTTATGCTTAGAATTATCCAATCAATCCCTTCCCCTAATGCAGAACCGTTTAAGCTGTGGCTTGCTCAGGTAGGATACGAGCGGCTTGAGGAAACTGCTGATCCGGAACTTGCGATCAGTCGAGCGCTCAACACGTATCTACAAAAAGGATACAGTCGAGATTGGATCAACCAGCGATTAAAAAGCATCGAAATCCGTAAAGCTCTCACGGATGAATGGGAGGATCGTGGCGTGAAAGAAGGCTTGGAGTTTGCCATCCTCACCAACGAAATATCCCAAGCCTGGGCAGGATTAACTACCAAACAATACAAGAATCTCAAGGGTTTGAAAAAAGAAAATCTTCGGGATAACATGACCAACCTTGAGCTGGTCCTTAATATGCTCGCAGAAACGGCAACTACGGAAATTTCCCAAAAAAGACAACCGAAGAATTTTCCTGCAAATATACGGGTCGCCAGAGAGGGTGGCACAATAGCCGGCAATGCCCGCAAACAAATTGAACATAAAACGAAAAAGGGAGTGATAACGGATAAAAATGCAAAAGACTTACACCTTATTACGGGAAACTAAATAAGTAATAAGTGGTTTAGAAAATATCGTCAGTGCTGCGCCGATACTCAACATATGCTCTCCTATGGGAATTTGAATATTGAGGGCGCCATCAATCACCGCCGTCTCCGGAGGGACCAATTCATCACCAAACATTGCCCGCATGGTCATAATTTTTCTTCGATCAGGTAATGATAGTTGTGCTATGCCTCGCTCACAAAGCCGTACTGACTCAGCAAACGCCGGACTGGATTTCGTTTTGGAGTCAAATGAAAGAAATCCCGTGGTTGGACCTACCCGTAATCTCCCGCATACGTTGATAACCTTATAAATTTTACTTTTGCGTTGCATGAAAGCGTTCAATGCGGCACTCCCACCCGCGCTCGTACCAACGAACGAAACCTTATCACCATTTTTTACAATTTGGTCAATCAGTGCGACTAATTTTTTAAGCTTCGGTCGAAATGCATTCTCCTCATCACGCCACCCTACAGCGTAAACGATGGGCTCCAATCCGTACCTCCTCCAATGCCCCACCGCCCACTCCAGTAATCTTGTTCTATCACCAAGACCGGGAATAAGGATTACTTTGTGTTTGAGAGACATAAATCTCGAATCCTTTCCGAATGAGTGTACTTCCCTGGACATTTTGCTACAATAGACTCATCGATTCATCGGGTAAAAACAACCGAAGTGCAAATCAGATAGGTTTTGCTCCATCGGCCGAAGTAGCTCAGTGGCAGACCTGCCCGCCATCGGCTCTTGCCGAAGGCAAGTGCAGGCGGGGCAACGCTTTCGTCCCAGTACTATCTCGCCAAATGTGCTAACATTTGGCTTAGAAGTACGGGATCCCGTACATTTACGCCGTCTTAGCTCAGTTGGTAGAGCGGCGCTTTCGTAAAGCGTAGGTCGGGAGTTCGATCCTCCCAGACGGCTCAATCGAAAATTTTTACAATCTTTATGGTCTATTCCCGACTCATCCGGCACGAAGAACGACAGCAACGCAAGCGCTTGATGTGGGCTCTGGGTGGCATGCTTGGCCTCGTCATTTTTCTTTTTATCTTCGGACTGAAAATCCTTGTGGGTTTTAGTCTCATGGTTGATCGTATCCGAGGAAATACTCCTCAACAGGCATCTCAAAATCAAGAACTCATTTTACCGCCTATTTTGGATTCTTTGCCGGAAGCGACCAATAGCGCGAGCATTACGATTACCGGCAAAAGCGACCTCGGACTCAAAATCGTCCTGTATATCGATGAAGAAGAAGCAACGACACTTCCGGTCAAGGACGATGGCACATTCTCTTTCACAAAAAAACTTCCAGAAGGCGACCATACAGTCAGTGCAAAAGCCAAAAATGACAAAGACGGAGTAAGCGATCTTTCCAACGTCTTGAGCGTAAGCATCAAGAGAAAAAAGCCGGAGCTTACCATCACGAGTCCCACCGACGGCGCACGCGTCGTGGGAGAGAGCAATGCGCTCATCGTCAAGGGGAAGACCGCATCGGATAATACGGTGACCGTGAATGATCGACTTGCCGTGGTCGGAAACGACGGCTCATTTAGCTATACATTTTCTTTATCCGAAGGAGACAACACCCTCCATATCGTCGCAACGGACCCCGCAGGCAATCAGGAGACAGAAGATCGCCGCGTAACATATCAACGATAAGTGCTTCGATTCTCTTTCTCCACTACTCCCACGAGCACCCACATCCACACCATCGCCCACGGATAAAACAAACTATTCACAAATAAACTGTGGATGAAAATCGCGGCAAATGATGCATACAACAGTATTGCAAGAGTCTTATCTTTTAATCGATTTGCAAGGGTAATCTGTTTACCCATGAGCCAAAGATAGCTTAAGAGTCCCACAAACCCCGTGGTCACCGCGATAAAGAGTATGCTGCTATCTATCCCCGCGCCACTCCGCCCGGGGAGCGCGGATGCATCTTCTTTATCCAAAAATGGCACGACATTAAACCCGTACCCAAACACAGGACGCTCTCCTATACGCATTATCGTTTGCTCCCAATTTTGTATTCGCGACACAGTAGAATCGTAACGGTCCAGGGACAACGTATCACCCCCTGGCTTGGGCACATAAACGATAGCCAACAAAAAAAGAAGAATAAGGAACATTCCCGCTTTCCATTGCTTGAGCGAAATGATTGCCACTCCCACGCCGGCAATCAGCGCGAGATAGCTACTGCGCGAATAGGTCAAGATGAACGCGATGCCGGCTATTATAAAAAATGGAACGAACCGTATGCGCCACTTTTCGTTGTTTACAGCGAGATACATCCACACGAATATCGTCAGTACAAGGAGTATCCCGACGTAATTAGGATCCAAAAGGGTCGCAAATACTCGGTAGTAATGCGGGTCCCACCCGAGATACCAGAGATTCCGAAGATCCGGGTATAAAAAAAACTGGGCGAGACCGATGGCGCTCAACGCGATGCCAAAGCTTCCCAGCCACCAGAGCCAAAACTTTTTTGTTAAGGGACTTACGATGACTACTCCGTACATCCCTGCATAAACCATCCAGCGGAGAAGATATAAACTCCCTTTTCCGGTCACATCGGCCGGATAACGCATGTAATTGGCGACAAGCGATAGTACACCTAATCCAACAAATAATGCGATTGGGCGGACTAACCGAAATCCCCGGAGCTTTGTAAAAAATTTATAGCGGACGACCGTCATGAGTATCATGAGACAAAGTACAATATCCTGAATATATACAATCACCCCACTTCCCAGGGGAATGGCTCCCAATTGTCCCAGAAGTAACGTAATCCAGAGAAGTATTGCGGGGAGCATCATCATAGGATATTTTTTTTCTTGACGTCATAAATCTGCCAAAGTTTTGCCCGGACGAGAAATGAGTGAAAACTCATCATGAGGGCGACCACGATCCCTGCTGTGCCGTCTAGGAATCCTAAACGCCAGATATAATTGACGAAAAACTTGGCTAGTGGTTTTCCGGCTATGTACCATGCGGGCTCTCTGACACCCTGCTCAAAAAGATATTGAGCATAAAGTCCCGAGTATTGGTTAATTTCTTCCAGAAATTGTGCGACGTTTTGATGAGGATAGTGGAGGAGTGGATGAGTCAGTTCTCCGATATCCCCCTGCATCTTCCATTCTTCATGCACCGGCTGAACCCACTTTCCCGATTCTTTTCGCGCCAGCCGCAACAACTTAACATTCCCCGTCTCTCCATGCGTTAGCCACCTTCCTCCCCAATAATCCTTTCGTTTTATAAAATAACCGCTTGCTGTTTGTTGTTTGCTATCTGCTTTTTGAAGTATTTCTTTCTTTAATGCTTCTGTAACAACCTCATCGCTATCTACAAACAAAACCCAATTATTTTTTGTCTTTTCCAACCCAAAGTTCCTCTGCGCGGCAAAATCGTCATGTAACGGGTGAATATATACCTTCGCTCCGAGCTTTTTCGCCACTATCACTGTCCCATCTGTCGATTGATCATCGACAACAATCACCTCATCGCACCACCCGAGGCTCTCTAAACATCGGGAGATAATTGCCTCATCGTTGTGAGTTAATATAACTGCAGAAATCATACGTTGGAGTAGTATAATCTTATCACACTATGAATCTCCCCAGATGGCTCCTTGGTATCTTCTTCTTTTATATCCTTGCGTTCTTCTCGCATGCGCTTTTCCTTCAAAAAACCGTCTTCGGGGACGGCATCTTCTATTACTCTTGGATCCGATCGGTGGTCGTTGATCATGATATCAACTTTGCCAATGAATACTCCCACTTCGCCGTTACCACACCGATCACTCCCACGAATCAACTCGGCAATAAGCATCCCATCGGCGCACCTCTTTTTTGGCTTCCCTGGTACGGACAGGCGCGGACACTTCTGGGAGGATCCGGCTATGAACTCTCCTATCAATTGCTCATCGGATTTCTTTCCGTCCTCGCGGCTTTCTCCGGACTCATACTTCTGTATCGGTTGCTCATGCAATCATTTAGTCCAGCCGTGAGTCTCTTATCCATGACCAGTATTGCCCTTGCCACTAATCTCCTTTTCTACGGCGCCGTTGACCCGGTCAACAGTCACGCAATTTCCTTTTTTGCGGCAGTCGTTTTTCTTTCTTTTCTTTATTCCAAAAATGTCTCACCGTTTGTAACCGGCTGCGCCCTTGGCTTCTGCGCCCTCGTTCGTCCGCAAGACGCCATCCTCGGCCTTCTCACAATTCCTAGCCTCAAAAGGTCTCACCTTTTGAGGCTAAAATCTGTCATACCACTACTCCTAGGAAGTATGCTCATCTTCTCCCCCCAACTATTTGTATGGTACGCGCTCTACGGCTCGCCATTTACTAGCCCGTATCTTGCCGGGGGTGAATCGTTCGCGTGGTGGTCACCGAACTTCCTCAATGTGCTTTTTTCCCCCACCAACGGACTTTTCTTATGGACACCGGTCACGCTTCTGACTCTCATAGGATTTCTCTGTTGGAAAGATAAACGACGGGCTTGGTCTATCGGAGTAGTTGTTATGGAAATTGCTATCGTCGGCTCCTGGAGTACCTGGTGGCAAGGAGCTTCCTATTCCGGCCGCATGCTCGTATCTACTCTTCCCATACTTTCATTTGGTCTTGCCGCCCTTTATACCAGACTCGTTCGTGCCGGACTTAATGGAAGATCCGTTATCCTTACAATCATCGGGCCATTAAGCGCCATGAATGCGATCCTCATTGTTCGCTTTCTTTTACAGACGTAATCGGCACAGCTTTATTGTCTTCATACACTGCGATGCTCTCCTCTACCGCGATCACCGTGTACCGGGACGTATCAGTGAGCAAAGGATTATTGCGTTTCGTTATGATATAGCGCACTCCCACTTTGGGAAGAAACGGATCAACAATCGAAGGTATAGCCACTCCCGTCGGATCATGCGCTAATGATCCAACCTTCATTTGATACGACCGCAACACCATGGATGCGTACCCATCCACAGCAGGAATGCCATATATCATGCCCAACGATGGCCGGAGAATCTTAAATTGCCATTCACTCTCTCCCGGATCATTAAATTGTCCGAATGGTTTTTTATACGGATACGGATAGACTACCGGATCCGTATAATAACGGTAATGTTTTGTATCTGATAATTTCCAGGATGCGATACGCGCCCTTTGCTTCTCTTGCCAACCACTCACGATACGCTCTGAAATCGTTGTCACATTCCTCTGCCCATAGACAAAAAGATCTGCAAATAAGACCACGAGTACAAGCATCTTGGCGACACCGCTCAACCGCAATCGTGCTATTGCCAAAGCCGCAAGGATGACCAACATTCCGACGAGGGTCAGATTGTATAAAATTCCATCCGTTATGATTGTGCGTTGCGTCCACGGCACCTGGGACAATTTTACTATCAGTCGATCAGGAAGAAAACGAACATCTCCAAGCTGCTCCCAGATACCAATGCCTTGTATACGCAAGACCGCCGCTCCAAGAAGAAGACCCAACCCGATAACAAAGAAAGACCGCGCGGCGTATGATTTCTTCATCAATGTATCCATTGCCACCATCACGGCACCAGCCATACCAAAGCTCCAAAGAAAGAGAAACTGCGCTGGCTCCCGCAACCACGCAATGCCGGGAATGAGATGATAGGCGAGCCAATATACCGGCGTATAGTTCCCCATCGCCAAAAATAAAGACAACGCCGATACAATGACGAAAAATTTTCCAGGTTTATTTTTCCATGCAAAAGGTAACAGAAGCAAAGGGATAAATCCTACATACCCGTGCATGCTCCCCGTCTGTATCCACGCCGTCCCTCCGGTGAGATCACCGACAATGCCAGGGAGTATGAGCCGAAGCAATGATAATGGATGGACAGATCCGGAAGAGGCAGCGCTAAAATCCTGCCCCATGCGTGAAGATTCAATGATGAGTTTAATAAACGGGACCACTTGCAGGCTCGTCAAAAGGAGCACGAATAGTGCCGCTTTCAAGCCAAGCGTAACTGTTTTAAGCGTAGGCTTTTGATATAGGCTGTAACCGACCAGCACGAGCCATGTATAGTAAGTAAGCTGGGGATGACCGGATAATATTTGAACGCTGGCAATCAATACAAATCCGATCAGACCCTTTCCCGTAGGATATTTCAAAAAACGGATCCACATCGCCAGTACCCAGGGAACCAAAGCAGCCACTTGGAGAATCGGAATATTATTGGCGTACACCACGAGTGACCCGCTAAACCCAAACACGATCGCTCCGGCAAGAGATGCAAACCTACTCAACCGGAGCGTTCTCCCCAACGCATACATGCCGATTGACCCGACGAGAAATGAAAGAAGTATCCCCACGGTCAATGCGCGAAACGGTGCCATCACCAAATACAGAAGATTAAGCGGATGAAGTACCGAGAGATTTAAATCCGCAAAAAACGGTGTGCCGGAGAAGATGTAGGGATTTGTGAGAGGGAATCTCCCGTCTTTAAGCTCCTGCGCCTGAAAGACGCGGGCAGGAATGTTGATCAATAGATTGTCACAACAATACCATACCTGTCCACCCACAATTTGCTTCCAAAAAAAGACAAGCCAGAGAGTGATAAGAATTATAAGAGGCAAAAACCGTTTCATATCAAAACACCAAAAACACGTCCGCCACCACATCCCGTATGTTGTCTTTCTGGTATGCTTCTTGTTTATTATATCGGCATGAATACCAATTCGAAACGCTTATGATGGTAGCCATAGTCAATGCTTTAGGATCAATCACCACATCATGAAAGGCACAAATATCTTCAAATTTCCAACTGCCATACGCAGTATTACTCGCCAATCCATACCGGCCGCCGTCATCTCTCCCAAAATAAGAAAATCTCATTTTTCCTAGATTTCTATTCGCCACATATCGTGCCAAATCCGGCAGTGCCTGTCCCCAATCCAAATTACTATCCGCCAGCACCTCATATCTCCTATCCCGCGACCCAACAACCTCATTGGCATAAGAAATGAAGTGCGGGTACGCGAGGACGGTTCCGGCGATATACCACAGCAGAAGAATGGTGACGAGTAGTTTCTTTCTCCCTCTCGCTCCCCACGCCGCAACTAATGCCAGGAAGGGTATCGCCGGTAACACATAACGGATAAGTGGCGCCATCCCAGTAAAAGACGCAAAAAGCACCATCCCCGCGCCACAGGCAACCATTGACCGCACGAAACGCTGTTTTTTATGAGACAAGAGTCCCATGCCAACGAGGATAACAAATGGTATCGGTGTTTTTCTCAAAACATTGACAATCAGAAAGTACCATCTCGACCGATCAAAGATCACCCCGTCAAAAAACACTATTGAAGGTTTTCCCGCACGAAGAACGGTATTTTTGATCGTTGCCGCATACGTCCCCAAGGGTAACGATTGTTGGCTTAGGAATATGATTGTTGATTCCAACGCCGGCAGACGATGAGCCTTCGCGTAGACGAGCATTCGTACGGAAACCCTGTTGGGATCTTCCCGATCCTTGATGACCACATCGAACGTAAAGAAATACGCTGCCCATACAAAAACCAACGCAATGATCACGCTTCCCACGAAACCAGATCCACGGGCAATATACCATTGCCACCCACGCCTGGATCGTTGCCACCACACTATCGCCAGAAAGGCGATGCCCACATACGGGACTGCAGTCATTTTTGTCGCGAACGCATACCCCACACTTAATCCAACCAAAATAAATCTCGTTCGGTCGGGTTTGATGAGAAACTTTTGCCACGCGATGACGGCCAAAAAAATAAAAAGAGTGAGTGGTACATCACCCGTTATGTAGTGGCTGTGAGCCAGGAGCGACGGATCAAACGCAATAAGTATGGCTGCCACCAGTCCACCTGTCCCACCCAATGCCTTTACTCCCACCTGATAAACCGCCAGTATCAAAAAAACTCCCAGTGCGATGGTGACCAGTCGTGCAGCAGTCGGGCTCTTCCACCCGAACACGCTCGGGATAGCAGTGAGTATGGACGCAAGAGGCGGGTTATACGGATCGCTAAACGTCCGGGTTGATACAATACGCCTCCCCTCTTCCAAATAAAAAACTTCATCGTAGGTCAGCGACTCATTGACCATGCTGCCGAAAGAAAGAGCCAAAAAGGAAAATATGATGCACCCAAGAGCTATTCTTTTCCACATATCTAGTGGGGCAGGAGTTTTTGATACAGGAGGTTAAGTTTCTCGGCACCTATGGTTATATCATGAACACGTACTGCCCGCATGCGGGCTTTTTTACCATACGCTATCCTCAATGCGGGATCACTGATAAAGCGTCGTACCGCCCTCGTCATCGCATCGACATCTCCCGGAGGAACAAGTATTCCGGCATCACCAACATTTTCCGGAATGCCTCCTGTATTAGTGGTGACGATCGGCAAGCCAGCAGCCTGCGCTTCTAGAAGTACGGTGCAATATTGCTCTTCCCATGTTTTCGTGGATTTTGATGGAGCCACAAAAACATCCGCTTCCTGGTATATGGCCGGCATATCATGATAGGGAACTGATCGTACTTCTATTCCCTGGCGTTTGAGTGTATCTCGCTGACTACCAGCTCCCACCATGACAAATCGCAACGAACTGGGCAATCGTCGGGCCATCTCAACAAAATCAAAAACCCCTTTGTATTCTTCCAGCCTTCCGCAAAATAAAATTGTTTGCACTGTCTTCCTGGGTGGAGCCGGAACAAACCGCTTGGTGTCGATAAAATGCGGAATGACGCTCATCTTTGTGGGATCGACGCCTTCCGTGATCAATGCGTCTTTTGTCTTGTGCGTCAGAGCCACGATATGATCAAGCTCCCGCCGTGAGCGCGCTTTAAATCCATTTCTTCCCCAGATCCCCTCATTATTAAACGGAATATTTTCTAAGACGGTTGCGATGACCTTCTTTACCTTTCCTGCTCTTTTCACATTGAGGCATTGCTGCGTATAGTGAAAGTACGTCTCTGCCGTGTGCACGATATCAAAACCCTTCAATTTTTCTTCCAGTCCCCAGAGGTAATGTGCATCGATGAAAAGCCGATTGAGAATCGGCATCTTGTAAGAAAAATCAGGAAGGTCCACGGGAGAGGGAAGCTTGATCACCGGAAATGCATACGTATCGTGATAAGACGTCAGGGAACCAAACGCAGTGATGTCATAGCGATCAACCAACGGCTCATACATCTGCATCTCGTATTTATTGAGAAATTTTCCCCGGACAATGGCTATCGTTGGTTTTTTCATATCTTTGAAGGCCTGGCCTTGCGTATCTGATGTAAAATTTCCTCCCCAAATTGCTCCCATCGAAACTTTTTAGCTTGTTCTATTGCTTTCTTTACAAACCCATCCCTTGTTTTCTTTTCCGTCATACTCCTCATCGCCTCTGTAAAATCAGACTTTTGACTTATTATGATTCCTCCTTCTCCCACCACCTCTTTGAGTGCGCCCCGTCCTAACGCCACAACCGGAGTTCCACAGGCCATCGCCTCAACCGCAGGGATGCAAAACCCTTCCTGGAGAGCCGTCGTCACAAAAGCCACTGCACCCCGATAATAGTTCGGTAGCTCTTCATCGGACACGAACCCAAGCTTTTTCACACGGTCCCCCAGATGGAATGTTTTAATCGCTTCATCAATCTCCGGATCCGGCCAATAGTCGCCGCCAATCAGATACAAATCATACGTGTTTAACCCTGCAAACGCCTCCACGAGACGTGGGATATCCTTTGTTTTGGTAAGACTCCCGACGAAAAGGAAGTACGGACGGCCACCACTATATTTTTCCCCGGCGGGGGAGAAGCGCCGGTCTACTCCGGGATAGGCGACACTGACCGTTTTGGTCAACCCATGATAGCGTCGGATGACATCTGCCTTGGTAGCCTGGGAAATCGTGATGATATGGTCCGCGCGCCCGACGAGTGTATCGGTTTGTCTTTTAAGCGTGGCTGCGGAGGCTCCATAAACATCCGGCCGATACATAAATCCCAGATCATAAATAAACCCTATGTCGCACAATGTAGAAACAGAAGGAAGCGCTTGGGCAAATCCCAGAAACGCATCGACGGGGTGCTTTTTGAGCTCAAACGGTAGCCAGACGCGTTGCCATCCAAGTTTCGGTAACTGCACCACTTCGACACGGCCGCCAAAACGCTCAACAATCCCCTCCTCTATCGCTTGAAATGTATACAGCCTATAGTTATTCTTTTTATCAATCAGGGCTATGGCTTCCAGCGCGTTTTTCGTCACGCGATACACGCCGACTTTCAGCCGGTCATCGCTAATGGATAGTGCCCCCGCATCGACGCCGATGATCATAATCTGTATTCAAGGCCACTCCCTTGGCGTTTGCAAGGGGTGGCCTTAGGTAATTCTTCTTCCCAGTCGCCCCGTCGCAAAATCCCCTATCCCTTTAATTGCCTCATAGTTTCCCTGCTGATGATGCTCCGCTAATGTTTTGGAAATCCGCAATAACTCATGGATCTTTACGGGCAATGGCGCCAAACGTCGAACGAATAGTAAATGATTTCGGGCGAGGTAATATTCTTTGTCATTATTTTTATCATTCGTTGCATGATGCCTAAATCCCTCAATAGCTACCTGTCGCAACGGAAATCCTGCCTTTTTTGCCCGTATAGAAAGATCTGCGTCTTCGTAATACATAAAATACGGTTCATAAAATCCTTGCGTCGCCTCCCATACATTCCGATGAATCGCCATGAATGAGCCGGAAATATATAAAAGTGCATCATCAGGCACAAGGACAGGCCCCTCCTTCGCTAAAGCTACGGCGGGCAGGCTTGAGGCTAATACTGTCGTCCATCGCTTTGGGTCCAGCTCTCCTGCCTCTGGCCCGACTATTCCCGGACCACCGTCTTCAAGCGTTCTCACAAACTTATCAATCCCGGTCTTCGTGAGTGTTATGTCCTGATTGACGACCACTGCCCATGTTGCCCCTGCCTCAAACGCCTTCTTCAACCCCTGATTTGCTGCTGGTCCATACCCAATATTATGTTCCGTATTATCTATGACGATCACCCGGTACTCCCCAAGCGCCACCGTCATGCGCCGCAATACTTCCTTGTCCGGTTTATACGTCACTATCACAAAACTTATAATTCGGTCTTTCATATTTGTTGATTGGATTATTGGATAATTGGATTATTGGATAATTTGTTGTATATCACCACCATCGCCTCTCCATGTCCCGTCCATAAAGCAATCCTATCAAGCGCCATATAGATGGGCTTCTTCCACCAATAATGCATGGCCCGGTCGTGATTATCGTATGATACCGCAATCCGACGGAATCCATGAGGCTTTATCAGTTGATCAAGTGTCTGGAGGGTGAACTGCCACCTGTGCTGCCCTGGGATAAGGGACTGCCACTTCCCGCGCTTGATCCACCGCATAAAACAATTAAAATTCGGCGCCCCGACCACGAGCGTCCCCGTATCTGTTAAAGCCTTTGCAGAAAGACTGATGACTTCCTGCGGGTTTGTGAGATGTTCCAGGACATGATTAATCACAATCACATCAACGGTTCTTTTTAGCGCACCTGGCAAAAACTCCCGTGGAATCAGTGTTATCCCAAAATATTTTTTAGCCGCCTTCACTGATGCTTTTGACGGCTCAAAACCTATAATCTCATAGCCCATCGTCCTGGCCGTATCCAGAAGTAATCCCACCCCTGCGCCAATATCCAAAAGTGTCCCTTGTGGCGCGTACCTATGAACAAATCCGAGGAGTTTCCGGAATAGGACTCTAAACATATCCTGATGCTCGATATAAAATCGTACATCGTCTTCCTCATAGTATCCTGTGCGTTTGGCCCCGCCTCGTGATTTGGTTCGTACCTGCCCGCACGACGCGCATTGAACTATATCGTACGACCCTGACCGAAAAAGTAGTGTAGCACGCGATACTCCACAGAAGCACTCCATAATTTTTAAGGTAGTACCTTGCGGTACTGCAAGGTACTACCTTGTGAAATTTCTGAAAAGTTGAAGCCAATACGTCAATCCTTCCATATATCCAAACGCCAATGCGAGCGCCAAACCCCGCCAGCCATCCTTGTATCCCTTTTCCTTGATGAAGCGGGCCCAAACCATATGCGGGCCGTAGAGAAAAAGCTTCTTAACCGGATCACTTTCAAAGTCAGGCTTTGCATTTTGAAAGCCTGGCTTTTGTCTTATCAGTATGACCCCCGCCGCAGTCATACGCGGCTGGCACGTTTGACGTGCTGCCGCCATCCACGCATATAGAGTAAATTTCTTGATGAGTTGTATCGGAGTTCGATAGGAATGGTGTTGAATAACCCCCTTCAACGCCCCTACGTTCCCGTCTTGAAGGCCAGGCCTTAGCCTTTGGGAAGGCCTGGCCTTAGGTAATTCCTGACTAAGTATTACTTCCTCATGCAGTGCTTCCGCTGAAATCTTCGCAAATCCCTTTCGAAACAATCTCACCTTGGCGTACTTCTCGCCCCCATAGTAAACCGGGCTCCCAAACACATAATTCTGATACGGGATTCTATATGCGACAACTGTCGTTCCTTCGTTCTTCTTCATCACAAAATTATGCACGTGCATAATTTTGTGATGATTGAGGATATACTTGATTTCTTGAGAAAGCCGGAGAGAGACGCGCTCATCGGCATCCAGAACGAGAATCCAATCCCCGCCTCGCGCCCGCTTCGCCCGCCTAACCGCGAGGCTGTCCGAATCGAGGCGAGTCGACTCTTCGCGAGTCGAGGCGGGACCGCCTGCCCGCTCCACCAATTCCTGCTTCCTCTCCCCAAGAGCATCTTTCGCTTTCTGCGTAACTATCATTCCTCCAAACTTCTTTACTATTTCCAGTGTCCCATCCGTGCTCCCCCCATCCCCAATCAATAGTTCGTCCCACAACCCCGCGATACTTTGGAGCGCGCCCTCCACCACATCCGCCGAATTATACGTGACCATCACCACTGAAAGAGTCATAAAAAAATATTAACCCTCTGCTGATATTACAAGTAAACCTCCAATATTGAACCTAATTTCAACAATAGAAAGTAATTTCCATAACAACAAAAGTGGTATGTATAACCCTCTTGCCGCTAACCTACCAATCAAACTCCTCGCTCTAAATCGAGCCCTTATAGCTCCCTGGATATTTAATATAAAATCCGCTTGTGGATCCCAGGTATATAATTTTCTAATATGAAAACCTTTGCTTACTAAAATAGAAGATAGTGATCTGGGATTAAAATGGAAAATATGGT
This sequence comes from Patescibacteria group bacterium, assembly GCA_038062895.1. Taxonomy (GTDB): domain Bacteria; phylum Patescibacteriota; class Microgenomatia; order UBA10105; family UBA927; genus CAZLDC01. The sequence continues at coordinate 20,032 of JBBTWJ010000006.1, forward strand.
CAGGAACAGCCCACCAGTCCCATAAAGCCCCACATAGGTATGACATCGCGCTAAATTGGTTCGGGGATTGTATCAGCAGAGTACCGGATGGTTTTAGAATTCTTTTTATTTCCCTTAGAGTTGATTCTAACTGATCATCGTGTTCGAGCACGTCAAAACATGTAATGCAATCAAAAAAATCCTTTTCAAATCTCAATGTGGTCAATCTTCCTAAATGTAGGTTTGATATTTTTTGGCCCAAACGTCTCTTAGCCTCAACAATGAGCCCCTCATTAATTTCAACACCATGTAATACCCATTTATAATTAGCTGTTTCAAGCATAGTTTCCAAAAATAGTCCAACCCCACAACCCAAATCCAAAAGTTTTCCTCCTTTTTTTACCAATTCGATTTCTTGAATTTTTTGCCTAAATCTTTTTTTGAGTTTAAGCTCCTGTTTTAAATAATTAGATATGTACTGATCTGAATACCATTCTTTATTGACCTTACCTTTAATATCAACAACATTTGAAGCAGTAAATAGTAAATGGCATTTCTCACAATAACAAATAATAAATTCGTCAATTTTTTTATAGGCCGCTATTTCTTTCGAATTACAATATCGGCATTTTTGAATTATTTCATTCATAATTTTTAGTTTATCACTTTTTATTCAAATTAGACTAATTAGAACCTTTATTTCTCAATATTTGATTAATATCATAATTAGTTCTATACTATAAGATATCCCTGCCAGACCGTGGGGTTTTATTTTGCAATAAATGAAAAAGATTCTTTCTTTGTTGCTGCTGTTTGTTGTTCCTCTTTTTTGGTTTAGTCATACCAAATCAATTGCCATTTCTGCGTTCTCTAAATCTTCTCAAAATCCAATCATTACTACAAATTCTGACACTTGGGAAAATAAATATGTTCATGCCCCATCAGTAATGCTTGACGGATCGACACTAAAAATGTGGTATGCAGGAAACGATGGCTCAACTTGGAAGGTTGGCTATGCAACATCATCAGATGGAGCAATTTGGACAAAATATACTGGTAACCCTATATTTTCCTCAAATCCTTCCGACCCTAATGATAATAATACCCATACCCCCCGAGTAATTAAGGATGGTGATACATATAAAATGTGGTATACGGCTTCACCAGACGATACGTCTAATTTCACAATTCGACACGCAACATCAAGTGACGGCATCAACTGGAGCAGACAGGGTGCTATTAACCTTGCTTCACAAAGCTGGGATTTAGGAACAAGGGTTTATCCCTTTGTTGTCAAAGTTGGATCTGAATATAAACTGTGGTATTCATCTGCCGCAGGTACAGGCTCCTGGAAAATCGGCCTTGCCACCTCTTCCGACGGAATGAATTGGACCCCATACACCGGGAATCCCGTACTCACGCCAACTCAGTCCTGGGAGGGAGCAAATGTGGATGGCTCATCGGTCCTCTTCGACGGAACGACCTATGAAATTTTCTATCATGGCAACAATAATATTTCCTATGCCACATCGACGGATGGCATCAATTGGACCAAACCGGCGGATAAAAATCCGGTTCTTACCCGTGGCGCAACGTTTGACAATTACAATCTGGCAGGTGCAGGTGCTGTAAAACTCCCTAATGGCACAACCCTGCTTTACTACGGCGCTCAAGGCAAGGTGGATGACGTGACGAAATGGCGTATCGGCCTGGCAACAGATGGCCCGATCGTTTTACCTACACCTACAGAAACTCCTACTCCCACGCCTACGCCTACTCCAACGCTCACCCCCACGCCTTCACCAACTCCTACTCCGACTCCCACCCCGCCGGTGATTATCATTCCCGGTACGTTTGCCTCATGGAACAAAAACGCGATACTCGATAATGAAACCGTCTCCCAGAGTGACTGGAAAATTAACTCCATTGTCCATGAATACGAGGGGCTCAAAGAAACGCTCAAAAACATGGGATTTGTGGAAAATACGTCGCTCTTTCTCTATCCCTTTGATTGGCGGAAAAAATTGGAGGATGCAGCAGCCGAACTTGATGCATATATTACGGCAAAAATTCCCGGAAGCCAGAAAGTCGATCTCGTCGGACACTCTTTGGGTGGATTAGTCGCGAGAATTTATGCACAAAAGTACGGGACCACGAGGATTGATAAGCTCATCACCGTAGGTTCTCCCCATCAAGGAGTGCCGCAGGCATACAAAGCATTTGCCGGTGGTGAAATTAACCGCGAAAACACGCTCCAATGGTTGAGCCTGAAACTCATGCTTATCCTTAACCGCACAGCGGGTAAAACCGACCGTCAGGTGCTCGTCGACTGGATGCCGGTCACTCGTGACTTAGTCCCCATCTACACATTTCTCACGCGCCTAAGCGATGGGTCTACCGTTGACCCAACCACCATGACGTACAAAAATACGACGCTTCTCACCTATCAAGCGGGATTTAGTGAACTCTTTCCATTGTTTCAATCCATCGCGGGAGAATCAGCTCAAACCCTCCTCGGCTTCACGGTTAATAATCCGTCATCGGCAGACGCTGCAAACAACACCTATCCCGATGGCCGGCCAGCCACCGAGACCAAAGCAATCGGCGACAGTACCGTCGTTTCCCAAAGTGCCAAAGCGGACACTGATGTCAAAGTGTTAAACGCCAACCACGGGCAACTCATCTATCAGAAATTGGGCATCAACGAAATAGTATCAAGCTTGGGTTATACGGTAAGCGAAAGCGCGATTACTGAAGGCCGTGCAACAGGACTTTCTCCCTCATTGTTGTTTTTCATCAAGTCCCCGGCCACGATGACCGTGGACTATAAAGGCACCATCACAAGCGAAACCGATGGCATGATATTTTTGGAAAATGCGCAGAGCGGCACATATACGTTGAAGGTTACCGGCACGGGGAAAGGTAAATACACCGTAGTTGTGGGACAGGTGACGACAGATACCGACTACTGGGAAAATATTGCGGGTGAAATTACCAAAGATCCACCTTCATCCCAGACGGATACCTACGCCGTGAAGTACCCGAGCAACCCTCTTTTTCCCACCAGCACGGGCGGTGGATCATCAGGAGGGACGTCTGGCACGACTACGAATACGACATCATCAACGACGATAACGACCACATCAACCACATCCCCTACATCCGGACTGATTGACTGGATCACCGATGTCTTGGGGGCTTCTGACGAAAAGGAATCTTCACAGAGCGCCACGCCGTCCGGAACGAAATCTCGTAACCCTTATCTCTCTCCTCAACCGATGAACCCCTGGGGCATTATCCTTATGTGGTGGCTTATCGGAAGCGGCGTATTCCTCCTCTTCATCGCGTTTCTTATCTCGCTCGGAAACAGAAAGAAAAACTAGTTCGCTGTGGACCCGAGAGGTATCGAACCTCTGACCTCTTCGATGTCAACGAAGCGCTCTACCACTGAGCTACGAGTCCATTCACGTCGGGCAGGTCTACCGCTTGAGCTAACCGCCCTTATTGACGGTCTTTATTATATCACCTACACTAATTTGTATCATGGGTGCGATCAAAAGTTTATTTGCAGCTGTTTTTGATTTTCTCCAAGGCATAGTTGTGATTCTTGCCATCATGGTGATGATTTATCTTTTCATCATGTCGCCCCAGGAAATTAACGGCGCCTCCATGGAGCCAAATTTCCATAACAAAGAGTATATATTGACCAATAAAATTGAATATAAGCTTCATAATCCCAAGCGTGGAGATGTGGTGATTTTTAAATCTCCTGCCAATAAAGATATCGACTATATCAAACGCATCATTGGTGAACCGGGTGACCGAATTTCCCTAAAAGGTGGTAGCTACTACGTCAATGGGGTTAAGCTCATAGAGCCATATCTGGCTCCCGGTACATACATAAGCGGTGGAAATTTCCTTCGGGAAGATCGTGAAATCACCGTACCGACGGGAAAATATTTCGTCTCCGGAGATAATCGGGGACACAGCTCCGATTCACGGGAGTTTGGCCCCATACTTAAAGAAGACTTTATCGGTAAGGCGTTCCTGCGGTATTGGCCGTTCTCCGAGGCGGGGATTATCTCGACGCCTACGTACTCTCTTCGTTAATTGCTGCTTCCTTTTTTCACTCCGAGGCGTTGATGGACAAGCTTGAGGGCGCTGCTGGTTTGCTCGAGTGACCCACGGATAACAAACACGAGCCGCGCTTCCACTTTAGATTGGGTAATTTTGACCAAGCCATTGATGGACTGCGCCAGATCTTTAGCGATCAGATCTAACTCGTCACTATGAATCCGTTCGACTTTATGGGATGGCTCTTTATTGTATTGAGCCTTGAGTCTCCGTGCTAAATCCTCGGCTCGCCGGACTGATGCGCTTTCCGTCAGAATCGTCTTATACGCGTCCACCATCAGCTTCACTTCCCCGAGTCCTGCGATCGCCCGTGCGTGTCCCTCGGTGATTGCCCCGGAGATAAGCCCATCTTTGATGGCATCGGGAAGTGCCAACAACCGCATGGTGTTACTCACATACGATTCGCTTTTGCTTACCCGTTTGGCTATCTCCCCCACCGGTAATCCAAATTCTTCTATCAGCCGTTGAAATGCTTGTGCCCGTTCGATGGGATTAAGGTCCTCGCGTTGTACGTTTTCCACAATCGCCATCTCAAGCATGCCTCTGGCCGTAGTCTCCCGTACGACGACCGGAACAGTCACAAGGCCCGCGAGCCTGCTTGCGCGCCACCGCCTTTCTCCCGCGATGATTTGATAACCCGCTGGAGTTTTGGCGACCACTAGCGGCTCAATGATGCCATGTTCTTTGATGGAATTAACGAGGTCTCCTAATGAATCCGGAGGAATCAAACCACGGGGTTGCAGCGGATTGGGCTGGATCATCTCCACTTCCATCTGAAGAATGTGTTGTGTATCAGCCATATTTTACTTTTCGAGGGGCAGACCAGGTAGTAGAAATTCGACACGAAGTGAAACTTCGTTAGGCTCGGGGATGCCGAGCAGTCGAATTTTCACTACCTGGCAGGACAGAAACAAATTGTTTTCCGAGTTTGATATGAAATTTTACGAGTCCGGGTACCACGGCAAATAATGTGAAGTCTTTACCCATCATGACGCCATCACCAGGATGGACTCTCGTGCCCTTTTGCCGGACCAGGATGCTGCCGGATTTGGCATTCTGCTCGCCGTATATTTTGACGCCAAGCCGTTTGGAAACAGAATCCTTATTGCCTTTTGCTGTGCCGCCTGCTTTTACATGAGCCATATTACTTTTTGGTGAGTACGTAAAACTGTCTTCTCACAACTGCTTGCGGTCTACTATACGTAAGCGGACCTGCCGAAACAGTATAGCCGAGGTTTTCACACCTGTCAATAACATTTTTCACGAAATATGTCCTGCCGGAGATAGCGTATTGGGGCAGCGCAATGACGACTTTTCCTCCCGATTTTAACACGTTTTGCCAATCACGCAAACATCCTATATATAATTTTTCCAGGCCTTTTATCGTATTTTTTATTTCCTGCATCGAAAACTTCCCATTATGAACTTTTAACTGAATTTCCGTGCTCCCCATAAATGGTTCCGTCACGATAGCATCAACGGATGCTTCGGGTATAATTTTCGATATGTGCGTAGCATCGCTCACAAGAAACTCATAAGGTACTACCTTGTCACCTCGCAAGGTACTACCTTGCGAGGCTAGCCACGCAAGGTTCTTCTTTGCTTTCTCAACGACCTCCGCTGATTGATCACTGCCGATGACATTCCAACCAGCTAACAAGGCTTCCCCTACGATCGTCCCCATACCGCAGAAGGGATCCACGAGAACTTTTCCAGCCAGAGGCTGGTCCGCCTTTGGCGGAGACTCTCCGGCTATATTTACTGCCATTCGGGCGACTTTCGGTGGCAACATGCCGGATTTGGGATCAGCAAAGGGTCTCCCATAATCACGCTCGCTCCATGTTTCAAAATCCTGCACCGCGACTGTTTCCCCCACAATAAATCCTTGACCGGCCGCGACAATGATAAGCTCATGGACGTGTTGTTTCGTAATCACGACGCTTGTGAGGATCTGGTCTTCATGGGCGGCTACGTATCTCGCCCGTATACCCTTGGCCAGAAGTATTTCCTTTATGCTTTTCAAAAGCCCCGTATCTATGGTCTCCTGGCTCCCATAGAGGCTCACACCAAACGTCTCCGACCCATCCTGTCCATCTAAAAACCCTGCGATTGCCTCTGGAGTTATGGCTTCGATGCTCCCTTTTACGCGGGCAATTTTGACCGTTCCCCCCAACTGATTGATAACCTGTTTGGGATCTATTTCCGCTTGAAGATTGTCTACTTGTGCCACATCCGGCAAAATTCTGATGATCGGATTAGGAACAAAAGTGTGGAGCTCATGAAACGAAAGTTCATGACTTCGACCAAAAACAAAAAGATGTGCACTCATGAAACAACAGCCTCTATCTATTTGACGTTTATGGCAGTAATAAGAAGTTTCGTCAGGTAAGCTCGAAATCCGATGTGTCTCCTCTCGCGGACTTTGGATTTATACCGGCGGACATGTATTTTTTCACCCTTGTGCTGCGCTTCAATTTTCGCTTCCACCGAGGATCCCTTTACTGTGGGGGTACCAACCTTCACCTTTCCCTCGTCACCCACCAACAGCACGTTCGGCAGAGTGACGATATCACCCACCTCACCGGGCATACGCGCAACTTCAATCACGTCTCCGACGCTTACTTTCAACTGAGTTGATCCGATTTGAATTATTGCAAACATACCAGGTAGTAGAACTTCGATGTTCCTTTCGGAACAAAAAATACTTATAGTAGTTTATCTATTTCACCAGGAATTCTTCTTCATACACGAAGTGTATGATCGAAGTTTCACTACCTGGCATGAGGTGTATTCTACCAGTCCTTGAGCTCTATTGCAACGGATCGATCATCGTGTCGTGCGTTTCTCATGGCCCAGAGGATGCCGTAACTCACCGCAAGGGACAAAAGCGAACTGCCGCCATAGGAAACCAAAGGCAGGGTGATGCCGGTTATGGGGATAAGACCCATATTCATGCCCGCATTGATCACTATCTGTGTAAGAATCATGCTAAAAAGCCCAACGCTATACACAAACGGTACCAGGGACTCGATGACGCCGACCACCAGCGGCCGGACGATACGCCAAAGCAGAGCTCCGTAGGCAACAAGCAGGATGCTCCCCCCAAAAAACCCGAGTTCTTCGACTAATGTCGCAAAGATAAAATCCGTATGATACTCCGGTAAAAATCGGAGGTGGCTTTGTGTTCCCCTCCCTAATCCACGACCGAACAGTTGACCGCTCCCCACCGCAATCATCGCCTGGATAGCATTGTACCCGGCACCTTTGGGATCGACAGCGGGGTTTACAAACGTCCTGATACGGGATTGTTGATAATCGTGGAGCCCGCGCCAACCCAAGGGAATCAATAACGTCGCTATCAAAAATCCGGCAATCACATACCGGATAGGAAACCCGGCTGCAATCATCATGCAGAGCCACATCACCCCATACACGATGCTGCTCCCGAGGTCCGGCTGACGGAAAACAAGCAAAAACGGGATGATAAAAAGCCCGCACTGGATGAGAATTCCTTTCATATTCCGCGGTGGGAAGGTTTTCATCGCCCAAGCAAAACCGAGGAGAAGCAATGGTTTGACGAGCTCGGAAGGTTGAAGTTGTACCCCGGCGATCGTGATCCATCGCGTGGCTCCACGGATCGCAGGTCCCAGATATGACACGGATAAGAAAATAAGTGAAGCCATGTAGGCTAGCGGTGCAGCCCAAAGCAAAAGTGTGCTATCAATGAGGGCAACAAGCGATCCTACAATAACAGCGATAACCAGGATCCCCAGCTGTTGGAAAAATAGTGCCGTATCAATAGAAAGAAGAATAGATAATCCAAACGCACCAACCGTCAGGAAGAGGACGAGGTCGACCCAATCAACCCTTCGATAGAACTCAGGGTTGACGCTGAGCCTGTCGAATGCGTCAATAGCGTGAGTGAACTTCCCCATAATATTTCATCAGCGAGTGTTTCCTTTTTTACGCGGGCGACAAGCTCTTCAGACAAATCTTTGTAATCTTCCGGCACCTGTACCCGTATATGTCCGTCCATTGTACATCCTTTTTCTTTCCGAAGCAGTTGGATCGCGCGGACGAGTTGCCGCATTTTGCCTTCGGCAACGAGCTCCGGCGAACTCGTCGTATCCACTTTAACGGTAACCTCTCCCTCACCGACCACGACTTCCACGACTTTTACGTTGAGTTCTTCTTTAATAAGTTCAACAAATTCATCTTCTATTTGATATTTGCTATTTGCTATCTGTAATTTCTTCACCGGTTGTCGCACCGGAACCTGCGCCTCTTTCCTCTGCGCATGTCCTATTGCACAAACTTCCCTGACCATTTTCATCTTCTCTACCATATTTGCTATTTGATCTTTGCTCTTTACTATTTCCTCCGGCCAATCCGTGTGATGCACGCTGTCACTCGTATTCATAAGGTTTTGGTATATGCGTTCACTCAAAAAAGGCGTGATGGGGGCCATGACGGTCACCAGGATTTTAAGCACCCACCCAAATACTTCCATCGTTGCAGGGTCTTCCCGCAACCGCGTCCGGCTTCTGCGGAGATACCACGTAGAAAGGTTGTCTATGAAGGTAAATACTGCCCGGCATGCAGCGACCGTGTCATAGGTATCCAGTGTGCGGGTCACGTCAGCCACGAGTGAGGTCGTCAGACTCAAGAGCCAACGGTCTAACACATGAGTCGCTATTGGCGCTTGAGAAGGAACAACACGTGTTCCTCGGTAGAGGAGATAAAACGCCGTTAAATTCCATACCCTCGACAATACATTTTGGTACACGTCTTTGACACCGCTTTCCGAAAAATTGAGATTCTCTCCCCGCATGACGACAGACTCCATGAGATAAAACCGCAACGCATCCACGCCATACTTTTCAAATAGGATGGTGGGGTCCGGGAAATTCTTTTTGGACTTGCTCATCTTGGAGCCGTCTTCCGCGAGTATGACGCCGTGCGTCAGAGAATTTTCAAACGTATGCTTACCAAAAAGCCCGACCGACATGACGTGAAGCGTATAGAACCAGGCGCGCGTCTGCGAAATGTACTCGACGATAAACTGGGCCGGGTGTGTCGCTTCAAAAAGTTCTTTGTGATCGAACGGATAATGAAGCGAGGCATACGGCATGCTCCCGGACTCCACCCAACAATCAAACACTTCCGGAATCCTCTTCCCCTTGACTGTTTTTGCTTCATCCACCCAAACCTCAATATCATCCAAAAACTCGCGATGGATATCGTTTAGTTTCGTGACCTTTGCCGGCTCTACTGCCCATTTTTTGAGCTCCTCCAGCGACCCAATAATCCGCGTTATCTGCTGTTTGCTATCTGTTATCTGCTGTCTGTTGTCTTGGCTCCGCCAGACGGGCATCGGCGTTCCCCAATAGCGCGACCGGGAAATATTCCAATCCGGCGCCGTTTCCAAACCCTTTCCGAACCGACCGTGTTTGAGATAATCAGGGTACCAATTGATATTTTCGTTCTGACCCACCAAGTCTGCTTTCATCTTCTGGATATCGATAAACCAGGCCGGAACTGCGTTATAGTAAAGCGGCGTCTCGCAACGGTAACAAAATGGGTAAGAGTGGACGGACTTCTCCGCCCGTAAGAGAAGGTCCCGGTCAACCAGGTCATGCACGATCCATTCTTCTGCTTTCTTAAAGAATATCCCTTTCAGGGGCTCGACGAAGTCTAAATATCTCCCTTGATCATCCAACATCGGCACGAGGGGAAGATTTAATTTTTGAGCAAACACGTAGTCATCCTCACCGTAAATGGCGGCGGTATGGACTAACCCGGTCCCTTCCTCGAGGGAAACGAAGTCTCCTGCTCCGACGTAATACGCCTTCTTATCCCCGACAGGAAGATAGGAATACAAGGGTTCGTACTCACGCCCGACGAGTTTTTCCCCGAGGACTTTCTCGAGTATTTTCACTTCCCAATTTTCCTCTTTAGTGACGGCGGCCACCCGTTTTTCTGCAACCCAAATCAATGTATCTCCTATCGAAACTTTTACATAAGTGGCTTTCGGGTCAACAGCAACGCCGACATTACCAATGAGTGTCCATGGAGTGGTGGTCCAGGCAACGAAGTATTCATTTTTCGTTCCCTTCACGCGGAACATGACGTAGACCGAGTGATCCTCCACATCCTTATAGCTATTATCCATGGCGATCTCAAAGTTGGATAAGGGGGTCGCGCATCTAGGACAGTAGAGAATGACTTTGCGTCCTTCATAAAGGAGCTCTTTTTCGTGTAACGTTTTAAACGCCCACCAGACCGATTCCATATAGGACAAATCCATGGTCTTATATGAGTGGGAAAAGTCCACCCACCGTCCGATTCTGCGGATAATTTTCTCCCATTCTTTGTCAAAACGAAGAATTGCGGACCGGCAGGCGGCATTGAACTTTCCGATTCCCATTTCCTCTATCCCCTTCTTCCCGCCCTTAAGCTCCAGTTCCTTCTCGATCATGTTCTCGATCGGAATTCCGTGGCAATCCCACCCCCACACGCGATCCACGCGGTAGCCCTTCATCGTCCAGTAACGCGGGATTGCATCTTTGATGACGGAGGTCAGGATGTGACCGTAGTGCGGCAGTCCCGTGGCAAAAGGAGGGCCATCATAGAAAACGTAGCGCTTATTCTCCGGCCGCATCTCTACGGATTTCTCAAACGCTTTCGTTTCATCCCAATACTCCAAGACCTCATGCTCAAGCTTGGCAAGGTTCACTTTCTCCTGCGGATTGTTGATCTTTAGTGATGCCATAAAAAAAACCACTCCCCTAACATTATACATGAAGGGCGAGTGGGCTCGCGGTACCACCTTACTTTTATCTTATTAACAGCTATCACGGGCATACCCGGAACGGTCTACTTCCATTTGGTTTCTTCGTTCTGCCTACCCCGCAAAGCTTTACGCGACGTGGGGCTCTCCCGGTGATAACCGGGATTTAACGCATTTCTCAACTGACTCTATTCTACCAAAACATGAACGGTTAATGCAAAAAATATTCTTTAACCTTCATGCGTTTCAGGATGAGCACTTTGTGGAGGAGCCTCTTGAATAATCTTGGTAATCTCGTCGTAACAACGCGCGATATCACCAGCAGCTTGCTGATCACTGGTTAAACCACAATAGAGTTCTCCATCATCTCCTTGTCGTAGACCGCAACAACCGTTTGCTTTACCAGGACACTCGACAAGTCCTGCGGGAGTCTTTAGTGCTACCGGGTGAGTTTCATCCGGACCCAAAAAAGGTAATTTTGATTCTATCTCGACTACTATCCCATCGGGGAATACAACTTTCATTTTCTCTTTCACCTCCTTGAGGCAGGAAGATTGTTGTAGATTATTCTTTCACTCCTCGAATGTCAAGATTCACCTTATACAATCGCGCTGCGCTCACAGATTGATCTAGCTTAATCACGCCTGCTTTTTCCATATTCCCAATCGCATCGAGCCAGTGGTCATTGGATTCTAATATTTGCGTGAGCCATTGATCGGGTCTTGTATCAACGACAAGATATTCAGCTTTCTTATCAAAATCCAGCCACCAGCAGCTCGTCTGCCCGCACGGCTTATCAATAAAATCATGCACCCGGGGCCAAACGAGATAAATCTGGTTGCGGTGCGAGAGATGAGGAATGAAATTCTGTTGCGTGGCAACTGCTGCTCCCGCAGGAACCAGCGCGAACAATTTACGATTGTCACTCATCCATGCTTCTTCCTTCCAATATTCCGTCTTCGTAAGCTTATTGAGAGGTAAATGCCAAACATATTGAAAAATGAGAGCAACGGCCAAAATAACCATCGCTACCCGCTGTGGTGCAATCCTCCGCCGCTTGAGTACTATAAGCGCGTCAAGCACTCCCAGCGTCAAAAACACACCCAACGTCGCGCGGTGATGCATAAACGGACTCCACATCCTGCTAAACTCCGGACCGGTCACAAAATACTGTGCCAAGTCAAAGGTAACTGCCAGCAGTGCTCCCGGGGCGAATAGAGGCAGGAAAGAAAAACCAGCGAGCGCATACCACCAAACTTGGCGTTTCTCTTCGGAGTCAAAAAACTGCTGGAAAATGACAATCGGATTATGCGATATCTGCGGCCAGTATTGGAAGCCGATAGGAGAAAAGACGGCCACGACTTTTGACGCCAAAAGGCTAAACCCTACTCCGATAATAATAAAGGCTACGCCCACGCGACGGAATTGCTTATGAAAAAAATAGATAAATCCCAGTGATGCAAGCGCCAATCCCATATTCTCCTGGGTCAGGAGAAGTGATGCGACGGCAGCCACCAACCAACGCATTTTTCCGGATTCCAAAAAATACGCAATCCATGCCAAGAGCCCGACGCCAATCACTACCGGATGGAAATCAAAGAAGACCAGGTACTGGATGCCGTAAAAGAGGCTATATATAACGCCGATACAAAGTGCGGTAATCTCGGTGAATCCTCGCCGTAGAACAATCTTATAAATCGCCATGGCCGATAAGCTTACCCAAAATGCCTGGAAAATGAGGAGCATCCGGGCATTGTCCCAAAGCCAAAAAAGAGGAGCCAGAAGCGGCAACGTCAGTGTGAGGTGGTCGCCGAGGATGAAACGGTCCTTAATAGTATTGTATGGCCACTGGAAATGTGCATACTGCCACACCGCCTGATCATAAATCCCGAGGTCAAATCCACCGGATTGAAAATGATTGTGTCGTACAATCGAAAGCGTGCTATAGGCAATCGATAAAAGGATAATCCAACCAATTAATACCTTGAAGGTCCAATGATACCGAGCCATATCCCATTAGTATACTCGATTTATTATGACATTTTCTTTTCCAATAAGGGCAATATAAATTTGCTGAATTCATCTCTGACGCTATCCTTAGGCATATCGTTAACAAAACGATGACACAATGGAAGCCCTAATATTCGATCGATTTTTTCCCCTTCAATCCCCTCCCGCTCATCAAATTTAATTACATCCACCGCCCGCTCCGGCTCCTCTTTCGCTCGTTCCACAATCCTCGCTCTTCGAATTTGCACGTCAGTATTTGAATCAGCATGAGTCATTACACCGATGAGCGTGCCACCAAGATCGAGAACTGCTTCTGCTTCTTCCATAACGCGTGGGCCAAACATAACAATATTTTTATTCCCTTGTGCCGCCATCCGTGCAACCGTTATAGGTACAAGTATTCCTTGGCCCAACAATGCTTTCAATTGCTTGCCGATAGTTATCTTCTCGCTAGTATCCGATCTGTCATGTCCCCAGGCAGTTGTTACATCTCGAACAACCACTGACATAGACGCACCGGAGAAACCTAAACTACTAAAGGCCGGCGCGAGACTATCTTTCCCACTCCCTTGTTGCCCGGCAACCATCACCAAAGTTGTACCATTTAATAATTCGGGTAAACCAAGTCCATTGAGAAAAAAATCTTCTAAATATCGATGCGCGAGTCTTCTCAAAGATGCATCTTCTCCAATAACAACTTCTCCTGAAGTTGCTGAATACCGATGAAAAGGGGATGCCGACCTATGCAGTTGCATTGCAGGTATCAAGGTATCAATGGTAGATTTAATGAGATCTTCGGATGGTTCATCTTCTGCGCGTATCTCACCCGATAATATTCGTGAGGCAAGTCCTGTTAGCACATCGTCTATGCCTCCCCCTATCTGTTCAACACCTTTAAGTATTGCTAAAGTTCCCTGATCAAGATCTGATGCAACTCTATCAGCACTCCAAACCATAATCATCAACTCCTCTATCAAAAAATATTGGATTATCCAAAAAAAATAATCTGCTTATCGCTCGCTACACAGCTACACCCCAGACGCTAATCGAGCGTTTACGGTTGCGACTCTCTCGCAGGTGTTCTGATTGGGACTCGGACTCAACATACACTCATCCATTGCGGGGTACCACGCTACACTTTTTTCAGGATCTTTCAAGTTGACAAACCCAGTCGTTTGCCCTTTTTTAATCGGGGCTCTACATAAAATTTTCGCTTCTTGATTAGGATCCGGCAGTGTTTGATTAAGACCGTGCAAAGCAACTGCACAAGCGTACTGACAGCCTTTACATGCGCTTTCAGCTTCGGAATGTTTCATAATCAACTCCTCTGTCGCAAAAAGGCGGGGATATCAAATTCGTCTTCCTCCGGCGGGAGATCGTCGGCAGGGTAGGCACTCGTAGGTTTCGGTTGCGGTTGTACAGTCGTCGCTGGGGTAATCCCACTCACGACCGTCGTCGGGCGGGTAAACATGGAAGGTTGCTGTCCGCTAGAAGAAAGATACGCACCCATCGCGGGCGCTGGCCTGCCGGAAAGTTCCCGAAGTCGCTTCTTGGTTTGATCAAATCCTGTCGCAATCACCGTAATTCTTATTTGATCCACGAGGCTCTCGTCAATCGTCGCGCCAAATATGATGTTCGCATCAGGATCCACAGCAGAGGCAATCTGCTTGGCTGCCTCATCGACCTCGGCCATCGTCAGGTCGCTGCCGCCGGTGATATTAAAGAGTACGCCTTTGGCGCCCTCGATGGAGATCTCCAGAAGCGGCGAAGCGATTGCGGTACGGGCCGCCGTGGCAGCGCGGTTCTCGCCCACGCCGGTACCGATTCCCATGAGCGAGCTTCCGGCATTGGTCATGATCGACCTCACGTCGGCAAAGTCTACGTTGATAAGCCCCGGCATGGTGATCAAATCCGATATCCCCTGCACACCTTGAGAAAGGACTGAATCAGCGACCCGGAATGCCTCAAGGAGCGTCATCTTCTTATCGATGACTTCAAGCAAGCGCTGATTGGGGATGACGATGAGGGTATCCACTTTGTCCTTCAGGGTCATGATGCCTTCTTCGGCAGACACCATCCTGCGTGCGCCTTCAAAGTGAAATGGCTTGGTAACGACGGCCACCGTGAGCGCACCCATTTCTTTAGCAAGTTCGGCAATCACCGGCGTCGCACCGGTCCCGGTGCCGCCACCTTCCCCGCAGGTTAAAAATACCATGTCCGTGTCGCGCAAAAATTCCTTGAGTTTTTCCTTGGATTCCTCGGCAGCCTGCCGGCCGATGTCCGGGTTGCCACCGGCTCCCAACCCGCGGGTCAGGTTCTCGCCGATTTGTATTTTTGTCTGGGCTGCGCATGTCAGAAGCGCCTGGGCATCGCAGTTGACACCCAAAAAGTCCACCCCGTTTATCTGGTTGAGGGCGATCATCGAGCTTATGGCATTGCAACCACCGCCACCGATACCGATGACCTTAATTTTGGCAAAACGGGCGATGTCAGGTTTAATAAGCATATGACGCCTATCCTTTACTAGGGGCAGCTAGAAGAATACGAATAATTATTACGGTAAAAATGACTTTACCAGATCGATGACCTTGCCTGCAATCCCTTTAACTTGAAACTTACCGCCTAAGCGGACGAGTCCCGCAAACCCCCGGCCTGCCTCCCCTTTGCCGGATTTGACGCCATAGAGGAGAAGCCCAACGCTTGTGGCATAGGCAGGGCTCATGATTTCATCAATGAGTCCGCTAATTTTTCCGGGAATTGCCGTATGCACCGGCATCGCCAGATTCCGGCGTGCGGCTTCCACAGCCCCGACCGTCAGCGCTCCGCCTCCCGTTAACACTATCCCGGATGGCGTCATGCCACCAAAGCCGCTGCGTTTTATCTCAAGTCCTACCATCGTAAATATCTCATTGAGTCTCGGCCGAACGATGCCATCGATGAGGGTCTTTTTGGAAACACTACTCATTTCTTCCGATAATCCCAGATGAGACAAGTCGATATCATCATCTTTGGTATCGCCGGGCTTCTTCTTTGGAGATACGTCCATCCCTTCTTCGGGTAAAACCGAAGTTTTGGGCACGAGCGACAGGGCAATTTTTATCTTCTCCGCACTTTCGAGGGAAACCCGTAGTCCCGCCGCAATATCCTTGGTGATGTTGATCGCCCCGATGGGGATAACCGATGAGTAGGAAAGCGCGCCCTCAATAAATATCGCCACATCGGTGGTTCCCCCACCGACGTCAACCAAAACGACCCCTAATTCCTTTTCTGTATCAGAGAGCGACGCGTACGAAGAGGCCAGACCCCCAAACACAACGCCCGCGATATCCACTCCCAATTCCTCTACACACTTATGATGATTGCGCACAGCCGTCGCCCCGCCGGTCACCAAATGCGTATCCACTTCCAACCTCACTCCGGTCATCCCGACAGGATCCACGATCCCCTCCTGTCCGTCCACGATATACCCACGCGGCAAAACGTGGAGCACTTCTCGCGATGATGGCAACTGCACGGCCTTGGCCGCATCGATGACCCGGGCAACATCTTGGGGAGTAATCTCTTTGTCCGGCTCCGAAACGGCGACGACCCCATGGGAATTGAGTGACGTGATGTGATTGCCTCCTATAGAAACATATGCACTCCCGACCGTCGTCCCCGCCATCCGCTCTGCAGCCTCAAGTGATTGGGAAATTGAAGCAGTAGCGTCGTCAATATTGACCACTTGGCCTTTGCGCAGGCCACGACTCGGAACCGTAGAAACACCCAAAACATTCACCGTATCTTCTTCACCTATAGAGGCAATGAGGGTCGTAACCTTGGAGGAACCGATGTCTATGCTGGAAACTGTTCTATCACGCGCCATGGTGGTGAATTAAAATGTCACTACCGGTTTATCAAACCGCAAATCGATTATTGTGGGCAGCTTTCCCTTTATTCTAAACCCCGCGGTCACAGTTTGTAAAGTACGGGCGAGAGCGGGGATATCTGCATGTTGAGGAAATACGATACTCATTGATTCACTTTGAGCTTTCAGGGACGAATTATCATACTGGACAATATCAAGAACCCTGACAAAAATGGCCGTCTCGCTCAAAAATCCAACTGCGGCAGATACCGTGGGATCCGAAATTTTTGTTCCGAGCACTGCCCCTGAAATTGCAATGCGAATAACGGGTAATCCCCTGTGGGTTGAATACTGTTCGAGCACCACTCCATCCTCATCCAGAAGATAGGTCTCCCTCTCGATGCCCACTATCGCAAAGGGCTTACGCGGTACGGCCTTAATAACCAATGTACTTGGATATTTTTTTGTGAGAATGACTGATCCAACCAATGGATACTCTTTGAGTATTTGTTCTCTTACACCGACAACCGGAAAGAAAAGTAAGCTGTTCGGAAACTTCGTGGCATCGACTTCTATCTGTATCCCTTCACCGGATACTTCTACATTTCTGATTGTGAATATAGCGTTGACTGCCCACGCGAAGAGTCCGCTCATGAGAATACCGGCTAAACTCAAGAAAACTATCTTGCCGTACTTCCGCCACACAAATACTCTTTTCATGAGGATGCAGTCATTAACCGTTGTATTTCCTTTACCACCATAGCTGCCCCGTCCCGGGGATAATGCTTTGCAATTCTTATTGCTTCATTTTTATATTGTTCTATGGAATTGACCATATCCTGAATTTGAACGAGAAGACTCCAGGCGGTGAGTGCGCTTTGCTCACACACCACTGCCATCCCCTCATGGACAAGCTGTTGTGCGTTTTTGGTTTGCTCGTCAGCCGCTGCCCACGGAAGCGGAATAAACAGCGACGGAATTCCCAAGGCTGCCGTCTCTGCGACGGTGTTTGCGCCGGCACGACCGACGAGGAGTGATAAGTGATGATAAATCCATGCAAGATCCGGAGTATCAAAGTAATCTGCTATCACATAACGACCTCGCGTCTGTGGAGATAACGACTCCTTTATCCGATGTGCTTTTTCTAAATCTGCCGCGCCCACCTGATGAACAAGCGTAAAAGACATCGTTAATTCACGGACCAGAGGAAAAATCAAAGCGTTCAACGATTGGGCACCGGTGCTCCCTCCCGTTATATACAAAATCGGATGCTCTCTCTCTACGGAAAAGGAAGACTGTTTAGGCGGATGAAAGAGCATGCTTCTGATGGGCACACCCGACTTGCGCGCAAGAAGCACGCTTCTGGCAAATCGGGCAATCATGGCATTGGCCAATCCCAAATCTTCCGTCTGCTCATGGGTCATGTACCCTATCCCCAGGAACCACGCCGCCATAACGACCGGCAACGCGATATATCCGCCAAATGATACAATCATCGTCGGCCGATGCCGCAAGAGAATCCATAATGCCTGTACAAACCCCACGGGAACTTTGAGAAGTGAAAACATTGCGACCGGTGACCACGACCGCGGAAACCTGCCGGCGATGAGTCCATGAAACGAAACCCCCAGAGACGTTACCAGTCGCTCTTCATGAGCAGGACTTCCTCCACCTTCAAATGCCTGACGGCGACCGATAAACATGAGCTTCCAAGGCAAATGCTGCTTTTGTATTTCTTCGATGACGGCGATTGCCGGTGTCAAATGGCCTCCGGTTAAGCAAATAGTTGGTTCTTTCATATCTTTTGTTGACGGCTGATGTTTAACACCATTCCGGATGCAGCAAGCAGAATCACCAAACTTGATCCGCCATAAGAAATGAGAGGCAACGGGATACCAGTAAGCGGGACGACTGCCGTCATAGCCCCGATATTGAGAACGCTTTGTATCCCGATCCACGAGGCTATACCTGCCGCCAATAATTTTCCAAATGAATCTGCGCTGTGAGCTGCTACCCGAAACATCCTCCAAACCAAAAATGCAAACGCCCCTACCACCAGCGTCGTTCCCATAAATCCGGTTTCTTCGCCGATGATCGCAAAAATCGAATCGGTGTTGGCTTCCGGAAGATACTCATACTTTTGCCGTGACTTGCCTATACCAATCCCCGTCCATCCGCCCGACCCAAGCGAAAGAAGCACCTGTCTGATCTGATACGAAGCTCCCAATGGATCACTTTCGGGATTGAGATAGGTGGTTAACCGTCGAAAACGATAGGGAGAGGAGATCGCAAGAACGATGACACCGATGATCACCAACGGAAATAATAAGGCGATATGCTTGATAGCCGCTCCGGATAAAAAATACATAACAAGGGCAGTCCCCACGATGATGATACCAGTTCCTAAATCCGGTTCCAGCATCACCAATCCGAAGATAGATCCGGTCAAGAGAAGAAATGCCATAAATCGTCCTTTTTCCTGCGCGCTAAACCAGGCAGCCAAATACAAAACTAAAACCAACTTGGCTAGCTCCGCTGGTTGCAGGATAAAAACTCCAAAATTGAGCCACCGGTGGGCACCAAGTGCCCGAACACCAAGCCCTGGGATAAATACTGCCATAAGAAGCGCCATCGTGCCAAGGAGGGCCGGAAGAGCCAAACGATACCATCGGTGATAATCGATACGCGATAACACTACGAGAGCGAGGATTCCTAAACCCAACCACTTCAACTGCTCTTTCGCATAATAATATTGATCACCGAAATCTCTGATGGCAATGGCGACTGAAGAGTCATACACCATAAGCACGCCAAAAAATGCAAGGAACAGGACTATCCCGATGAGCCATCGATCCGGCGGATGATAGACAGGTGTGATTTTCATCGTGATGCGGTGATTTTTCCAACTTCTTCTTTGAACTCCTCCCCACGTACTTTGTAGTTTTTGAACATATCAAATGAAGCACATGCAGGAGAAAGAAGCACAATATCCCCGCTTGTGGCCTCACGTGCAGCACGCTTGACGATCTCTTTCATGGTCCCTAATCCCACAATGCGCTTCCCCGTATATCCTGCGTCATCCACGGCCGTAAGGATCCTTTGTGTCATATCGCCAATGACGATGAGCACTTTCACGCGGCTTTTGGCAATCTCGTGGCCCATTTGACCAAAGTCCGAGCGCTTTTCCGAACCACCGACAATGAGAATAATCGGCTCTGTAAAAGATGAAATAGCCGCAATCGTCGTTTCCGGAACAGTCGAGAATGTATCATTTATGTATCGTACTCCTTGCACAGTACGGACAAACTCCAATCTATGCTCTAGCCCGGGAAACTGTATCGCGACATCCATGATTGACTTGACCGAAACGCCAGCCATGCGAGCCGCCAAACTCGCTGCCGCGATATTCTCGAGATTATGATCCCCCAGTATCTTCACCGTGCCCGAATCACAAAGTCTCTGTACACTTTCAGTGTCTCGCAGATATACCGCGTGGTCAGCCACGTAAGCATCCGCATGCGTATCTGACTTACTGAAGTAAAAAGCATTCGCTTTCGTTTCCTGGACAAATAATCTGGCCGTTGGATCATCCCCGTTTACCACAACGATATCGCTCTCCGATTGATATCGTACGATGGATTTTTTTGCCTCGACGTACGCCTCCCTCGTCGAATGGAAATTAGTCGCAAGCGTATCAAAGTTCGCTAAATGCTCCTGTGTCGTACGCAAAACCACTGAAATATGAGGACTCTGTGTGAGGTCCTCCAGTTGAAATGACGAAAGCTCGAGTACCACCCAATCATCAGATTGTATGGAGTCGACCTTGGAAAGAAGCGGCCGTCCGACATTACCTCCTAAATACACCGTTCTTCCCTCCATTTCCAGCATGCGGGCAATGAGCGTACTCGTCGTTCCTTTACCCTTTGTCCCGGTCACTCCAATAATCCGGCCGCGGCACTCGGCAAAAAACAATTTGGTCGAACTGGTAATCTCCCCGCCGGCGTGTGTATACGCCAAAAGTTCGGGGGTTTGGGGCAACATACCCGGGGTGCGCACCACCGCGCCAAACGCATTGAGATTGTGAAGATAATTCTCTCCGAGTTGGAACGATACGCCAAGCGCGGATAATTCTTCGTACGCGTCACCAAGCAAATTCTTTGTCCGTCGGTCACAACAGGTAATCACCGCTCCCCGCTTCACGAGAAATTGAACAGTATCACGCCCCTCGGTGGATAATCCCAATACTGCAATATGTTTTTCTTTAAAGTTTCGCATAGGTAAACTTTATCGTGATACCGGTCAGGTTTGTAGCCACACGGGACGCCTGGTGAGCATCTCCGGTGGTATAAAATTCAGTGTACGGCTTGCGCGCATCCGAACGCAACTTTTCAGCCGCCAAGACGCGAGCTACGTGCCGGGCAACCGCGGGAGCTGAATCGATAATGAGCACCCTATCTCCGGCAATGCGCCGAATCTGTCTTGTGATGAACGGGAAATGAGTACATCCCAACACGATCACATCGACACCTTTCAACGTTTCCGGTTGAAGAAACCGACGCAACAGTCTCACAATCCGTTCGTCGGATTCTCCTTTTTCTATATACGTTACTAAATCCGGAATACCGATATTTTCGACCCTACAATCACCGGCAAATGTTTCAATAAGATGCTTCTGATACGGACTTGCCGCGGTATTGGGAGTAGAGAGCACCATAAAATGCTTCCGTCTGGTCATTGATGCTGCCGTTTTGACGACCGGAACTACGCCAATGATGGGAATCCGAGGAAACCATCGCCGGTACGTATCTATCCCAGCTACGGTGGCGGTGTTACAAGCCACAACGATAAGTTTAACTTTTTTTGCTAATAAAAATTGAATCAACTGTTTCACACGGTTACGGATCACTGATCCCTGCTGTGCACCATATGGTTGGTATGCATGATCCCCTACATAGACAATAGATTCATGGGGAAGTTGGCTCCGAACCTCGGCCCACGTCGTGAGGCCACCGAGGCCGCTGTCCAATATACCGATCGGGGCATCTTTTTTTCCAAGCAATTGGTGCCTCATAAAGTGTTACGGCAGGGGTGATTGTGTCAGGAGTGCCAAAAAAAGCCCAAAAAGCGCAAACACGATCGATATGATCCAAAACCTCATGACGATTTTCGGCTCCGGCCACCCATGGTACTGAAACCAAAGATGAAGGGGAGCCACAGGAAAAACTTTCCGGTGAAAAAACTTTTTGGATAAAAGTTGTATAAGCGATGAAAACACTTCCAACACAAACACACCACCAATGACCAGAAGAGCCGGGGCTTTCCCTAAAATAAGGCCGACGACCGCGAGTGTCGCACCAAAGGAAAGCGCTCCTACGTCGCCTAAAAAAATACGCGCCGGATAGACGTTAAAGTAAAGAAACGCGATTACCCCACCGAGCCAAAGGGCGATAAACACAGATAAGGGCGTATCTAAAATTGAAGCGGATATGGTCCAAAATGCAACCAGAGCAATCATGAGCACTCCGGAGGCTAATCCATCAAGCCCATCGGTTATATTAAACGCGTTGGCAAATGCGATGATGACAAAAACCGCAAACGCAACAAATCCCCATCCCAGGTGAAACACCCCCACGAGCGGAACATAAAAAATATCTATTTTGAGATCATGAACAAGCCAAAATCCGATAACGCTGGCAATGACTATTTCTAAAAAGAGCTTATGCCGGAGGCGTAAACCAAAAAAATCCCGTTCCTTAAACCATGGGAATGTCTTCTTCATGTCATCGATAAGGCCTAATAATCCAAAGGAAACAAAGGTAAAGAGGAGTATTTTTATTTCACTCCCGACCGAATAAACAGCAGTTATCGGCACCCAGAAGTAGTAAAGAAGCAGCATGAACAGCGGGAATAGGATCGTGGTGAGCGCAATGATGAGCAGTCCCCCGCCTACCGGCGTCCCGACTTTATTTTTATGAAGCTTATCAAATATTGGGGTTCGTTTCTCAAACATATCCAGCGTTTTTTGCGCGAGCCGTTGAAATCGCCAAGTATAGAGAAGTCGGATGAACGGAATATAGAGGATGCTATGCACCAACCAAGAAAAAAGGACGACACCCAGTAATACATTCATATGTAATGTGTATGGTTACCCTAAAAAATACGGAAAAAATATAACCGCAGCAACGATGAGTGCTCCTGCTGCTGTAACGAGCATCATGCCCGCAGACACATCTTTGGCTATTTTCGCCTCAGCCCGCCATTCCTTGGTGATCAAATCGGTCATCGCTTCGATTGCTGTATTGATCATTTCCGCCGACAACCCTAAAATAATGGTAAAAACAAGGATAAGCATCTCAAGCCGCGTTACTCGCAGTACCCATCCACCTATCAGCGCTAAAGCAGACAGCACAAGGTGAACACGGAAGTTTGGTTGTGTTCCAATAGCCCATCCCAAACCGGCGAGAGCAGTTTTGAAAGAAATATGGTGCTTTCGGAGCGCCTCTCTCATATAGACAAAGATAAGTATAGCAGATCCCCTCAATACCCGCGCCTTCTCTCCTCCCACCATTCAATCATTCTGGTAAACCCATAGAGGCCGGACGTGGGAAAATCATGCGCGTGTATCTTCACCACTTCCAACCCTCCGAATCCCCGTTTAAACAATGAATGCCCGCTCCATGGATGGGTTAGGTTTCCCTCGGGTGCCACGCCCCAAAAATTATACGACTTGAGACCCCGCTTTTTTGCCATGCGGATCGCCTCCCATTGGACCGCATAATTAACCGGGAATTTTGTGTGGGTTGAGGCGCCATGATGATAGATAGCCTCACTACCCGAAAAAAGAATAATCGCTGCACTCAAGAGTGTTTGTTCATGGTATCCCAATAGCAACACCGCGTTGCCTTCCTTCGTGTACACCTCAAACTCCTCCCGGATGCCTGCGTGTTCTACGAAGTGCTGGCGCGCAGATGTTTGCCGGTAGAGATCATAAAATTTATCGAGATCTGCAGGATCCGTAGAACGGACGACATGAATCCCCATTTTTTCAAATCGACGGATTTCATAGCGGGTGGTTTTGCGCATACCCGAAAGGAGTTCGTCTTCTGAAGGATCAAGAGGAAGAACAATACACCGTTCGGCATCCACCTCATGGAGAATGCTCGATTTGAGCCGTAACGTATCAAAAAGTGCGCGGTATTCCTTGGTATCATTTATTTGCGGACTCAAACGCGCAAACCATGCGTGCTCCGTCCCCGCCAAAGACTGAAGATGGGTAAGGATACGTTGCCAATAACGCAGCGCTTGGGTAACCAAAATCGGACCGTGGCGGATATGAAGGTATGTCCCGCGCCGGGCCCGTACGATCATAATCTGATAAATACCGACGAGAGTAGATCCATCATACAATCCAAATCGGGTCAATGGTCGTGATTGCCGCAGCACTACTTCTCCCCACGCCCAAGATTGAAACAAAGCACCCGGTGCGTGCATTTCCCAAAACCGATCCCAAATATGCTGATCAGAAATAGTCTCAATATGAAGCTTCATGTGGCTCTATGATACATCTTTTCCCGGCCAATCGTCGTTGGCTCTCCATGCCCCGGGTAGAGAATCGTCTCGTCGGGAAAAGCCAATATTTTATTAACGGACTCTTGGAGTATTTTTTTATCTGAATAAGAAAAATCCGTTCTGCCCACGCCACCATCCCGAAAAATGAGGTCACCCACAAAAACCATTTTTTTGTCATAAGTGACGAGACTTACACTCCCCGGCGTATGACCTGGCGTCGACACCGCCTGAAACGTTAGGTCTCCCACATGAACCATTGCGTCTTGACGTAATGTATTAGTAATTATCGGAGCAGGATCTGTGCGAGGCACTCCTAAAAAGTGCTTCGCGGACTCTTCCATGTGGTCCAAGAGAAATTGATCCTTCGGGTTTGCATAAAATGGCACCGTGAACGTATGTTGGAGGGCAAACGCTGCCATCACGTGATCAAAGTGTCCATGAGTAGCGACTATTGCTGTCGGCGTAACGGCAAGCCCAACCACGGTGTCTGTGATATATTCCGGGTCGTCACCCGGATCAATGATGATTGCTTGATTGGTGCCATCGTCAATAAGCAGGTAACAATTTTCCTGCATCTGCCCGACGATAAGTTGCTTTATGTGGTACGTAGTACGATCGGATGAATTCAAGGAATCAATGAAATAATTTGTTGAGCATCATGTTGGGATATAAGCGTTGGTAAATTAATAATCCGTTGTGCAGCGTCTTCTGCACGCGGACAGCTCCCCTGGGAATATCCAATGAGACTCAAATCCACACCTTTGGGATCTATGACATGCTGATACCAATTTCCCAAAAGTACTCCCTGTTGCTTCGCTTGTCTCGTGAGTGTTCCCTGATCTTCTACAAGGATAGGGAATCGCAGATACACCCCTTCCGTATCAAATTTCGGCACGATGATATCTTTTCGCGACTTCAACATTCCCCAATAATACGAAGCGATACGACGTCGCTGGTCATTATATCGCTCTAACTTGGTAAGCTGTATGGCGAGTAGCTGCGCGAGAGCATTTGGGTATCGCTTGGGCATAAACAGGGGTCGCTGACCTCTCTTCTCTACTTCATATACCGGGACAGAGATGAGTCCAGACTGTTTGACTATCTCAAGGAGTGCCTTGCCCAACG
Organism: Patescibacteria group bacterium; assembly: GCA_038062895.1. GTDB lineage: Bacteria > Patescibacteriota > Microgenomatia > UBA10105 > UBA927 > CAZLDC01. The sequence continues at coordinate 45,486 of JBBTWJ010000006.1, forward strand.
CTATATTGTATGTTGGCAAAACGGCGGCAAACACAAGAGGGTGAAAAAGCTGCTGCACAATCCACCCACGTGATGGATACGATAGATCTTCTTGAACTTTCTTAAGTTTAAATTTGGCATTTTCAGCCATAGGCTGATCCGCCTTTGGCGGAGACTTTTGACTTATTGTCGCCATCCCTCCCCACACGCTTGACACTACTTTATCCCGACCAAAACTAAAAAATGCTGCATCCCCCAGTGTTCCAATCTTCCGGTGATTGTATGTGGCGCCCAGACTGTGCGCGCAATCTTCTATAACCAATAAATTGTTGACTTTTGCGAATTGCACTATTGCATCCATCTGAGCCGGTATACCGAAGGTATGTTGGACAATAATCGCTTTTGATTGCTTCGTGATTTTCTTCTTTAAATCTTTGAGGTTGATATTAAAGCTCTCATCAATATCCACATACACCGGCGTAGCTCCGACCCACCGGACACTATTGGGCACTGCGACACACGTAAAGGCCTGCATCAACACCTCATCGCCATGCCCGATCGCAAACGCCTGAAGGATCGCAAGGAGTGCCGAACGACCGCTATCAAAAGACACAGTTGTGGAAGTTTCAAAATAATTCTTGAACCAATTTTCGATCTTATCTACTACGCCCCCTCGTTGCCATGACATTGGGTTAAACAACACACGAATGGCTTCCCGCACATCGTCGACTTGGGTGTTTGGAGAGAGAGAAGAAGAAATTATTTTTCTAAATTGCATGAGTATTCGTTCAAATCTTCATTGCCTGTAATACATTCCCTGCCTCTTTTCCCTTAAATAATACTGCATCGCGCGCACTCAGGATCATGCGCAGCCTTGCACGAGCTTTTTGGGCTGATAAGACTTCTACGCGCAGGCTTTCTGATTGGCTCCGGACGCCTTTCATAAAATCATCATAAAAATTTTGGTTTGTCAGTATGACCTCATCACAAATTCGCGCAGCGTAAGAGCCGATTGATATATGACTCTCTTTGGCGAAAGCGCCAAGCTCAATCATAGGCTGAAAAACAAGAATTTTCTTCGCCTTACCCCACGCCAGCACGTCAAGAGCTGCTCTGGCCGAATCAGGACTATTATTAAACGTGTCATTGATAGAGATTGACCCATTGATTCCCGGTATCATGCTCAAACTTTTTGGATTTAATGTAATTTTATTCGCTCCTTTTACGGCTTCTGCCATCGTCATTCCCGCCGCCATGGCTCCTGCTATCGCAGCCAACAGATTGCTCGCTTGATGCGCGCCGAGCACAGGGACTTTTACTTGAAATTGTTCTTTTTCTGATGCGCAGGTAAACTCGACCCCATCAAACGAGGCCGTAATATCGATAGCCGAATATGTTTTTTTGTATTTGTTTGCTATCTGATATTTGCTCTTTGATATTTCCTTTGTAACTCCCCATACTTCCCGCCCATCCCGCGTGGCCCACTCGGCCATTGTACGAACCCGGGCATTGTCTATATTCATGATCGCTATCCGCTTGCCTTCTAACCCTTCAATGAGCTCATACTTCGCCTTCATGGTATTTTCCATTGTCCCAAAGAGATCCTGATGTTGCTCATTGATCGCAGTAATAATTCCAATTTGCGGCCGTACCATCGCAGCCATCTCCTTTATCTCTTTTCTTTTGTATGCTCCCATTTCAACCACAAACACTTCGTGCTTCGGTTTAAGGCTTTTGAGGATGACTTCTGCGATGCCGATGGGAGAATTTTTGCTCGCCTCGGTTTTAAGAACCTGGAACTTCGAAGCAAGAATGGTCGCGAGGTATTCTTTGGTCGACGTCTTTCCGTAACTACCGGTGATGCCAATCACCTGCATGGATTTATGCTTGCGAAGCATACTGATCGCCCGAGCAATAACAATCTTGTGATATACCATCGTGGGTGCGTTGAGAATGAATACAACGATCCAGGAAAGCGGAAAACTAACGAGGTCCACGATTGCCAACCGAAGCGATATGTGGAAATCAAGAGTGACGAATATATATCCCGAAGCGATGAGGCTCATGATCACGAGCAGGGTAGATTTTGGTGATATCCGGGGCCTGTGCCACGCCGGCCATAAAATGCGCTTTCCCTGCGCGGTACGAAGATGGATGATCATCCGATCCCACCGGTACTCTTTCACCCACCAAAGTTGTGCATAGGTGAGGGTATTGAGAATAATGCGGATTATCCAAAGAATTGCGATCAAAGAGAAAACAAATTCCATAGACTGCCTAAAGAGTATTGATGTATCGCTTTACATATGAAGCAAAAATTTCTGGTTCTTTAAATGGTACGCCGTGGTCGACTTCAGGGATGATCACCAACGCTGATCCTGCGATGAGCCTGTGCATCCGTTCTGCTATAGAAATTGGTACGATAATATCGTATTCTCCCCAAAGGAGCAGCGTTGGCACATTCACACTCACCATAGAAGTCACGAGGTCCTCCCGCACGATTCGCTTAAACGTTTCGCGCATGGTACCCTCCGCACGGAAAAACTCCTTAGCACCGACAACATAGTAGTACCATCGCCGAACCACGTCCTGAAATAAATTAAACGGTGGAATGGAAAACAAAAATCCCCCAATTTTTGCGAGCGTGATAAAAAGAATAAGTTTTTTCTTTGGAATAGGGGTAAAACCTGGTGTTCCGGATAATACAAGTGCGGCAACACGTTTGGGGTACAATTCATTATATTTAAGCGATACCCTTCCACCAAATGAATGTCCAATCAAAACCGGTTGGACAATTTGATTCTTTTTCAGATACTCATCGAGAAATTGTGCATAATCAGAAAGCGTCAGTGGATGCTCCGGAATTTTGGAGGCACCAAAACCCGGCAAGTCCGGAGCAAATACCCGGTAGCCTTGCTTTTTCAGGCATTGTTGGAGCGGTAAAAATGTTTTACCAGATAGCCCCCAACCATGAAGAATGACGATGGGTGATTTCATAAAAGCTTTTTTTTGAAGGAATCTCTCGTTGGGGCAATAGTCCGACTATTATTTGTTACTGCTATCGACGTGCCTCCGGTGACAAAACTTCCATCAGGTATATCCCGGTCTACGATGAGTCCCGCACCAACCATAGAATTTGAACCAATTTTTACTCCGGGCATGATACTTGTATTCACTCCAATGCGGACATGGCGGCCAATAATTGCCCCGAGCTTTGTTCGTTTCGCATTGACCCGCTCTCCCTTTACAATCGAACATATATCTCCTTCATCGAGCCGAAGGTTAGCTAATACATTTCCCGAACCCATACTTATATCTCCCTCAAGCACGCTATCCCCTACGTAATTACTATGAAACCAACAATTATCTCCGATATAACTTCTCGTGATGTCCGTATTAAATCCCGTAACACAGCCCGATCCAATCTGGCTATGACGGATAATATTATTATTACCGATCACGGTATTATCACCGATGTAGCAAGGCCCCACAATTTTCGTATTCTCAAAAATTTTGACATTATCGCCAAGATACACCGGTCCTTCAATAACAACATTTTTTTTGATTTCAACGTTTTTACCACGGAAATCAGATACTTCCTTGAGCAATTGATCCATAATGTCTAGCATGTGCCATGGATACTTAGTCGGATACCAATACCCTTCATAAGGGACAACCTCTGCTGTTCCGTCTTTAAGAAGTTCATTCAAAGCTTTTTCATAAATATCATCTTGCTCGCTTTTTGTCGTGCGCAAAAGCTCAACAAACCTATCAGAATCCGGAAAATAATGAAAAACTAAATTCCCAAAATCGCTTGGTTCTTTTCCCTCACCAGGTTTTTCTACAACCCCAACGACATTTTGCTCACGCATTACAAAATACCCCATTGGAAAATATTGTTTCATTTTGATCCCTACCAATACAATCGATTCGCCACCGATCTGCCCTTTAAGCTCCTCATACACCTTCTCTTCCACTAAATCCGTGGCATTCATGATAAAGCATGGCTTCCCTTCTAAAAGAGGTGCTGCCGCAAGAACTCCTCCCGCCATACCATTTGGTGCAGGCTGCTCAACCGTACGAATAGTTAGGCCTGATGCCGATAAATGAGAATATGTTTCTTTATCTTGAGGATGAATTACGACGATCACATCAGTTATTCCCGTCAACTTCAACCGATTGAGATTATGGATTAAAAACGATTCCCCTAAGAAGGGGATCATTGATTTACTTGTCTGGATTGGCCAATAACGTTTTCCTTCGCCTCCGGCTAATATGACGGCAATCGTGTCTTTTTTCATATTTCTTCCTCCTTTTGTCGTTCTATGATGGCCCCAAGCTTTGTCAGCCGCTCTTCTATGTTCTCATATCCCCGATCGATATGCTCTACACCATGGAGGACGCTCTGTCCTTCGGCTGCAAGAGCTGCCAAGACCAATGTAGCGCCCGCTCGGAGATCATTCATGGTGAGAATGGCATTATGAAGTTTCGTCGGACCATGGATGTGGATGGCATGGTGATCTCCATCCTGATGATCTCCCCAGTTGAAATTATAAAAACCGGACGGATCAGGAACTTCAGGATCATAGCTTTCGATTTGGACACCCATCTTTTTAAGCTCCTCTACGTATCCAAATCTATTCTCAAACACCGTTTCGTGGATGATTGCCTCTCCGGAAGCCTGCGTCATAAGGACTGCCCAGGGCGCCTGCCAATCTGTCATAAATCCGGGATGCGGCATCGTCACGACATCCACAGACTTCAAATTCGCGCTCCCACGATAACGGGTACGCGTTTCATCAATAGCTTCATATATTCCACCGGCTACCGTAAACGCTGAAAGAAACGCAGATAGATGTTGGCGCTGTGACCCTATCACGATGATATCCCCGTGAGTTACCGCAGCCGCTATGGCAAACGTCACCTCTTCGTTGCGATCCGGCATAATCGAATATTGCGCGCCATGAAGCGCACTGACCCCTTCTATGACGATTTCTTTGGGTTTACTTCGTCGTACCTTCGCACCCATGCTGTTAAGAAGCGTAATAAGCTCATCTATTTCCACTTCCTGGGCCGCACCTTTAATAACTGTTTTACCTTTAGCCAGAGCCGCAGCTAAAATAATCGTTTCCGTGCCTGTATGAGAATTTTTGGCAAACTCAAACGTGATGCCGTTGAGTCCATTCGGGGCAGTTGCATAAAAATATCCATCCCCAGAGCGATACTCTATGAGAGCTCCCATTTTTTGAAGTGCATCAATATGCCGGTCTATGGGTCTCGCTCCAATCCTGCAGCCACCCGGGTTGGGAATCAAGGCCTTCCCATAACGCGCAAGGAGCGGTCCGATGACCATTGATGAAGTACGAAGACGAGCTCCAATATCCAGGGGAACCTGCGTTTGATCCGAGTGACTGTTTTGTGCAGTAACTGTGCTACCGTTTCGGCTTATGGTTACCCCAAGACTCGTAAGAACCTCAATCATCAGCGCAACGTCTCGTATTTCCGGAACGTTTCGGATAACTAATTTCTCATCAGTCAGTAAACTTGCCACAAGGAGTTTAAGTGCTACATTTTTGGCACCTCCAAGAACCACTTCTCCTTGCAATGATTTACCTCCAGTGATGATAAATTTATCCATGAAACTCTCCTAATCTTACGATCTCCTCTTGGAGCTCAACCCCAAACTGCTCTTTCACTTTCCCACGGGCCAGCTCAATCAATTCTATCACGTCGGCGGCTGTAGCATGGCCGGTATTGATGATGAAATTCGCATGGACAGACGATATTTGGGCGTCTCCGACTGATGTTCCTTTGAGTCCTGCATGATCCACAAGAAATCCGGCAGAAGTCGTATGGTCAGGTGTCGCCGCTGTCATTGCCTCAGCGGAAGTGATATTTCTGAACGTACACCCAGGACTTTTGACGCCCTGCGGTTGGCTTTCCCTACGATAGGCAATACTCTGGTTAGCGACACTCCACAGCTCATCTTTGTCTCCGGGGACAAGGGCAAATACCACCCGAAGAACGATGTCACCGGTTTTTTGGATGCTACTCGTATCGTAGGCGAAGTGAAAATATGAACGGTCAACTATCTTCATTTCGCTTTTCGCGGTCAATATGGTCGCCTGATATACCGCATCACCGACGTAGGTTACGGGCATAGAGAGCGTCCCAAAATAACGTCTTCGATTATTTTGGGTTACGATCCCTTGTGCCGCATCTTTTGATGCGGCCTTCGTCCATTTAGAGTTCATAAATATTGCTCCACCGACCGTTCCGGGTAACCCAAGATGCGCTTCAAGCCCTCCAAGGCCTTCTTCGACCGTAAAACGGACGAGCTTATTAAAGACAACACCTGAATCAACTTCAACAAATACTGACCCTTTCGCCTCACCACCTTCAACCTTCCCCTTCATGCCACGAATAGTGATCGTACTCGTATTATTTTTGATCACCAGTCCCCGGACCCCTTCATCCCCGATGAGAATATTTGTTCCTCCTCCTAGTATTGTTATCGGTAACCCTGCTTCCCGCGCTTGGATGACTGCCTCCACGATTTCTTTAACACTTCCCGCCTCATAAAAAAATTCCGCCGGTCCGCCAATCTTAAAGGTTGTATACGGGGAAAGTGAAACATCTTTTTTAAAATTCATAGGATTGATCTGGCCCATTGATAAATATCTCCGGCACCCATAAACACGATCACATCATCGGCGGTGAGTTCTTTTTCCAGCCATCGGGAGACATCCTGTCGTAAAGGTGCATAGATTCCACCCAACTTCTGGACAAGTCCTTCTACTTTTTGCGCTTCCCGCGCCGACGCATAGATATCCGTCACAAGGGTGATATCCGCCAACGCAAGCGCCCGAACGAAATCAGGCAGTAATGCGTTCGTCCGTGAGTATGTATGCGGCTGAAACACAACGACGAGGCGTTTCTTGGGATACATTTCGCGAAATGCTGCTATCGTTGATTCAATTTCTTTAGGGTGATGGGCATAATCGTCGTAGATGAGTGCTCCGCGCACTTCTCCTAATTTCTCAAACCTTCGCTTTGTGCCTCCAAACCGCTCAAGACCCTGTTTTATGACATTCCAAGCAATTCCAATTCTTTCGCACGCCGCGGCCGCTGCTGCAGCGTTGAGCATATTATGCCTGCCCAAAACTTGAAGCTTCAGTCCACTTATTTCTTTTGACAGACCGAATTTCACCACGTTTTCCCCCTTGGATAAAACGGAACTCGCTGGATCATCTGCGTTCATGATCGTAAGCTCGCTCTGTTTTTGCAGTGCCACAAATGCTTGTTGAACATGAGCAAGATCTGTATAGACATCAGGATGATCATAATCAATATTTGTCACCACCAAAACGTCCGGCTTGTGCCAGAGAAAACGGGGTGTCGCGTCATGCCCTGGGTCTGTCACATACTCATCTGCTTCTGCGATAAACCAGTCTCCCTTCCCCGCGTGCCCGGCGGTACCCAGTCCACGGATAGAACCACAGCCGACTGCATACGAAGGATCTAAGTCCGCCTCAACGAGAATCGTCGCAATCATGGCAGCAGTTGTTGTCTTGCCATGACTGCCCGCAATACTTATCTGGTGTTTCCCCTCCATGACAAGCCCCAACGCCTGACCATGAGGAAGCACCGAAATAGCATGCTCTTTTGCATACATCACCTGCGGATTATCCCGTCCACCATGTGCGCCGGTATAGACTACAACATCCGGCTTGAACGCGGCGAGGTGAGACGAATCAAATCCTACATGGATATCAACGTGCGCCTTTTTAAGCTCTTCATCTGTGGGAAATTCTTCCCCTACGTCACTTCCTGCGACCGACTTTCCGGCATCTTTGGCCCAAATCGCAAGTGCTGCCATAGCAACGCCTTTAATACCGACCAAATATATCCGCTTTGATTGTTGAATATGGTTCATAGATTATTACGAAACCCAATCACCGCTATCATTTTACCAAATGATGCTTCCGAATCCTTCCGGTAAGAAAAAAAGTCGTTGCGTTGACAAGATGTACACAAGGGCGGTGCATCGATATGATCCCGGGCGACCCCCTCCTCGATCAGCTGGCGGTAATTTATGAGTCCGATGTCCAGATGCCACGTGCCATCAGCGCAATATGCCATCTTTTCATCATTGCCCAATCGTTGAGCAAATGCATTCACGCGTTGCGTCCCAACGGTATAACAACACGCGCCGATATGCGGACCAATGACACCATAAATCTTTCCCACTTCAACCCCTGCCTGCACCATAGCGCGCACAGCATGGCCTACCACATTTCCCAACGTTCCTTTCCAGCCTGCATGAACTGCTGCACATATATGGTTGACAGGATCAACCAGCAATACGGGAACACAGTCCGCTGCAAGAACCGCTACCGGCACATCACGACTTACGAGTCCATCGACTCCAGGCACAACCCCTGTCGATTGTTTATGAACCACACTTATCCGATTGTCATGCACTTGCTGTGCAAAAATCGCGGAATCATTCACTCCAAGCGCATGCAAAAAATGTTGTCTCTTTTCTGTGTCTTGACTCATGTCCCCTGCAAGGCGGGACGAAAATCCATGAATGACTCCATCCAGCTTAACCATGAGTGATGATTGAAAACAAAGCGTATCGCGTTTATGTACCATACCCCAACCGTTTCATATGTTTGCTTACCGCCTCCTGATCGCTCCATGGATATTCCCGGCTCCCACGCGCAAGACTTTTTTCATGACCTTTACCCGTTATCATGACCGTATCTCCGGGTTTGGCCTCGTTGAGCGCAAACCCAATTGCTTCATCCCTGTCGGGGAGCCGCACCACGCGGCTTTCCGACGGTATGCGTGATGCAATTTCATCAATAATCGTATGCACATCTTCGGTGCGGTAATCCTCTTCCGTTAAAACGATGATATCTGCATACCGCGCTGATGCTTCACCCATGAGCGGACGCTTCGTAAGGTCACGCAGCGCTGCGCTTCCAAATACATGGATAAGACTGCCCTTACAGGATTTACGAACGGTTTTCAATGCTTGTTCTATAGCATTGGGTGTATGGGCAAAGTCGATAATAACGCGGAAAGGCTTATCCACTACCACTTCCATCCTTCCTTTCACACCCACAAATGAAGCAATCGCTTTTTGTGCTATCTTGAGTGGCACACCTAAAGCTTCCGTTGCAGCGATGGCTGCCAGACAATTATACCGATTAAACTCACCGACCAGGATTGTTTTAAACGGATGACTCTTCGGACTTACATTTGCATCACGCCGGATCCCATACGAAAGCATTCGCTTATGGTGCAAAAGGACGCTTGCTTTATTATAAACTTCCGCTTCATCACGATTCAGTACTGCTACGCGCGCGCGTTGTAGAAGCGATATTTTGGTCATCAAATAAGCATTGAACGTTTTATGCCAATCCAGATGCTCATGCGTCACATTCGTCAGAACTCCGACGGCAAATCGCACGAAATCCACCCGATGCTGTGCAAGACCATGGGAAGTAGTTTCCAACACAAAATGCGTATCTCCGTGACGCAGTGCCTCGGCCAGATACTTCTGGACTTCCCAGCCGCGCGGATTCGTCACATGAAAGCCGGTGTCGTAGGAAACTCCTCCCACGACTGCGTGAACGGAGGTAATCATAGAAACATGGAGCCCATGAGCCTTGAGAATTTCGAAAATAAGCGTGCTCGTCGTGGTTTTGCCATCCGTACCTGTTACTCCGATGACCGTGAGCTTCGTGCTGGGAAATCCGTACCGGAGAGCAGCAGCAAAGGCTTCGGCCCAATGATAGAGCCCTTTTAGGCGTTGCATCATATTCGTATTATACCATTCTACTGTGGTGCAATGCCGTAATATGCGAATAGATCGCGCGCGATACCGAAGAAAAGCGGCGCTGCGGTTTCTGACCCCCAGGGACTGGATGTGGGCTCCCGAAGCGTCACAAGGATAATAAACTTTGGATCATCAGCTGGTGCAAACCCTATGAATGATGCTATCGTTTTTTTGTTATCATAGTGGCCAGCGACAGGAATCTGTGCTGTCCCGGTCTTTCCGGCTATTCTATACCCTTTTGGTTTTGCCCATTGAGCCTCACCGCGATCAACCGCCGCGATCATCATCTCCGTCATAATCCGCGCCGTCGCCGGGGAGATTGCGGATCGTGTCTTTTTCGACACGATCGGTACGACTCTCCCTGATCCATCACGAATCTCTTTGACTATCCTGGGCTCGACGAGCTGACCGCCATTGGCAATAGCTCCGACCGCCCGGATCATTTGGATAGGGGTAACGGCGATGCCCTGCCCAAATGACGCAGTAGCCAGGTCTATATCTTTCCAATCACTATCATCGCGTATACTCGCCGGCACCTCTTCCTGAAGATCGATACCGGTTGGCTCACCAAATCCAAACTTATGAATCGCCTGAAGCATCCCTTCCTTGCCGAGTTTATTCTGTACAAACACCATGCCAACATTTGACGAATGTACGAGCACATCGGTCATTGAGATGATGCCGCGGTATTTTTCATCCCACGTCCGGATAAAATACTCACCTACCCGCACCGCCCCTGTTTCTTCGGCCATTGTTGTTGACTTCACCACGTTTCGATCTAACCCCATTGCCATCACCAGCACCTTGAACGTAGATCCCGGCTCAAACGTGCTGGCTACGATCGGATTTTTATATACTTCCTTGGGAAATTCACCGAAGTTAGCCGGATCATAACTTGGGAAGGCTGCCATGCCTAAAATACCACCGGTTTTTGGATCCATAACGACGATCGATCCCTCTTTAGCACCGTATTTGGCTATCCCCGCCAATAACCGGTGCTCAATGATCCGCTGGATCGAACGGTCTAACCACAACACTAAATTTCTCCCATCTTCCGGCTCAATCCGGCGCGTATCACCTACTAGAATCGGAGCCCCACGGACATCCTTTTCAAGCTGCAGCATCCCATCTTTGCCTCCCAGCTCACGCCCGTAATACCCCTCTACCCCAAAATATCCGCGATCTTTGCCGTTTTCATCGCTCCCCACAAATCCTACAATATGAGCGGCCATTGAACTCTCCGGGTACATACGCTTAGATTCCTTTTCAAATCCTAAACCATTCAGCTTCAAGTCTTTCAGTTGTGTAACGCGGGCAGATTCTACTTTGTGAGCTAGAGGAACCCAAACACGATCAGGTTGTGACAGGATACTCACTATATCTTTTCCATCCATTCCCAATAACGATGAAATACTCGCCGCAAATGACGGCATATTTGCAATTTTTCTGGGCTCGGCGTAGACCAAATACGCGGATTGATTTAACACTAACGGTTTACCGTCAGAGGCCAGGATCGCACCCCGCTGCGCAGGCAGATTAAACGTAAGGTAATACTGTGATGCAGCCTCAAGTCGAAGGGACGAGGAGCGTATGACTTGCCAATGAAAAAGCCGTGCCACCATCAGGCCATAGAGAACAACAAAAAAAGAAAACACTATCCAAATACGTACCATTTAAGGTTGAAGGTGAAACGCCACGTCTTGAGCGCCGATAGTGATGACCGGAGGACTCGAAATAAATCCTAAGGCTTTGGATTTATCTTCGATGGTAAGAAGAGATGAAAGCGAAGCAACTTTTTCCTGCAACAACTGATTTTCTTCCTGGAGGGTATCTATGGACCGATCGATCTGGGAAACCTTTTTGCCAAATCCAGCAAGCTCGTTGGTCACAAGAATCTCCACAACAAGCAATATGACCACAAGAAAGGGAAGAATTCGTATGCCTGATCGAATAAACCGTATCATCATAGCTTTTGAGCAATCCGTAATTTTGCACTTCGTGACCGAACATTCATATACTTCTCGGTATCACTTGGCGTCAGGGGCCGCTTATTTATTGACCGTAAACCAAGTTGCACTATTTCCCGTTTCACGATCCGATCTTCAAGAGAATGGTAGCTTAATGCTGCAATCCGCCCTCCTGACCCTAACACCATTACTGCGCCGGGTAACCCTTCTTTCAGTGCGCCAAGTTCATCGTTGACCACTATCCGTAATGCCTGGAATACCCGTGCAAGCGTGCTCATCCTTTCTCGTGCGTCGCCCATTACCTCATCGACCACCCCAACCAAATCTCCCACCGTTGTCACAGACTTTACATGACGGGTGCGGACAACAGCACGAGCAATTGACCGAGCCAACTTTTCTTCACCATATGTTGCAAATATTTCATATAATTCTTCTTCAGATAATTTTTTGATATATTCTGCCGCCGGTGCGCCGCTTTTCGGATTCATTCTAAGATCCAATGGAGCCTCCAAAAAACGGAAACTGAATCCCCTATCGGGCGTATCGATCTGATGACTCGATACTCCCAAGTCAAATAATATCCCATCTGCAGTATCAAACCCTTGCTCTTCCGCTATTTTTCTAATGTCCCGAAAATTCCCCTGTACTATTTTCCAATCCCCGTATTTTATATTTTGTTTTGAAAATTCAACCGCCTCCGGATCTTGATCAATCCCCAGTAGCCTCCCACCTCTCTTGATAATCTCAATACTGTAACCTCCTCCTCCCACTGTCGCATCGATATACGTTCCTCCATCTCGTACCGCTAGCCCGTTTAAGACTTCTTCCACCATCACTGGGACATGAAATTTATTTTTATCTGACATGATCATCAGAGATTCTTCGCATACTCTTCCCAACGAATACGATCCCAAATCTCAAAATGATCACCCGCGCCTATCACCATGATCTCCCGAGCAATGGAAGCGTAATCCTTGAGCTGGGCAGGCAAAAGTATACGACCAAGTTTATCTATCTCCGACTTTTGGGCCCCGGCGAACATATATCGCCGGATTTTTCTTCCCTCCTCATTCGTGACCGGCGTGTCAAGGTGCTTGGCAGCTTCACGCTCCCAACTTTCACGGTCAAACCCAAAAATACACGGTTCAAATCCTTTCGCAAGTACCAGTTCCCGCTCTTCTATCTCTTGTCGAATCTTTCTAGGGAGCGTCACTCTGCCCCGATCGTCTAAACTATGGTCGTATTCCCCAAGGAAAAGCTTCATGCTTCTAATCTACCACTTCTTCCCATTAATATCCATATTGTCCCATATTTCACGGACTGTCAAGGGGTCATTTCACAACCCCGCGAGTTTTCACAAAAACTTGACAAAACGTGTTGAGAGAGAGAGAATACAGTTCGAATGCTCTAACTATGACGCAAGTAACACCTGAAGCAAAAGTCGGTTTTCAACAACCACAAATACCACAGGACGATTGGGTTGCACTAATGTATCAAGAATACGGACTTGGTTTAACTCCATCATTAGAAAAAATCGAACCAAAAGCTACAGAATTTCTCGCTGATATTAGAACCGCGCTCAAAGGAGCGGAGTTGGTATTAGGGAGACGCGTGGATGGCAGTATAGAGAAAGAACCCGATGTTTTACCAATACTGACGACTCCGGGTTTGTCTGGGACCCAGCGTTTCGGACTCTTATTAATGCAAAAAGAGATAGAAAAAGCACAAGCTACTGGTCACGCTTCCGAATAATATTGCTTCCTAACTGTTCTAGAGGTCATATTCCCTGAAGAACTGGCTTTTCTTATCAGAAACGTTGGTAAAACAATTGAAGGGATCAATTTGCCTGCGGCCGCAAAGATTTTGACACCGATAGAAGTTGAGATTTAACGAGCGCGTTGGCTTTATCCCCCTTCCACCACGGCGGAAGAAGAGCAAACGGGAGTTGCGGATCGTCATTTAAAATCGCAAGGCAACGGATCAATGCAAAATGATCAATGCCATCGAGTTCTTCCACGGAAGACAACCACTTTTCATATCGATCATTAAGATTTTCGAGTTTGTAGACCCGAACCAAAAGTGCCCGAAGGTCTTCCTCGCCAACTGCACCGTCTTTACCCAAATCAGAAACGATGACCGTTCCGGATAACTCTTTTTCGTCGACAAATGACCGAACAAGGTCTATAGGATTGTATGGTGTAATCCAAACCGACTCTTGTAGCATGGCACAACCAATTCTCCTAAGGAACTCCCTGAGCAGCTCCCGGTCAATCTTTCTGCTTTCGGGTATATCATAGGTCACCAAATGCATCCGTCCATCCCACGTACGCTTGTCATCGTATTGTGGAATAATCGAAGCTAGCCGCAACTTTCCTTTCCCCGTAATCTCCGGCAGCGCATTTCGCCGACGTGTCTTTATCCATCCGTTACGCCGAGCCATCTTAAGTGCATTCTTGATGACATCATAGTTAACCTGGTATAAATAATGATCTGCTGCAATTTGCGCCCGCCACACCTGACCGGAGGTAGATTGTGGAAGACCAACTTCTCCCATATAAACTACGGTCCACAATGCCAAGTCGACGGCATGAGAAAATAATCCTTCTGCCAAGGCAAGAGCCGCTCTACTCATAGCTCTCGTAATACCTTTCTTTCTCATCTATTCCACAATAGCACATCATTTCTTAGGGATCAATTTACTTGCGGCCGCAATTAAATTGATCCCTTTAGTCTCATAGAATATCCACACATAGAATATCTTCACTGCACCACGATATAATCAGGACGTATGACGACAACATTTATCCTAATCCGGCACGGAGAAACGAGGTGGAATCTACAAAGAAAGTTAATGGGCGTTACCGATATCCCCCTCAACGCCACAGGAAAAAAGCAGGCGAAAGCGGTTGCCAAGCACCTAGCGTCGTATCCGCTCGACATTATCTTCACATCTCCGCTCACCCGCACACGCCAAACCGCCCGCATCATCCATAGTTTTCATCCAAACATTTCACTCATAACCAAAAACGATCTCCGAGAGCGTAACTTTGGAATAGCCGAAGGATTCGGATACCAAAACGCCAATGTCCTCTACCCGCAGCTCATTTACAACGAAACGTGGAAATATCACCATTTCCGGCCTCAAAACGGGGAATCACTTGCAGAGATAGAAAAACGTGCCGACACCTTCCTCTCATGGGTACTTAATGCATACAAAGGCAAAAAAATCGCCATTATATCTCATGGTACTTTTTTGCGTGTCCTCATCTGTCGCCTTATGGAGATTCCATTGTTAGACTTCACGAGAAACCATATGGACAATACCGCGATCACGATACTGCAACATACGACCGGCTACGGGGCTACTATCCATGTCGCTAACGACACAGCTCATCTTCCTACTCTCGTAAAAAAGGTCGAAAAAAGAAGCAACTAGAGAGGGTATTCTTTTGAGAATTGGCTCTTATTACCGGAGATATTGGTAAATTCAAGAACCACAGAAACACTCTTGACTCCAGGATGAGGCCTACAGACATTACGGGAACACGTTCCCAAGTAAATATCATCCCGGATAAATGAATCTTTCCCCGATACATCAAGCGGCTTGCTGGTCACCCCCTGCACAATTCCCTGACTGTCATAACTAAGTTCATACGCGACCGTCCGCACTTTCCCGCCAAGACCATTCACTGATAAAACAACCGTATTATCCTTCAGTTTGCTTTTGGTAAGTTCTACGACAATGGCAGGATCTAAAGTTTCCAATGTTTCTACCGGAACCTGTTCGTCCACCACCTGTTTAACTTCTGGAGTTGGGGCAAGTGCTTTATATATCACAAATCCCGTCCCAATCAATAAAATCCCTAACGCAGCAACGGCGATAATCATCTTATTTTTCATAGTACCTCCTCAATCTATATCATTAACTTGCTCTCAATATATGCTTTGAGCTGCTCAATGCTCACCCGTTCCTGTTTGGTGGTATCCCGATCCCGCACCGTCACGGTGTCACTTTCCAGCGTATCATAATCGATGGTGATACACCACGGAGTACCGATCTCATCCTGTGCATAATACCGCTTCCCGATATTCCCCCGATCATCCCAGGCTGTGGATAGTTTCAATGTTAATTTCAGGTGCTTATATACCTCTTGCGCTTTCGCCGTGATCTCCGGCTTGTTGCGCACCAATGGAAAAACAGCCACCGTATATGGCGATAACCTCGGATGAAGTTTTAGATAAATACGTTCTCCCTCCTCGCGGTATGCATCAAGCAGTAAAAATAGAAACGTGCGATCGACTCCCCCAGAAGTTTCCACGATCCACGGGATAAATTTTTCTCCGGTTTCTAAATCGGTATACGTGAAATCATGACCGCTGTATTGCCCATGGCGGGATAAATCCCAATCACCTCTCCAATGGATTCCTTCTCCTTCTTTCCAGCCCATCGGGGTCTTGTACTCAATATCAAAAGCTTTCTTGGCATAATGAGCAAGCTCATCATCCCGATGCTGACGAAATCTCAAATTATCTTTATCGTTAAATAAGCTTCTGTACCAATTCATTCGTTGTTCCTTCCAATACTCATACCATGTATCCATGGCCTTGGGATTGACAAAAAACTGCATATCCCACTGCTCAAATTCCTTGAGTCTCAACATAAATTGGGGATTAGCCACTTCATTACGAAATGCTTTTCCAATTTGGGCAATTCCAAAGGGAATCTTGGGATGCATGCTGTCTAAAACGTTTTGATAATCGAGGTAAATAGTTTGACATGCCTCGCCTTTCAAATATGCGCTTTTTTTGTCACCCTCTACCACCCCCAATGACGTTTCTACCATCAAGCTGAACTTTTTTACCTCCCCCAAAATTCCCCCATCCGGAGCTTTTTTCCCTTTTAGTAATTTCGAATAAGCCTCAATAACACTGATCCCTTCTTTTTTTGCCGCTGCATCCGCAGACGCGAGTTCTTCTGGGGAATACATTTCTTCTATCAAGTGATCAGCGCGATACCTCTTGTTGCCCATCGGGCCACCAACGGATTCAACCATCGCATCGGCAAAGCTGCCCACATGCCCTGACGCTTCCCACACCTTCGGATGAGTAATAATTGTTCCGTCGATAGGAAAAATATTTTCGTGGTCAACCAGCATGAACTCCCAAAAGAGTTTTTTCATGTTTTGACGCAGAAGATGCCCCATTGGTCCCATGTCATAAAATCCCGCGATCCCACCATAAATCTCCGAATTAGGATACACAAATCCCCGGCGCTTACAGAGAGAAACAATTTTTTCCATTACATTTTCCATAGTATTTCCTCCTTTTAGTTTATATGATTTTAAATAGAATTGAAACAGTAATGCACAGACTGATACGCGTGACGAATTTGGACCACCTCCCTTCTGATCGTTTCAGGCTTTTTTCTATGAAACAATACTGACGCTATTAGCTTGGCAACAATTCTCATTTCCTTTTCCTTCATCCCCAGGCGCGTTATTTCATTGGTTCCGATCCGAATTCCAGTCGAATTATTTTCATGGTTCCATGGTAATTGGAACGAATTGACAATAATTTGTGCCTTTTCAAGTATCCGCATTGCCTCGTTTCCTGAACACTTTGCATCAAATAATACCGTATGGCTCTGTGTAAAATTTTTGTGAGGACAAAGAACGTCAACCCCTTGGTTATACAGCTCTTGGGCAAGCGCCTGCGCGTTTTTTATTACCTGCGTCGCGTAATCATGTCCGTACTCTTCAAACTCGGCAAGCGTTATCGCCAATCCCGCGATATGATGCGGGTGATGATTGGAAGTAAAAAGCGGCACAATTGCATGCTCAATGCTGCTGCGAAATCGTATTTTGTCATTGCAGGCAACTAATCCATGACTGGGTGCGGACAAGGTTTTATTCGTACTCATCGAGAGTATATCAGCTCCCTCTGACAACGGATTTTGAAATGTTTGTCCTGCAATAAGTCCGGATACATGGGCGGCATCATAGATAATTTTTGTCTCTGTCTCATCACAAACTTTTCTCAGCTCCCGGAGCGGAATCGGAAAAAGAAACTCAGAAGTCCCTACAATGATCGCGTTTGGCTTTTTTTGTCGTATAAGCATCACCGTTTTTTCCAAGTCTATGGTGTAGTCTTTTTCATCAAACGGTATCGGCTCAAGCCGTACATCAAATAATGAAAGTATTCCTGTATTTCCATGACTGTAGTGTCCGCTGTGTTTCACTGGCAATGAAAAAATAAGATCATGAGGTTTCAGGAGTGCATAATACGCAACCATATTTGCCACCATTCCTGAAATAGGCTGGAGATTGACATACTGAGCATGAAAAAGATTTTTTGCCGTAGTGACAGCCTCTTTTTCTATTTTGTCGTAATAGACACATCCGGGATACCATCGCTTGTTTATCTGCCCGACGGTATAACGATTCCCCAAATCTGTCGCAAGTGCCGCCTGCGCTCCCGGACTCATAAGGTTTTCGGAAGCTATAAGATTAAGACACTCGCTCCGATACCGAGAGTGCTGATTGATATAATTCCAAATGTTGCAATGATGTTTGATCATACATTTACCCACAAAAAAACCGTCCTCACACAGTACACCCGTACCATGTAGGGACGGCCTCAATAAAAGGCGCGGTTCCACCCTACTTAGTGAGACATGATATTCCAGTCATCTCACCCACTTCATTCACTTGTGACTCCCACTTGCCAAAGATGGTACAAACGTCACTATTCAATTTTTTCCACAAAAAAACCTACCACAATTATTTGTGATAGGGATCCTGCTTCGCAGGACGGTTCCACCCTACTTCCTTGGATTATCCAAGACACTTCATTTTAAAACTTTAAGCTCCCTCATGCCATTGAGATCATCGCATTCTTTAAACGATATTATCAATTTTAAAAACCAAAATCAATGACCAAAATATCACGCCAGTTGGGTGAGAAACTTGGGTGTGCGGAGGCGCTTCTCTATAATTTTTTCAATATATGGATCTATCCTCCCTGCTGGGATACTCTGGTCATGGGCAAGGTACCCAAGGACCCGGAGAAGTTCAAGAGCGTACTGTTCATTTGTAACTACTGTGTCAATCTCCATAATACCGTTAAGCGTGTGTAATGCCCCAAGAAGTAGCGCATACACATCCCGGTGTTCCTGCCTCTCCGGCAAAAGAGCATCGACGAGTTCACAAACATAATACCCAGCGCTTACCCGGGTTAAACTCTCCCGAAGAGATGAAAATGTATGGATAGGAGTCGCTTCTGTCACGCTATCCCACATTTTTCCTTTGTAAAGGACGAGCGATACATGAGAAAAGACCTCCAGATGGGGAGCCCGACGGCTATGGACGCGGCGTATCCCTTTAGCGATTACTCTCATCCGACCGTATTCCTTCGTAAATATGGTGACTATACGATCCGCTTCGCCTACGTTACGTCGTTTAAGGATGATTGCATGCGTCGTGTAGACCCGGCTCAAAGGGGTCATAAGAGGTTACAACACAAGCTCTGTATCTGATGCAAGCTCAAATTTTTTCCGCTCTTTCCCGCCAAGCTTTATGGTATATTCGTCACCATTGGTCCCAGGCTGCTTTTGAATAAGAAGCTTATATTTTCCGTCACTGGATTTCACCCCCGACGTGTACGTGAGATCCAGACGGGCGGTTCCCAACGGATTCACAATGAGGAATCCCTCAAATACCGTCTTACCCAAGCTATCGTACGTCTCCATCGTAACCGGCTTAGTATCTTTGGGGGATTGAGATCCGCGGCTCTCCGTAAGTTTGCTGCCCATCGGCGCATAAACGCGCACCCAATTGCGAAGCGGAGCATTCAGACAAAGCCCGCCACTCTCCAGTCCGCAGTCACTACCGGGGTAGGGATTCTTATATTCAAGCGTCAGCTTCGTGGTGATAGTCCCGTCGCTACCGACCGAAACGTCCTTAACCACTTTTTCTGAAACGAACATGTTGGATTTGGCGCCGGCCATATTACTGTTGTTGACATGGAGATAATCCCAGTCTTTTCCTTCTTCATATTTGAGGAGCGTGGCCGTCTCCGTGGCTACCATGATCCGGCCAGCCATGTTAAAGCTTTCTGCCGCTTTTTGTGCATCACTATCATGGAAATAGGCAAGCACGTGTTTTTGGTTAATCTCGGTCAGAAGCATCTGAAACAATTGTCCCCAGTACTTAGACGGAGATATGCCCAACGCTTTTTGCATAAGAGTCTGAAGGAGGACCCCTATGATGTCTTTTCTCGCGTCACGCAAGTACCCCACGGGCCTTGTCGAGTAATCCTCAAGCTCATAGACGGCCTTGGGACAATCGCAGCGCTTATCCGTATCCGCACTAAACTCCCTCCCGTAGACATGCACAGAACCTAAAATCCTGAGTGCTTCTACCAATACATGCGTATCAACAGCCCATATACCGTCAATTTTTTCTTTACCGGACACAGAATCATAGAGCTCTTCAAATTGTTTCATGGAGAGCTTGTAATCGGGAGAAAGATTAGAATCCCTTATATTCAGGTTATATACGCCTTTATGAAACGTGGTAATTTCCCGCGGAGCGGGGAAGTTTTTTTTCTTGGCTGCATCCAGCGCGTAGATGTCATCGGCTTTTTCCAGAATCGCCTTACCTTTTACGAGACGAAATTGAGCATATGCGGTAATGAACCCACCGGTTGCCCGTAGTTCTTTATCATTTTGAAAAAGTACGAGGTACCGTTTTTCCTCTTTGTCTCCTAAGAGCTTCGGAAGATTTACGAGCAGTGGTTGTGCATTCACAAATAAATTCGCTGCATTTTCTATGACTTCTTTGGCTTGCACTATGGCATCCCGTACGACTGTACCTCGTACGTTCTTGGGATACCGATTGGGGTCAATAGCACCTATTTCTTTTCGAAGCGTATCGATATGCGTAGCCATTTCATTGATTTTTGGTGTAAGAGCGCTCATCGTTTTAACCGCTGTTTGGAGCCGCTCGTCAGCGGTGCCGGAAACAAACTTACTCTTGCCTTTCAAGCCCAAGAGATCCGCGTTCGGTTCCAGGGCTTCAATTGCGTTATCCCCAGCGCTTAACCCGGCAAATGCGGCGTTGATTCCATGTTCTCCGTCGGCAATATAACTGCCTAAAAAGGGAACGGATTTCAATGCAATCATTTTTTTATATTCTTCAGATAATGCAGTTAGCTTTTGTCTTGTAATCATCAAACCCTCTTTCGCTTTGTCCAAATCCTGATTTTTTACGGCGGACCCCAACTCGCGCCCGGCAGCGATGGTCTCCTGTGCCGCCGCAATCACGCCGCGCATCGGGAGAAGCATGATACCGATGACCGCA
Source organism: Patescibacteria group bacterium (assembly GCA_038062895.1). Lineage (GTDB taxonomy): Bacteria > Patescibacteriota > Microgenomatia > UBA10105 > UBA927 > CAZLDC01. The sequence goes on from JBBTWJ010000006.1 coordinate 66,641, forward strand.
ACCGCGATAACGACAAGACCTAAGGGAATAAAAATAAATTTCCAAGGAAAAGACCGTCTGGAGTTAGCCTGTCGCAATGAGCCGGTAGAATCGGCTTTTGGAGGGGGTACGGTATCTAACGTGATTTTTTTGAGAAAATCGGGCATACCAAGTAGTAGATTTTCGTTATTTCTTACGAAATAAAAAACCATTATCCTTTCTATTAACCATAAATGAATATTCCCAGATAATCATCTCGTTCATGCGTATTTCATTCGAACGAAAATTCACTACCTGGCATAGCTAGTATTGTTCACATTTAGGAATAAATTGTCAATCTATCAAACTGCACCTTTACCGGATATCATTGCCCACGGGCTTTTAAGAAGTATTCCGATATCAAACAGTATCGAACGTTTACTCACATAATCCGCATCCATTTTAATACGCTTATCAAAGTTTACTTCACTTCGCCCTGATACCTGCCAATACCCGGTGATACCGGGTTTAGCGGAAAGCACTACCGAAACCAAATTTTTGGTGTGGGGATATTTTTTTTGTTGTTGGACCAGTTCATCCTGATAATACGGTCGGGGACCTACCAAGCTCATCTCCCCTCGCAGTACATTAATAAGCTGGGGGATCTCGTCTATGGAATGTTTTCTAATAAATTTACCAAAATGAGTAACCCGAGGGTCTTCTTTCAATTTATAACTGTTGCGTTTGTATTCAGAATAAAGTTTGGCGAATTTAGGGTCAGTCCGGAGTTTTTTGTGCGCATTGACAATCATAGAGCGAAACTTATATATCCGAAATAGACTTCCACCCTTTCCCACGCGCCGGGGTGTATCAGCAAACACTGAACCAGGGCTATCCAATTTAATTGCAATTGCCGTGACAAACGCCAAAGGAAAAAAAATAAATCCAAGAAATAAACTCCCCGCAACGTCGATTACCCGCTTCGTAAGTTGGTACCACATAATTAGGTCAAATGATCGTTTTCCGTGCCTTTCATCTGCTCCACGAGTTTTTTGATTTTTGGCACGGACCCTTTTTTACACACGAGAACGACGTCGTCGGTATTGACCACTAACATATCATCAAGATCTATGGTGACCACCAACTGATTTGTATAGTTATAGACAAGGCTATCTTGCGTGTCATTGAGCATCACTTTTCCTTGCGTTACGTTCTTTTCTTCTGCTTCCTGAAGCGCTTCCTTCAGTGCTTCCCAAGCGCCAATATCACTCCACTCGATATTTTCTGAAACAACCAATGCCTGTGATGGATCCAACTTTTCTAAAATCGCGTTATCAAAACTTATTTTTTCGAGTGTAGGATATACCGCCTGAAGTACGCCATCATACGTTGCGGTACCCCACGCATCCGCTATTTGCGACAATCCGGCATAGACATTGGGTACAAAACGCTTGTATTGAGTGAGTAAAAACCGTGGCGTCGTGACGAAATATCCCAAATTCCATGCATGATGGCCACTTGCTAGGTATCGCTGTGCCGTCACTTTATCCGGACGGTACTGAAAATCGACAAAGGTATGAAACGCAATGTCATCTATCCGGTTGACCTCCTTACCGTAAGAAATCCAACCTAAATTTTCACTCGCAAATCGTGGTTTTTGCGCGACAAAAATAATTTTTCCCGGGTTATTTTTGATAATTTCTCCCGATACGCGCAGGATGCTGCGGAAAAGCGCTTCTTTACCAACCAAATGGTCACTCCAGAGAATAACCATGGGTTCATCCGGCTTGGTTTTAGCGAGTATCGCAGTCATGAGTCCTACCGCAGGACCCACATCACGGACTTCCGGCTCACCGACAACATGATTTGGGGGAAGCTTGAGCAGTTGGCTTTGCACGATCGGCATGTATGCCTGACCCGTGGAAACATAGACATTATCCCAAGAAAAATCCGGCTGCAGCCGCTCAGCGGCCAACTGAAGCGTCGATTTATTTCCGATAATCTTCTCAAATTGTTTCGGAGATTTTCTACGGGACAGTGGCCAAAGTCTCGTTCCTACTCCGCCGGCAAAAATAACTGCATTCATATAGTTTTATAGAGTCTATAAAGCCTCTCAACAGTTGTCTTCATACCCTGCATAAATAGTTTTTTCCGAAACCGATGTGCATTTTCAATACAAGCTTGTCTTCCCAGTGATGTTCGTAAAAATCTCCTAACTGCATCAACGATTCCCTGTTTTGACTGTTCATCAAAAAGTATTCCGGTCTCCCCATCTTTGACAATCTCCCCTATCCCACTTTGGGCAAATGCGATCACTGGTCTCCCCGCAGATTGAGCCTCAACCGCAGCAATTCCGAAGTCTTCATCTGCCGCAGACAAAAAAGCGCGGCAACTTCCATAATAGGCACTAAGTTCCGCGTCTGTCAAATGCGACGTAACGAACGAAATGGTATCAGATGCATGGGCGCGAAGCAACTTCTCTTCGTGACCTGACCCTATAATAACAAGTGGCAACTTCAATTCATTGAATGCATCAATAATAAGATCAATACGTTTATAGCTTACGAACCGTGAGACAACTAAAAAATAATTTTCTTTTTCACCGTTCTGTTTTCTGTTTACTGCTTTCTGTCTAAATTTCTCGTCGTCCACCGGCGGATAAATCACCTTCTCGACACTTCTTCCATAATACGTTTCAATTCTCGCTTTCACACGCTGGGATATGGCTATGTAATAATCCGGACGGCTGCTGCCCACGATATCCCAGCGCCGGAGAACCGGCGCCATCATCGATAATAGTTTGGAAGATTGAGCATAGTCTTCATACCCGCTCCAAAGATACCGCGTTGGCGTCAAACAGTAGCAGATATGGAGGGTAGACGGTTTCGTAATGATATATTTAGCCTCCGCCGAGGTGACGCTTATCACAACATCAAAGTCATCAAACGAAAACGATTCGAACGCCATGGGGGTCACCCAGGGAAACCATTCGTGATGATGTTTGGCTAAAGGCACGTATTGGAGGAATGATGGCTTGATAGTAAATACATCTGCCCACCCCGCCGTGACAGGATCGTAGACGGCAGTATAAAGTGGGGCTTCCGGCCAAATCTCATGCAAGGCAAGAAGCACCCGTTCCGCCCCACCCCACTTATTAATTCGGTCATACACAAACACAATACGAGGATGTTTTATCATTATTGCTGATATACAGAAATATTTTTACGTTAATTTCTTCCTCTGGTTCGATAAAAAATTTGAGGACTCTATAATACTTTTTCCGGTTTCTTTTTCAAGTTTTTTTCTCGCAACTGCTGCAACACTACCGCCTTTTCGAGCAACAAATCGATGCTGAAAAAAAGCATTCGGCTGTTTTTTCTTACTTATTGCTGTCGTAGAAGCTTCCGCCAACATTGTCAGAACCAATTCAAGATTAGTCATATGATCACGAAGATTTTCTTTTTTGAGATTCTTGTGCTGCTTATAATCGCGGGTCTTCATTCCAGCCCAGGCACGGGTAATATCGTCGGTGAGAATGGCAAATTCCAATCCCTCTTTGACCCCTCGCTCTTCCCACTCGTTCGTCAATTCTTTTCTAATTTCAATACTTTTCAGTCTTTGGTTAATCCAATCATCGCTTCGCCCGAGATTCCGGTAGGCTTTTAATGCCCGATTGATCGCCTTTTCTGGGTCTTGAATTTCTTCCACACGTTCATACCCAACCCGGGCAAGCCATAGCTTGAATGGTTCAGCCTTAGGGGATGGAATAGATTGAATTATACGAAACACGGATTCCGTATCCGCAGCATCAGTGAGGTATTCCTTGCCATCTATTGCTCTCATTTTCAGTTGGTTACATTTTGTAACCACCTGACTACTTTCTTTCTTCAAACGAAACTTCATAACTTTCCAATAACTACGAGCATTCGGACTACTTGTTAATGCCTGGATGACATCCACCACAGAAAACCACCATTTCTCTCCTTTTTCGTCCCAAACCCGACGAATTTTCTTCCCTTCAAAAATAGCTAAATCTCGTTTCTTCATATATTCTCGTAGACCCTGAGCGTATCAGAGACAAGCTTAAACCACGAATAGCCATCTAATATAATGTTTTTCGGTTTGACTACATTTTGTGACATCTTTTGAGCAATATCTCCTGGATCTTGTGGATTAAAGTACGTCGCTTGACTCCCGAGTATTTCATGAAAAACCGGAATGTCAGATACAATTACCGGGCACCCAAAAGAAAGCGCTTCAAGCGCCGGCAATCCGAATCCTTCCATGAGAGACGGAAATACAAAAGCAATGGCATGGGCATAGAGATTGGCCAGTTGCGCGTCGTCGGCTTGTCCAAAATAGAGAACGCTCTCACCAAGATTCATAGACGCAGCAAGTTTTTTTATCTTCCGGTAGAAAAAATCGTCTTTCCCGACTAGCACCAATTTTAAATTCTTTGTCAATTGTGAATTGTCAATTGTTAATTGTTGAAATGCCCTCAAGAGCATTTCCAAATTCTTATGTGGATACGCATTCCCAACGTATAAAAAGTAAGGATTCTCAATAATTCTTTTTTGACTTTTGACTTTCCCGCCTGCAACGCTTTGCGTAGCATTGCGGGCAGATGACTTTTGACTTTTCCAGCCAGAGGCTGGTCCGCCTTTGGCGGAGACTTTTTCATCCACCCCCTCATACGTCACAACAATTTTTTTCGGTTGCACATGTAAATGATCAATAATTTCCTTCTTTGTCGTTAGGGAAACAGCGATGATAGTCCTCACCCGCCGGAGACCCACGGCAAGGGCAATCCTGTATCCGACGCGTCGTAATTTATATAATATCCACGGCAAGGTCGTCGCCCTGCCGGTATCGAAGTGGAGGATCGTCAGGTCGTGAATTGTCGCCACCATGCGGCCTGGATAAAAAATAGGAATATTGAAATATGGAATATGCACGAGGTCAAGCCGGGCTTGAAAAAGTAACCAGGGCATGATCAGCTGCTCGGACACGCTATGCCATCCTACATCTGCCAATACCTTTTTCCATCGTGGGTTTGGGAGTTCAAAACTCGTATATTCTTTTTTCTTTAAAAATATGGTGTATTCATTTATCTTGTCCTGGTGACCAATCTCACGCACAAGATTCCGGATATATCTTCCGACACCGGTTTCATTAATAAGTCTCGCATCGATACCTATGTTCATAAGAGTGAACGGAGTTTAATACCAATAAGGATAAACGAATAGACCAAAAATCCATACCGGTGACGGTAATGTTTGCTATAAAATAATTTCATCGCATCATAAAAATATTGTTTTGTTCGGCGCCGCGTTTGCGCGTCAGGATGACCTAATCCGCTTTGATGTTTTTTATGGATTATGGAAACAGCTGGATAAAATACTATGCGATGGTTACTTGCTCTGATACGGAAACACCAGTCAATATCTTCTCCATACATAAAAAATTTCTCGTCGAATAATCCAATCTGATCGATGACGCTTCGTCGTACCAAAAAGAACGCACCGGAAATGCAGTCTACATCATGGATATCTTTCAATGACCTAAATCCCTGATGGTACTGTCCAAAAAGCCGGGATGTTCCGAACATTTTCTCGAATCCCATAAAATACGTGAACGATGCCCACGGAGTCGGAAATCCGCGGTGACATGCAGGATCGAGTGATCCATCAGCAAGATTCACCCGACACGTTATCGCGCCAACATCGCGGTTGGCATCCATATACCCTTTGAGTTCACCCAGCGTCCCCGGGGTCATTTCTGTATCAGAATTGAGAAGCAATATATACCTACCCCTGGATGCACGGATTCCTTGATTGTTCGCCGCCGCAAACCCCACATTTTTTTCGTTTTGAATAAGGGTTAAATTTTGACTTTTCCAGCCATAGGCTGGTCCGCCTTTGGCGGAGACTTCTTCAGGGCTTCCATCATTTGAAGCGTTATCCACAACAATCACTTCCCACCGGTCGCCCTTTGTTTCAGAAGCCGCAAGTGAGGCCAAACAAGCACGCAACACCTCACGCGTGTTGTAACTGACTATGACGATGGAAAGATCAAATGATTCTTTTTGCGGTTTCATACCAGACGCGGTCCAACGCGCGAGCGATAGTACCCCACGCATATTCCCGTTCGATTGTTTTTCTCGCGTTTATTGTTATCTCGTTTCGTTTTTTAGGCGACTTGATGAACCCGGCCACAGCGGCAATAAACTCGTCTTCGGTGTTTCCAATACATAATTCCTTATTATGGGTCACGTTTAAACCCGTAGCCCCAAGCGTCGTCGTAACCACCGGCAACCCACTCGCCATTGCCTCCAATATCTTAAAACTCGTTCCGCCGCCGATCCGAATAGGAGCCAGAAGAACATCTGCTTTTTGAAACTCTTCTTCAATATTGGTTACTTCTTCAAGAAGAATAGCTTGACGATCATGGACGAGCTTTCGTAATGGATCGGGCATACTTCGGCCAACTATCCGTAGAGTCGATCCGGGGTAAATCTTCTGAATCTTGGGCCAAATCGACGTCACCAACCACGATACGGCATCACGATTCTGCATCCAGTTGAAACTCCCCACAAACAAAAAGACTGGGTGATCTCCTATTTTCTTCGTTACCGATCGAAACGAATCAACGTCAACGCCGTTAGGAACCACCGTGACCGAACGGGCGGCCCTCCGGCTTTTCCGGATGACCCGTGCGTCATCTTCCGATACGGCTATGACATGCCTGGCTTTTTTCCATACATACTTTTCCCAAAACATAAGCTTAAGTACATCCCAGTAATATCCGGGGCGCAGGAGGGAAAAACGAAATCTGCGTACGTATTCCGTATAAACGGCATACTCTATGTTATGCGTGGCCGTGACTATCGGGATGGCTATTTTGGGAAGACACGGCCACACATACCAAGGTTCGATATGGACTAGGTCATACGCACCCGTTTCTAATTCCCGGGCAATCTTCCGGCGAAGCTCTGCGAGGTCATAGGATGACAATAAGAGCGGTCGAATCCCCAACACTGACCGTATCACATAGTTCGCCTGCCAAGCAGACCCACGGTACGCGGTTATAATTTTTTTACAAAACGAAAGATCTTTCTCATACTGTTTTTCAGACAGATTCCGCAGAAACGTGACAAGGGTAATCTCATGGTGTTTACTTAAACGTGAAAGAAGATTATATATCCGAACTTGTCCCCCAGAATAGAGTGGATACGGCAGAAGCGCGGAAACAAATAATACTTTCATAATGCATACTCTCTCGTTACTTCTTCCTTACTACCAACTACCTACTACCCACTATCAACTACTCCGTGCTCCCTGCCTTTGGTTTTGTCAGGTCGATGATAGCAAACCGGTCGTTTCTCACTACAACGGTATAGAGATTAGCCAAATCCCGCGTTTCCCAATCATTATCCGTCGGTGATACCGTCACGTAATGCGTCGCTCCCATCTCCAGTTTTTTTTCTATATCAAATCCAAGCGGCCACCCTTGACGGTTTGTCTGATACAAAAAAGTGGTATCTCCGTTATACGGCGCGATGACCCTCGCATCCTTCGGAAGCAATCTATCTGCCTCCCGCCCGGCCTCGACGATATCCGGCCGGTTAATCCAATAATAGGTTCTGATGGTGTACCAGGAAAAAGCAAACATAAATAAGAAACAAATAGCAGATAGCAGATAGCAGATAGATCGGGAAAAAGGATTATGAGAAAGAAGAAATGCAAATCCCTTCCCTACATATACCGCGACAATGGGAATGAACACTATTTGATAGTAATCGTGCTGCACATTACCGCGCGCAATGATGATGACATATGCAAGTACTCCAATGGTCCACAAGCGAAAAATCCACCCTTCTTTTTTAGACGGAACCAAAAGGCCTCCTAACCCAAGTGGTATAAGTCCCCAATATCCGAGCATTAATTCTCCCAACCGCTTGGCAAACAGCCAGTAAAACCATGCTCCTTTGAAGCGGATGTTGCCTTCGTTAAAAAGCCATAGATAAACCGGAATCCCTTCTGGATACTGCAAAATCCACTGTCGCCACCACCATAATGGAAACAAACTGATAGATGAATAAACACATAATCCAATAACCAACGAGAAGGATAAACCGAAACGGCGCCAAAACAAATATGGGATGGGCAAAAGCAAAAACGCCGCTGTGGGTTTAACGAGCAATGCGACTCCCCCGGCTATAGCGGCAAATATCACGAGTAACCAATCAATCCGCTTATCCTTCCGATCATTATGCTCTGACAATCGAAACATAATATATACGCTGAGTACCGCCCAAAACACCATAAATGGCTCTGGAAGGATAATTCTTCCATAAAAAATACTGTACGGAAGTACGGCATAGACCAATGCGCCAATTGTCGCGGCAAGCCTTCCGACAGTCACCGTCATCAGAAGATAAACCAAAATGAGGGTTCCCACGGAGGCGGAAACAGTCACCAACCGGAGGATTATTTCCATAGGAACTTGTGGCAATAACCTGCTCACCCCGTATGCCACCGACTGATAGAGCGGAACTTCGACCATCCGCCATCCCATAGGATTATCTTTTCCGGAAGGGATGTTGGAGAGATCATCAAACCGTGGATGCAGAAGGTCTAAGCCGAACTTAGTAAAATTCCGTGCCACAGCCGCAGTATCGCTCTGACGCCAGCTGTGCCAATCTGCGACCGCATTCCCGAGGCCGTATAAACGCACGGTCACGGCCAGAAGCGAGATCACAATAAGAATAAAAAACTCTATCTTTTTCATGGACTTAACCGCATTTTTCTGTGTTCTATGAGCTTGCCGGAAGGATCAAACTCAAATACTTTTTGATTTCTGGATTCATAGTCTACGGCATCAAAAGCAGCAGACACCGTAGGCCAGCTGAATACGCGTATGGTGGGATTACGGAATACAAGCCATAACGCGTCCGGAATGCCCACGGGGAATACCCATGCTTCCCCCAAGCGGATCGGCACGTTTACAAAATGAAATTCCATGGGTTCGCTCTTCCAATAGTCTTCGTACGCCCCATCCATCTCCACGACAAATTTCCGGGATACTTCCCCGGCGTCATACCAATCGTTTTGCATTTGCTGATGCTGGATAAGCTGCAGGAGGCCCCATGAACATGAAACGATGACAACGATTAATACTGCTATCATCCGCCCGTTCCCTAGGAGAAACTGGTACATCTTTTTCAGTATATACACCCCCAAAAGCGCTACCGCTACGGAGGAGAGATAGCTATACCGTGATGTCATATTCCCCAAACCGATAAATGGCGAAAGTGCGATAAGAAAAAATCCAATACCAAAGAGCCATATTCTTCTGTCTTCTTTGCCGATCATCCCTCCGTATTTCTTCCACACCCGAACAGCCATGAAACTTATCAGAATGAAAACAAGAGCCGAGGCCATCATATGAGTTTTTGCTGCATTTCGGACGACCTGAACGAGAGACAATGAAAGTGGACCCAGAAGTCCGAGAAACGCATACCCAACACTATTGCCGACTACATTAAACGGCAGTTTGGCAAAATTATAATTATAATCCCCGCTTAACCAATGGCTGGAAGCTAAATACCGCACCGCCAAATAGATAGGCATCGGAGCAAATAATATGGCATACCACGCATTTCCCACCCGTCGACGAAATTCCTCCCAACCCTGCATCGCAAACGTATACAAGAGATAAAACAATGGCGTCACGATTCCCAATTCATGAAATAACAGAGACAACGTAAAGCATGCGATGGTCAACAGAAAATAGACCCGTTTACCGTTTTCCGTCCAAGCTATATACCATAAAAGACTCGACAGAGAAAAAAATGCAGTAAACAGAAATCCCGTTGCTGATACCCAAAATATTGGCTCACTATGCCCGCTAAGCATCAGGAACGCGACGGATGTTAGGGCGGAAAGCAATAAATTCCTTAGCACTTTCCTCGCTAGGATAAAAACGAGGAGTGCCACGCCAAAATGGAGCAAAAGCGACACGTTATGATAGACGCTTTGATTGAGCCAAAATACTGAATACATGGTGAGAAAATAAATTTTCGCACCCGGCCGGTAGAAAAATCCCTGCGCCTGGGTAAAATAACGTGTTATGGTCCCCACATTGAGGTTACACCGCTCCCCCGCCGCACTCACGGCCGTCCCACAATCTGCAGCCCAACGAAACCACGTAAAATCATCTCCCACAAAATTATTACGTGACATGGACGAATACAAAACGACGGTAAGAATGAATAAATATATGGCGATGGCAACCGGAGACAAGAGGACTGACTTGAACAATGTATATAAATCCGCGGGTTTGCGCCCATAAAGCCCCAACGTCCCGAGCGTAACTCCCAACAACATCCACAGCGTAAAAGCGACCTTTGATGCTTCAAAAACATCGATGAAAAAAGCGTTAATTGCCAAACCTCCCACCCCGGCGGCCAACCCGATGATGAAGCTTCGGGTTTTATGATCATTGACCAAGGGTAATGTCTTCCAAATATAAATTGTGGTTATAACAAAAATTGCCAAGAATGTGCTAAATCCCAATAATCCCACCTCTGCTAACATGCGCAGATAACTATTATCCACAGCCAGTCCTACCGACCCATACCCGCTTCCAAAAAAGATGTTTCTCCTGAATGTGTCCATGGCTCTGGGCCATTCCCCCTGAAATCTGGTCGTAAACGATAAATCATAGGCAAATACCTTTTTAACCAAGAAATCACCATTGATGATGAATACTTCCGCTGACGTCGTAGCTATCTTTGGAATGGGTTCATAGTAAAAATGTCCAAGCTTGCGGATGACGGGCGAAAGGGCAAGATTGATATATCCCGTGCCCTGCGGTAAATTCTCGCCGTTTGGCGCATTCGGCTCGATGAAGAGCACCGGATCCGCTTCGATCCGCGTGTAGGGAATGACCAGGACAGCGGCGGGACTGGCGTGGTTATAGAGATCGGAAACAGTCGTACTAAATGCCTGCCTGACCGTCTTTGGGACAAAGTAGCTATTGGGTACATTCGTCGAGTGGCCCACCGCTTCTCCTGTGGTAGCATCCACTAAAACCTCGACTTCCTTGACCGTACTGGTAAACCGATCCATGATACTCGGTGAGACGCTCACCATGATCAACGCGCCAAATATGATGATAGGAAGAGAAATAAGCACAAGCTTTTTCTTCTGCACAAATACGATAATTCCGACAACTCCGACAAGCGCGAACAATGAAATTCTGGAAACCGTCATTACCATGACAACCAGCCCCAATAGTGAAGCTGCAGCCAACGCGATCCGCCCGAACCAATTTCTGATACCAAACATCATGCTCACGAGTATCGGAAGAACAAGCACTAAGTATGCCGCCAAATCATAATGCCCACCAAATGTGGAGGAGACACGGGAGAGTCCCGATAACCGTATCGGAATCCCCTTTGCAAACTCCTCGTTCATGGTTAAAAATGCAGGGAACCCCACATACTTCTGCCCAATCCCGTAGAGCGTCACTCCTAGGACCGTGACGGCCAACATGACCGTAACCCACAGGATAAATCGTTTGTCGCGCATGGCACTGTACACAACAAAAAATAAACTCATATATTCGATGCGACGGAGCATACTCAAAAAGGCCACATTGCCCTGTATATTTCCCAAGGCAGAAAAAATGAATAACAGCCCGTGGATGGTCGACACTGCGCCGATCGCCCAAAAGAGTAATATGGGAAGAGTGAGCGGAGTGTTGAAACTGTTTTTGCGCCGGAGAGACGCGATCCCCCAAATCAAAAGAACAAAAACTACTACAAAATCTTCAACACGGACATATACCCACGTATGTTTGACATCCAGAAGAGGAATTTTGGGGTACAATGGTATAAACGCCAGAAGCGCCAGGGTAAAGAGAAATAACACGTTTGCTTTACAAAACTGAAAGAGCTTCTTCATATGTTCGAATGATAGTTGGCTTCCCTATCATACGCCCCAAAAGGATCGCTGCCAAGGCTTTTGCCCGGAGCATGCCTCGTAAAACTTCTCCTGCCAATGGACTGTGGTGCTTCTTATAAAAATAAACCAGTCCCTTATAAATATTTACCACAGGCGTACGCCGCTCCCCGCTGCTTGCCGCACCCGTATGGATACATTGCGCCTCTGCTACAAAAAACGCCATGTACCCCTTTTCTTTTGCCCTGTACAAAAGCTCTATTTCTTCCATATACATGAAGATTCTCTCATCAAAAAATCCGAGATCGGTAAACGCCGATTTGCGCCCCATGAGGCAGGCCCCTGATACCCAATCCACGCGTTGCGTTTGATCGGGAGAATATCGCGTAGCACCCCAATAGTCACCCTTGGCAAATAACATGAGAGCCGCGACCGGAAGAGAAAAAAACGGTCCGCAGGAAGGCTGTAGGGAACCATCTTCATTAAAAAGTTTCCCGCCCGCAAACACCTTATCTTTATCTTTCACAAACCGATACAACACGCCAATCGCATCGTTTTGGACAACTATGTCAGAATTTAATAAAAGCACATGCGTTCCTCTTGCTTTATGTAATGCCTGATTATTTGCTTTACCATAGCCCACATTAACTTTATTGCATACTAAATGTACTTGAGGAAATTTGTTCCTCACTAACTCTGGCGAACCGTCTCCTGACGCGTTATCAACCACGATGACTTCATAAAGGATATGGGAACTCTTAAGACTCACAAAAATTGAAGTCAGACATCGCTCAAGAAGCGCACGTGTGTTGTAGCTGGGGATGATAATAGAGAGATCCATGAAGTCACTGAAACAGTCTCGCAAACTTTAATGTATAGCGCAAATCCTTAGAACGGTACCTGATGTGCTTGGCGGGTACTCCCCCGACCAGGCTATACGGCTCTACATCATGAGTCACTACCGCTCCACTTCCCACTACTGCTCCGCGGCCAATTATGACACCAGGAAGTATTGTTACCCGCGTCCCAATCACCACGTAGTCATCAATCACCACATTACCCTCTACCTCTTGGAAACCTGGGTTGTCGATATCATGCTGCATGGTGAAAATCCTCACTTCACCGGCGATTGAAACATTATTGCCAATGCGAATCGGTCGCCTTTTCGGCCACAAAAACTCACTCCCATACGTCACAAGGTTCCTCTTGCCACCCTCCCACTGACGGGAGAACCGTCCGTCCAGAAATGCATCATTGCCAATGATCGTGTTCTGCCCGATCTCTACTCCTGAAGGCAAGTTAAACTCTGCCCGCCAATGGATAGAACTGTCCTGCCCGATTTTCATCCGAAAAAAATACCGGTAAAGAAAAAGCCGTATGGTATGGCTGGGAATTCTCCCGGTGAGCGTACATAAAAATACCCAGAAGTCGATGAGTATACGCATATGTTTTGTAGTTAGTAGTTAGTAGTTGGTCCCTCGGCTCCGCTCGGGATCCTGAGCTTGTCGAAGGATAGTTGGTAGTATATTACCCACTAATCACTAATCACTACTCCCTACCTGCTACCTCTTCCAACACCTCCAACGTTTTCCTTGCTGCATGTTCCCACGTAAACTTTTTCACCTGCTCAAGTCCTTTTTTCAACCGCCAACGTCCTTGCATCAGATTTCGCTCTCGCACCGCAGCGAGAAGCCCCCTTGTAATACTCTCTGTATTCTCGGGATCCACATACACTGCTGCTTTCCCCGCTATCTCCGGCAGGCTGGAAACGTTACTCACGACGACAGGAACATTCTTCGCCATCGCCTCCAGAACCGGTAGTCCAAATCCTTCATAAAGGCTGGGGAGAGCAAAACAAAGTGCTTGTTCATAGAGCCTCGTGAGATCTTCATCCGGAACAAAATCCAAAAATTTTACCCGGTCCGCGATCCCCAACTGCGCCGGTGCTGCCAAGATCTCTTCATAAAGCCAGCCCTTCTTTCCCACAATCACCAAATCAATATCTCCAAACCGCTGCTTATTTGTGCTCAAGAATCCACTAAATGCCTCGATTAGGCGCACATAATTCTTCCGTGGCTGAAGCGTCCCCACAGACAGAATATAGTTTTTTGAAATATGATATTTTTCTTGTACATTTGCTTTCTGTTTTTTGCTATTTGATACTTCTGTCATAGTCAATCCCGGATACGTCACCATCACATTCTCCGGCGTAACCCCGTAGGCTTTGATTATAGCATTCTTAGTAAACTCACTGATGGTGAGTATCCGCCTCGCGTGTGCGGCAGAATATGCCGTCCAGTGTGTAAGCTGGTAGAGGTCATCAGATCGAAAAAGTTCTGGGTAATGGAGGTACGATACGTCCATGATGGACATAACCCGAGGGATGCCGATGAACCTTGGGATATAATGCGTCGGAGTAAATACCACATCAGCTTGAGGCTGATCAACCATCAAAGCTAATGGCAAACGGAATAAGGTCCAAAATTTCTTTGGGGAAAGCACATGGTAGCGCCACCAATCTGTCTCGACAGGCATGTCCGGAAGCGGTGCACTCGGAAGATAGATTCTAAAATTGTGATGAGGGATGCCTGATGCGGGATGGGAGGATAAAAGATAGAGATGTTTGAGGATCTCATACGCATATCGGCCTATTCCGACACGCTCTCTAACGTTTGCTTCATAGCCGTCTATTGCAACGATCATCCAGGTAGTAGATTTTCAGGAAAAACGCCGCCCCAGAGAGATATTCTCTTAGTCGACGCCTAAACAATCTTCCTCATTAACTGGTATTAAAATTACTTTCTCGGCGTTTTGCATATATTATTCTCATCAGGTAGCAGAAGCTTCGCTTCACCACCTGATTCTGAAAATTCACTACCTGGTCATACGTATCCCGGATAAACAACCTGTAATCTACTATCGCGTATATTCAATAATTCACTCACATCTTTCCTCGTGGCCTCGGAATCGCAAAGAATGGCTTTACATTCCTGTTTCACCCAAGCAAGACGCCTCTTTTGCACATCAACGATAGTCTTTGCAAATGTTTCCGGATATCGAAGAAAACCTACATCGTGAATCGTCGTGATCCCCCGGGCATGGACAAGAGGCGGCTGAATCCAATCGCTACTCCAAAATACATCTATTTCACCCACAAACCATTCTATCGGCATGATATGAAGCCAATTCCACAAAAATTCAAGAAGTGTCGGAGGAATCGGGAAAGCTGCCAACCGAACGCGGGGATTGACAACACGGACCTCTTCAAAATATTCAGTAAAACGAGATAGCTTCCTCAACGAAGCCCCAAAAAGAACATATTCGTTCTGCTCGTCCATTTTGAGGAGCGCTCCCACGAGATGCTTCACATATACGCCGACACCGGTTCCTTCGTGGACGATCTGGCTGATATCGATACCAATCTTCATAAAAAGTAGTAAGCAAGTGAAAATTTCGTATCTACCAACTACAAACTACTACCTACCAGCTTTTTTTACTGTGCCATTTCCATGCAGACCCAATAATAGTTTCTAGCTCCGAATATTCAGGTGTCCATCCGAGAACCTTTTTCGCTTTCTGATTATCCGCCCAAAGTTTAGCCGGGTCACCTGGCCTACGTGCCGCAAATGAGCGGGCCACTTTCCTTCCTGTCACGCGCTCAATAGTATCTAAGACCTCCAGATTGCTATATCCTTTACCGACCCCGAGGTTAAGCGCAACAGACTCGCCCCCCTGGGCGAGGTACTGCGCGGCCTGAATGTGCGCTTGGGCAAGATCGACAATATGAATGTAATCCCGGATACACGTACCATCTGGCGTTTCGTAATCATTGCCATACACCTCAAAGTGATCCCGTTTGCCCTGTGCTACCTCAAGGGCAATAGGAATAATATGTGATTCCCGTTTATGGGCCTCTCCTAGGCTTCCATCAGGCATAGCGCCAGCGGCATTAAAATATCGTAAGCATACGGAACGCGTGTGGTAAATGCGCCCGTACCACTCAATCATTTCCTCTACCATACGTTTGCTGGAACCATACACCGATACCGGTGCGATATGCGCGCTCTCCATGACCGGAACCTGGTCGGGATACCCATAAACCGCGCTCGTCGAAGAAAAAATGATGGGCGGATTCCCATGAAGCCTCACCGCTTCGAGTAAATTCAGACCGCCCCGGAGATTATTATCATAATATTCATAGGGCTTTTCCATGGACTCTCCGGCGAGCGAATATGCAGCAAAATGAATAACCGCGTCAAACGATTCAGAGGCAAGTGCCCGATCAATATCCTCGCTGTTTCGAAGGTCCCCCACAATAAGCTTCGTATCCCCGACGGCCAGTTTATGCCCTAGCGAAAGGTTGTCAAACACGACCGTTTCATATCCCTGCTGCTTTAAAATTGCATTGGTAACAGAACCAATATATCCGGCGCCGCCGGTAATAAGAACTTTCATGATTATTATTGTACCTTATGCGGCCGGAGGAGTGAAATGAGGATAAATATGAGGAAGTAGGCCGCCCCGTACCACGTCAACCGCTCTGCGGTAAAGAACGTCCAGGTAGCAAACAAAGGCATAGCCGCAATGAGGCACGCAAGTCCCACCCAAATGAATATAATCGGACGCCTAAGCGAGAAGAGAACGGCAAGAAGAATAAGAAATCCTACGTCTTGTGGTTTCATGAAGGATTCGTTTTTCGATCCTCTGGGCGCGCTTGGTATTCTTCTATGGTTTGGACGTTCCGTTTAGAAAATTCTATAACTTGAGCAAACACCTGTCGGTCTGCTTCTCCCACCCGGCTCATGAGTACACCCAAAACTTCCTGATGCTTGGCTGCTGCGGTCTTAAGTTTCGTAAAAAACGCCTCATCCTGCTTATCGGTTAGGCGATACAGCTCATACGTGAGAAGCGTATTATTGTGCTCGGCTTTCAAAGCAGTTTCATGGGCAAGAACAATATTATTCTTGTCGACCAACATGGCGGCAGCCAATATGCCTTTATCTGTTTGCCTAAGATAAAATTCTATTTTTTGGATAGGATCAGTAATGAAATCCGCCGCAAGCCTGTCCCGCAGCACTTTGATTTTATAAAAAGGATTATCCGGCAACATACCAGGGAAAGCGAGATCATACTTCACGTACACCGGCGAGGTCGCGGCCCCCATATCCTTCTCCTGTGCATGAGCGGTAGGCACAACAAAAAGTGCTATAGAAAAAAGAATGATTGATAAAATCAATGATCTCATGATCGTAAATATCATGCTACCAAACGCTATCAAAAAAGACAACCACTTCTTTATATGTGATGGGTTTCAATAAGCCATGTGACCGCGGCGATAACATCCTGGATATCTTTCCGGCTAAGATTGGCACCCAGCGGCAATGACACCGTCCGCCCGCCGACAAACTCTGCGTGAGGAAACATGTTTTTTTTGAAACCAAAGGTCTTGCGGTAGTACTCATGCAGATGTACGGGATTGAAATGCGCCCCGCTTCCGATGTTCATTTTTATGAGCTGATCGATAAAATCATCTCGGGAAATCCGCAATTTCTCAAGACGTAATAGAATTGCGAACAGATGCCGGGCATGCTTTGTGCCGGTAGACTCCAAGGCTGGTACGATAAGCTCGGGCATATTGCCAAACGCATGCATATACGTTTCCCAATGTTTCTTTCTGATCACCCAATTGGACTCTACGCGCGCAAGCTGGTGGATGCCAATCGATGAGGCGATATCGGTCAAATTATATTTAAATCCCGGAGTAACGGCCTCATAATGGCGGTAGTATTTGACACTGTAGCGCTTATAGGCATCCTGCGAGAGTCCGTGAAGGCTCATGATCCGCATCATCCCAGCAAGCTTCTTGTCATTTGTTGTGACCATCCCTCCTTCGCCGGTGGCTATATTTTTGGTCACGTAAAACGAAAACACTGTGATGTCGCCGACCGAGCCTATTTTTTCCCCCTTATATCTTGCTTCAGCCGCATGCGCAGCATCCTCAACCACAAAAAGTTTGTGCCGGCGGGCAAGACCCATGATTGCATCCATATCGCAAGGCCTGCCATGCAGATGGACCGGCAAAATGACTTTTGTTTTTTTCGTTATCTTTTTTTCTATCTCTTCGGGATCTATGTTCCACGAATCACGATCTACATCAGCAAAGACAGGAGTTGCACCGGAGTGGAGAATGACGTTGACCGTGGATACAAACGTGAGCGGTGTCGTAATCACTTCATCCCCGGGACCCACGCCCAACGCTTTGAGGGCAAGATGAAGTCCTGCTGTAGCGGAGTTGACGCCAAGCGCGTATTTGGCTTTTGTATAGGTAGCAAAGGCTTTTTCAAATTGCTCCGTTTTCGGCCCCGTACCCCACCAGCCGGACTTAATCGTGTTGACAACTTCCGCAATTTCTTGCCTGCCGATAAACGGCTTACCAAAAACTAAAAAATTTTTTCTCTGCGGCTTTTTCATGGTTTCGTTTTTTTCAAGGTACTACCTTGCGGGATTGCAAGGTAGTACCTTATGAAATTA
This sequence comes from Patescibacteria group bacterium, assembly GCA_038062895.1. Lineage (GTDB taxonomy): Bacteria > Patescibacteriota > Microgenomatia > UBA10105 > UBA927 > CAZLDC01. The sequence goes on from JBBTWJ010000006.1 coordinate 85,096, forward strand.
CCCAAATGACATTAGGTTCTGAATTTCCGTATAAATTTCGCCGGAACCCCTCCCACCAATGTTTTTGACGCTACATCCTTTGTCACTACCGCTCCTGCGGCAACCGCAGCACCCTCTCCGATCGTGAGACCCGCAAGTATGGTCGCGCGGGCACCCACGAAGCATCCTTTTTTAAAAACAGTGGAATGAGCCACAGACGGAATATACTTTTGTACAGGATGATTCTTGTATCCTACGTTTGTATGGGTCAGGACCATCACATCAAAAGAAAGTGTTGCGTCATTTTCAAGAATAATGCACTCCGCTGTATCCAATGTCACTCCGTCGCCCAAAAAACAATTATCACCGATTGAGATACCGCTAATCCCCGTTCTGTAGAGATTAAGGAGGCTAATCCGCTCGATAACGGTATTTTTCCCAATTCTGGCACCAAACACCCGTAACATCCACACGCGAAGCGGGGACACAAACATCATGGCAAACAGATATTGCCAAAGACTAAAGAGAACGTACCGCATGACTTTTCGTATACCGATTTCTTTTACTGCCTTCATACTTTTTATTTTGACAAATATCCCTTCCTAATCAACTGTCTATAAAATTCCATGATATTCTTTATATATTCCAACGTGTCATGGATAAGCCGAACCGAAGATTTTTTATCAAATCGTCGAACAAAAAGCACCGGCTCTTCGCGTATCTTCAGTCCTTCCAAACAGGCAAACGTCATAATTTCCGTGTCCCAGAACCAACCGCTGTTCTTTGTCTTCTTGAGGATTGGCAGTATTTTTTTACGATCAAAAAACTTATATCCCGTCTCTGTATCTTTCAACGGTATTCCAAAAATCGACCGCACCAGCCACGAGTACCCGCGGGAAAGAATCGCCCGGTGAAACGACGTGAGTCCTTCCCGGTATACCCGTAACCCCGTCACCACATCCGCTTCCCCACCTAGGATCATGCGGACGAACTGTGGTATATAGACTGGTGATACCTCAAGATCAATATCAATAAACCCGACGACCTTCCCGCGCGCGATGGCAATCCCATCCCGCACCGATTTTCCCCGACCCTGATTTACGTCATGATAGACAGCCCGGAAATTTTTATTCTTTTTGACGAGCGACGCAATGATCTCAGCGGTCTTATCTTCGCTTTTATCATCGACAAAAATAAGCTCGTAAGTTAATACACTGCCGCGTAATACGGATATAACGCAATCAACACTTTGCCGGAGATGCGCCTGCTCGTTATAGCAGGCGATGATGAGAGAAAGATCAATCCGTTTCATAAGCGGGGTTTTCGGTTATATACCAATCAGTTCACGCACTGCATTTTTTACTGCCATCCCGAATGGGGGTATATATTTTTTGAGCTTACTTTTGTCTAGCTCTTCTGTATTCCACTCGTGGGAACCATCCGTTCTTTTCCCGAGGGAGATTAAATACAGCATGTCTAAAACAGCTTTTTCCGGTTCCGCTACATACGTGCCTCCTGCCAAATTGAATCCAAAAAATAATTCCCGTTTTAGTTGAGAATAATCACATTCAACATCCATCAGTGTAATTTTTTTTGAATGCCGTGTGGTGGCAAGCGTCAAGTTATACAACCCCTGATTTATGATTCCATACTTAGACAGCGCACTTTCAAAACTGATATAGCTGGGATAGTAAAGTTTCGTAGCAAGCTTTTCCACATCGAAAGAATGACCACGCAGCATATACACTCCCCTGGCAACTTTTACTATAGAACCGGAATCCACCAACCTCTTTATAGCCGTATTGATATGCACCTCATTGGGAAAAAGCTTTTTCACATCTGCAATATCAAAAACATCCTTCGCAAGTTGTTCTATTTTTTCAATTAATATATTTTTTCTCATAAAGAAAACTCCTCTAGTATATTACGGTGATTTTTTGGAATGAACGGATTTAACTTATCCATCAATTCTTTTTGGGTATACTTGAATTCCTTTTTAATCGTAAATATTCTATTCAATTTTTGATGTATATACCATGCGTCAAACAAATCTCTTGGTTCTCTTCTAACTCTTGTCTTGAGTATGCCTAATTTATCCTCTAGAATAGACTCAATCGTGTAAACTCTTGCGGAAATCTCAAGATTATTAAATGGACTTCGCAGAAGTCCAACAACAGAGACAAAATCCCTCACGTTTTTATTAATTTCAACTTTAATACCGATGGGAATTGGTTTAAATCCCGTGTCAAACACAATCTTGGCAAATAGTGTATGGTGTTTATCATATATATCTTTCACCCGTGCTTCAGGAATAAGACCAGGTAATTTCTCTATCGCATTCTTGAACGTTGTGTACGGAATACTTTTAATCAAAGAGAAATCTAAATCTTCGGAAAATCGAAAAGAGCCGTAGGCCAGACGCAAAGCCGTCCCCCCTTTAAAAACCAAGTCTCTTTCAAATGAAGATCTAAAGAGTACATCCAGTATGTACATCTGATAATGCTCTTTGAGAATATTATCGGTAATCGTGGAATGTTGAGCCGCAAATTTCTCAGCCTGGTCCTGTGTTAACATACTATACATAAATGTACAGTATCTTGACACTGATCACAAGGAGATCTTTTACCGGAGATGCGCCTGCTCGTTATAGCAAGCGACGATGAGAGAAAGATAAACATGCTTCACGGTGTTTATTTTTGCGCAATCGCCACTAACGTCGGCTTACATTCACGAAGAAGTATCCCCTGGGATAGTGCGATCATACGCCAAAAAGACTCTCCCATAAATGCAATCAACGGCATGAGTGTCGTCTTTAGGAGCCGAAGTATCGGATTATCATCGTACGGCGTATAGGAGTTCATTTCAAAAAAACTATTCCTCGTCAACCCGCAATTGCGGAAAAGTTGGGATAAGGAAACCGTGTTGTACAGAGACTTATGGGTAATATCGGCGAATAATAACGTATTAGCGAAGGGGTGATTAGCGTTTGGCAATGAAACTAAGAGAGTTCCGTCTTTTTGCAACATGCGCTGGACAGATGTTAGAAGTACTGCTGCGTCGCCGGGTGAATAGTGCTCTAATACATCATATAAGACTATCAGACGAAATGTGTCTTTATGTGACTCATAGAAAGATTTTTCCGCCCGCTCATCCACGAGCTGGACATCAAAACCATTTTTTCTACATATATCGACGCATTCCTTCGAATAATCCGTGCCTTTGATATTTGTGTATCCGAGTGTTTTGAGAGCCGCTACGTTATGTCCCACCCCTGATCCAATTTCTAAAATAGCACTATCCTTCTGTTTGGGAAGATATGGAAGGAAATATGATTTCCAGACGTACAAACGCTTGCGGAATACGGCATCTGTGGCCGCGGCGACATATTGGTAATGAGTGGATACATATCGGGAATAAAATTTACTTTTTTTCATAGGTCTTTACTTCAAAAAGCCGCTTATACGACAAAATAAGCGCTTGTTCTGAATAGTTCTTTATGAGTGCTGCATATCCGTTTCTTCCCAACCGTCTTCGTTTTTCAGAATCGGATAAAAGCAACGATAAGGCCTTCTCTACCTCGTGCTCACGTGCAAATTGTACCACAATTCCCCCCTTATTCCGTTCGATAAGTTCTTGAGTAGGTCCTAAATTACATCCGATCACCGGCTTCCTCTTGTGCCATGCTTCTAAATAAACATACCCGAATGTTTCAGATTTTGATGGCATACAAAACACATCACAGCTCGCAAAAATTATTTCTTTCGTAGATTCCTCAACGTAACCGAAGTCAACCAGATACGGGGTCGTATCAGAACTTTTTAGCACTTCATTCCACTCGGTCGTGTTATGACCTATCGCGACAAGTACAATGCTCTTGTCTTCCTGATAAAGGCTCTTCACAGCTGCGAGGGTCGTTAATGCTCCTTTCATAGATCCCTTCAGCCCTGCAAACAGAACAACCTTTCGATGTTCGATTCCGTATCGTCTCTTAAAAAGGAGTACATCGTGCTCCAACGCATCTGCTGTATGCATAGTACGGGTACGAATATAGAGAGGAATAACCCTCGTTTTTCCTTGGGAAACCGGATAGAGCGCTTCAATCTGCTTTTTTTCTGCGTTGGAAATGACATGAATACAATCTGTTTTTTCTAATATACTGCCTAATTCCTTGTTATGGTATGACTCAACCTCCGCATGAAAAAATGGAGTCAAAATAACGTATGGTTTTTTCTTCAGACGCTCAATACCATCGAATACCTGTTGATTAATCTCAAGTGGAAATGGAGAACAATGCACGACATCAAATTGCTCCTTTTGCAATAACTCAAACAAACCGCCTAGATACGGGCCGCTCGAGACGATGCGCATCTTATTTCTGACCGACATTGGCAATAGGTAGCCAAAAACCCGTTCAAGGATAAACGCCGCGCTCGTGATCCATTGCTGCGATGGCAAACGCAAAACACGAACGCCGTTAAACGTATCCTTTGTTGTATTCATCTTTTTCCCAAACAAAGGGTCATACCAATAGCGTGGCGTTGCCCCATCACTTGTGACAACCGTGACATCCTGTCCGGCTGCCGCAAAATCCTCAGCAAGGATGCGGACGGCATTATCTGATCCGTAAAGTGGAGCGGGTAAATATATAGGCGTCACGAAAACAATTTTCTTTTTCATATTGTTGCCCGGAGCACAAAGACATCTCCTTTATTCATTCTATCGATGAGCCATTCAAACGGATAAAAAAGCAGCACCAGCCATTGCGTATGAATGAGATTCGATCGTATGCCAAACTTCTCCCGCAGGATGTATTGAATGCTCCCAAGCAATCCTCCCGCCGAACAAAACTCCACATGGCTCACGCTAAATCCTGATCGGACGACGGCCTGCTGAAGCGTCAGGGGCGAAAATAATACGAGATGACGGGGAGCATCTAGATTATACCAATAGGTCCCGAATATATGAGCCAGGAAACTCTCCACGTTTGGCGTACCGATGATCAGCTGACCTCCTTTTTTCAACTTTTTTTTGATAAGCCGCAAGCATCGCATAGGATCATCCAAATGCTCAATCACGTGGTAGAGGCGCACTGCATCAAAATAATTGTCAGGATACGATGAAATATCCTGATAAAACCCAACACGGACATGATCCACTCCCCGCTTTTTTGCAACCCCGACCGCCGCCTCGTCGATATCCATCCCGAACGTCTCCCATCCAAACTCTTTTAAGAGCATAAGCGTATCCCCCACCCCGCATCCGACGTCTAATATCTTCCCATCGGTTATGAGATGGGGAAGCGCCGGGACGTTCGGCAGCAGCATCGCCAAAATTTTACTTACAGGAGTTGGATGATTGCTTGCGCGGACTAAATACGTACGAAGCTTCGCAAAAAAACTCCCATTCCCTTTTGAGTCGTATGCGTAATATTTTTTTGGAGGGTAATACGGAGCCACTTGAGCCTCTGACAGCATAGGAAATAACGATACGGCAGAACAATTCTGACATTTGACAAACGTAAACGCCCCTGGCAGTTCAAACATCCTGTCTTTCGCACTCAAAAGACGTCGACACGACTTGCCGCCGCAAAGCGGACACTCAAACAGTGATTTCATATTGAGAAAGAATTACGTGGCGGTATCTTTTTGCATCCAAGAGTAAGCAAAAGTAATAATATAATCCTGGATTATAATAGATAGATCTTCGTATTCCCCTATCGGTAACTTTTCTTATATTCTGTTGTATGTTGTTTCTTTTTTTAAGAGTCGTTTGCAAATTGACCAAATTCCACCACCATCCTTTCAAAATTGCCGCTACAACACCAAGCCGCAACGACATAAGAAAATAAAACAGGACTCCTATCTGAAAAACGGCAAAAACCGGATAAATGGTGGCAAGATACAACGTTCCAAAATTTTTAAGATATGAACAATTCATATTTTTAAACGTGAGATACACTCTGCGCTCGTAGTTATAGGTATCCGTTGTATCGCCACCAGCCACGTGATAGATGTAAGAATCCGGCTGATAGAGGACTTTATATCCGGCAAGCCATAACCGGTGGCACAAATCGGTTTCCTCAAAGAAGATAAAAAAATCCTCATCAAATCCTCCTACCTCTTCAAACGCATGCTTGGGAATCAGCATGCACGCGCCTTTAGCGGAAAATACTACTCTCGTGGTCCGGTACATAGGTAAACGATGAACTTTTCGATATCCGTAGTGATATAAAAATCCGGACATAGTGAGGTACGCGCCAGCCTCATCAAGTAAATCCGGGTGATCCATAACGCGCATTTCCGGCTGAACGCAACCGATATGAGGATCCCGCTTGCAAGCCTCAATTATGGGTAGTAAAAATTCTTTCGAAACCTTCGTATCATTATTGAGAAATAATAGATATTGACCGGCGGCCGTCCTGGCTCCAATATTATTTCCTCCGGCAAATCCGTTATTTTTGTCACTCGCAATTACCTTTACCTTAGGAAAATTTTTTCTCATATACGATACGGAGCCATCCGAAGAATTATTATCTACAACGATAATCTCAATGAGAGGATTTTTGATCTGAACCAAAGAAGATACACACGTATGGAGAAATTTTTTCCCGTTCCAATTGAGGATAATCACGGAAACCAACGGGGCTCTTGAAATCATATAAGCTTCTTGCTCCAAATGGCAGGAGTATCCTCGGTCTCAAGCTCAAGCCCGTCGCTCAAGTATTGAAATTGCTGTGGTCCCATCGTTTTGGCCCACGCGACCATCTTTGCGACACCCTGCGCAAGCGTCACACTTGTTTTATACCCCAATAGCTTCACCGCCTTGTCATGAGTACAATAGGCCTCCTTAACTTCCTGAGGTCGGAGAGCCAGGTATTTGGGCTTCAAGTGCTTTGGGACGTTCCCATCAGGAAAAAATGTTTGGATCACAATATCGGACAACTGATTGATCGTATACTCCTCTTTCGGTCCGATATTAATTATCTCTCCATTGACAGCATCTAAGAAGCCAGTTTTTACAAAATACGGATTAAAGTCATCTATGTAGGTGAATGCCCGTTTTTGCTCGCCATCTCCATAAATATAAAAATTCTTGTTGCTGAGAAGACAATTGATAAATATCCCGATGACATTCCTATACGGATCCGCTAAATTTTGCTTCGGACCATAGACGTTATGCGGTCGAACGATGACATACTCAAATCCATGAACTTTTGATAAAATTTCAGTAGCCTCCTCCATAGCGGTCTTGGCTATGGCATAAACATCTTCAGGAATCCGCCTCATGCTTTCCGTAAAGGGAGTCTGTTGAGCACCATAGACACTCATAGAACTCGTCAGGACTACTTTCTTTAAACCATGACGGATACTTGGAATAAGTGTATAAAGATAAGCAAGATAATTACGTTCAGTCGCCGATATGGGGGTAAATTGACTCCTGCCTTCTGTGGCGTCAGCGGCTAAATGGTAGAGAAGTTCCGGTTTGACTCCTGCGATATATTTTTCGGTTTTATCTTTATCACGCAGATCCAATACCGTAAATTTTGATTTCGGACTCACATTTCTGGTATACCCTCCCGAAAGGTCATCGACGCCATATACCTCGTGACTCCCCATCGCGACAAGCGAGTCCACGAGATGGCTTCCCATGAAACCGGCAGCTCCGGTCACTAGAATTCTCATGGGTTTATTATACAGGGACTCGCCTTTCTTTGGAAGCGAGGAAGACCAATGCAACTGCCAAAACAGTCAAAAGAGAAACTCCCAAGCCCCATGTCACGTAGTTCTGCGGCTCAAATTCTACGACGCCTTCATATGTACCGGGGGTAGAAATTAAAAAGCTATTTAATCCTTGCGGTGATCGCTCGGACTTAACCATCGTATTTCCCACTCTTAACACCCACCCAGGATGGTAACTCTGGGAAAAATAGACGGTAGCCGGAGCATTAACGGTCAAAGAAACCGCGTATTGATCCATACGGATTCGTCTGTATGTAATCGACTCGTTGGTCGAAACCCAAAAAAGATCTCTATGCCGTGGAGTCTGGTAGATCGTAAGATTGCCGGAACGGATCTTGGTAAGCCATCCGACCCCATCAAGAACCGTTTCGTATTCCTGCCGCTTCTTCTTATCATATTTTCGATCACTCAAAAATAACTCACCCAGCGAGTCATATGGGATCATGACATACCCTATCCCCAAATCTTCTAAAAGCGCCTTACCCGTGGGCGCCTCCAGTTTCACTTTCAAATCAGCGGCCGTCGTAACGGCAAAGAGTGGCTCGCTCTCAATCTGCATATGATCAAGTGTCCCATAAGAAAACCGCTGTAGACGGGGCACCCAAAGCGTGCGGGCAAAATTTGTCTGCGCCTGCAAGAAATGCTCAAGTTCCGCGTATTCCTGCGGCACCGTCTGCGCAACATACGTCCCCCCAAGCTGGCCGAGGACAGCGGGACGGATGGTGAAAAACCAGAAGAAGAGGAAGGTAGCTAGTAGTATGTAGTTCGTAGTAAGGAGGATACTATTTGTCTTTTTTGCCTTGCTACTTACCACCTGCTGCAAGCTACGGAAAAGTTCGCTTAGTTGCTTCAGCGTAAACGGAATCAAGATTGAATATGCTAGCGCGATCAACACGTACCATTTCGTGGGATCCCGGAACATCGCAAATCCGGGGACGTGGGTAAACATCCATTGATACACGATTCCAAACGGTTCCTGCGCGCCCTTGGCAAGAAATGTGCCCAGTATGGCAAGGAGAGCAAAAAATCCTATCTGTTGTCTGCTCTTTGCTCTCTGCCCCGCCCATGCGAGCGCTGCAAACGCGAGCACTGGTAGCACGAGAAACTCAGGCTGTAAAAAATATGTCTTTCCAAACACATTCTCCGGCCAGTTGGGATGGAGAAGCGAGAGAGCGTGGGAAAAATCCGCGAAACTATAAAATTTAATCGAATCTATTGACGTGTATGCCGACCCCAAATCTCCGATCGGGTTACTTCTCATGGCCACCATCGGGACGACCCAAAACGCATTAAGCAGAGCTGCAATACCTACAGCAAACGCAAAACCAAGAAACGTCCAGAGTAATACTTGAAAAAAATGTTCTTTTATATTAACGAAGTAACCCTTCCTCGCCGGCCCGCTTCGCCCGCCTAGCCGCGAGGCTGGCCGAATCGAGGCGAGCAGGCGGGGAACGAACGAACTAACAACCCACAATGAAACCCCTACCATCGTCACGTACGCAATCCGGGGATCGATCATGAGTTGAAACCCTAATGATAATCCTGTAATCAAGGAATATTTGTTATTTGCTATTTGATATTTGTTATTTACACTCTGGTCGCATACTAATGTTAAAAGCTTGATAAAGCTCGCCAGAACAAGAGGAGCCAGACCGTAGGCAATGGCCACTCCCATCTGCCCGCCCCCCGTCACCATGAGGATGTAGGTATTCGTGGTATAGACGAGCGACGCGACTATCCACCACGGAAACATATCTCTTAAGTCTTGAGTCTTAAGTCTAAAGTCTTGAATCACAGCTTCCCAGAGCTTTTTGGACCCGTAAACAGATAACGCGATAAACAACCCAAACCATCCGACTTTATACACAATATTCCATGGGATGTGCAGCCACTGATTAAAAATGACTACGATAGCAGAGCCAAAAACATGCAATCCGAGGAGGGGCTGCATACCCCCAATCCCATTCCCTAACCATGATTGCCAAAGTGTAGGGAGAAGAGAGAAACTCCTCAAAAAGTCCTGGGTATAATATGGCCAATCTCCGCCAATAATCAACGGGTTTAAAAGCCAATTACGGAATATATACAAAACCGTAATAAACACAACCGATACACAAAAATAATAATATTTTTTCATTTCACAAGCTTAATACACGCTACAGCGCGGGATGCAGCGCAGTATGATTTTTCAATATGTTTCTGGGAATATCTCACGTGCGAACATTCCTTTTCTGTGGAAAGCTGCCATCCGCTTTCATTATATTGATAATAACTTATATCAAATGATGAGGGATCAAACGCCTTAATGAGCTCTCGCACCATAGCTGTATCGAAAACCTGATACCAATCATGATCTTCATATGCACCAAATGGAATCGTGATAAGGCAAATACCCTTTTTTATCAAAATTCTTTTGAATTCTTTCACAACCAATAGATAATCTTTTTTATTCTTTTGCTTATAACCACCATCAGGTATGTAGATACTGTTGTCCATTCCAACATGCTCTAATACTGACACGCAGGAAATTGAATCAAAAAATCCGTCCGTAAATATTTTCTTCCTCAAATCTCCGAAAATATACGAAATATATTTATCTACATAACAATTTTTTTCTGGATTTAGATTAACAATAAATATTTTTAGGTTTCTTAGCTGATGACTCAAAAGTATGGTTCGAAAATTGAACGAAGCACCCGCATCTAAATGATTACCCTTACTTGGAAGATGGGAAATTGCCCAAGGTATCTCAACAATTCTTTCGCTCAATCCTACTCCTAATTTAGGAGGTAACGATTTTTTGTATCTAAATAAATTTAGATCAAATGTAATCAATCTTTCCATCTCCACAAATAAATGAGATACAAAAATAATTTCTCCAATCACAAAGGGAACCTTATTCCACCAAGGAAAAAATATATTGATAAAATCTCTTAGATAAATATAAATAAATTCTTTGACTCCGTGGGTTACGCTCATACGTCCTATATTGACAGTCTATTTTCTCAAAAATAGCTTAAGACACAGAAAAAGGATAATAAGTAAACCAAATCCTGACAGCAATAAACTTCCGTAAAATAACTTCTGAGACGTCATTTCTATGATAAGGGTGTAATCGCTCCGGTTATTCACATCCTCGGGCTTAATAACCCATGAATTCGCATATCCGTTTACCGGCAAATGGGACTTTTCTGCGATCGGATCAAATCCCCACGTGTCAAATGTATCCCGGTTCCAAAAATCAATTCTATGTTTGCCTTCTTGGATCGCTCCGTTTGCATAGCTTGCGACGATCGCATTGCTTCCCTCGGTCGTTTCAGGAATAATTGACTTTGTAACTGATCCTAATATGCCTCCCACAACTCTCGCCAGCATGCCTTTTATGGTTTTTGCTTCATGTTCGAGGCTGGGATAAAACAGTTTCCATTTTTGGTTAAATGACTGGGACAAGACAAGTGCGTACGGGCCTTTCGCATCCCTCACCTCCACCGTATATTTTGTGGGGTTTATTTGGGTGAACGTGATGCGTGGAATCGCAGAAATAGTGGATTGCGGGATGGATTTTAATACGATATTAGGATTATAAATTTTTTGCACAGTCAGATTTTTAATCTCTATTTTCTTAATTGTTTCTTCATCCTGACTCACGACATCATCCAAATCCCTCGTGATTTGTAATGAAGCTGAAGAAGCATCTTTTGCGGATAAAACGGCAACCTTAAACTTCCGCCATTCCTTCGACCTGATCGTTTCCTCATATGCGTCATTCACAAATCTGTTGGTTTCTGTATCACCCTTTTCATGCAAAACCATTAAAAAGTTCTGATCATTGGTCAAATAGTCAAAAGAAATGGCGTATATTGTATCTCCCTCCCAATTGGGGATGTCACGCAAGAGTCCGCTTGTATCACTTAAAAAGTTATACATTACGGCCAGAGTTACCGGATCGGTCTCTATCGCTCCTTGTTCTTTCCCTAAGCTTATTTGTTCCGCCACAGTCCAATGCGTTTGTGCGACCAAATTTGGAACTGAACGAATCGAAAGAACCAGCGGCAATGACTGTTTATTTTCAACTTGCATATCGCTATATTTCAGCCATTCCTCATATTGAGCTTCCATGGGTGATAATTTCATCCCACCAACACTCAAATCTATTGGAAGATCATCCATGTCGTTCTTATTGACGTATACTTCATATTTTCCATTTGGAAGAGGATTTTCCACAATATACGGAATGTTCCCAACATCCGGCAAGTCAAGACTCAATGAATTGTGTATATCAATAAACATCCCATCTATTAAACCCGAAAGGTACCGCCTGTCTTCAGTGTTTAACGAAGAATCTTGCCGTATGGCAGTCCTCAACTTCTCCTTATGCTCCTTTAAATATGTCTTTAATTCGACCTTGCTAGTAGTTCTTGAATATGCGGATTGATTGGTAGAATCTATCTCGATAATAATTTTTTTTATCGCTTGTTGATATCGTGCGAGCGTGACCTCCCATGAATTGTATTCACTAAACTTAAAAAACTCCCAGAGCGTTGGCTCTCTCCACTGTTGAGCGAATTGGGATATGCTCGCAATGTTTCTCCGAAGCGGAGTATCTTTTAGTTCATAGAGTTCGTTGATACGCTTCTCTGCAAAATAGATACTCCTGTCAATATACGCATCATTGATGTCTCCGTATCGATTGAGATCCCGTTTTTCACGCAATACGACCAATGGGTAAATGAACGAAGAAAGTTTCCTCGATACGGTGGGAGAAACAAACCGGTCAGACTTTTTCTTTTTAAAAAAATCAAAAATCGTACTGGTGTTTCTTGCTTTCAAAAGGACGGTATCAAATAATTCCTGCCTGGCGTTGAAAATCGTACTGTCGTCAAAGAAGGCTACCCGTTTATCGGTATAAAAAGAAACGGGAGTACTCGCGTTTACCGCAATAACGTCACCGGAGTATGCGATACTTTTTGGAGTATAAATATGCGGAATATAGGACGTATCATCGAACTCATAAATATGAAATGTATTGGCAATGGTTTTTATCTCTTTCACCCCGAGTCCTTTTATGAATTCTTTGTACCCCTCTTGAGTGTCAGGAAAAAAATCACGGGCACGTGTATACGGTAACGCCGGAAAATTATCTCCATAAATATACGGATCAGCGTTATAAAAAATGTATTTAATATTCAACATAATAAGAATATTTTTTAACTTGGTGTAATTTTTTTCTTTTGCAGCAGCCAGAATACTCTCACCAAAAACACCAAGCTCTGCTATGCTGGTAAATTCATTCCTTGCTGCCAAGTATGTGATCGTGGACGGACCGATATATGCTGCATCATTTTCACCTTTCAGCACTTGATATCCATGGTCGTTAAGCGGTAACGATAATATCTTGCCATCCACAGGGAGTGACCTGATAAAGGCAAGCACATCTTCATACACCGGGTCCATTTTTATATGGGACCGGATGTCTTTACTTTGCCAAAGCTTCGTATCTGTCAATTGTCCACTGATAAATTGCCATGAGGTTGAGACCAGGAGAATGACGATGAACCCCGTGAGGACATATCTTTCAGCCGCTCTAATTTTTGTAAACACACTGGAGAGAGCCAAACCAACCAGTACCGTGTAAAAAAACAAATACGCCCATTGCCACTGGCCATAAAAAACACGGAACATGGCAAATCCGGGCAACCGGAACGCCAACTCATACAGCTTCAGTCCGATATGAGTAATATTGGCCGAAACAAAAAATAGCGTAATGAGAAAAAATATCGTACTTAACAGGTATAGTTTGCTCTTATTCCATAATAATCCCAGCACAAACAGGAGTGGAAAAAGTATAAAGATCCACCAATAAAATTTTGGCTCCGTATATTGCAACAGGCCGAGCAGCGCATAACTCACTTTGATGGACGGTGCTGTGGCCACGAAATATTTGAGTCCCCACTCTAATTTGCCTTGAGCTCCGAAAATAAAATCGCCTAAGAAACTTCCCGGAGTCAATATGCTCACTATTTGCGGTATGAGATGAAATGCCTGCAGAAGAACAAAAAGCACCAGGCCAACTGCAATTTTTGCTATCGGGATTGATTTCCTTTTTATATATTTGGTGTAAATGCCAAGAAACAGAACTGCGAGCGGGAAAAAAGAAAAAAATGTGGGAGAACCAATGAAACTAAAATTTGAAGAAAAAATAAATGTCACAAGGAGCGACACCAACAGGTATCTCATACCGCCGGTCAGAAAAAACCGCAAAAGGAGAAAAAACAATAACGGATTGAGAAAAACTACATTCATGGGCAAAAGTGGATACCCCCACCAATGAATAGGATTTGGAGAAAATGTGTAATAAAGACCAGCGAGAATTCCCGATGTCTCTATTATTGATTGATTCGGCCTTACTGCTTCTTCCTCTCCTTTCAGGAGCTCCTTTACTACCAGATAACAGGCAAAGAATCCAAGGCTTAGATTGAGCCCATGAAATATCGAAATAACTATTGTCGGGGAATGTACTATTGATTTAATAAATGCCAGGAGCAAAAAGAATGGAATCGCATAGTAGCTCAAATTTTCTCCCCCGAACGCCGAATGAGAAACGCTATATGTTGACTGGCTCAAAAGATACGCAATGGGATCATAAAAATACAGTCTGCTGTTATCTCCTCCTAGATCCATTTCTCCCGGCTTAAGCCAGAAAAACGGAATGAAAAAAATCAGAATGGTTATGACAAAAACCAATAGCGAATAACGTGATATTTTCATGTTCGTAATTCCTGAATAATTCCAACGATCATAAAGAGAAATAACCAAACGCTAAATTTTTCCGTAGTAACTGACGCAGAGGAAGAAAAAAAACTAATACCCAATGCCGTCAAGAACAATAAACATAACAAAAAAGTGAGTTTGCTGGTTATATGGGTCATTTTTGCGTATATTCCATATGCCGCCAAAACGCCAAACGTTATGACATCCGAGCTGGTTTTGAGAAAGATGCTATCGATAAAAATTGCTCCTACGAGGGACACCAAAATCACTTGTTTATTCTGTTCTAAAAAAGTGACTATTTTTCCACGGTACATAGATCTATAAACGATAGCATTCATGACGTAGGACCAGATTCTATTCATAGGAATAGTGCATTATAAACTATCCAGCATGGTGTTCCCACCACCGGCACTCATCTGCATACAGCTTCATACGTTCAAATGTTTCTTTCAGACCTTCCTCAATGGTGTACCGGGGTGTCCAGCCAGTGAGACGCTTCACCAGGGCTACATCGGCAGTAAAATTCATAGGGCCGGACACGGGCTTTTCCAAATCCTTAATCTTTTTACCGGATAACTCCCCGATAATCTGCGCGATGCGACCCACGCTTACCGACTGTCCGGTGCCTAAATTCACCGGGCCGGTATAATCCGTTTCAAGCAGTTTGACGATCGCATCAGCAGCATCCGGAGTATAGAGAAAATCACGAACCGGCTTGGTATTCCACAAGGTCACTTCATTTGGCGAAAGCGCCTGTTGGATGAGCGTCGGAACCAAATCCGGTCTCACGAGTTTCGTCGGACCATAAATATTACTAAACCGGGCGATGATGCTGGGAATTTTCGAAGCATAAAAACGCACTAACTCCTCCGACAAATATTTACTGAATACATAATCATTGATATAGGGATCAGTGGGCTGCGTCTCGTCAACCGGCAACTTCATTTTGTTCACGTCGTACAAGAGAATCGTGGAAAAACACATGAATTTCTTGATTGTTCTCTTTTGCAGGTAAAAAAGTATTTTTTTAAGAGGAAGGACGTTATACTCAAGTCCCATACTCGGCTTGGTATTAATGATGTGGTGGTTAGAGCTGCCAACGAGAAAAATGACCTTGTCAAACTCCAGATCATCCAGAGCCGTCAGGTCATCAAGGCTCGGTAAAAAGACATGCTTGTTTTTAAGTTGCGCGGACAACGGACTGCGGCCAATGGAAATGATATCCGGATACTTTTCCAAAATGATCGGACCCAGGAAACCACTTCCCCCGAATAATACGGTATTACTCATACTTTTGATGAGGCAGCTTCATAGTTCTGTTCAAACCACGAAATAGTTTTTTGTAAGCCCGTTGCCAGATCAAATGCTGGCTTCCACTTCAGTTTCTCCTGCATGTGGGTAATATCACATACTTTGCGCAGTGCTCCATCCGGTCCGGACGTATTCCACTTAATCTCTCCAGAGTATCCGGAGATCTCCTTTATGAGTTCGGCAAGCTCGGCAATTGGCGTTTCCACTCCGGTACCGATGTTGAGGGGCATTTCCTCATCATAACGTTCTGCAGCGCTCAGAACCCCGTCCGCGGCGTCCTCAACATACAGGAGCTCCCGGATAGCCCGCCCGGATCCTAACACTTCCACAGACGGATCGCTACCACGCTTGGCATCGACAAACTTCTTGATAAGCGCGGAAGCGACATGGGACCGTTCGATACTAAAGACATCCCGCGGCCCGTACATGTTCGTCAAAAGGAGCGTAATTGAATTGAGGCCATATTGCTGCCGGTATGCGTTACTGCCTATATACATCGCGCGTTTCGAAAAACCATACGCCTCTACGCTTCTATGCATTGGTCCGTTCATAAACTCCTCCTCACGGAAATATCCGGTCGGAAGCTCTCCGGGATAGGCGCACGTGGAACCGATGTTTACCAGCTTTTCGGCATGAGATACATGCGCGGCTTTGAGAACATTGATATTTATCCTCACATTGGTATCAAAAAGATCCGCAGGGTTTTTCAAAATGTTGAGAAGCCCACTGATAGCTCCTGCACAATTGATGACGAGATCCGGCTTCTCGCGGAGGAAATAATCGATACTCGCTTTTTCCTGGGTCAGATCAAGTTCCCCGTGCGACGGCGCAAGGAGATGAACGTCGAAACGTTCCAGTTTATCGGTTATGTGGCTTGCTAAAAATCCGCTTCCGCCTAAAAGGAGTACTTTTTTATTTTGTAATTTCATAATGACCACCGTATATTCATTCTCTCCATTTTTGATATATGCCTAAAACCAAAAATAAATACAACCACACCGCAAATCGTTCTACCGCCGGAACCAGCGGCTGATAGAAAAGCAATGGATCTGTCCACAAGTACATCACATAGGTCAAAATGAGTAACAATAACGAAAAAAGAAGGGTCACCGTGCTCGTCAGCGCGAAACGCTTAATCAGATAAAAGAAAAATAAGAGTATGCCGAATATCCGTATGTCAGAACTGATGGGAAAAAGAATAACATCACCCATGATGAGGACAAAAACCGGTATCAGGAAAAATAATTTATTCTTCTTGATAAAACCGATGCTTTTCGTGATAAATCCTGTTATTGCCCGCATAGTTATAGAAATACTTTAGATCAATATAGTATCACTTTTTCCTTAAAATGGATGCCCCGTAGAGCAAAAAAACGCATATCGCCACTATCGAAATGGCAGCACTGTAATAAAATACCCGTTGTTCAACCATCTCGACGATTATTTCATACTGCTCTCTACCCGAACTATCTTCTGGCGTGATATACCATGCATTCGCATACCCGTTCACCAAAAAATGCTGATTGTCCGGAATACTTGGCATACCCAATGTTTCAAACGTTTTGGCATTCAGAAAAATATCATCATGCGCAGACTCGCGAATGCTTCCGTCAAAATAACTCCCATTTACCTGCAACTCTTCACCTTCTTTCTTCGATATATAGAGCTTCCAGCGAGAGTGATATTTATCAGAAAATACGAGGGTATACGGATTTCGCGCTCCAGATACTTGCACTCTATATTTTGTAGGGTTTATCCGTTTGTAGGTTACGACCGGCAGACCTCCTGTCGTCTCTATGGCATGTTGTGTACACGTTTGCGCTGTAAATACACTGTCACAAACAGTACGCTCTACAAATGCTACTCTCGGTTCGCTTAATGGTGTGGTAAAAAATGACGCATAATCCGGCTCTTTTTTCTCTTGCGTATCAAACGGATACACGGTGGCCGGAATATAGAAACGGGGAAGATATTCTTTCACATCTGCTTCCAATACGCGGTAGTATCCCTGTTCAAATATTTTTGGCCCCGCGATAGACCCAACCAAATCCGCAAGCGCCTTGTCATCCGGAACAGCTTCAAGAAATAGTCCGTATGGGAAGGCGGGAAAAAATTGCTTATACGCCTTCGGGTCTGCGCTATAAAAAATATATTTGACGTTGAGCAAACCGAGTAAACGTCTGACCGCACCATAATTTTTATCTTTAATTAATTGAAGAAATAAATTGGAAAAAGGAGCAATATCCTGATATCCGCTATAATCGTGTCTTCCGGTAAGGTATGCAGTAGGAGATACGCCGATATATGCCCCGTTATTCGTCCCTGCGATAAGCTGATATGCGTAATCGGTAAACGGAAAATTAATGATTTTTCCATCGTCCGGTATTGCTTTAAGGAATGCAAGCGATTGTTCATAATCTGGATTTATTTTCATAATGTTCGTCATATTGTTTGAACCCCAAAGAGGCGCTTTGAGAAGGTCACCACTGATAAACGTCCAACTGCTGTAGATAAAAAATCCGGCGATGATGACCGACAACACATAGACAGAACGTAAACGTAATTTAGCAAATACTACGAAAGACAAATAGCCGAATAATACCGAATAAAAAAATGCATAGACCCATTGCCACTGACCATAAAACACCCGGAACATACCAAATCCAGGGATGGAGAATAGCTTCCTATAGATCTCCACGCCAAGTTGGGTGATATTAGCCGATGTCAAAAACAGCGTGACGAAAAAAAATGAAGTCAGAAGGGCAAGGTCTCTCCCGATCCGTTTACTCAACAAATATCCCAGAATTATCATAAGAGGCACCGCTAAGGTGGCCCATCGAACCTCGGGCAAGGAATACGTATAAAATATGTTTTTACTCACCTTGCCAAGACCCAACACCGCATTAAAATAATTTAATCCTTCATTTTTCGCAGCCGTTGCTTCGAGCAGTCGCTGGCCTAAATAGCTGCTTTTATCAAACGTATAGGAAACTACCGGAATGATGTGAAACGCATGGATACCCAAAAAGAGAATGACCCCAATGAATATATATTTCCAGGGTAATGACTTTTTTATGACAAATTTCACATAGAGAGCCAAAAAACAAAGCGCTAATGGGTAAAAAGCAAAAAGAGGTGGCGGCGCGATTAACGTAAAATTCGGAGAAAAAAGAAAGGTGACCAATAGTGTGAGCCACAAATATTTAGCGTTATCCGTAAACAAAAATTTCATTATCAGATAAAACATCACGGGGTTGAGGAATACCTGGTTATGCGTGAGAAGTGCCGCATGCATATTAGCCCCGACACTCGGAGAGAACGTATAAAAAAGTCCGGCCAATATTCCGGCTAAATCAGCTTGCGACTCCTTCGATTTGTCAACATGAGGCTTGAGCATCTCAACGACGATAAGATAGACAA
Source organism: Patescibacteria group bacterium (assembly GCA_038062895.1). Taxonomy (GTDB): domain Bacteria; phylum Patescibacteriota; class Microgenomatia; order UBA10105; family UBA927; genus CAZLDC01. The sequence continues at coordinate 104,316 of JBBTWJ010000006.1, forward strand.
AGAAAAAAGCCCCGACGAGCTTAAGCGCGTTTGATACATTGATCAGAAGATACGGCGAATGGAAAATGGAATCGATTATTTTAAGTACAAAAAGATAGGGGATAAGATTCTGATTCGGAGCTACTACGCCGTTATTGCCGGGTTGAACGCTATATAAGCTCGTCGATCGCAGGAACGCTCCTGGGTCATATAAATACAACCTGCTACTGTCCCCCCCTAACTCCAACTCGCCGGGCTTGAGCCAAAGAAAAGGAAGAAGAAATAAAAGGATACAAATTACCCAAAGCGTTATTTTTACCCTGAAAATCGACGCATAACTTGCCATACAATTTATGCAAAAGAAAACATGGAAGGATAAATTTTTTTGTAATAAAATTTCTGACTCAACGTATAAGCATTCTTACTATAAAAAGAATATCTCGAAATAATTTTTTTGACCGCCTCAACAAAAGCACGGGGATCTTTAGAGTTGATAACAATGCCAGCCTCTGTTTTTTCCACTTCTTCGGCAAATTCTAATATATCCGTGGTAATAACGGGCATCCCCAAACTCAAATAGCGTTTGATCTTCCCAGGATCACCGTAATGTGAAACGTTACTTACGTCAGAATCGTATGTGGCGATACCAATCGAACATTTTTTCAAAACTTCATTGAACGACTCTCCCTCTAAATATCCGTAGAAGGTAGTATTTATTTTTGATTTTTTAGCCCTTTCTTTAATGTAATTCTCATCAGGACCTGATCCAATAATCTCATATCCTACATCTCCAAATTCATCCAGCAACGTATCATCATTGTCAAAAACAGTGACGACCCCTTGACTCTTTTTTAGCACGCCGATAAACCCAAACACGATTCTATCGGGCTTATACTTCTTTATGAACGGAAATCTATCAGTCCCAATCGGTATAATTTTATGCTTTGCGTTTTTCTGAAAAATACCTATATCTTTCCGTAAATTTAACAGGCGTCGGTTTACAAACGTAACTGTGTCCGAATAAGAACTAATTTTATCGAATTGCCAATAAATAAAACGCATCAACATCACGATTTTATTTTCATGTAGCGGAGGATAATAATCCCATACCCAAAATATAGTTTTATCAACAACTCCAATTCCCTTCAAAAGACTTCCTATCCAAGCGGTGAAGGCATTAACCGTAAAGTATATATCTATAGAATTGTATTTCATCCTCAACCAAGATGAAAATAGAATCACTTCCAAACAGGTAATGATGGATCGTATCGGAATTAACAAAAATACAAATTTTTGAATGAGGGGTATTTGAAATAATGAAAATGTCCTCTGAAGGTTACCGTCAAAATATATCTCGAGTGTATTATAATTTCTTTTGTTCCGTAAATTATGAAAACCAATAGAAAAAACAAAAACTTTCTGAAAATTTTCTACTATATAATCCAAAATTTTCCCAGAATTTTCATACGGAGAATAATTTACATATATAATGGATTTGCTTCTTCTCATAGGAATGATGGAATGATATCATAATGGTGTTGAAGAATATATCGTATAAACAACAAAAAACTATGTTAAAAAAGAAAACTGCGTTGGTAACCGGAGCTGGCGGATTTATTGGACATCACCTGGTAAAATTTCTTCAAGAAAAAGGGTATTGGACAAGAGGTGTTGATCTAAAGAAACCAGAATTCGAAAAAACTTCTGCGGATGAATTCAAACTTCTTGATCTCCGCGAAAAAAATAATGCATTGAAAGCCGTTCAGGATATGCAATACGTGTTTAACCTTGCGGCAAATATGGGTGGCGTAGGCTTCATAGAAACAGTTCATGCAGAAATAATGCACGATAACCTTCTGATTGACGCGAACATGATAGATTCAGCCTATACTGCTCAAGCGGAACGCTACTTCTATTCCTCATCCGCATGCATATATCCTATAAACAAGCAGACAGAAGTTAAAAACAACGGACTGAAAGAACATGACGCCTATCCCGCAAATCCGGACAATGAGTACGGTTGGGAAAAAATTCTTGCTGAACGATTATGCCTTAACTATCATCAGGATTATAACTTTGAAGCCCGTATTGCTCGATTTCATAATGTCTTCGGACCCTTAGGAACATGGCAGGGAGGAAGAGAAAAATCTCCCGCCGCTCTTTGCAGAAAAATTGCTCTTGCAAAAAGCGGTGATGAAATAGAAGTATGGGGCGACGGCAAACAAACAAGATCATATTGCTTTATCAATGACTGCCTTGAAGGTGTTTACAAACTTATGATGTCAGATATCCATGAACCTCTGAACATCGGATCTGATAAAGATATCTCCATTAATGATTTAATTGATACTATCGCCCATATTGCAGGTAAAAAAATTAAAAAACGATATAACAGGCAAAAACCACAAGGAGTAAGAGGAAGAAACTCAGACAATACATTAATGAACAAATACTTTCACTGGGAGCCTTCTACATCACTTATAACAGGGTTAACAGAGACATACTCGTGGATCCTAACGCAAATACAACAAGGTAAACTCCAAAAATAGGGCTTACATATTTTTTATATGTTAAGAGTAAGTTTTTTGTCTTCAGGTTCGGGATATACAACCGCAACGATACTCCACGCAATACAAAAAGGCGTCTTGACGAATATTATTCCGGTTAGCATAATATCCGACAGAGAAAGCAAGTCATTAGACTTGGCTTCCAAATTTCACATCATACCTCATGTAGTAAATTATCACGATGCAAGTTCACGAGAGGAATTTTCTGACAACATTTTACATATTTTCAAAAAAGAGAGCATTGATGTTTCTTTTTCGACGTTTGATCGAATATTATCCGGAAAGATACTTCATAGCTACAAAAATAGACTTATCAATATTCACCCGTCTCTTCTCCCCTCTTTTCCCGGCTATGGCACCACAGCTCAAGCCATAAAATACGGCTCTAAATTTATCGGAGCTACATGCCATTTCATCGACGCTGAAATAGATCATGGACCAATCATTAATCAGGCAATTCTGCCACTCAATGATAACGAAAATCTCGATTCAATTAATCAAAAATTATATAAATTGAAGCAACAGTTAGCCTTAGAATCGCTCTATGCATTTTGTACTAATCTGATTACTGTCAAAGACAGATACGTTAAAATAAAAACCGCTCAATATGATAGTTTGCCAGTCAATCCAACCTTAAACTTGCCTCAAATCATTGATTTTTTGCGTACGTATGACAAATAAGATTGCGATACTACAGCCATCTTATATACCGTGGCTTGGTTATTTTGATCAAATCAACAGAGTTGATACATTTATTTTTTATGATGATGTTTTATATACTAAAAATGACTGGAGAAATAGAAATAAAATCAAAACACCAAGTGGTGTTTCCTGGCTAACTATACCTGTTACTATCAAAAATAGACTAAAAGATTATCTACTGATCAAGGATGTAATGATCATTGATCCAAATATTTTAAAAAATCATTTAAAAACAATTGAATTTAATTACAAAAAAAGCCCATTTTTCCAAGATTTTTATTCAACAATAGCTCCCATCTTTAATACGGAGTATCACCTATTAGCTGACCTAAGCATAGATATTATTAAAACGGTTTGCGAATATATAGGCCTCAAAGGTAAAAATTTATTACGAAGCTCCGATTTAGGCATTGTTGGCACAAATCCCACGGATAGATTAATAAATCTATGTAAGAAATTCGAGGCTACCAATTATTTATCATCGGATAATTCTAAAAATTACCTTAAGGAAAAAATGTTCGAAGAAAATGATATTATCCTTGAATATCAAAAATACAGTCATCCGAGATATAAACAGTCATGGGGCGACTTTGTTCCCTATTTATCAATAATTGATCTAATTTTTAACGAAGGACCAAAATCATTAAGTATTTTATCTAATAATGTATAAGCATATATTTATTACCGGAGCAGGCGGATATATTGGCTCCAAAATGGTTTCCTTCTTTCTTGAAAAAGGATTTTTTGTGACTGCGCTAGACAAATTTTTTTTCGGTAACGTATTGAATGATTTAAAAGAAAATAAATCATTAAACATCATTAATGGAGATATCAGATTATTTGATAAAAAAGTGCTGAAAAATGTAGACGTTGTCGTTGATTTAGCCGCAATTTCAAGTGATCTTGCTTCTGAACTTAATCCTACACTCACACACGAAATTAACTGTGAAGGCGCCATGCGGGTTGCCCGACTTGCCAAAGAAATGATGGTTAAAAAATACATTTTTTCATCTTCCTGCAATGTCTATGGAGCAGGGAATGATATTTTTGATGAGACTTCCCAATTCCATCCTATTGGATCCTATGCAATAAGCAAGGCAGAGGCCGAAAAAAAACTTTTAAAACTTGCTGATGACAATTTCACTGTGACGATAATGCGAAATGCACCGGTATATGGATTATCTGAAAGAAGAATGCGATTTGATCTTATCGTAAATATTATGACTCTGCATGCTATGAAGCATAATACAATTAGAATTTTTAATGGTGGAAAACAATGGCGCCCCTTAATTCATATCAATGACTGCATCACTGCATTTTTATGTATCATCATGGAAAATGATTTAATAAAAATTCAGCGACAAATTTTTAATGTAGGTTCGAATGGACAAACATATCAAATGTACGAAATTGCAGCAAAAATTAAAAAATATTTCCCGAATGTAGTAATAGAGAATGTGCCAGGTTACCACGATAAGATCAGTTATCGCGCTGATTTTGATAAAATCAAGAATGTATTACATTTTCGGACGAAAAAATCAATTGACGATGGCATTATAGAAATAAAAAATGCCATAATAAAGGGAATTATTCGAGATAATACGGAAACCCGAATATTTGAACGCTATCAATACCTTCTTTCAGAAAAAAAATTGACTTCGTTCAATGGGTAAAAAACATGATAAAAAAAGAAATACAATTTTACAAACATAATATAGGAGTTGAGGAAATAAACGCAGTTACTGAAGTACTTCGATCACCTTTTCTTACCACCGGAAAATACGTAGATCTGTTTGAAGAAAACTTTGCCAAATATTTGCAAACTCACTTCGCTGTAGGGCTTACAAGCTGTACTGCAGCACTTCATTTATCCCTATTAGCAGCCGGAGTTAAGCCAGGTGATGAGGTGATTACCACTCCCCTGTCATTTGTTGCAACTGCAAATTCCATTTGTATGGTGGGAGCAACGCCAATTTTTGTCGACGTAGAAAAAGATACTGGGAATATAGACGCTGATCTCGTCGAAAAAGCTGTAACCCAAAAAACTAAAGCTATTCTGCCGGTTCATTTGTACGGACAAATGGTTAATATGAAAAAGATTTTACGTATTGCGCATAAGCGCAATATAAAGGTGATTGAAGATTCTGCTCATGCGTTAGAGGCACAGCGGGACGGAGTAAAACCCGGACAAAAATCATTTGGTTCGTGTTTTAGTTTTTATGCAACAAAAAGTATAACGTCCGCCGAAGGAGGAGCTTTCACAACAAACGATGAGTCAATCGCAAAACTTGTAACAAAGTTTAGGTCTCACGGAATAACAAGTGAACTTGCCCAGAGAGAAAGAACTGGATTAAAAACATATGATGTCGATGTCTTAGGATGGAAATACAATATGAATAATATTCAAGCAGCACTACTCATTCCCCAAATTAGAAAAATAGAAAAACAATGGAACCAAAGAGAAAAAATTGCAAATAAATACAGAGAAGCATTCACAAAGTTTGCCATAGAAATGCCGCGGGAATATAATAACTCAAAACACGGAAGACACATATTTCCGATCTGGGTTTCAGCTCAAAAAAGGGACAAAATATTAGAATACATCAATGACCATGGCGTCGGAGGCGTGATCAACTATCCCGCTATTCATCTATTTTCATTTTATAAAAAGACTTTCGGTTTTCACGAGGGAATGTTTCCAAATGCAGAAAAGATTGCAAAACAAACCATCTCTCTTCCGCTCTATCCAAAATTGACAGAAGAAGAAACAGATTATGTAATAAAGATTGTTAAACAAGCAGTTGAAACCTCGGTCAAAAATTGACACCATTATCAAATTCATCGCTCATATTGAAATGCTTACCTATTTATTATTCAAATAAATTGTATTTAATCCGTTGTCATAATATTCTTTATATCTATTATTTCTCATTAATGAATCTATTCTAACTTTTTTACTGGATCTTTTACCTGTTATCATTAAATTAAAATCTCCCGTTTCGACGCAAACAACGGTAGGTCTAAATTTTTTCCAATTATTACTTTCCAAAACTTCAAAATCCAATCCTTCTGTATCAATCGATAGGAAATCTATTTTTGCAGTACAATATTTCTCGATTACACTTTTTAACGTAAATACGGGAATTTCCAACTCTTGTTTTAACTTATATCCTAATTTTAAATTACTTGCCCTCTCGTCTTTAGAAAAAGTTGACAAACCGTCAACTTCAAATTCATAAAATGAAGCAATACCTGAAGTATTTTTAATCCCAATATTTAAATTAATATCTCTTTTCCGTTGCCTTATAAATTCCTTTAATAATATTGGGTTTGGCTCTATGTTTATACCGCTCCATCCTTTGAGATAAAACTTTTTTGTATTATTAAAAATATTTGGGTTATGTGCCCCGATATCGATATAAAAACCCTTCTTTTTCTGACCAATAACCCTTTCAATAATCAAATCTTCGCCTTTTTGACTAAATGACCCCTTTAAATATTTTTTAATAAACGTATCATTAAGTGCCTTAATAATAAATACAAAAAAAAATATAAAACCCCGCTTTTTGTATATTGATATAAATTGTCTTATAAGTGCCCTTGCATTCATTTATTTTTTGTGGCTACAACGATAAATCCTTTTGATATGCTCCAAAATATCGGCATTCTCTGAATTAACTTTATACCAAAAGATCGTATAAAGGGATTGAAAAAACCTCTACTACCGCATCCCAAGTAAGCAGCCTTCTCGTCGGGAAGATGAAAATAATATTCACAAGGATATTGGTTGAATAATTTTTTCATTCCAAAATATGATCTTGAATACGAACAGTCCTTATAGGATCTACCCTTCCCTGTAATACGCAAATACCTATCAGCAATAGAGAGAGGCACCCAGCCTAGGAAGGGCAACCCATAATGAGATTCAAACAACCACCACTTGTTTGGCGCGGTAACATAAACCATTCCGCCCGGCTTAAGTAAGGAGAATATTTTTTTGAATGATCTTTCCACATGAGACATATGTTCCACGGTGGTGAGGCTAACTATTAAATCAAAAGTCCCTTTTGTATGAAAATCTTCGACTTTACAGTTATAAAAATTAATTCTAGATTTTCTTATGCTCTTGCTTTTGATCGCGACGTTATACACTTTCTTATATGGTTCTATCCCGATTACCTCTTTAACATATTTTCCAAGTTCAAACGAGTACTCGCCCCAACCCGATCCAACATCTAATACTCGCAAATCCTTAGCTTTTTTTGTAATCGCTTTTCCGCGATGATGAGGATCTCCCTTACCGTTGCTGCTATGACTGAGTGGGGAATTTGAGAGGGTAAAATATCTCTGAAGTACTCTTGTTTAAAGTTATTCATTTCTTGATACTTAAATTAATTTTCCTAAATCTACCATCATATTCGATTTGATGGTATGCCTATAACGGTGCCTACCATTTTAATCTTTAACCTTAAATAAGTAAAGATAATCATCTATAAATCTGGTAAATAACCGAACAATATGATATAAATCTAGGTTATGTTTCTTTATAGTTTGTTTGTTCCACTTTTCTCCTTCATCTTGCAGGTATGGCCCCGTTTAATAAATCGATATTTTGGAATAGATACATGGCGGCATTTATTACTTGCTGACTATGTACGAAGATATCATAAAATTCCGACCGTACTAGAAGAACAATATATTCGTTCTTCTGGAGATCCGGGATATCCCCCGGTAATTTACCTTATCTTATCAAGATTTAGCAAGGGTTTTACCGAACGATATCAATTTATATTTGCACCATTTTTTGACGCAATTCAAAATTATTGCATCTTTTGGTTTGCCTATCTGATTACGAACGACATTACCTCGGCAATCTGTGCCCAAGTTATCGCAGCGCTCACGCCAATTGCAGTTATTGAAGCAAGCAATCTAAGCACAAGAACTCTCAGTTATCTGATTTTTACTCTATCCTTTCTGTCTCTTGTTATATTTTCCATCACCAATTTATATATTTGGCTATTTATAGCATTTGTCATGTTAATAGTGCTTTTCCTAACACATAAATTTGCTATTCAAGCGTACCTATTTATATCGACAGGATTTTCCATAGCGGAGAAGGACCCTTTCTATATTTTATTTTTTCTTGGTACATTTATTTTTATGTATACTGTAATGAAAAAAATTTATAGGCCGATTTTGAAGGAACATATGTTGATCCTTTCTTTCTGGAGAAGAAACATATCTGATAGATTTATCCATCAATTTAGAGGACATTCTAAATCGGATCAAGTGAAAGATTTCGTCCATAAAATTTATTTAATCTCATTCAAGAACCCATATGTCTATATGCTGGGGAATAATCCATGGGTGGGTATGTTAACTGTCTTAATAGTAGTGTCCACTGCACTAACGGTACCAATAGAGTCGATGATAGTAGATCAGAACGTACTTAACAAATTGTATATCTGGATCTGGACGGCTGTAATTATAGGATTGCTTACTCTGTCTGTTGAGGGTTTAAGATTTTTAGGAGAGGGAAATCGATATCTGGAATACTGCATCTTACCAATTTCTATAGTTTTAGGATCCTATATACCCTCTTTTTTACATTCCTATGGTACTCTATTTATTACTTCTGCAATATTATTCTTATTAATACTGATTGTTTATATACTTTATATTCAAATAAACGTTGTACTAAAAGATAGAATGAGGACAATCACTCCGGAACTTTGGGATTGCATAAAGTATTTAAATAAGTTTGGAAAAAAGGCAAGAGTCGCAGTTTTTCCGTTACAATTTGGGGATGCTTTAACGTACTTTATTAATGGTAAAGTTCTAACAACATATAATAATGAAGGGCTAACGTATCTAACCGATATCTACCCGGTAGTTAAAAAACCGATCGATAAAATCATGAAAAAATTCAACATAAACTTCATTCTGTTTGATGAAAGTTATGTGACTCTTGAGGAAATAGGGCTATCTCAATACCAAACAATCATTAATAAAAATGGGTATATCCTACTTAGGATATAATCCCTCTCACCCCATGATATGACTCCGCATATTACGCGAATATACTAATTCCGATTGTGTATCCGCTTATAGAGAAGATATAAAAGGCCACAGAGCAATGCGAGCAGGGATACCGCCGTTATCAACGCACCGTACCAAAAGTATTTTTGAGGCTCAAGCTTTATCGTAAATGCGTATGTTCGCTCACTTTCTAAGTCTCTCAACAACCACCCATTTGCGTAACCATTTACAGGTATATGCGAGTCCTCCTGAACATTGATTTGATCAAGAATCAGCTTCCATCCTTTATGGAATGAATGTTGCAATACCAACATCAGTGAATCAACAGGCTCATGCGTCTTTATAATGCCTGTGTATAACGTCGGGTTAACCATTTCAAAACTGATATCAGCCTTAGGCTTCTTATATCCTCCCTCACAGATATATTTGTATTTTGACTTGCTACATGTTTCATCGCTCATAAAGACATCGTGGGTTTTATCCTTATGAAACGAGACCTCTCTGCTTTGATAGGCCCCACCAGGAATAAATATAGTGGAATTGTATGCAGAGTTAGCAATTTCATAAATTTTGTATGGTCCATTGACATAAATCAAATAAATAGGAAGGTTCATCAAAAAGAAACTGTACTCTTCTTGAGTCTTCGGTAGAGACGTCATCATAAATCCAAAAGGGCCGGGGGAAAAACCATCTTCGTATGCTTTCGGATCAGAATTATGAAAAATATAACGGATATTCAATGTTGTTAATATTCGGGTAATGCGATCGTAGTTCTTTTCTTTTGCATACTTCATCAATTCATTGGCGTAGGGTGCCGGGTCGGTATCTAAATATCCGAAATGCTGATACCCCACAAAACTATATTTACCTGTCAAAAAGGTTATCATGGAAGGTCCCTCATAGGCCCCACCGTCCCTACCAGAAACTATTTGAAGGTAATAATCCGTAACAGGCAACGATAATATTTTTCCATCATCAGGAAGTGTCCTGACAAATTGCAGAGTCTCTTCAAGTCGTGGATCTACGATAAATGTAGATTTAACATTATTGGATCCTCTAATGATATTTTTTGTTACTATTTCTCCGGAAACAAGCGGAATGCTCGCTGTGACAAAAAAAAGCAGCGCAAATACATAAAATATCTTTGCACCGTGTGGTTTTAACTTTTCCAAAATAGTATATGACCCGAAACCGAACAAGAGTGCATAAAAAAATATGAAGACAAATAACCATTGAGTATAAAAATTTCTGAAGATTGAAAAACCAGGAATGTAAAATAATACTCTGTAAAAAGAAAAACCTGTATCCGTAATATTTGCAGTCACCAAAAAAAACGTTAGGGCAAAAAAAAGCGCTGTTAACAAAAACTCTTTTCTCTTTCTATTTAACAGAAGTCCCACGATAACGATCAGTGGAGCCGCAAAGGAAGTCCATTGTAATTGTCTAATGGCCGAAGGAAGAAGAATGGAATAAACTCCTTTTGCTAGTCCATGCACAGCGGTAAAATAATTAACACCTCCTTGTTCTATTTGTTCTTTATTAAATACTCTCACGTTAGTAGAACTGCTGTTGTCAAACAGACTGGCGACTTGACCAAAAAGTTGAAAAGCATGAAGAAACAAAAAACCAACTACACCAACACACACTCCTACCCAAGGGATAGGCTTTTTTCTAAATACACCTACATAGATAAATAAAAATACTAATGCCAATGGATAAAACGCGAAAAATGGCGGCACAGACGTCAAACCAAAATTTGGAGAAAAAATGAAACTTATTAACAAACTTATCCATAAATATGAGTAGGAATGAGAGAAAAAAAACTTAAGAAGCAAATAGAAAATGAGGGGGTTCAAAAATACCTGCATATGGGAAAGTATTGCTCTATCCCAAAAAACAGCCATATGATACGAATTGAACGAAATGATGTAAAAAAGTCCAGATAAAAGTGCTGCCTGAGTGATTTTGGAATTCCGAACCTGTACTGCCTCCAGCAGTAGCGCTCGAACGATCAAAAAAATGCTGATAAATCCGACTGCAAGTTTTAAGGAATTGATCAGGCTGATCATCTGTGTAGATGAAAATCCAATTGTTTTGAGAAGGGCAAGAAATCCTACAAAGGGGAGGTAATAATAACTTGGTTCTATCGATCCCCTACCGAGAGGAAAAACATCATATAAACTAATGCTTTTTATAAAAGATATAGGGTCATAAAAATACAGTCGGTTGCTATCTCCCCCTAAATCCATCTCCCCCGGCTTTAACCAAAAAAAGGGTACGATAAATAGGACAAGACTTACGAATATGACAAGCTTATGTTTATTGATGAGCGATAGTAAATTCATACGGAGTATTGTAGCATAGTGATTTAGGAAAACATTATGTAGGTGATTTGTTCTAATATGAATAACTTTAAAGCCCTCGTGAATCAATATAAAGATATTTTTTTCTATACAATCCTCCAACAACAGCTAAACGGTTGTGCATCCGTGTTAGATGTAGGTTGTGGATCAGATTCACCGATACAGTACTTAAAAAAAACGTTCCACTGTGAAGGTATCGACATACATAAACGCAGCATCAAGGTTAGTCAAAAACGAAATATTCATAGCAACTATAGAATCGGCAACATTCTCAATATTGATAAGTATTATAAAAGAAGTAGTTTTGACGCAGTTATCGCTTTAGACGTTATCGAACATTTACAAAAAGCGGAAGGACTTCAGTTAATCAATAAAATGGAAAAAATAGCAAAAAATAAAATTGTCATTCTTACTCCGAACGGAGTAACACAACAACATCCGTATGACGATAATCCGCATCAAAAACATAAATCTGGGTGGATAAAAAAAGATTTTGAACTACTCAAATACAGAGTCTATGGTCTACGGAGCTTTAAATTCATAAGAGGCGGACATGCAGATATCACTCTTAAACCCTGGCTATTTTGGGGATTCATTGCCTTTATCACAGAACCGCTCCTCTATTTTTTCCCAAGTCTTTCTTTTGATTTATTTGCCGTCAAAATACTTAAAATATCGGATACATTAAATGAAAAAAATAAATTGGAGATATAAACCGTTCATAGTATAATTCAGTCATGATCAAACGGGTGCTTGTCGTCGGCGGGGCAGGATACATCGGCGGGTCTGTCACGGATAGTCTCAATTCACACAAAATTCCCTTCACGGTATATGACAACCTCACGTATGAAAGCCATTACCTGAAGCCCGTGGATTTCCAGTATGGGGACGTGCGCGATACCAAGAAACTCATAAGTCTGCTCCCGGGATTCACCCACGTGATCTGGCTAGCAGCTATCGTCGGAGACGGCGCCTGCGCCATACAGCCCAGTATCACGAAGCAAGTCAATCAGGACTCGGTAGCATGGCTCGCCCATCACTTCGCCGGACGCATCCTGTTTACTTCGACCTGTTCGGTATATGGTGCAAGCATCACTCCTGTAACCGAAGCCTCTCCTACCAATCCTCTTTCTCTCTATGCCCAAACCAAACTTGAGGCCGAGAAGTACTTGGTGGCCAATAACGCCCTCATATTCCGTTTAGGGACGGCCTTCGGGCTATCTGATACGTACTCCAGAATCCGCATGGATTTGGCTATCAATTATATGACCATGAATGCGGTCAAAAATAAACAGCTCACTATTTTTGGCGGTAAGCAGTGGCGGCCGTTTATCCATGTGAAAGATATCGGAGAGATCATCACCAAAAACCTCGATACCAGTGCCACCGGTATTTATAATCTGGCGACTGCCAACAGCACGATACTGGACATAGGAGAACAGATACGCGAGGTGACAGGTTGCAACATTTCTATCACGGATCAAAAATTTCAGGATAACCGTAACTACAACGCGGTGATTACGAAGGGGCTTCATGACGGCATCTTTTCTACGAAAACCAAATATACAATTTCCCACGGGATCAAAGAAGTGTATGACCTTATATCTTCTCACCGCATCAGAAACCCTGAATTAGAGCTGTATTCCAATGAAAAGTATTTACTCCAATTCATGGCGCAATATGAAACCAGCTTCACAAAATAAGACATCAATACATCCTCAATGCAGTCTCCTTGAGGGCGATGTCCGTACTGACGAACGAGGGACTGTCCGTTTCGTTAATGCATTCGACTTCCAGGATGTCAAAAGGTTTTATGTAGTCGAAAATTCAGATACCCATCCCATCCGTGCATTTCATGGACACAAAGAAGAAGGTAAGTATGTATACGTAGCATCAGGGAGCGCTTTGCTTTGCGCCGTATATGTAGATAATTTTGATACACCTTCCAAGGAAACCGTCGTTGAACGCTATATGCTCTCGGATAAAAAGAACCAAATCCTCTCTATCCCCCCGCATTATGCAAACGGCTGGAAAGCGCTGGAAGTAAACACGAAGGTTATATTTTTTTCAACCAGCACGCTTACCGCCTCCCTCAATGATGATTTCCGGTTCCCTCATGATTACTGGGGATCTCAAATCTGGGATACTCCCATTCTATGAAAACAAAAGTTCTGATTTTAGGCAGCACGGGAATGCTCGGCTCCATGATGTATCGCTTTTTCTCTAGCTTGACGGCCTACCAGGTCATCGGTACAGTCAGGAATCAAAACAACAGTGATAAAAATATTCAATATTTTGACGCACAGCAATTTCTCCATGGCCCGAAACAGTTCGCTTTCATCCGTTCATTTGACTACATCATCAACTGCATCGGCATCATTAAGCCGTATTGCCAGGATAGCGATCCTAAAGGAGTACAAAACGCCATAGAGGTCAATGCACTCTTTCCCCATGTATTAACCGAGTATTGCAAAAACTCCCCCGCACGGATCCTCCAGATCGCCACAGACTGCGTGTATTCGGGCTTACTGGGACAATATACGGAAAAATCTCCTCATGATGCCCTCGATGTCTACGGAAAAACCAAAAGCCTGGGCGAAGTGATCTCACCCAATGTCCTTCATGTCCGGTGTTCCATCGTGGGTCCGGAACAAAACACATCATATAGTCTCCTCGGATGGTTCCTCCACGAGCCCCAGGGAGCGACGCTCAACGGTTACACGCATCATAAATGGAATGGAGTGACGACGCTGCAGTTTGCGCAATTATGTCATAAAATTATTGAAATGAATGTATTTGAAAAATTTAGAAAAATAAATCACCTCTACCATTTCGTACCTAATACCGCGGTCACCAAATATGAACTTCTCGAACTTTTTAAGAAAATATTTCATAAAAATGTAACAATCAACGCCGTTACAGACCAAAAGGGCCCAATTGACAGAACGCTTGCGACTATCTATCCTGCTTTCACATCGCTCTACGGGCATATGACGATGACTCAAGCCTTACAAGAACTCCAATCATATGAAAAAATTTAAATTGGTCACCCTCCTGGGAATACGGCCGGATATCATCAGGATGCATAAGCTCATCAAACTTCTTGATGAGGGGCAGGACAAGGGCAACTATGAACACATCTATGCTCATACCGGACAACACTTTGATTACGAACTGGACGAGATATTTTATGAACAGTTGGGAGTGAGGAAGCCCGAGGAAAACTTTCATATAGGCCAAGTGCTCAAAGAAAGCGGCGGGCCGACCACCCACCCGTACCAAACAGCACTCTTGTTCCAAAAGTTATCCGAATTTATTGAACGAACACATCCCGACGCGATCATGTACTTGGGAGATACCAATAGCGTCATCTCCTCCGTCATCCCGGCCCGGTACCAGGTGCCGGTCATCCACATCGAGGGCGGCGGGAGAAGCTTCGACTGGCGGATGCCGGAGGAGAAGGACAGAATCATCATCGACCATCTCTCCGATATGATCTATTGTTATCTGCCCAGATACAAAGATATTCTCTTGTCCGAAGGAATACCCCAATACCGGATCAAGGTGATTGGAAATATTATCGATGACGCCATCAAAGCATTCCTGCCGATGGCCCAAGCTTCTCCCATCCTCCAAACGCTAAACCTTAAAAAAAGCTCGTATGCCCTGGTCACCATCCATAGAGAAGAAAATACACAAAGTCAGGAAGAATTAAAGCAAAAAATCGAAGGCTTAGTAAAACTTTCAAAAGATATGCCCGTGGTGTTCCCCGTCATGCCGAGAGTAAAGGGCAAACTAGAAAAATTTGGCCTCCAGACACTTTTTGCTAACACCGGAGTCATTCAGATGAAACCACTCGGATTTCTGGAATTTCTCAAGCTAGAACAGGACGCCCGGATCATCGTCAGCGACAGTGGTACCGTCCAAGAAGAAGCGCTTATCCTTGGAGTTCCCTGTTTAATCACACGGTTGTCTACCGAGCGCCCGGAGACTATTCAAACAGGAGCGACCATACTTTCCAATGACCATCTCTATGAAAACGCAGTCAAAGCCATGAATCTTCCGAAAACATGGGATAGAACAATGTTAAATCCTTACAAAACCAGTCCAAGCGAGGTCGTCTTTGACGACCTCATGGAAAAAATTGAGTCCGGATTCTTTAGCACTTCGAGAAATTTCGAATCTATGAAAAACAATCCATTTGTTCTTGAAGCATATGGAAAAACAGACACCATATGAAAATAACATGGCTATCAGTAATTAAGGCCATCTGCAACCCACAACTTGCTCTTGTTTATATGCTCGCTCAAATTCCCATGGATATAGGGTTTAGACTTAGGCTGGAAATCAACGCGATCGACAGAATGCCGTACGCATACTGCCTGTGGCTCGCAGCGCGCGAAGCCCACTCTTTGGGAATACAGAGAATATCGGCGATTGAATTTGGAGTGGGAGGAGGCAATGGACTATTAGCACTTGGAAAAATTGCTGAACAAGTAACCAAATTGACTCACGTGGAAATAGACATCTTTGGTTTCGATTTAGGAAAGGGACTGCCAAAGCCAAAAGATTATCGAGACCTTCCATTTATTTGGAAAACCGGATTTTTTAAAATGGACACGCAATCATTACAGAAAAAACTGAACAAAAGCCAGCTAAGTAAAGTTTCGTGTTGGTAAAAATGATACTTTAGATTGTTCTTTTGC